>NZ_JAYKZI010000009.1:13071-122668 GCF_036662515.1 Arthrobacter sp. S2(2024) | reverse complement strand
CCCCCCCCCCCCCCCCCCCCCCCCCCCCCAGGACCGGGTGTCTTGCGTAAAGACTTAGCCGTGGAGCGGCTTTCCTGCCAGCGCGAGGTGGACTTCGCCCAGGGTCTCGTTCTGCGTCGGGTGTGCGTGGATGAACTGTGCCACGTCCTCCGGGTGTGCTTCCCAGTTGACGATCAGCTGTGCTTCGCCGATCTGCTCGCCCATGCGGGAACCGATCATGTGGATACCGACGACGGGGCCGTCCTTCTGGCGGACAACCTTCACGATGCCGCCGGTGCCCAGGATGGAGCTCTTGCCGTTGCCGGCCAGGTTGTATTCCTGGGTCTGGACCTGGTCCTCGCCGAACTTCTCCTTGGCGCCCTTTTCGGTGTAGCCGACGGTGGCGATTTCAGGTTCGCAGAAGGTGACCTTCGGGATGTTCACGTCTTCCACGACTACCGGGTTCAGGCCGGCGATCTCTTCGGCGACGAAGATGCCCTGCTGGTAACCGCGGTGGGCCAGCTGGACGCCCGGGACGATGTCGCCGACGGCGTAGACGTTGCCGACGCCGGTGTGCAGGCGCTCGTTGGTGATGACGAAGCCGCGGTCGATGGTGACGCCTGCCTCTTCGTAGCCGAGGTTGGCGGTGACGGGGCCACGGCCAACGGCAACCAGGAGGAGATCGGCTTCGAAGGTCTGGCCGTCAACCAGGGTGACCTTCACTCCGTTGTCGTCCTGCTCGACGCCCTGGAAGAAGACGCCGGTGCTGAACTTGATGCCGCGCTTCTTGAAAGCGCGCTCAAGGTTCTTCACGATGGCGGTGTCTTCGTTGGGAACGAGGGAGGGGAGGCCTTCGACGATCGTGACGTCGACGCCGAAGGACTTCCACACGGAAGCGAATTCGACGCCGATGACGCCGCCGCCGAGGACGATGACGCTCTTGGGGATGTAGTCCATGGTCAGCGCTTCATCGGACGTGATGACGCGGCCGCCGATTTCCAGGCCGGGCAGGGAACGGGAGTAGGAACCCGTGGCCAGGACGATGTTCTTGCCCTTGTAGGCTGTGCCGTTCACGACGACGGTGTCGGTGCCCTGCAGCTTGCCTTCGCCTTCGATGACCGTGATGCCCTTGGACTTGATGAGTCCCTGCAGGCCCTTGTACTTACCGGCGACGATTCCGTCCTTGTAGGCGTTCACGGCCGTGATGTCGATGCTGTCCAACGTGACGTTGACGCCGTACTTGGCGGAATCGCGTGCGTGGTCGGCCAGTTCGGCCGAGTGCAGCAGGGCCTTGGTGGGGATACAGCCGTTGTGCAGGCAGGTGCCGCCGAGCTTTCCCTTCTCGACGAGGCCAACGGTGAAACCAAGCTGAACGGCACGCAGAGCCGTGGCGTAGCCGCCGCTGCCGCCACCGAGTACCAGGATGTCGAATTCTTGCGCAGTTGCCTGATCGGCCACTAGGACGCTCCCTCGCGTGAGCGATGACACGCGACTACGCGTCATCTGGTCTTGGAACTTGTACTGCCGCGATTATGCCAGCACCGAAGTTCTCTTGCATTTGTGACTACCGTGGTTCACCTTAGCGAACCACTTATCCATGCTCCACCCTGCCGGGGCATTTGTGGAGCGCTTGTGGCCAGACTCACGTCGGGCCGTGGGGCCGGTCATGAACCGGCCCCACTTGGGACTTGCTTAGGCTGTCGCCAGCACGTCTTCGACGTAAGCGAGCAGCGTCCGGACAGTGCAGCCGGTGCCTTGCTTGGGCGTGTAGCCGTAGGGGCTGCCGTTGTTGAAGGAGGGGCCGGCGATGTCGACGTGCGCCCAGGGGATCTGCTTGCCCTCGGCGTCCTTCCCGACGAACTCACGCAGGAACACGGCCGCCGTCATCATTCCACCGTGGCGTTCGCCGATGTTGGCGATGTCCGCCACCTGCGAATCGAGGCTGGCCCGAAGCTCCTCCGGCAGCGGCATCGGCCACACGAGTTCGCCCGCGCGGTCTGCCGCGGACTTGAGCGCGCCCGTGACGGAGTCGGAACCCATGACTCCGGCAGTGCGGTTGCCGAGGGCGATCAGCTGGGCGCCCGTCAGCGTCGCGACGTCGATGATGGCGTCCGGCTGCTCGAGGCTGGCCGCGACGATTCCGTCCGCCATGACCAGGCGTCCCTCGGCGTCGGTGTTGAGGACTTCGACCGTCTTGCCGCCGTACACGGTAAGGACGTCTGCCGGGCGCTGTGCAGCGCCCGAGGGCATGTTCTCGGCGATGCAGAGCCACGCGGTCACCTTGACGGGCAACCCGAGCCCCGCGACGGCCAGGACAGTATTAAGTACGACGGCGGCGCCCGCCATGTCGCTCTTCATGTCGCCCATGCCGAGGGCCGGCTTGATGGAAATGCCGCCGGTGTCAAAGGTGATGCCCTTACCGACCAGGGCGATCTTCTTGGTGGCCTTGGCCGGGGCGTACTCCACCTTGACGAGGCGCGGCTGGCGGGTCGAACCTTTTCCAACGCCCAGGATTCCGCCGAACCCGTCCTTTTCGAGGCGTTTTTCGTCCCACACGGTGACCTTGACCGGCAGCCCCTTGGAGAGTTCCTTGGCAGCTTCGGCAAAGGACTCCGGGTAGAGGTGGCTCGGAGGCTCGTTGACCAGCGTGCGGGTGGCGTTGACCGCGCGTCCCACGAGCAAGGCCCGATCGAGCGCGGGCTGGACGTCCTTGCCGTCAAACGCCGTGTGGATCAGGACCTTGCCGACCGGGTCCTTGAGGCCGTCCTTGCTGGAGCGGTGCTCTGTATAGGAATAGGAACCCAGCACAGCGCCTTCGGCGACGGCTGCGACGTCGGCGAGGGACGCCGTAGGGAGGGCCAGTGTCACGGAGGACAAACCGGCAAGTTGGCGGACGGCGGATCCCGCAGTCCGGCGCAGGGTTTCCTCGGCCAGGAGGGCGTCGTCGGCGACTTTGCCGACACCCGCCAGGACGAGGACGCCCGAACCGGTCTCCGGAAGACCCGGCAGACGGTGTACCTGATCGGCTGCTCCCGTGATGCCGAGGAGGCCCAATGAAGCCGCGAGGGTTTCCGCGGCCTTCGCGCCCAAGGGGTTCCCGAGCAGTACCGGCCCGTCTTCCCCCTGACCGACGGCTATCACGAGTGCGTCGCTGGGCGCCTTCTTCAGGTCCTTGGCGATAGTGCCAAGGGTGATGTCTGTAGTCTTCACCACGAGGATTTGTCCTCATCTCTCTCTGCATGGCTTGGCCGGGCTGCATGTTAGGCGCCCGGCCCTGGTACCCCTCCGTTGTCCGCCTGGGACAACGTCGGTGGTTGCTTGGGTCCGCACACGGCGGCACGTCTCGATCGTAGTCTGTCTGCCGCGCCGGAAAGCAATTAAATGAGAGTTGCGGCACATTGGCCGACAGGAATGCGCGGCCCGTCCGGGGCGTTGTACCAATACATGGAGCGCGGCCGGCCGCCAAGGCATCCGCTGCGGCGTGCAGCCGCCTGCTCCTCCAATGAACTTGAAACTGCGAAAGGAACATGCCGTGTTTGAACGGATTTCCGGCTCACTCCTTGACCCTGAGTCGCTCTACGCGAGCAACATCGAGCTCTTCCACAGCCCGGACACCAGGGGCCTCAACATGCTGATGGGCTTCACGGGATTCGCTGACGCCGGGCACGTGGTCCAGCAGATCAACCGGGAACTGCTGGATACGCTCGAAGTCGAAACGGTGGCTGTGTTCGACGCCGACCAGCTCATCGACTACCGCACGCGCCGTCCCCACATCAGCTTTGTCGAAGACCATCTGGAAGACTACAAAGCCCCTCAATTGGCGCTTTACAAGCTGAATGACGGCTTGGGCGAGCCGTTCCTGTTGCTTGCCGGTTTTGAACCGGACCTCCAGTGGGAGCGTTTCGCGCGCGCCGTCGTCGGGATCGTGGAAAAACTGGACGTCAACCTGGTGACCTGGATTCACTCCATCCCTATGCCGGTTCCGCACACCCGGCCGGTTGGTGTCACGGTGCACGGCAACCGTCCGGAACTCATCGAGGGCATTTCCACGTGGAAGCCGACGGTCGAGGTTCCTGCGGCCATTGGCCACATCCTCGAGTTGCGGCTGGCCGAAGCCGGGCGGAAAGTGGCCGGGTATGTCATCCACGTCCCGCACTACCTTGCGGATGCCGAGTACCCGCCGGCAGCGGTGGCGGGACTCGAATACCTCGGTGCAGCCACGTCCCTGATGCTGCCGACGGACCGCCTTCGCGAGGCCGGCAGGGAAGTGGGCAGGCAGATCGCCGAACAAGTGGAAGCATCCGAGGACGTCCAGCAGGTCGTTTCCAAGCTGGAGTCCCGCTATGACGACAAGGCCGAGGGAACGGTCCGCCGTTCCCTGCTGGCCGACGAGAACGACGAATTGCCCAACGCCGAGGATCTGGGCGCGGCGGTTGAGGCGTATCTCGCACGTAAAGATGCGCGCCCATAAAGCAGCTTTAATGCGGCCCCGGGCATAATGGAAGGGTGAACGCACCCCGCGCCTGGCTCATTTGGACGATCGGGGTGCTTGCCTACCTTGTGGCAGTGGCCCAGCGCACATCCTTTGGTGTGTCCGGGCTGGAGGCTACCGAACGGTTCCATGCCAGCGCGGCGGCCATCTCCTTCTTCACCGTGCTTCAGCTGCTGGTCTACGCAGGCCTCCAAATACCGGTTGGGCTCCTGGTTGACCGCTTCGGCTCGCGCGCCATGATCGCCAGCGGTGCCGTACTCATGGGCCTCGGTCAACTCCAGCTGGCATATGCCGACGCTGTTCCGGCTGGAGTGCTCGGCAGGGTCCTGGTCGGCGCCGGGGACGCCATGACCTTCGTCTCCGTGATCCGCCTCGTGCCGATCTGGTTCGCGCCGGCGAGGGTTCCGCTCGTCACTCAGCTGACGGGAATGTCGGGCCAGCTCGGCCAGCTCATCAGTGTGGTGCCCTTCGCCCTCGTCCTTCATTCGGCAGGCTGGAACACGGCTTTCCTGGCGTTGAGCTCGTTGTCCGCGCTCGCCGTCGTCCTTGTCCTTGCCTTGCTCAGGGACGTTCCGCCGGGCCACCCGCCCAGGGAGAACGCGCAGGGGCTGCGCGCCACGGGCGTGACCCTCGCGCGTGCCTGGAAGCAGCCCGGCACGCGCCTGGGACTCTGGTGCCACTTCACTGTCCAGTTCAGCGGCAACGTCTTCGCCATGTCCTGGGGCTACCCGTTCCTGGTCTCGGCGCAGGGCCTGAACCCGGCCACTGTGTCCGCCCTGATGGGACTGTTCGTCGTCACCAGCATTCTCGTGGGCCCTCTGTTTGGAACCTTCGTGGCCAGGCACCCGATGCGGCGCTCGGCCATGGTGCTCCTGATCACGGCGGCTACGGCACTTGCCTGGGCTGCTGTCCTGCTGTTGCCCAGCAGGGCGCCCCTGTGGTTGCTTGCATTGCTCGTGATTGCCCTGGCGATCGGCGGACCCGGGTCCATGATCGGCTTTGATTTTGCCCGGACATTCAATCCTTCCCACAGGATTGGTACCGCCACGGGCATCGTCAATGTGGGCGGCTTCGTTGCCGCGCTCCTGACGATCTACCTGGTTGGGCTCATCCTCGACATTCTCCACACGAGTGGTTTCTCGGGCGGGGAGCTGTACGGCCTGGCGTCCTTCCGCATCGCATTGAGCGTGCAGTTCCTGTTCCTTCTCGTGGGCACGGTGTTGATCCTCATGACCCGTCGCAAGGTGCGCCGTCAGATGGCCGCCCAAGGCGTCCACGTCCCGCCGCTCCTCGTGTCGTTGGCGAACCAGCGCCGGCGCCGCGTGGAATTGCGCCGCGAACGTCTCGCGAAGCAGCGGAGTTCCACGCCGTAGCCTGTTTTCGCGGTGTTCCTCCACAGGGGTCGACGGACACCTTTGTCCACATAGGGCAATTGAGGCCTGCCGTGGCCCGCCATTGATGCCGATGCTGGATTCATGACAGCAGACAACCGCGTGACCGTCTTCCGGCCCGAGGACATCCTCGGCTTCATTCCCCACGCCTTGGGGCTCTGGCCAAAGGAGAGCCTCGTTGCCATCACGCTGCGGGGGCAGACACTTGGCGCCACACTCCGCGTGGACCTTCCGGGCGAGAGATCCGACCGCGGGCTTGCCGCGTACTCACGGAGGATCGGTGAGTATCTGGAAGCGGACCATGACGCCGACGGCGTGCTCTTGGCATTCTTCAGCGACGACGGTTGGGACGCCGGCGGCGCCGTGCCGCACGGCCTGCCGCTGCTGGAAGCCCTGGTACGCGTCCTGGATCATCGGGGCTTGGTGTTGCGGGATGCATGGTTCATTGGTTCCGACTACTGGCGAAGCGCATTCTGCACCGATGTGGAGTGCTGTCCCCTTCCCGGCCGTCCCGTAGACCAGATCCTGGATAGCCGGCTCAACGCGGAAATGGTGTTCAGGGGGAGCAACGTCTTGGAATCGCCACTGTTGTTGGGGCCTGAGGACGAGCCCGTCCGTGATCCGGAATTCATGTGCACGGAAGACGCCACGCTTGGGGAATTGCTCCGGCTATGGCGGAGCAGGAAGGCATTCGAAGAAATGCTGGATGTGTGGAGCGGGGTCCTCGATTCCAGCCGCCCAGGGGAGTTCGACGGCGAGGCTGCGGCGTTCCTCCGGGCAAGCCTGCGGGTCCCCGCCTGGCGCGACGCCGTGGTGGTCCTGGCGGCTGCCGGGAAAACCGTCGCTTGTGGCGGTGCGGAGGCCTTCGGCTTCTTTGACCAAGACGACGATGAACAGGGTTCCTTGGTCGTTCCGCCCGGTCTCTGTCCCCCTCCACCAGCAGCGGGCAAGCGGACTCCGGCCACGGATGTCAGCGTCTTGCGCTATGGAGACGTGCTCCTGGGCCTCTACCCGGAGAACCCCGACTGGAGACGGTTGACGAGCCTGGACCGGGTTCTGGCGATGCTCTCCCGGCGCAGTGGTGGGGAGGCGCGCGCTGCAACGCTTACGATCCGGGGGTGGATTCAGTGGTGCCGGGGGAGCGGTTCGTTCGCCCGCGAGCTCCTGTCCCAGGCTGACGCTGAACAACGGGGCTATCGACTCGCGGAGTTGCTCGCCGAGGTGGTGAGGCGCGGAACAGTCTGCGGCTGGGCCAAAAGCAAGTCGTCCGCGTGGCGGAAGTTCGGTGGTGCGGTGGCATGACTCCAAGCCCCGGGGTGACTCCAGGAGCGTCACATTGAGTGAAATCCGTGCGGCACGTAATTGTCTGCCCGGTAGCGGATATCGACCCCCGGAACTCAAAACCGTGAGACAATGGTTGCCGAGACCCGGTTGGGTCCGTGTTTCAAGTGCCGTTAACGTCCCCTGAACTCTAGGGAACATTAAGGCGCCGTCGGGAGTTTTACCTAAAGACTCTGCAGTCGGCGATGGCACTTGATGTTGATCACGGACTTGACAGGGTCATAGTGGTGTTGCCCCCATGGTGATTCCACAGACCGCCGCTAGAAAGGTTTTCTGTGACCCCGTCTTCCGCCGAGAAGGAACCCGCCGCCCTGGCCGAACTGTCCGCCGAAGAAAAGAAGGCGGCTACAGCTGCGAAGCGTGCGGCAACGCGTGCTGCCAATGCTTCGACTGCAGGTGCCGACAAGCCGGCACCCAAGAAGCGCGGGCCCAAGCCCGGCGCCAAGGCCGCTGCCGAAGCAGCCAACAAGTCCGCCGGCGCCGACGAGGACTCCGAAGAAGAAGCCGAGGATTTTGACGCCGTCGTTCCCGACGAAGCAGAGCTCACGGAGGAAGTCGAAGAAGGCGAAGAGGGCAAGAAGCCCGCGACCACCGGCTCCGGCTTTGTTTACTCGGATGCCGATGACGATGACGCGCCTGTCCAGCAGGTCATGTCAGCCGGTGCCACGGCCGACCCCGTCAAGGACTACCTGAAGCAGATCGGCAAGGTTGCCCTGTTGAACGCTGAGCAGGAAGTCGACCTTGCGCTCCGCATTGAAGCGGGTCTCTTCGCAGAAGAGAAGATCAACGCCGACGACGGCTCCATGGACCCGAAGCTGAAGCGTGAACTCGAGTTCATCATCCACGACGGCAAGAGGGCCAAGAACCACCTCCTCGAAGCCAACCTGCGCCTCGTGGTCTCGCTGGCCAAGCGCTACACAGGCCGCGGCATGCTCTTCCTGGACCTCATCCAGGAAGGCAACCTGGGCCTGATCCGTGCAGTGGAGAAGTTCGACTACACCAAGGGCTTCAAGTTCTCCACCTACGCCACTTGGTGGATCCGTCAGGCCATCACCCGCGCCATGGCGGACCAGGCCCGTACCATCCGCATCCCGGTGCACATGGTGGAAGTCATCAACAAGCTGGCACGCGTCCAGCGCCAGATGCTGCAGGACCTTGGGCGCGAACCTACGCCTGAGGAACTTGCCCTCGAGCTGGACATGACTCCCGAGAAGGTCGTTGAAGTCCAGAAGTACGGCCGCGAGCCCATCTCGCTGCACACTCCGCTGGGCGAGGACGGCGATTCCGAATTCGGCGACCTCATCGAGGACTCCGAAGCGGTTGTGCCCGCGGACGCCGTAAGCTTCACCCTCCTCCAGGAACAGTTGCACTCAGTGCTCGATACCCTGTCCGAGCGGGAAGCAGGCGTCGTCGCGATGCGCTTCGGCCTTACCGACGGCCAGCCGAAGACTTTAGACGAAATCGGCAAGGTCTATGGAGTCACCCGCGAACGCATCCGTCAGATCGAATCGAAGACGATGTCAAAGCTGCGCCACCCCTCGCGGTCGCAGGTTCTGCGCGACTACCTTGACTAAAGCAACGGACGCCATGCCTTAGCCGGCACCGCCCGTCAAAAGTGGACCCCCGGATTCCCCGGGGGTCCACTTTTGCATCAGCGGCTGTATCTAAGGGCTGTTCCGTTCGAGCGCGTGGCCAAGGATGCGGGCACCTTCCGGGAACGCCGATGGGTTGGGTCCCGCATAGTTGAGCCGGATGAACGGTCCCGCCGGTTCGGCGGGGAACCACTCAGTACCGACCGCGATCATCACCCCGGCACTCTCGCAGTCACGGGTCAGCCCCTCGAGGTCCGTGCCGTCCGGCAGGCGTGCCCAGAGATTCAGCCCTCCCTTGGGGATGAGGCTGAGGTGGGCCTGGGGGGCGTGCTCACGAAGGCTCGTGACAAGGAGGTCGCGGCGCGACTGAAGCTGATGGCGGAGGCTGCGCAGATGCGTCTGCCAGGCCGGCTGCGTGACCACATCGAGTGCCGCAGCCTGGAGGAGCCCGCTGACGTACATCGACTCGGCTGCCCGGTCCGCAAGGATGCGTTCGCGGGCCGGGCCGCGAGCAATGACCGCGGCAACGCGGATGGCGGGTGAAACGCTTTTCGTGAGGGAGCGCAAGTAGACCACATGGCCCGAATCGTCACGTGCGGCGATGGGTACCGGCGTCGACGTGATGCCGAAGTCGTGGGCCCAGTCGTCCTCGACGAGGAAGGCGCCGTACTCCCGGACAACATCCAGGACTTCTTCCCCACGGCGGGCGGACCACTGCGCACCGGTGGGGTTGGCATAGTTCGGTTGGGCGTAGAACAACCGGGCGCCCGTCTCCTCAAAGGCCCTGGCCAATTCTTCGGGCTCGGGCCCCTCGGCTCCGCTGGGCACCGGCACGATGCGGACTCCGGCCTGGGTCGCGGCCAGGATGGCTCCCCAGTAGCTCGGGGATTCCATGAGCAGTGGCTGCCCGTGGCCCACCAATGCCGTGAAGATGGAGCTGAGGCCGCCTTGGCTTCCCGGCAGGACGATGACGTCGCTCGGTGTCGGCGGGGTGAGTCCTGCCGGCGTCGCGGTGCCGAGTTCGTGCGCGAACCAGGACTGCAATTCGGGAAGTCCCGGCGCCGGAGGTCGGGACAGGGCAGCGTCGCCGCGGGCCGCGCGGGCGAGAGCGGCCCGGACAAGCCGTTCCGGCAGGAGTTCCCGGTCCGGGTATCCGGAGTGGAAGGCAATAGTGGCGTTCGAGGTGTCGCGCATCGTGGTGGAGGCTGAGCGGGAAGGCGCCTGCGGCGCACGCAACGCTGCGGTTTGCCAGCCGTAGTCCGAGGGGCGCGCTGTCCGGACGGCCCGGACGAAGGTCCCGACGCCGGGCCGGCTCTCGATCAAGCCCTGCGAAGTGAGCGTCTGCAAGGCCTTCTGCACCGTCACAGGGCTGGCCTGGTACTCGGCAACCAGTGACCGCGTGGACGGCAGCCGGGATCCCGGAGCGGCCCCGGTGATCCATTCCCGCAGTCGCATCGCAATCCTGGAACTGCTATCGTTGTTCATGAAAGATAATAGTAGCGCTACTACAATTATTCGAGAAGTGATACCGTCCCGCTCGATAACGGGCCTCTGGTGGGGCCTCCTCGGAGTAGCGGCGTTTTCCTTCACTGTTCCCTTCACCCGAGTGGCGGTGGGTGGACTATCGCCGCTGTTCATCGGCTCCGGCCGTGCCGTCGTCGCAGCGATACTCGCGGCATCCGCCCTCGCGCTCACCAGGCAGCGCCTTCCGCGAGGCAAACAATGGGCACGGCTCGCGGTGGTCGCCGCCGGGATAGTTGTCGGCTTTCCGCTACTCACCTCATTCGCGCTTACGACGGCGCCGGCCAGCCACGGCGCTGTCGTCATCGCCCTGCTGCCTGCTGCGACGGCAACCGCCGCGGTGCTCCGCGGGCGTGAGCATCCTCCGGCAGCCTTCTGGCTGGTCACGGCCGTAGGGGCCGTTGCGGCCATCGGATTTGCCCTATCGCAGGCCGGTAACCCAGCGCAGTCCGGTGGGTTCGGGCAACTCAACTGGGCAGACGTGCTCCTCCTCGGCGCCGTCGTTTCCGCGGCCATCGGTTACGCGGAAGGTGGCCTGCTCGCCCGCGAACTCGGCGCATGGCAGACCGTATCCTGGGCGCTCGTCCTGGCCCTGCCGTTGATGGCCGGCCTGACAGCACTCTCCGTGTCCCAGCAGCCGCCGTCAGCCTCACCGGTCCAATGGGCCGCTTTTGCATACCTCGGAGTCGTCAGCATGTTCTTCGGCTTCGTCGCCTGGTACCGGGGCCTCGCCGTCGGGCCCATGGCCAAGGTGAGCCAGGTACAACTCATCCAGCCCGTGCTGAGCATTTGCTGGGCAGGGCTGTTGCTGGGCGAATCCCTGGGCTGGACCACGATCGTCGGCGGGCTGGCCGTCATTGCTTGCGCCGGCATGGCGGTCCGGGTCCGTCTCAATCCGCAGCCCGCCGACCAAGGCCGCTGAAGGCCAATAGAACACCGAGACCACCCGCCACAGAAAAGGAAGAATAGAACCCATGTACATCCCAGCGCACTTCGAGGCCGGTCCTGACGTGATCCACGACCTCCTGACGCGGCCAGGTGCAGCCAATCTGGTCACCATGACATCACAGGGCATGCTCGCGACTTTCCTGCCGCTCATCTACGAGCCCTCGATCGGCGAACACGGCGCGCTCCACGGACACCTCGCCCGAACCAACCCGCAATGGTCCGAGCCCTCGATCGGGGAATCACTCGTCATCATCCAGGGCGCGGACGCCTACATCTCGCCTACCTGGTATGCATCGAAGGAAGAGCACGGACGCGTCGTCCCGACGTGGAACTACTCCACGACCCACGTTTACGGCAGGCTTGCCGTCCATGACGACGCCGAGTGGCTCGGGAACCATGTCAGGGGGCTGACCGGGCTCAATGAAGCCCGTTCCGAGCGGCCGTGGTCCGTGGATGACGCCCCGGAGCGCTACGTCTCCGGCCAGTTGCGTGCGATCGTCGGCATCGAGCTGGTGATCAGCCGTATCGAGGCGAAGGCCAAACTGAGCCAGAACCGGCCCGATAAAGACATCATTGGGGTCGTGGCCGGCCTTGGCGCCCAAGGGCACCAGGAGATCGCTGCCGACGTGGCCAGGGCCAGGCAGGATAGGACGCACCGGGACGCGGGCCGCGCCTAGGCAACGTTGCCGCCTGGGCCGGGAGACCCCGGTTAACGAAGCGGCCCCCTCCGTCCGGAGGGGGCCGCTGTCTCTATGAAGTTTTGTCAGCCAGGTGGCCGCGGGGGCCAGCCATTGGGGCTAGTCGGCGAGGACGGGTTCCTTCTCCTGAAGGCGCGCCGTCTCGTCATGCCAGTCCGAAGTCATCGGCCGCAGCGTGGCCTCTACTGCACGTGCGTGGTGGCCGCAGAAGAGCAGCTCACCGCCGGAGGACTCGAGTACAACGCGGACATATGCCTGGGCCCCGCAACGGTCGCACCGGTCGAGTGCATTGAGTGTGCGGTCTGCAACTGCTGTTGTCATGTTCGGCCTCCTTAGTAGTTCTGTGTATCCATATAACCAGCATTCGAAGCAAAACCATGGCAAGGATGGGTCACGTTCGCTGTCCGCGTATCACATGTGCGTAACACCGGGAAGTGGCGTCCAGCACGATTGGGAGTGGCAGCTCTCGTCCGGGCTCCGGGGCAGCTAGCCTAGGAGGAGTGTTTTTTGCCTCTGTTACACCCCCGAAGGAGCGCCCCGCCCGTGGCACCGAGTTCTGAATACAACGCCCGGCACCTTTCAGTTTTGGAAGGACTGGAGGCGGTCCGCAAACGTCCGGGCATGTACATCGGCTCCACCGACTCCCGCGGCCTCATGCACTGCCTGTGGGAGATCATCGACAACTCCGTGGACGAGGCGCTGGCAGGCTTCGGACACGACATCCAGATCATCCTCCATGCGGACAATTCGGTGGAAATCCACGACGACGGCCGCGGCATCCCCGTTGACCTGGAACCCAAGACCGGGCTCACCGGCGTCGAAGTTGTCTTCACCAAACTTCACGCAGGCGGAAAGTTCGGCGGTGGCTCCTACACGGCGTCCGGCGGTCTGCACGGCGTTGGCGCGTCGGTAGTGAACGCGCTCTCCGCCCGTCTGGACGTGCAGGTGGACCGCGGCGGCAAGACCTACCAGATGTCCTTCCGCCGGGGCGAGCCCGGACGATTCAAGGACACCGGCTCGAAGCTCAGCCCGACGTCGGTCTTCGAACCGTTCGTCGAGAACTCGGTGCTCGACGTCGTCGGCAAGGCCAAGCGCGGCGTCACCGGTACCCGCATCCGCTACTGGGCAGACCGGCAGATCTTCACCCCGGACGCGAAGTTCGCCTACGAGGACTTGGCCGCGCGCGCCCGTCAAACGTCTTTCCTTGTTCCGGGCCTCAAGCTCACTGTCCGGGACGAGCGCCGGCTCCCCGGCACCCCCGGCGAGAGCGGGCCGCACCAGGAGGTCTTCCACCACGACGGCGGCATTTCCGAATTCGTCGACTTCCTCGCCGCGGATTCGGGCGTCACGGATATTTGGCGGCTCCATGGTGCGGGCAAGTTCAAGGAAACCGTTCCGGTCCTTGACGAAAACGGGCACAGCAAGATCGCTGAAGTGGAACGCGACTGTGAAGTGGACATCGCGCTGCGCTGGGGGATCGGCTACGAAACCACTATGCGGAGCTTCGTCAACATCATCGCCACGCCCAAGGGCGGCACGCACCAGGCCGGCTTTGAGCAGGCACTCCTGAAGACGTTCCGCAAGGCCGTCGAAACGAACGCACGCAAGCTCAAAGCTGGCAACGACAAGATTGAAAAAGACGACGTCCTGGCTGGCCTCACGGCAGTGCTGACGGTCCGCTTGGCCGAGCCGCAATTCGAGGGCCAGACCAAGGAAATCCTGGGGACATCGGCTGTCAGGGCGATTGTTGCCAAGGTGGTCGAGGATGAGATCACCGCGCGCCTGAACTCGGCGAACCGCAACGACAAGGCCCAGTCCGCCCTGCTGCTCGAGAAAATCGTCAGCGAAATGAAGTCCCGTATCTCGGCCCGCGTCCACAAGGAAACCCAGCGCCGGAAGAATGCGCTGGAAACGTCGTCGATGCCCACCAAGCTGGCAGATTGCCGCACGGACGACGTCGGACGCTCTGAGCTGTTCATCGTGGAAGGTGACTCCGCACTGGGCACCGCAAAGCTGGCGCGGTCCTCGGACTTCCAAGCGCTGTTGCCGATCCGTGGCAAGATCCTGAACGTGCAGAAAGCCTCGGTGGGTGACATGCTCTCCAACGCGGAGTGCGCAGCCCTCATCCAGGTGGTGGGTGCCGGCTCGGGCCGCAGCTTCGACATCGACGCCGCCCGCTACGGCAAGGTGATCCTGATGACCGATGCAGACGTCGACGGCGCGCACATCCGTACGCTGCTGCTCACCTTGTTCTTCCGGTACATGCGTCCGATGATCGACGAGGGCCGGGTATATGCGGCCGTCCCGCCGCTGCACCGTGTGGAAGTCATCAACGCCGGCCAGAAGGCCAACGAGATGATCTATACGTACTCGGAGGCCGAACTGCACGTCCTGCTGGCCAGGCTCGCCAAGGAGGGCAAGCGCTACAAGGAGCCGATCCAGCGCTACAAGGGCCTCGGCGAAATGGACGCCGAACAGCTCGCCGAGACCACGATGGATCCGCGCCACCGCACCCTCCGCAAAGTGGGGATCGAGAACGCGAAGATGGCGGAGGACACCTTCGACCTACTCATGGGATCGGATGTCGCCCCGCGCAAGGACTTCATTATTGCCGGCGCAGCGGACCTGGACCGGGAACGCATCGACGCCTGATCCGGTAGGCCTGCGTAGCCCGGCAGTCTTCTCAGTCCAATCCGGTTCAGCCCAGCAAACCCGGGACAATCAGCAAGCCTGTCGGTACAGCGAGCAACATGGCCGACGCCGCGAGGACCAGGGCGCGCTGGGCTGCCGGAAGCGGTGGCTTGGGTGAGAGCAGCCGGCTGACGCGCGACGCCGTCGTACGCGGTGAATCGGCACCGCCGGTGCCGCTCAAGGTGCTGCCTTCGGGGGAAGCGTCGTCGCTGCTTGTTCCGGGCGGGGCGAATTGCTCCACGGGACGGGCGGAACCGCTGGCCACGATCGCGATCGCTTTGATGAGTGTTCCTTTGCTTTCGGTGCGCAGGGCCACGTCATCGGCGAGCATTTCGATCAGGGAGTTGACCGCAACCTGGGCGAGCCGCGTGGTGGGGAACCAGGGGAGTGCCTGGCGCCACGCCGCGAAGGCCCACAAGAGAAGGTCATGGCGTTGCGAGAGGTGGGCATTCTCGTGGATGAGGACGGCCCGGAGCTCGGCGGGCTCGAGGGCAGCCATCAGGCCGTCGGACAGGACGGTCACCGACCGTGCGCCGCCGGGCAGGCAGTACGCAACGGGGGAGTCGTGGTTGATGACCACGGTGCCGGGGCCGTCGTCGGACGGTGAGGCCAGGAGTGCGAGGAGTTCGCGGTGCCTCCGCCGCTGCCGCTCGATCTTGACGTAGGTGAGCAGCAAGGTGAATACGAGATGGGCGCTCAACAGTGCCGCGGCGGACAAAGCGAACAAGTGCCAGAAGCCCAGTGCCGTGGTGGGCTCGTTGTGGAGCACCATGCCGGCCAGGGAACGCAGGCCCGCAATGAGGTTGTCGCCGATGGGCTCGAGCCCATAGACGAGCATGGCGCCGATCATGGAGAGGCCACCGGCGAGTGCGATGGCCTGCCAGAGGACCATTGCCATGAAGGGTGCGCGTGACGGCCATTCGGCGCGCGACAAAAGGACAGGAACCGGCCAGGCCAGCACCAAAGCAAGGACCGCCAGAAAATATGAGGTCCAGAACATGGGGGTTTAGTTTTTGCCGAGCAGCTTGCGCAGCGTGGCGGCTTCACTTTCGCTTACGGAACCGATGAACCGGGCCAGCACGGCTTCGCGGTCCGGGGCGGAGCCGAGGGCCTCGTGCATGAGGTCCGCCGTGTGGTCCGCGCGGCTCGAAACAGCCTGGTAGCGGTGCGGGCGGGTGCCGCGTTCGCGCTCCACGAGGCCTTTCTTCTCGAGGCGGGACAAGACCGTCAGCACCGTGGTGACTGCGAGGTCCTTGCCCTGGTGTCCTGCAATACCATCCGTGGCGGCGGAATCCTGCGCCAGCAGATCACGGAGTTTGTTGGCTGTCGCAGCCTCCTGGCCCGCCCAAAGGAGATCCATGACCGCCCGTTCCAGTTCGCCAAGACTTGCCATCAACGCATCCCTACTTTCCGCACTTGCCTTGCCCGTTTTCGCGGGCTGTATGGAAGTGCGACGATCCAACATTCCTCCCTCAATCTACCGCTTTTCGGGCGGCGATTCTACGTGAGGTAGAACATGCGGCGCGGCGTGTCCTTGCGGCACTGTGACACCGCTGGAAGAGTGGTGAGCACATCGCAGGGGTTTGTTCTACACTGTGTAGAAGAAGTCGGTTCTACGCAACGTAGAAAATGGACGCCGCCAGCGGGCGGCGGAACAATAAGGACAGCCATGGACGCCTTGGAAATCGCACGCTGGCAATTTGGAATCACCACGGTCTACCACTTCATGATGGTGCCGTTGACCATCGGGCTGGGCCTCGTGGTGGCCGTCATCCAGACCCTCTGGTATCGCACCGGCAAGGTGGAATACCTGCGGATGACCAAGTTCTGGGGCAAGCTCTTCCTCATCAACTTCATCATGGGCGTGGCCACGGGCATCGTGCAGGAATTCCAATTCGGCATGGCGTGGAGCGAATACAGCCGGTTCGTCGGCGACGTGTTCGGTGCGCCCCTGGCCTTGGAAGCGCTTCTGGCGTTCTTCGTGGAATCGACCTTCCTGGGACTCTGGATCTTCGGCTGGAAGCAACTCAAGCGCGGCATCCACCTCGCGTGCCTCTGGATCGCCGTGATCGGCTCGGTCTTCTCGGCCTATTTCATCATCGTGGCCAACTCCTGGATGCAGCACCCCGTCGGCGTCACGATGGTCAACGGGCGTCCCGTCATGACCGACGCCTGGGCGGTCTTCACCAACAACACCGCCATGGTGGCCGTACCCCACACGCTCTTCGGCGCGCTGGCCGTCGCCGGTGCGTTCCTCCTGGGCATTGCCTGGTACCACCTCTGGCGCCGCCGCCACGATGGCATTGACACCGTAGGAGCCGATGGCCGGGCCGTAGCAGGCGAAGCCGTCATTCCCGGACGGGACAAGGCCGACTACAAGGTGTGGATCACCTCCCTGCGGATCGGCGCCGTCGTCGCCATGATCTCGTTCGCCGGCACCGCATTCACGGGCGACTTGCAAGGCAAGCTGATGTTCGAACAACAGCCCATGAAGATGGCCGCGGCCGAGGCCGCCTGCCACGACGGCACCGGATTCTCCGTGCTGAGCGTCGGCAACCTCGGGTCCAAGAGCTGCAACGACATTGTGGCCGTGATCGAGGTCCCCGGCATCCTTTCCTTCCTGGCCAAGGGTGATTTCAACACCGAAGTGAAGGGCGTCAACAGCCTCCTTGACGAATACAAGGCCAAGTACGGCACCCACCTGCCGGACAATCCCCTGTACGGCGATCGGGCAGGCCAAGACATCCAGTACGTACCCGTCATGGAAGTGACCTACTGGGGCTTCCGCATGATGATCGGCTTCGGCGGGATCGCTGCCTTTGCCGCGTTGCTCGCCCTGTGGGTGACCCGCAAGGGCATGGTCCCGCAATCCCGCTGGATCATGCGCCTGGCGGTCTTCGGCATCCTCGCTCCCTTCGGTGCAAACGCCGCCGGTTGGATCTTCACCGAAATGGGCCGGCAGCCGTTCGTCGTCGCGCCCAATCCGGACGCCAGCGGCGTCGACCAAGTGTTCATGTTCACGGCCGCGGCCGTCTCACCCGGCGTCTCCGCCGCCGAGCTCATCACCTCGCTGGTCGTGTTGGCCTCCATCTACGCGGTCCTGCTGGTGGTCGAGGTCCGGCTGCTGGTCAAATACGCCCGGGGCGGAGTGGTGTCCGCCATGCCGGAGCTTGCCGAAGCCCGCCAGGGCGAAAAGAAGGAAAAGAAGGACGACGACGGCGGGACGCCGGGTGCCCCGGGCCAGCCCGGTGACAGCGACGACGTCCTGGCATTCGCCTACTAGGAAGCAAAGGGATCTTTCGAATGGAACTGTTGCCTACCGTCTGGTTCGTGGCCATCGCCGTGCTGTGGACGGGTTACCTCTTCCTGGAGGGCTTCGACCTCGGCGTCGGAATGCTCATGAAGCTCTTCGCCCGGAACAACACCGACCGCCGGGTGCTGCTGAACACGATCGGCCCGGTGTGGGACGGGAACGAAGTGTGGCTGCTGACCGCGGCCGGTGCCACCTTCGCGGCTTTCCCGCTGTGGTACGCCTCGTTGTTTTCGGCGCTCTACTTGCCGCTGCTCATTGTCCTGGTGGCCCTGATCTTCCGGGCTGTGGCCTTCGAGTACCGGGGCAAAGTGGACACCGCGCGTTGGCGGACCGTCTGGGACTGGGCGATCGCCTTGGGCTCGTTCACGGCCGCGTTCGGCATCGGCGCTGCCCTCGCGCTGACCACCACCGGGCTGCCGATCGACTCGAACGGCGACCGCCAGGGCGGCCCCTTTGCCTGGTTCAGCGGATACGCGGTGCTGGGTGGATTCGCCGTGGTCGCGTTCGCCCTGGTGCATGCGCTCGCGTTCCTGGCACTGAAGACCGACGGCGCAGTGCGCCACCGGGCGCGCCGCTGGTTTGTGCGGCTCGCCCCGCTCGCATTGCTGCCGCTGCTGGCATGGATGGTCGCCGTGCAGCTGCTCAGCGGCAAGCCGTTGACGTGGATCCTGGTGGCCCTCGGAGTCCTCGCAGCGGCAGGCGCCTGGGTCCTTGCCCGCCGCGGCGCTGAGGGCAAGGCTTTCGGAGCCCTGGGTGCGTTCCTGGTGTGCGCCACTGCGTCCATCTTCGGCGCGGCGTTCCCCGTGGTCATCCCGTCCACCTTGAACCCTGCCTTCAACCTCACCATTTCCAACGCCTCGTCCTCCGCCTACACCCTGGGGCTGATGAGCATCGTGGCTGCCGTCGGCTTGCCCCTCGTCATCGCCTACCAGGCCTGGACCTATTGGGTGTTCCGCCGCCGCGTGAGCGCTGCACATATTCCCCCCGCGCATGGTTTCCTCCCCGCCATCGCGGCAAAGGTGCTGGTGGGCCATGTGGCGCCGGGCGGACCAGCCGCCAAACACTCACCCCACGACGCCGGCGAGTAGCGGATGAAGCCCCAGCTGCCTGCCGGACCCGCCACCCGATCGGCTTTGTATTTCCTTGGCCTGCTGTCCTCACTCAAGGCCTTGTCCCTGGTACTGATTGCGCAGGCCATCGCGGGGATGCTGTCCGGACTTGCGGCAGGCGGCTTGGGGTGGCGCGAAGGACTCCTTTGGGGCGCCGCGGGCGCTGTCCTGCGCTCGCTGACAGTCTGGGGCCAGGGAGTCGCGGCGCGCCCCGCGGCCCTCGGGGTCAAGGAAGAGCTGCGGTCCCGGCTGCTCGGGCGGGCACTCGGCCCCGGGGCAGCGGGACGGGTCGGCGACGTGAACGACGGCGGCCTTGCCGTGCTTGCGACCCGGAGCCTTGATGCACTGGACAACTACTACACCCAGTTCCTTCCCGCGTTGGTCAATTGTGCCGCTTTGCCCTTGCTCCTCGGCGTACGGATCCTCTTCGCGGACTGGGTCAGCGCCGTGGTGGTGGTGCTGACCCTGCCGCTGGTCCCGCTCTTCATGGTCCTGATCGGCCGCCATACCGAGGACCGGGTGCGCGAAGCCCAATCCACGCTGCGGAGGCTCTCGGGGCACATTCTGGAGTTGGCCAAGGGACTTCCGGTGCTGGTTGGACTGGGTCGCGCGGGAGAACAACGCGCAGCCCTTGAGGACCTCTCCGAGGAATACCGCTCGCGCACCATGGGAACCCTGCGGACTGCCTTCCTGTCGGCCCTCGCCCTGGAACTCATAGCCACCATCTCCGTCGCCGTCGTGGCCGTCTTCATCGGGGTTCGACTCGTGGCCGGCGACATGGGTCTGGAAGCAGGCTTGCTGGCCCTCATCCTGGCCCCCGATTGCTATCTTCCCCTGCGCGAGCTGGGCACGGCCCACCACGCCAGCGACGACGGGCGTGAGGCTTTGGCTGCAGCCACCGCCGTGCTGGAGTCGCCGGCGGGACGCCCGCTGAATGACGGGCACGACGACGGCGCGCACGCCAGCAGCGGGGCGCCAGCCGGCGTCGTGGTCACCGGACTGACGGTGACGTACGCGGGAAGGACGGCTGCCGCCGTCGGGCCCATCGGCTTCAAGGCTCCGGCCGGGCAGATCACCGCCCTTGACGGCCGCAGCGGTTCCGGCAAGAGCACCATCGTAGGTGTCCTCGCCGGCACGATCGGCGACGGTCCGCTGGCAACCATCGAAGGGTCCGTCACCGGACTGGAAGCCGGAGCGGTCGCTTGGGTTCCGCAGCATCCCGTCATGGTCGCCGGCACGGTGCTCGACGAGATCATCCTTTACCTGAACGGCGGCAACCAGGACTTCGCGCCGTCCGGCCCTGGATCCACGCCGGACGCTGATATCGCAAGGGCCATGCGTTGCCTGGAGCAGGCCGCCGCGGAGCACCTCGCGTTCAAACATCCTGCCGAGTTGAGCCCTGGCGAAGTGCGGCGGGTGGCCGTGGCCCGCGGCTTGGCGCGCCTCGACGCCGGTGCCACGGTCCTGCTGCTCGACGAACCCACCGCCCACCTCGACGCCGCGTCCGCGGACGCCATCCGTTCGGCGATCGCGGGGCTGCGGGGGGCCGCGACCGTCATCCTCGTGGCCCACGACGCCGCGACCCGGAAGCTGGCGGACAACGTAGTGAGCGTCGACGGCGGGACGAGCGACCGCGTGGCCGCGCAGGAACACTCCGGTCCCGTGTGCCTGGAATCCGCCGTGTCCGTGCCTCCTCCGCTCCGGGGCGACGCGACTCCGGGAACCACACCGGACGGGGAAATTGAACCCCGCACCGCCATCTCCACGCTCAAGGCCCTCGCGCGGATCCTGGCGCCCGTCCGCTACAAGTTCGCCGGTGCCGTGCTGCTCGCGGCGCTCGCCGCCTTGTTTGCCGTGGCACTGTCCGGGCTGTCCGGCTGGCTCATCATCCGGGCCAGCGAGCAACCGCCCATCCTGTACTTGCTTGGAGCGATCGTGGGCGTCCGGTTCTTCGGGATAGGCCGGGCGGTGCTGAGGTACGCCGAACGGCTGGTCGTCCACGACACGGTCTTCGCCGCCATGACGAGGCTCCGGGGCGCGCTCTGGGCAACTCTCAGCGCCCGGGCGCTGTCCTTGCGGCGGCTCCTGCAGGGCGGCAATGTCCTTGGAGCTGTGGTGGACGACGTCGATACGCTGCGCGACGTTCTGCCGCGCGTCGTGCTTCCCCCGCTGTCAGCGCTCGCCGTCGCGGTGTCGGCGGTGGTCGCCTCGGCGCTGCTGGTTCCCGCCACCGTGCCGGCGGTTGCAGCGACCGCCGTGGTCGGGCTGGTCCTGGCTCCGGTTCTTGCCCTGACAGCGGACCGCAACGCGGCACGCGCCGAGCAGGAACTGCGCTCGCTCGTGCTGCGCGATGTTGCCGCGGCCCTCGACGCCCGCGCGGAGCTCAGCGCCAACGGCGTCGCCGGAGCAGTCCTGTCGTCCTTGACCCGGAAGGACAACGCAGCCACGGTGGCAGCACAGCGTTCCGCGTGGGCTGATGGAATCGGCCAGGGGTTGACCGTGCTTGCCTGCACCCTGGGAGCCCTGGGGGCTGGGATTTTGGCAGCACCTTCAGTGCAGGCCGGAACGGTCGCGCCGGCGGTGCTCGCCGTCGTCGTCCTTGTCCAGCTGGCCCTCGCGGAACCCTACGCGGCGGCAGTGTCCGCCGTGCGGCAGGGTCCGGCATTGGCCGCGGTACTGCGGCGGATTGCCCAGTCAGGTGCCTTCGATACTCCGGAGGTCGACGGCGGTGTGCTGACGCTGCCGGAACGACCCGACGGCTCTTCGGGGCTGCTGCTGGATGGCCTTGAAGCGTCCTGGCCCGGCAGCGCGCCTGTATTCGGAGGGCTCAGCGCCGAAGCGGTGCCCGGACGCTGGCTCGCGGTCACCGGACCTTCAGGCTCGGGGAAATCCACGCTGCTCTCCGTGCTGCTTGGCTTCCTGCCCGCATCATCCGGGAGGGCCTACATCGGCGGGAAGGCCGCGTGGTGTCCCCAGGAGGCCCATCTCTTCGACTCCACGATTCGAGGCAATTTGCTGCTCGCCCGCCCGGCCGGCCGCAAGCCTTCCGAAGTGGATATGGACAAGGCCTTGGGCGCCGTCGGGCTTTCCGGAGTGGTTTCCGGGCTTCCTGGTGGTCTCGATAGCCGCATTGGCCCCTCGGGTTCGTTCTTGAGCGGCGGCGAACGCCAACGGCTGGCCATGGCCCGCACGCTCCTCACTGGAGCAGCTGTGCTGCTCCTGGACGAGCCGACCGCCCGTCTCGACGCCGAGGCCGGGCGGCTCATGATGGCGGAGCTGCGTGCCGGGCTGAAGGACGTCACAGTGGTCCTGGTGACCCACAACCCGGCCGACATCGACGGGGGAGATTCCCGGCTTGATCTCGGCTCGCCGTCGGCGCTCCCGGAGCTGGTGCGCGGGAACTAGCCCGAAGTTACGTTTGTCCGAGCCGCCCGAGGGTAGCGTCCACAGACTCGACGATATTGTCCACGAGTTTCCGGGCGTCGTCCTCCCTGATGAGCGGCGTCGATTGGCCTGCCCACAGCGACATCAGGCCCGGGATTCCCTGTGCCGCCGCGGCGGGCCGGAACTTGCCGGTCAGCCAGTTCTGGATCGGGAACGGGGCATGCACGGAAGGATCGGCGAGCTCCGCGATGATCCTGTTGGGGATGCCGCGAGCCAAACGGCCGCTGAGGGCACGGGTCAGGACCGTGTGGCCGGCGCCGGGTCCGCGCATCGCGGCCAGGTGTGCGGGACTGATGGCTGACTGCCGCGTGGCCAGGAAGGCCGAACCGATCTGGACGGCGTCCGCGCCCAGCGCCAACGCGGCAGCGACTCCACGGCCATCCGAGATACCGCCGGCCGCGATGACCGGAACCGAGACGGCATCCACCACCTGGGGCACCAGTGCCATGGTCCCCACGAGCGAGTCCTCCGGGGCGCGCAGGAAGGAAACCCGGTGTCCGCCGGCCTCCATCCCCGTGGCGACGATGGCGTCCACGCCGCCGGCATCCAAGGCCACCGCTTCGTCAACAGTGGTCGCGGTACCGACCACCACAATGCCGTTCCGCCGGGCCTGTTCAATGACGGCCCCCGATGGAACACCGAATACGAAGCTCAGCACAGCCGGCCGGGCCTCGATGGCCGCTTGGATCTGTTCCTGCAGATCGGGCAGGTAGGCGTCCGGTTGCGCGGGTGGTTCCACGCCCACCAGCTCGAAGTACGGCCGGAGGATGTCCACGTAGGCGGCGAACTGACCGGGGTCCGCGGTTGGCGGCTCCTCGCCCTCGATGGGGAGCCAAAGATTCAGTGCGAACGGTTTCCCGGTGGCCTCCCTGAGGTCGCGGGCCGTGGCCGCAATCCGTTCCGCATCGTAGCCGTAGAGGCCGTACGAACCCAGCCCGCCGGCTTCGCTGACTGTCGCCGCCAGCTCCACCGATGACAGGCCGCCGAATGGTCCGAGGACAATGGGCAGATCAATGGTGAACAGGCGGGTTGCCCTCGTGTCTTTCCACGACATCGCGGCGCCTAGCCGTCCACGTCGTGCAGGTGATGGACGACGTCGTGCAGGAAGTACTGGGCGAACGTCAACACGGTGAATGTCGAGCCGTTGCTGCGCACCCCCGTGCGGGGCCATTCGTCCTCGTGCACGGCAGCGAAGGAGTTGGCAATCTGGGTGCCCTCGGCGGCCAGCTGCCCAGCGACTTCGGCCGGATCCGCATTCGCGTAGTCGCCGTCGATCGCGGCCTTGTCCTGGTCCCAATTGGCGAAGCGGGCGTCGTCCTCCCGCAGCATCAAGTTCAGGCGCTGGTCGAAGAGGCTGAAGACATCCCGCACGTGGCAGGCATACTCCAGCGGTGACCACGTGTGTTCGTCCGGGCGGGTGGAGGCGTCCTCCCGGCGCAAAACGGCCCGCCAACGCGGCAGCATGTTCAGGACTGTCCCCGGGACGGTGGACGGCGTCACAGTGGCGGCGTCGAAGCCGCACTCGGGACAGGGCGTGGACAGGACCCAGGTCCAGTCCTTGTCATCGGGAATGATCGGCATGGCAGTAGTCTAGGGCCCGGATTCCTGATCCGGTCACACCGCACGTGGAGCCCCCTGTTCCAGCCCTGATCAGCCCGATCAGGAGTAAAGTTAGGTGCTGGGGAAGCCTGGAAAGTGAAACTGCCATGCTAAAGGATCTAAACGTCGCCGGCGTGCTCCCTGCCAGCGATATCGCCCGCGCACGCGACTTCTACCGCGACAAGCTAGGCCTCGAACCGGATAACCCGGAAGCCACAGACAACCTGATGTACAAGTGCGCCAACGGCACAGCCTTCCTGCTCTACGAGACGCCCAATGCCGGGACCGCGAAGAACACCCAGTTGGGATTCCAGAGCACGGACCTGGACCAGGACATGGCCGATCTCAGGGAACGCGGAGTGGTCTTCGAAGAGTACGACTTCCCGGGCCTGAAGACCGAAAACGGCGTAGCCACCATGCCGAGCGGAGAACGGGGAGCCTGGTTCCTCGATTCGGAAGGAAACATCCTCAGTATCGCCACGATGTAGCCCAGCGCGGCCGGGACGTAGCCTTCAACGGCTACGTCCCGTCATTTCTCGCCGGCGTTTCCTTCTTCCCAGGCCATGCTCGCACCGATGGCATCCACGGGCTGGGAGAGGGGAACGCCGGAGCCGTCGCGGCGGCCGTGTTCTTGTGGGAGGGCACGTGCAACGCCGGCGCTGGATGACGCCTTCGCCGGACCATGGCCCGCCCACCCGAGCAGGAGTGTGTCTTCACCCTTGAGGAAACGGTGCGCCCGCACGCCTCCGGTCGCCCGGCCCTTGGCCGGGTACTCCTCGAACGGGGTGATCTTCGCCGTGCCCGGAGCGGTTCCCGGCAGCGCGCCGTTGCTGCCCGCAATCGTCACCACGACGGCGGCTGGATCATTGGCGCGCACCGTGCCGAAGTGGATGACGTCGTCGCCGACCCCCAGCTTGATTCCTGCCATGCCGCCGGCGGTACGGCCCTGCGGCCGAACGGCGGAGGCGCTGAAACGCAGGAGCTGCGCAAGCCGGGTCACGAAGACGAGGTCGACGTCGTCGTCCTGGGCGGGCTCCACGCCCACCACAGTGTCCTTGTCCTTGAGGGCAATGATTTCCCAGTCTTCGCGGTTTAGCGGGTAGTCAGGCTGGACGCGCTTGACCACGCCTTGCGCCGTTCCGATGGCCAGCACGGCATCCAGCGGCACGAACGCCACGAGCGATTCGCCCTTGAGCAGGGTGATGAAGTCTTTTGCCGCGACGCCCCCGGCAAGGTTGGGCAGGCCGGACATTGCCGGCAGTGCCGGCATGTCCATGATCTGTACCCGCAGCATGCGGCCCTGCGAGGTGACCGCGCCGATCTCGCCGCGTGCGGTTGTCTTGACCACGGAGCGGTAGACATCATGCTTGCTCCGCGGGCCGGATTCGGCCAACGGCTCCTGATTGGAGGTCCGTGCGATCTGGCCGGAGGCGCTCAGGAGTGCCCAGCAAGGGTCATCGGGGATTTCGAGCGGGAGCGCGGCGGCCTTGCCCTTGCCGGCCGGGATGGCTGCTGCGAGGGCGGCGGCGACGGTGGGGGAGACAGCCTCGGATTCGAGGAGGACCGTGCGTCTCGGGGTACCGTACTTCTCGGCCACTTCGGCCAACTCTCCGGACACCAGCTCGCGCAGGAGCACGTCGGATGCCAGGATCGCCTCGAGCTCGGCGATCTCGTGCCGCAGTTCTTCCTGCTCCTTCTCGAGTTCGATGCGCGAGTACTTGGTTAGTTGGCGCAGGCGGAGTTCCAGGATGTAGTTGGCCTGGATCTCTGACAGGTCGTAGATGGACATCAGCCGTTCGCGGGCAGCCGATGCCTCGTCCGAGGAGCGGATGATCTGGATGACTTCGTCGATGTCGACGATCGCGATCAACAGGCCCTCCACCAGGTGGAGGCGGTCCTTTTTCTTGCCCAAGCGGAAGGCTGTGCGACGGCGGACCACGGACAGGCGGTGGCCGACGTACACCTGGAGGAGCTGGAGCAAGCCCAAGGTCTGCGGCTGGCCATCCACCAAGGTCACGTTGTTGATGCCGAAGGAGTCTTCCATCGGCGTGAACCGGTAGAGCTGCTGCAGCACGGCGTTGGGGTTGAAGCCGTTCTTGATCTCGATCACGAGCCGCAGTCCGTGCTTGCGGTCAGTGAGGTCCATGACGTCGCTGATGCCGCTCAGCTTCTTGGCGTTGACGGCATCCTTGATCTTTTCGATGACCTTCTCCGGACCCACCATGTAGGGGAGCTCGGTCACCACGAGGCCGGTGCGGCGCGCCGTGAGCTGCTCGACCTCCACCTTGGCGCGGGTCTTGAATGAACCGCGTCCCGTGGCGTAGGCGTCGCGGATTCCGTCCAGGCCCACGATCCGGCCGCCGGTGGGCAAATCCGGGCCGGGCACGAACCGCATGACATCTTCCAGCGTGGCATCCGGGTTGGCGATGAGGTGCCGGGCGGCCGCGATGACTTCCACGAGGTTGTGGGGTGCCATGTTGGTGGCCATGCCGACGGCGATGCCCGTAGTGCCGTTGACCAGCAGATTGGGGAAGGCGGCCGGGAGCACGTCCGGCTGGGTGAGCTGGTTGTCGTAGTTGGGGACGAAGTCCACCACGTCTTCGTCGAGGTTCTCGGTCATCGTCATCGCAGCCGCGGCGAGCCGGGCTTCCGTGTAGCGCGGTGCTGCCGGGCCGTCGTCGAGCGAACCGAAGTTTCCGTGCCCGTCGATCAGGGGCAAGCGCAGCGAGAAGTCCTGTGCCATGCGGACCATGGCGTCATAGATGGCCGCATCACCGTGGGGGTGCAGCTTTCCCATGACTTCGCCCACCACGCGGGCACTCTTCACATGGCCGCGGTCCGGGCGCAGGCCCATGTCGCTCATCATGTACAAGATGCGCCGCTGAACGGGTTTGAGGCCGTCGCGCGCATCGGGGAGCGCACGGGAATAGATCACCGAATACGCGTACTCCAGGAAGGAGCCTTCCATTTCGGAAGTGACGTCGATATCGATGATGTTCTCGGTGAAGTCCCCGTCGACAGCGGCCGAGGCCGCGTTTGAGCGGGAGGGACTTTGGCTTCGTGCCATGGAGTCGGTGGATCCTTAAACGTGTACTGCGGAAGACTTGGCTAGGCTAAGCCTATGGTGGATCAGCCCGGCGCCGGCGTATATCCGGAATATTGGGAGGCCGATGTCGTGCTTCGCGACGGCGGAACGGCCCACTTGAGACCAATCTCACCCGAAGATGCCGGCGCCCTCCAAGCCTTCCATACGGCGCAGTCCGAGACGTCCATCTATATGCGGTTCTTCTCGTTCAAGCCGAGGCTCTCCAGCAAGGAACTGCACCGCTTCACGGAGGTGGACCACAAGGACCGGGTGGCGTTTGTCATCACCATCGGCGGAGAGATCGTCGGCGTGGGCCGCTACGATCGGCTCGATGACCCCACGGAGGCCGAAGTGGCCTTCAATATTTCCGATGTCCAGCAGGGCCGGGGCATCGGCTCCATCCTGCTCGAACACTTGGCCGCGGCCGCGCGGGAGAACGGCATCCGCCGCTTCACGGCCGAGGTCCTGCCGGAGAACCGCAAAATGCTGCGGGTCTTCGCCGATGCCGGCTATGAGCTTGCGCGCAAATTCGACGACGGCGTGGTCAGCGTTGAATTCAACATCGACCCCACCGCAAAATCCCTCGCCGTCATGGAATCGCGGGAACACCGCGCCGAGGCCCGCAGCGTGCGGGACTTGCTTGCGCCGTCGTCGATCGCGGTGGTGGGCGCCAGCCGCCGGTGGGGGACCGTCGGGCACCAGTTGCTTGAGCACATCCTGGATGGTGGATTCACCGGTGCGGTCTATGCGGTCAACCCTGAAGCCTTCGAGGTGGGCGGCATGAAGTCGTTCGCCCGGATCGGCGAAGTCCCCGGGCCGGTGCAGCTCGCCATCGTCGCTGTGCCTAACGAGGAAGTGCCGAAGGTCGTGGACGAGTGCGGGGCGGCCGGGGTCAAAGGCCTCGTGGTCGCCACAGCAGGGTACGCGGACGACGGCGAGCGGGGGCTGCGGAGGCAACGTGAGCTCGTGCGCCAGGCGAGGTCCTATGGGATGCGCGTGATCGGCCCCGAGTCCTTGGGGATCGTGAACACGAACCCGGAGGTTTCCCTCAACGCCTCCATGGCCCCGAACCTGCCCCGGCGCGGGGGACTGGGGCTGTTTTCGCAATCTGCGGCCATCGGGGTCTCCGTCTACGCGGCAGCGAGCCGCCGGGGCCTGGGCCTTTCCTCGTTCTTGTCTGCCGGCAACCGCGCCGATGTCTCCGGCAACGACGTCATGCAGTTCTGGGAAGACGATCCCGATACTGTCGCCGTCGGGCTCTATTTGGAGTCGATCGGCAATCCGCGCAAGTTCTCCCGCCTGGCCCGCCGATTGTCGCGGAGCAAGCCGGTCATCGTCGCCAAATCGGATGTGACGGGGCTTCGGCTTCCGCCGGGGCACGTGGTGAGGACCACACTGGCGCCTGCGGCCGCCCTGGACGCGATGATGCGCCAAGCCGGCGTCATCGCCGTCGAAACCATCGAACAGCTCATGGACGTGGCGCAGATCGTGTCCAGCCAGCCCCTGCCCAAGGGCCCGGCGCTCGCCGTCTACAGCAATTCCGCGGCCTTCGGCAAGGTCGTGGCGGACAACGCGGCGCCCCAGGGGCTCGTCGTCGACAGGATCGTCACCGACGTGGATCTGGACGCGGGGATGTCCGCATCGCGGGACGGGCTGCGGCGCAGCCTCCGGAAGAATCTTGCAGACGATTCCGTGCATGCGGTAGTGGCGGCCATGGTGCCGTCCCGCAGCCTCACGATGGAAGCGATCGCGGGAGTGCTCGCTGAATGCGCGGCGGAGGCCGGAAAGCCCGTCGTGGCGGCATTCACCGGGATCCTCGACACTTCCGTGCAACTGGACGGATTACTCGCCCCAAACGGGGAGTCCGGACCTTCCCTTCCTTGCTACTCCAGCGCGGGCAGCGCAGTGGCGGCCTTGGCGGCTGTGGTCCGTTACGCGAAGTGGCTGGACCGGGACCAAGGCATGTTCATCGAGCCTCCTGGTTGCGACCGCGAAGGTACCCGCGAACACATCGAGCGGCTCCTGTCTGCTGTCGCGGGGGAGCAATTGGTACGGCTCGACGGCGGCGAATCGGCCGCGCTTCTGTCCCGCTACGGAATCCCCGTGGTGCCGTCGGCTGTGTTCGAGAGCGACGACGAAGCGGTAGACGCCGCCGAACGGCTCGGCTGGCCCGTGGTGCTCAAGACCACGGATCCCGCCCTCCGGCACCGCCTGGACCTGGGAGGCGTGCGTCTCGACATCGAGGATGCGGACTCGCTTCGGCGCAACATCGCGCAGATGCGTCGCGCACTAGAGCCCTACGGTTCATCGGCCATAGAGGTGCAGGCCATGGTTCCAGTGGGACAGGCGTGCACCTTCCGGGCCATCGAGGATCCGCTCCTGGGGCCCGTGGTCTCTTTCGGTTTGGCGGGAGACGCCGTGAACCTCCTGGACGATTGGGCGCACCGGGTACCTCCCTTGTCCACGACTGATCTCCACGACTTCATCAGGGCACCCCGGGCTTCCCTGAAACTGTTCGGCTACCAAGGGCTGCCGGCCGTGGACGTGGCCGCCCTCGAAGACCTCGGAGCACGGCTGGTCCGGCTCAAGGATGAACACCCCGAAATCGCGCTCGTGGAGTTCAATCCCGTCCTGGCCGGGACCCGGGGCGCGAAAATCCTTGCCGCCGAGGTGTGGATCGGGAACGCCGCACAGCGCACAGACAGTGCCCGCCGTGCGATGCTCAGCTGAGCCGGCAGTTGACCGCCGGAGGGCCGGACGGTTATGAAGTCCCCAGCCGATCTGTGAAAATGGGGGAATGAGCTCGAAGTCCCCGACGCCTCCGTCCGGTCCGGCTACCACCGGGCACCATGCAACACACAACCACAGCTCGCAGGGGCAGAGCCTGGACCAGGCACTTCAACGGGCAGGCTTCTATCCTGTCCTGGTTGCCGATGTTGTGGCCGACGCCTTGGACGGGCGCGACTGCCTTGCGCATCTGGTGCATTTGGAAACACATTTCGACCGTGCCGAGGTCCGGCGGCACATCACGGTCCTCGTCCTCACCGAGGACATGCTGGTGATCACCCACGTCGACGACCAGCAGCTCGACGAAGCCGGGGAGCAGATCGTCGCCCAGATTTCCACCGAGTCCGTCCCCGTGGCACAGATCCGCTCGGTCGTCCTCAGCTACATGTATGCGCAGCCGCAGAACTACACTCCCAGCGACCCCGTCAGGGAGCTGACCCTCTCCATTGCCTGGTCCGGAGGCCAGCGGCTGGACGTGGGACCCGCCAGCTGCGGCGATCCCCAGTGCGAAGCCGACCACGGATACACGGGCACCATCTCCCAGGAGGACATCGTGCTGCGGATCAGCTCCGAGGCTGACGGACCCCGGGCCGTTCAGGACGCGAAGGTCTTTGCCCGCGCGCTGCGGGCCGTGAATACGGGCGCTCCCGGGCCCTCGGTTCACGCAAGTACCATCTCCGGTCCGCGACTCCGCTCCGGCGTCTTCGGCAACAGGCTGAGCCGCGGGCACCAGCGCTGATGGCGACGTCGGAACCCGTCGCCCAGGACACCGTCCCCGTTACCGGCGCCATCCCCGAGCTTCCCGGCGCGCCGCTGTATGGCAGCAAATCGATCGCCGAGGTTTTCACGAGCGCCGCGGCGAGCATGGGCCTGCCCGGCTTCGACAACAAACTGCACTTGCCCGCATCGCAACGCGTGTGCGTTGTTCTCGCCGATGGCCTGGGGCGCAATCTCCTGAAACAGAGGGCCGCGCACACCCCGTTTCTGAGGTCGATTGCGAATTCGGGACAGGGTGCCGTCCCGGTGTGGCTTGATTCGGCTTTTCCTTCCACCACGGCATCGTCCTTGGCCAGCCTTGGAACCGGCCGCACGCCCGGTGAACACGGCATGGTGGGCTATGACGTCCTGGATCCTGTCCAGGACAAGGTAGTCAACTTGCTCGGCAATTGGGACGCTGGTGTCGACCCCTTGCGTTGGCAGCCGTTCCCGACAATTTTCGAACGGGTGGCCGCTGACGCCGACGTCGTCACCGTGAGCCTGCCCCAGTTCGGGGCGTCGCCGATGACCCGCGCGGCGCTCCGGGGAAGCCGGTTCGTGGGCGGCACCTCGCTCCATGCCCGGACGGCAATGGCGGGGGAGGAAATGGCTGCGGGAACCCCCTCCCTCATGTACTTCTACGTCAACGAGCTGGACAAAGCCGGACACCGCTACGGCTGTCAGTCCGATCGCTGGGAGCACCAGCTCGAGGAAATCGATTCGACGGTCAAGAGGCTCTCTGCCTCACTGCCGGCGGGGACAACCATCCTGCTCACGGGCGACCATGGAATGCTCGACGTTCCCGAGTCTCAGCGCATCGACTATTCCGCCGATCCTGCCCTTATCGCAGGGGTGCGGCACACAGCGGGCGAGCCACGCATGGTCCACCTGTACCTCGAACCCGACGCCCGGGAGCTTGACCGGGACGCCCTGCTGGATGCTTGGCGCGCCCGCTTCGGCGACCGGATTTGGGCCTTCACGCGCGGGCAGGCCCTTGAAGCAGGACTCTTCGGGGTCCTTCGGCCGGAGGTTTCCCCCCGGATCGGGGATGTCATGATCGCGGCCCGGGACACCTTGGCGCTCTACGACGTCCGCCGCGTCCGTCCGACTGCCTTGGAGGTGGTGGGGCAACATGGTTCGCTGACCAAGGCGGAGCGTGAAGTTCCCTTGCTGTGCTTCCAAGCCGGAGGTCCCAAGGGCCGCCGTGGCTGAACTCATTTTCTTCTCCGGAACCATGGACTGCGGCAAGTCCACCCTTGCCTTGCAGATGGATTACAACCACCGTGCCCGCGGCCGGGGCGGGGTCCGCTTCAGTTGCAACGACCGCGCCGGCGGATCCGTCATCTCCAGCCGTCTCGGGCTCCAGACGGACGCCGTGGAAGTCATTGACACCACCGATTTCTGGGACGAAGTTGTCCGACGCCGGACCACGGGCCTCAAGGTGGACTACCTGATCTGTGACGAAGCCCAGTTCTACTCACCCGTGCAAGTGGAACAGCTGGCGCGCGTGGTTGACGAGATGGGCGTAGACGTGTTCGCTTTCGGAATCACGTCCGACTTCCGCACCCGGCTGTTCCCCGGATCCCAGCGTTTCGTCGAGCTCGCGGACAGGGTCCAAGTCCTGCAAGTGGAAGCGCTTTGCTGGTGCGGCCGCCGGGCGACACACAATGCGCGGACCGTGGACGGCATCATGGTGGTTGAAGGCGAGCAAGTCGTGGTGGGAGACGTTGCCAGGGAGGCCGGACAAGCGGAGGTCACCCCGGAGCAAATCGACGCGTCGCAGCCGGTTGTCGGGTACGAGACCCTATGCCGAAGGCACTACATGCGCCGGGTCACCGCTCATGGAGCCAATCTCATGGCGAGCCGGGATCAGTTGCTGCCGTTCGACGTCGACGCTTGCCTTTGGCACGGCGCAGGCTGAAGCCGCAACGAATTGAACGCTGCCTAGTCTCCGCGCGTCCCGAAGACGATTTCATCCCAGCTCGGAATGCTGGAGCGCTTGGGCCGTGACGGCTGGCGCTCGGCCGCTCCCGCGTCGGAAGTTTCTTCATCCTTCTGCCCGGAACGGGTGGGCTTCGGCTCTTCGCGTTCCCGCCGGGGAGCGCCGCCGAGCAATTCGTCCAAGCCCGCCCGCGGCGATGCTGCTCCCGGGGTTCGCGCCTCGTCCTGGCCGGTCTGACCGTCGTGATCGTTCCTGCCGCGCAACATGGTCACGGGGCGCAGCGGACCGGGGATCACCGTGATTTCACGGGTGTCCGTGCTGACGCCGTCGTGAAGGTGGAGGGAATCGTCTTCCTTGTCGTCATGCTTCGGGGCCAGGCTCAGCCGCGACAGCATGGATGCACGCGCGTCACGGCGGCTGGGGGCCGGCCCGGATTCAGGCTGCTGGTCCGTTTCCGTATCGACCGGCTCTTTGTCAGCTGCGTCGCTGTCCGCACGTTCGTCGTCGACGTCACCAGGACGTGGATGCGCAGCCGGAACGCCGCTGCTCAGAAGCAGCGCCAACGCGTCGTCACTGTCTTCGTCAAGTCCCAGCCTCTGTCCGCGACGCGAGCGCAACATGTCAAGGAGCCCATCGGCTTCCTTCGTGGCAGCGGCGGCAGCCGCGCGTGCGGCGGTCCCGGCATCGGCCTCAAAGTCAAAGGGCCGGTCGGAGACGGCCGCGAGCCGCCGCGCCGGTACGGGCCCATCAAGGGGTTCCAGTTCGCTGAGCTGCTGGGCCCAGCGGTTGGCGTTCTGGATGGATTTGCGGGCGGGATGGAACGTCCACATCGCAGGCGGTTCTTCGCCGATGCTCTCCAGGCTGCCTGGCTTGGTTTCGAAGCGTGCGACGACGGTCCACGTGCCATCGGTCCGGCGCCAGGAATCCCATTCCACGCTAGAGGAATCGATTCCGTGGGCCGTGAGCCGGTGTGCGACCATTTCGCCCAGGCTTGCGGGTTCATCGCCGAACGCTGCGCGGTAGGCGTCCTGGCCGGGGGCAGGGGCAGCGACTTCGACTTTGCGTGCCTGCTGGGCGATGTACTCGCGCTCTGCAAGCACAGGGCCCTCATACCGCTGCACGTTGGCGAGCGGCATCCCGGACAGCTCCGCCACTTCCGCGGCCGTAGCGCCGCTGCGGATGCGTGACTGAATGTCACGGGGGGACATGGCGACGGGCGTGATCGAGGAACGTGCGGCCACCTGGGCAGGTGTCCGGCTCGCTGCAACCCGCAACGCCTCATCAATCGGAAGCTGGAACATCTCGCCGCCGGTACCGCTCAACAGGAGATGTCCGCCGTCGTCGTGGACGCCAACCAGCCGTAGATCCCGCATAAAATCCTCCACCATGGCCTATCTGACATTCGAAACTCTGCCACCCGGTACGGCCTTTTCCTACTAGGAGAAAGGGCGCGCCGCGATATTCCGCGATTTCCGGCATTCCGTGCGCAGGCGATCGGCACCGGGGTATGGACATTCGAGACATCCGGGAGGACAATCTGCCCGATATCGGGCACAAAAATGCGGCCCGCTGCGTTACATCCTTAGACCGGGCGAGGTTCCGGTCGACAGGATCGCAAGCCCTGCGTGACGTGCACGGGAGAACGAAGAAGGGACCATGGCAACGGACTACGACGCCCCTCGGAAGACCGAAGAAGACACCGAGGACTCGATCGAGGAACTCAAGTCGCATCGCACCGAGAAACAGTCGTCATCGGCTGTTGACATCGATGAGACTGACCTCGCGGACGCCTACGAGCTCCCCGGGGCGGACTTGTCCGGCGAAGAGCTGCTGGTCCGCGTCCTGCCTCCGCAACCGGACGAATTTACGTGCTTCAATTGCTTCCTCGTCAAACACCGCTCCCAGATTGCGCGGGAGAAGGACGGGCACCTTTATTGCAAGGAATGCGAAAGCTAGCCTCGCGAAGACTGCGTGGACAGCGCTGCCAGAAGTTCTTCGGGGCGGCGCGTGGACGTCAACCAGTACGGGGTGCGGTCCGCCGGGTCGGTGATTTCAATACGCACCACGGGATCGATCCAGCCCCGGAGGCACAGGAACGCCAGTCCGTGGAGACGGGTTCCGCGCTCCGCGGTGGCCTCGTCCTTGCGGTACGCGGTGACGGCGCCGACAAACTCGCGCTGGATAGTAGCGCGTCCCACTTGGACGGTGTCCCGGTCCACCACAATCGCCGGGGTGGACAACACCAGCATGGTGGTCATGATCGCAAAGAGGACCAGCGCGGCGATAATCCCCGCGGTGATGCTGATCGGCGCGAACATCAAGATGCCCGCGGCGGACAAGCCGACCACCACAATCCAAATCCAGGGGGAGGGCCAGAGCTTTTCCGTAAACAGGACGCCCGTTCCACTCGAGGAATGGTGCGGCGCGGGTACGGAAGCAGTCGATTCAGGCATACCACCAGCTTATCGGGACTGTGCCCCCGGGAATTAACGCCCCTCATGCCCTGCGGCCGGCGTGCAGCCGCAACCGGGGAAGCACTCCGTGGGCGATAGAATGTGTGACTGTGAGCCACGAGACAGCAGTAGCCAGCCCAGCAGACACCTCCGCCGAATACGGCGCGCCGACCCTTCAGGTCCAACTGAAAATGCTCGACGCCGGATTGGAAGCGCCGTCCTACGCCCACCCCGGTGACGCCGGGGCGGACCTTCGGGCCCGCGCGGACGTATCGCTCGCGCCGGGTGAGCGGAAGCTTGTTCCCACGGGCGTCTCAATCGCACTGCCGAACGGCTTTGTCGCGCTGATCCACCCCCGGTCAGGGCTGGCAACCAAGCACGGACTCACGGTGGTGAACGCTCCCGGGACGGTTGATGCCGGCTACCGAGGTGAAATTTCCGTGACGCTTTTGAATACCGACCAAAACCACGCAATCGAACTCAAGCGCGGCGATAGAATTGCTCAAATGGTGATCCAGCGCGTCGAGTATGCGCAGTTCGTATCCGTGGAGGAGTTGTCCGACACCTCGCGCGGCACCGGTGGCTTTGGATCCACCGGAGGCTTCGCGCCGGCCGTGAGCTAGCAACAACCCTCGACAATCGGCGCCGCACGGAGCTGATTGCCATGCTGCCCGCGAGTTGATGGGCAGTCTGCGGTTTACTGGGGATAGACCACTACTAAGGAGACAACCCGATGCTTTTTGGGCGCGGAAAGAAGTCCAAGGCTGAGCAGCCGAAAGACAACGGTACTGAGCAGGCCAATGCCGCGACGACGCAGCAGGACGCCGGCACGGTAGCCAGTGGAGCCGCCAAGGGCGACTTCCGCCTGTCCAAGGGGCCATTGGATGCCAGCGAAATAGATAGCCAGGAAGGCTACGTGGATCTTGGCGCCTTGCTGATCGAGCCTTCCGAGGGCCTTCAATTGCGCCTCGAAGTCGAAGAAGCAACCCAGCGGGTAGTGGCCGTCACCATGGACCTCGATGGCTCGAGCCTCCAGCTCCAAGCATTTGCCGCGCCACGCTCCGAAGGGCTGTGGGACGAGATCCGCGAACAAATCGGCCAGTCCGTATCCAGCCAGGGAGGCGAAGTCGAGGAGATCGTCGGCACCTTCGGCACGGAACTCATCGCCAAGCTTCCCACCGAATCCGCCGACGGCGGCCGTGGCTTCCGGGCCGCCCGGTTCATGGGCGTGGACGGACCCCGCTGGTTCCTCCGTGGCGTCATCGGCGGCAACGCGGCCTTGGACAGGAAAGCGGCCGAAGGACTGGAGAACCTCTTCCGCAAGGTTGTGGTCATTCGCGGAGACAACCCCATGCCGCCCCGCGAGCTGCTTCAGCTGAAGCTTCCCAAGGATGCTGTGGCCTCCGGCCAGCACGGCGCTCCCCATGAAACGCCGGAGCTTCAGCGGCCGGAACGCGGCCCGGAGATCACCCAGATTGGCTGACAAAGCGGCGCGTGCCGCTGCCGCCCATGGCAGCTCGGCGTCCCTGCCCCTCACTGAACTCCCTGTCCGGGGCAGGGTCGACTGCACGGGTTTCATCGAGTCGGTCACCTACCAGCCCGCCAATGAGCAAGCACACTTCTCGGCTATCGTCGTCGACCGGATTGCGCATAGGGGCGACACCGGTCCGTTGACCCGGCTCCGCGTCATCTGGCTCGGGCGCCGCAAGGTGCCCGGTATTGAACCAGGGACGGTCCTGCGGCTCGAGGGCATGGTCACGCCGAAAGACGGGATGCCCACAATGTTCAATCCGCGCTACGAAATCCTCTCCCGGCAGGAGCACCAATGACCGTCGCCAATGGATCCGGCCCCCACGAAAAACCAGCGGAGGAGGAGCCCGGCTCGGCCGAGGAGGCCAGGCAGGGCGCCCAGGGGCCGAGCATTGCGGACATTGCCGCCGGCTATGCCGAGAAAGCCGGACTCCAACGCAACAGCCACGGGCACGTGGATATCCTCAAATCCGCCGGGGGTGTCCAGGGCATAGCCGAGAGCATCGTGCCAGGCCTCGTCTTCCTGATCGCTTTCATGGTCACCCGCGACCTTCCGGCGTCCCTGATCGCCTCCCTCGCGGCGGCAGCCGTCTTCACCGTAGTCCGGCTTGTCCAACGGCGCCCGTTGACCCAGGCGCTTGCGGGGATCGCCGGCGTCGCCATCTCCGCTTGGCTCGCGAACACCACCGGCAAGGCCGAGGATTTCTACGTCCTGGGCTTCTATACGAATATCGCCTACATCGCCGGAATGGTGCTGTCGATCCTGCTCAAGTGGCCGATCGCCGGCCTGCTTTTCGGATTCGTCCGCAACGAGGGCTTCGAATGGCGGAAGAACCCGGAGCGCCTGCGGGCCTACGCCATCGGCACGTGGGTAGTCATTGCCGTCCTGGCACTACGGCTGGTGGTCCAGGTGCCCCTGTATTTCATGGGCGAACCCGGCCTTGCCGCGCTCGCTACCATGCGGCTGATCATGGGCGCTCCGCTATACATCCTCGGGCTCTGGATTGCCTGGCTTCTGACCCGGCCGGTGCCGGGCCAGAAGCCGGATCGTGATCCTCAGCCGTCGAAGCCGTCGTCGTCGGACTGATCCGAAAACTCTTCTTCGACGTCAACTGAGCCGTGGTCCGCGGCGGACGGGGAAAGCAGCCCCCTGAGGCCGTCCTCAGCCGCAATGGTGGTCACGAAGAACAGCTCGTCGCCGCCGTCGATCACGTCGTCGCGGCTCGGTGTGATGGGCGCATGGTCCCGAAGGATCGCCACCAGGGTGGCGTCTTCGGGCCATTCGATGCCGCCCACGGTGCTGCCGATGATGTGCGAGTCGTGGGGAACGGTGAATTCCACGAGTGAGGAGACGCCCGTCTGCAAGGTCAGCAAACGGACGAGGTCACCGATTTCCACGGCTTCTTCCACGAGCGCCGTCATGAGCTGCGGGGTGTTGACTGCGACGTCGACGCCCCAGGAATCGTTGAACATCCAGTCGTTCTTGGGATTGTTGACCCGGCCAACCGTGCGGCCCACACCGAATTCGGTCTTGGCCAGCAAGGACACCACGAGGTTGACTTTGTCGTCGCCGGTCGCGGACACGACGACGTCGGCCCCTTCCAGCTTCGCTTCCTGCAGCGTGCTCAATTCGCACGCGTCGCCCACGAGCCAGCGCGCCCCGCGGAGCCCGCTGCGACCGATGACCTCCGGTTTGAGGTCGATCAGCATGATCTCGTGTTTGTGGGCGAGCAATTCACGCGCGATCGATGAACCGACGCTGCCCGCGCCGACAATAACGACTTTCACTCAGACTCCTTGGCAGGTGCGCTGGAAAGGATGCGCGCCACCTCGGCGCTGCGGTCCAGATTCAACATGGCGTGCACGGTGTCGCCCTCCTGGTACGCCGTTCCGGCCTGGGGCAGGACGCCCTCTCCAAAACGGGTGAGGAAAGCGACACGGATTCCGGATGCTGCTTCGATGGCAGTCAGCGGGTGCCCGATCCAGCCTTGGTCGAGGTCCACTTCGGACAAAACCAACCGGCCCGAGGGTTCGCGGTAGTCGCCCGCCAAGTGTTGCTCGGGCAGGATCCGGCGCAGGACCTGGTCCGCGCTCCAGCGCACGGCGGCTACCGTGGGGATGCCCAGGCGCTGGTAGATTTCGGCGCGCCCGGGATCGTAGATGCGGGCTACAACATGCGAAACATGGAAAGTCTCACGGGCTACCCGGGTGGCGAGGATATTGGAGTTGTCACCGCTGGAGACGGCGGCGAAAGCGTACGCTTCCTCGCAACCTGCCTGCTTGAGGGTGTCCCGGTCGAAGCCGACGCCGGTGACTTTCCTGCCGGTGAACCCGCTGCGCAGGCGGCGGAAAGCACGGTCGTCCTGGTCGATGATTGCCACCGAATGGCCGGCGTCTTCCAAGGTGTGCGCCAACGTTGCGCCAACTCGTCCGCAACCCATGATCACAAAGTGAGCCACGGTTTCTCCTTCACTCTTATGCATGCCGCTCGGTAAGACTCTACCGGGGCAAGTCGCGGAAGCCAGTCCGCCGTCATGACATCGCGTTCGATTCAGAGTAGCTTTGCGGAGTGCTGACAATTCTCAACGCCGCGAAGCGGGTGTTGGTGGGGCGGCCGTTCCGGAACGACCGCCTGGCCCACACCCTGCTTCCCAAGCGCATTGCCCTGCCGATTTTCGCCTCGGACGCCCTGTCCTCCGTGGCGTACGCCCCTGACGAAATCCTGCTGACGCTGGCCCTCGCGGGCGTGAGTGCCGTGGCTATTTCGCCGCTCGTAGGCCTCGCGGTCATGGTGGTCTTGCTCACGGTTGTAGCCTCGTACCGGCAGAACGTCCACGCATACCCTTCCGGTGGCGGCGACTACGAAATCGCCAACGTCAACCTGGGGAAGTTCGCTGGCCTGACCGTCGCCGCCGCGTTGTTGGTGGACTACGTCCTCACCGTCGCAGTGTCGATGTCCTCCGCCGCGGCGTACCTGACCACGGCGATCCCCTCGCTGCACGGGCAGCAGGCGCTCATCGCCACAGTCGGCGTCATCGTCCTGGCACTCGTCAACCTGCGCGGAATCAAGGAAGCGGGCAGTGTCTTCGCGGTTCCCACCTATATCTTCATGTTCTCCATCCTGGGCATGACGGCCGTCGGTATCTTCCAGGCGGCCACGGGCCAACTCGGCCAGGCTCCCTCGGCAGCCTTCACGATCGTCCCGCAAGAGGGATTCGACCAGGGGCTCGTGGGCCTGGCAGGCGCGTTCCTGCTGCTGCGGGCCTTCTCCTCCGGCGCAGCGGCCCTGACTGGTGTGGAGGCCATCAGCAACGGTGTGCCGAACTTCAAGAAGCCCAAGAGCAAGAACGCCGCCACTACGCTCTTGCTGCTCGGCGTCATCGCCTCGGCCATGCTCGCGGGCATCATCTACCTCGCCAACGCCACCAAGGTCCACATCGTGCTGGATCCGGCCAAGGAATTCCTCCTGCATGGCCAGCCGCTCCCGGACGACTACATCCAGAACCCTGCCATCAGCCAGATTGCACAGACGATCTTCGGCGCCGGGTCCATCCCGTTCTACGTTGTTGTCGCCGCGACGGGCGTCATCCTCGTCTTCGCCTCCAACACGGCGTTCAACGGATTCCCGGTCCTGGGGTCCATCCTCGCCCAGGACGGCTACCTTCCCCGCCAGCTTCGGACCCGCGGAGACCGCCTGGCCTTCAGCAACGGCGTCCTCGCCCTTGCTGCCGGCGCCTTGGTCCTCATCATTTCCTTCAACGCCGATGTCACCAAGCTCATCCAGCTGTACATCGTGGGCGTCTTCATTTCCTTCACGATGAGCCAGTTGGGCATGGTGCGTCACTGGGGCAGGGAACTCAAACTTGCGCAGGACAAAGCCGTCCGCCTCAGGATCGTGAAGTCGCGCACCATCAACATGCTCGGCTTCGCCATGACGGCGCTGGTGCTGACCATCGTGCTGATCACCAAGTTCGAACAGGGTGCCTGGATCGCCCTTCTCGCGATGTTCGTCCTGTTCCTCATCATGTGGAGCATCCGCGCCCACTATGACAACGTGGCCAAGGAACTGGCCGTTGACGAGGATTCTTCCCCGCGTGCATTGCCTACCCGGGTCCATGCCGTGCTCCTGGTGTCCCACGTCCGCAAACCGGTGCTGCGCGCCCTCGCCTACGCGCGGGCGTCGAGGCCGTCCCGGCTTGACGCCATCATCGTCGACATCGACCACGAGGAAACCGCGCACACCGTCGAGGCCTGGGACAAGCTGGACATCCCTGTGCCGCTGACCGTTTTGGCGAGCCCGTACCGCGAAACCGTCACGCCGATCCTGGACTACGTCAAGAACATGCGCCGTGATTCCCCGCGCGACCTGATCGTCGTCTACATCCCGGAGTACGTCGTCGGCAAGTGGTGGGAACAGCTCGTCCACAACCAGACCGCCTTGCGCATCAAGGCCAGGCTCCACTTTGAACCTGGCGTCATGGTGGCCAGCGTCCCCTGGCAATTGAAATCCTCCGAAGAAGCAAAGGCATTGCAGGATACCTGATGACCCACCCGATCAACACCGAGTCCAGCTCGCCCACGGCCCAGGACGGAGCTGCCACGGAGCTGGTGGTGGACGTCGGCCCCATCGCCCATGGCGGCCACTTTGTCGCCCGGCACGAGGGCCGGGTTATTTTTGTCCGGCACGGCATCCCGGGGGAGAAGGTCCGGGTCCGGCTGACCGACGCAGGAGAGTCTTCCCGTTTCTGGCGTGCCGACGTCGTCGACGTCCTGGAAGCGTCAGACGATCGGACGCGCCATTTCTGGCCGCTCGCCGACTCTCTTGCCGCCTGGCGCAAGGGCGGTCCGCCCGTGGGCGGCGCGGAACTCGGGCACGTAACACTGGAACGGCAACGGCTGCTCAAATCCGAAGTCCTCGCCGAACAGTTGAAGCGGCTCGCCGGCGTCGAACTCGATGTCGAAGTGGAGCCGGCGGCCGCCGGTGACGCGGCCCCCGGCGGTGTTGCGGCATCCGACGGCGATACCGGGCTCGGCTGGCGGACCCGTGCCAGCTTTGCCGTCACCCACGGTGGCCGGCTGGGGATGCATGCCCACCGCTCCGACGTCGTGATTCCTGTCCATGAGATGCCTTTGGCACTGCCGGGCATCAACGAGTTGCGGCTCTGGGACATCGATCTGCGGGGGATCTCGCGGGTGGAGGTGGCCGCGCCCGCCAACGGATCGCGTCCCCTCGTCCTTCTCGCCCCGGAGGAGGGTACTGACGCCCGGCGCCTCAACCGGATCCTGGGCCAGCTCCCGCAGGAAGTCTCAGTGGCGAGCTTCGACCCCGTGGGTGGAGATGTCGTGCAGTTGCGCGGCAGGACGTGGGTCCAGGAATCGGCTGCCGGCCACGAATACCGGGTGACGGGAGAAGGGTTCTGGCAGATCCACAAGGACGCGCCCGGGACCCTGGTGGGGGCGGTGACGGGATTCCTGCACGACGGCGGCTACCTCCTTCCGGGATCGGCCGTCGCCGATCTTTACGCGGGAGCCGGATTGTTTACGGCGCCCTTGGCGGATGCCGTGGGGATCACCGGTTCGGTGCTGTCCGTCGAAGGATCGCCCGGGACCAGCCGCGATGCCCGCAAGAACCTGCACGGAGAGACCCAGGTGGAAATTGTCCAGGGCAGGGTGGAACGTGTCCTCCGGCAGCGCCCCCGGAGCTTCGACGCCTTGGTGATCGACCCGCCGCGGGCCGGCGCCGGCAAGGCCGTGGTCAGCCAGCTCATCGAGTCCGGGCCCCGCGCAATCGCCTATGTGTCGTGTGATCCGGCCTCCTTCGCGCGTGATCTGGGGTACTTCCGGAACAGCGGATGGCGCCTCGAATCCCTCCGGGCATTTGACTTGTATCCGCACACACACCACCTGGAGACCGTTGCGTTGCTGGTGCCCGCGGCATAGGCGCCACTACGATGGGGGAGAAGTCCTACGTCGCGCTTCACTTCTCCACCGGCCGGCAGTCGCTCAGATTAGGTTTGCCTAACTAGCTAGCGGTCAACCACGCGACAAAGATGAAAGCTGTTGCGAGAGGAGTCCTGCCATGAGCACTGTGGACAGCTTCGGTTCCAAAGGCGTACTGAATGTAGCCGGCACCGATTATGAAATTTTCCGGTTGAACTCCGTTGAGGGCGCAGACAGCCTTCCGTTCAGCCTTAAGGTATTGCTTGAAAACCTCCTGCGGACGGAAGATGGCGCCAATATCACGGCCGACCACGTCCGCGCCTTGGCCGGCTGGGACCCGGATGCCCAGCCAGACACCGAGATCCAGTTCACCCCGGCCCGAGTCATCATGCAGGACTTCACCGGGGTTCCCTGTGTGGTTGACCTTGCCACCATGCGTGAAGCCATCAAGGACCTCGGCGGCGACCCCAAGCGCGTCAACCCGCTGGCTCCGGCTGAGATGGTCATCGACCACTCCGTGCAGATCGATGCCTTCGGCAACTCCGGCGCGCTTGAGCGCAACATGGAGATCGAATACCAGCGCAACGGCGAGCGTTACCAGTTCCTGCGTTGGGGCCAGACTGCTTTCGACGACTTCAAGGTTGTCCCCCCGGGAACCGGCATCGTCCACCAGGTCAACATCGAATACCTGGCACGCACCGTCATGACCCGCGAGGTTGACGGCGTCCTCCGCGCTTACCCGGACACCTGCGTCGGCACGGACTCCCACACCACCATGGTCAACGGCCTGGGCGTGCTCGGCTGGGGCGTTGGCGGCATCGAAGCCGAGGCCGCCATGCTTGGCCAGCCCGTTTCCATGTTGATCCCGCGCGTTGTCGGCTTCAAGCTCACCGGCTCCATCCCCGCCGGCGCCACCGCCACGGACGTCGTCCTGACCATCACCGAGCAGCTGCGCAACCACGGCGTGGTCGGCAAGTTCGTGGAATTCTACGGCGAAGGCGTTGCGGCCGTGCCGTTGGCCAACCGCGCCACCATCGGCAATATGAGCCCGGAGTTCGGCTCAACGGCAGCGATGTTCCCGATCGACGACGTCACCCTCGAGTACTTGCGCCTCACCGGCCGCTCCGAGCAGAACGTCGCCCTGGTCGAGGCCTACGCGAAGGAACAGGGCCTCTGGCACGATCCCTCGCACGAGATCAAGTTCTCCGAGTACCTCGAGCTCGACCTGTCCACGGTTGTTCCCTCGATCTCGGGCCCGAAGCGTCCCCAGGACCGGATCATCCTCACCGAGTCCAAGGCGCAGTTCCGCGAGGACCTGCGCAACTACGTGAAGGAAGACCTGGCCGACGGAAGCCTGGACGAAGCGATCGACGAGAGCTTCCCGGCCTCCGATTCGCCGTCGTTCACCGCCACCGCGACGCACCTGTCCGACGTCGCGCCGCACGGACACGGCCCGAAGTCCAACGGTCGTCCGTCGAACAAGGTGAGCGTCACAACAGCTGACGGCCGCGAATTCGAACTGGACCACGGTGCCGTTTCGATCGCGTCGATCACGTCCTGCACCAACACGTCAAACCCGTCGGTGATGCTTGCTGCCGCGCTGCTCGCCCGCAACGCCGTCGACAAGGGCCTCACGTCCAAGCCGTGGGTCAAGACTTCGGTTGCTCCCGGCTCCAAAGTTGTCACCGACTACTACGAGAAGTCCGGCCTGACCCCCTACCTGGAGAAGCTCGGCTTCTACATCGTGGGCTACGGCTGCGCCACCTGCATCGGCAACTCTGGACCGCTCGACGCCGAAATCTCCGAGGCCATCCAGGCCAACGACCTTTCCGTCTCGGCTGTCCTCTCCGGCAACCGCAACTTCGAAGGCCGCATCAACCCGGACGTCAAGATGAACTACCTGGCCTCCCCGCCGCTGGTCATCGCCTACGCCCTGGCCGGAACCATGGACTTCGACTTCGACGCCGATCCGCTAGGCCAGGACCAGGACGGCAACGATGTCTTCTTGAAGGACATCTGGCCGAACCCGGTCGAGGTCCAGAAGGTCATCGATTCCTCGATCGACAAGGAAATGTTCGCCCGCGGCTACGAGGGCGTCTTCGACGGCGACGATCGCTGGAAGGCACTCGACACTCCGGCAGGCGACACCTTCGCCTGGGACGCCAAGTCCACCTACGTGCGGAAGCCCCCGTACTTCGAAGGCATGAAGGCGCAGCCGGAACCGGTAACGGACATCGCCGGAGCCCGCGTGCTGCTGAAGCTCGGCGACTCCGTCACCACCGACCACATCTCCCCGGCCGGTTCTTTCAAGTCGGACACCCCGGCAGGCCAGTACCTTCTGGCCAACGGCGTGGAGCGCAAGGACTTCAACTCCTACGGTTCGCGCCGTGGCAACCACGAGGTCATGATCCGCGGAACCTTCGCGAACATCCGCATCAAGAACCAGCTGCTCGCTGACTTCAACGACGGTGCGGGCGTCGAGGGTGGCTTCACCCGCGACTTCACCCAGGCGGACGGCCCCCAGGCCTACGTCTACGACGCTGCCCAGAACTACCAGGCAGCCGGCACCCCGCTGGTGGTCCTGGCCGGCAAGGAGTACGGCTCCGGCTCGTCCCGTGACTGGGCTGCCAAGGGAACCGCGCTGCTGGGCGTCAAGGCTGTCATCGCCGAAAGCTACGAGCGCATCCACCGCTCCAACCTCATCGGCATGGGCGTCCTCCCGCTGCAGTACCCGGCCGGCGAATCGGCTGCGTCGCTCGGCCTGGTCGGAACGGAAACGTTCTCCGTGGAGGGCGTCACCGAGCTGAACAACGGCACCACGCCGCGGACGCTCAAGGTCACGGCAACGGCCGAGGACGGCAGCACCAAGTCCTTCGACGCCGTGTTGCGTATCGATACGCCGGGCGAAGCGGACTACTACCGCAACGGCGGCATCCTGCAGTACGTTCTGCGCCAAATCTCGGCCCACTAGCCGATACCGGCGCGGGCTCCGCCTGCGCCAAAGGCAAAAGCTACAGCCCCGGCTGGTCATCGACCGGCCGGGGCTGTAGCCTTTCCTGCGGCTTGGTTCCGGCCAAGGCGTTAGAGTTGTATAGCACGTCAACCACCCTAAGGAGGGGCCGTTGGGACTCTTGGAGACAATCCGGAACCCGCAGGACCTGAGCAAGCTCACCGGTCAGCAGCTGGAGCAGCTTGCAGGCGAGATCAGGACTTTCCTCATCACCAACGTCGCCCAAACGGGTGGTCACCTTGGACCGAACCTTGGCGTGGTGGAACTCACCATGGCCATCCATAAGGTCTTCGATTCGCCGCGCGACAGCATCGTTTTCGACACCGGCCATCAGTCCTACGTCCACAAATTGCTGACCGGCAGGCAGGATTTCAGCACCCTCCGGCAGCAAGGTGGCATGTCCGGCTACCCCGATCGTGCCGAGTCCGAGCACGACATCGTGGAAAGCTCCCACGCGTCCTCCTCTTTGTCCTGGGCCGACGGTATCTCCCGTGCCCGCCAGTTGACCGGCGAGGGCGACCGCTGCGTTGTCGCCGTCGTCGGAGACGGTGCGCTGACGGGCGGCATGGCCTGGGAGGCAATCAACAACATCGCCGCCGACAAGCGGCGACGCGTGGTGATCGTCGTCAACGACAATGGCCGCTCCTATGCCCCGACGGTCGGCGGTCTTGCCGACTACCTCGCTTCGCTGCGCCCCACGATCGATTCCTTCCGGGCAGCCCCCACCTATGAAGTGGTGTTGGACTGGTGGAAGAAGAAACTCCAAAGCGGCGGCCCGATCGGCCAGTTCACCTACAGGAGCCTGCATGCCATGAAGAAGGGCATCAAGGACTGGTGGGCTCCGCAAGGCATGTTCGAAGACCTCGGCATGAAGTACATCGGCCCTGTCGACGGCCACAACATGCGTGCCCTTGAGCACGCGCTGACTACCGCCCGTAATTACGGCGGCCCGGTGATCGTCCACGCCATGACTGAAAAGGGGCACGGCTACGCGCCTGCCCTCGCCAACGAGGCGGACCAGTTCCACGCCGTCGGGATCATCGATCCCGAAACCGGCGAACCCACCGAAGCGGGTGGAGCCCGCTCGTGGACATCCGTGTTCGCTGAGGAAATCGCGGACATCGCCGATGAGCGCGAAGACATTGTCGGTATCACCGGGGCCATGCTGATCCCCGTCGGGTTGCACAAGTTCGCGGAACGGCACCCGGAAAGAGTGATCGACGTCGGGATCGCCGAACAGCACGCCCTCACCTCGGCCGCAGGCATGGCCTTCGGTGGACTGCACCCCGTCGTCGCCGTTTACGCGACGTTCCTGAACCGTGCCTTCGACCAGCTCCTCATGGACGTCGCCCTGCACAAAGCCGGAGTGACGGTCGTGTTGGACCGCGCCGGCGTGACGGGCCCGGACGGGGCCAGCCACCACGGCATGTGGGACATGGCGATGGTCCAGATCGTTCCAGGGCTGCACCTCGCGGCTCCGCGGGATGCCAGCCGCCTGCGGGAAGAACTTCGCGAAGCGGTTGCCATCGCCGACGCGCCCAGCGTGGTGCGCTTCTCCAAGGGCAGCGTGGGAAGCGAGATCGAAGCGATCGAACGGCTTTCCGACGGCGTCGACGTGCTCGCGCGCCGCCCCGAAGGCTCTACCGAGAACGATGTCCTGGTTGTCAGCGTAGGCGCAATGTCCGAACTCGCCCTCGACGTCGCGTCCCGGCTCGGATCCCAAGGCATCAGTTCCACCGTGGTGGATCCGCGGTGGGTCCTGCCTGTACGCAAGTCCATCATCGCCCTCGCTGCCCGGCACCGTTTGGTGATCTGCATCGAAGACGGCGTCCGGGCAGGCGGCGTCGGCTCCCGGATCCGCCAGGAGATGCGCGCGGCCGGCGTGGACACGGCCCTCAACGAAGTGGGGCTTCCGGTCGAATTCCTCGACCATGGAACCAGAAGCCAAGTCCTTGAGCGCGTGGGCCTTACCGCCCAACAGATAACGCACGACGTCGTCGCGCAGGTCCTGGGGACAAAGGTGCCTTTCGCGCGGCCCCTGCCAGGACAAGAACACCCCAGCACAGGCAGTCTCCCCAAACTGTGAACCGCCTGTTCAGCGCAGTATCCAACAAACAGGCACCCTTCGACGGCACAGGTCCGAACAGCACCTGCCCGGAGTGGTTCAGAAAAGGACAGGCATGAGCGGCATCATCCGCACCTATAAGCGCGACGACGAAGCGGTCCTGCATTTCCGGGAAGCCTGGTATGACGACGAATTCAAGCAGTTCGTCATCAACCACGGGGTCGTAGGACACCAGAGCAGCACTGACGAAACCGACGTCGACGACGAATCCGCCGTCGAAGGCCTCATGACGGCCTTTGCCGCGCAATGCGAAGAGGATGGCTACGCGGAGATTCCCGAGACCGAGCAGTTTTGGGTGGTCGCTCAGATCGCGCTCAAGACGAAGGACGGCACCGACCGCGACCGCTATCTTGAACGCAAGGCGAAGGCCGCCCTGACGAGCGAACTGGCCTGGCGCGGTTTGGGTACCGTGGATCGATCCGATATCAGCGACTCGAAGCTCAACATTTTCTGCCTGTGCCCGGATGTCAACAAGGCCGTCAACGCCATCAAGGTGTGCATCAGGGGAGAAGACCTGGACTTCACCAAGCTGAGCATCGCGGCGGCGCCCCATGCCGAACCCACCGCATTCAAAGTAAAACACTCGCCGAAAACGGGCGCGGGCTTTACCCTCTAAGGACCACATCACCGCTTCGAAGGGACACGCATGGCGCCCAAGAGCAACTGGCCCGGACACACTCCGCTGCCCAAGGGCTTGTCCGCTCCCGCACGAAGGGCACTCGCCCACGAAGGTCTGGAAACCCTGGAACAACTCGCCGAGTTCGGCGAGGGACGGGTCGCGGCCCTGCACGGCATGGGACCCAAGGTCATGGCCCAGTTGCACGATGCGATGGAAGAAGCGGGAATCGCCTTCGGATCCTGAGCGGCGGACCCGCCCCCGCGGTCGTTGTAGGGTGAAACCATGACTGAATATCGCCGTCTTGGAAATTCCGGATTGACCGTCTCAGTAGTCGGTTTGGGGTGCAACAATCTCGGGCGGGCCAATACGGCCACTGAATCGCAGGAGGGTACCAACGCGGTAGTGCACGCCGCCTTGGACGCCGGAGTGACGCTTTTCGATGTTGCAGACGTCTACGGCCGGGAGCCCGGCCTCAGCGAGACCATGCTGGGCGTCGCCCTGAAAGGTCGCAGGGACGACGCCGTCGTGGCCACGAAATTCGGCATGGATATGCACGGCGCCAACGGCAACGATTTCGGCGCCCGGGGATCGCGCCGCTACATCATCCAAGCAGCCGAGGCATCGCTGCGCCGCCTCGGCACGGACTGGATTGACCTGTACCAGTACCACACCCCGGACCCCCTCACCCCGGTTGACGAGACCCTCGCAGCCCTCGATGACCTCGTCACAAGCGGCAAGGTCCGGTACCTCGGCCATTCCAACCGTGCTGGGTGGCAGATCGCCGAAGCCGAATACGTCGCACGGATACAGGGCGGTGCACGGTTCATTTCGACGCAGAACCACTACAACCTTCTGGACCGCCGCGCGGAACTCGAAGTCCTTCCGGCCGCCCAGGCTTTCGGGCTCGGTGTCCTGCCGTATTTCCCCCTAGCGAACGGGCTCCTGACGGGCAAGTATGCTCCAGGCAGCGCCCCGGAAGGATCGCGCCTCAGCCACACGCGGACCAACATGGTCCACGACGCCGACTGGGTCCAGTTGGGCAGGTTCAGCCAATTCGCCAAGGAGCGGGACCTGAACGAACTGCAGCTGGCCTTCTCCTGGCTGGCCGCCCAGCCCGCAGTCAGCAGCGTCATTGCGGGAGCCACCCGCCCGGAGCAGATCGCAGAAAACGCGAAAGCCGTGCGCTGGGTGCCCACGGCGGAAGAACGTGCCGAAATGGACGACATCTTCCCGCGCACGCCCAAGGTAGCCCTTTTCTAAGGAGCGTTCCATGAGCGGGGAGCAGGCAGCGGCTGCAGGCCGGCGCGAATCCGTGAGCTTGCTGGTGGACTGCGACACAGGAATCGACGATGCCCTCGCCATCGCCTACCTGTGCAGCCAGCCGCAGGTGGAACTCGTCGCAGTGAGCAGCACTCCGGGCAACGTCGGGGCGGAGCAGGTGGCACGCAACAACCTGTCCCTGCTCGAGTTGTGTGGCCGCCCTGACGTGCCCGTTGCCATCGGGGCCCGGGCTCCGCTGCGGATCCCGCTGACCACCACGCCGGAAACCCACGGTCCCCAAGGCGTGGGCTACGCCGAGCTACCGGAACCGCGCGGACAACTGAACGGCGTCGACGCCGTCGAGCTTTGGGTCGAAGCGGCCCGGTCACGGCCGGGGGAGCTGACCGCCCTGTTGACGGCGCCCCTCACCAACTTTGCCCTCGCCCTGCGGGCCGAGCCGCGGCTGCCGGAGCTGCTGCGCGGCGTCGTGATCATGGGTGGCAGCTACTACTACCAGGGCAACACGACGCCCACCGCCGAGTGGAACACCCACGTTGATCCGCACGCAGCCGCCGAGGTGTTTGCGGCCTTCTCCGGACTTCCCGAGGAGTGCCTTCCGGTGGTGTGCGCCTTGGAGACCACGGAACGGATCGAACTGACACCCGGGCACGTGGCGGCCTTGGCTGCCGAGGCGGGTTGCACGGAGCCGGAACTTGTCCTCCCGGAGCAGCCGGAGGGACGGCGCAGTACTGCGTCCAACGAACTCGTGCGGCACCTCAGCGATATGCTGCGCTTCTATTTCGAGTTCCACCGAAAGTACGGCCAAGGCTACGTGGCGCACATCCACGACTACTTCGCGGCGTCCGTCGCCGCACGCACTGCCAGGTACAGCACCCGCACGGCCACAGTGCACGTCGAGACGGCGGCCCCCAAGCTCATCGGAACCACCGTGGCGGACTTCCGCGGACTGTGGGGCGAGCCTCCCAACGCGCGCATCGTCTCGGAAAACCACCCAAGCGAAGCCTTCGCCGAACTGGTGCGCGCATTGGGCGGCCTTGCCCGGAGCCTGCCGGGTTCTTGACGCCGGAACGCTACCCGGCGGCCGGCTTCGACGCGATCCCGGGAGCCAGGAAGCGTTTGCCGTTGACACGCTCGGAGGCGCCCACCCGATCCAGATACGGTGTGATGCCGCCCAGGAACATCGGCCAGCCGGCGCCGAGGATGACACAGAGGTCAATGTCTTCAGGCCCGGCCACCACGCCTTCGGACAGCATGAGTCCGATTTCCTCGGCGAGGGCGTCCTGCGTGCGACGAAGGACCTCCTCGGAAGTGGACGGCGTGGTGCCGAAGGACATGAGTGCCAACGTGTCGGCCGGGATGACCGGCTGTCCGTCAGGACCCGGAGCCCAGAGTGACTTCACGCCGTTGTCAACCAACTTCTGCAGGTTCTGGGATACCGCAAAACGCTCGCCGAAGGCAGCGTGCAGCGATTCCTGGACGTGCTGGGCGACCGGAAGGCCTACCATCGCGCTGAGGGTGAACGGACTCATCGGCAGGCCCATGGGGCGAAGCGCCGAATCGGCGACGTCCGCCGGCGTCCCTTCGTCGAACGCGGCAATGACTTCGCCCATGAGCCGCAGCAGGATCCGGTTGACAACGAAAGCGGCGGCGTCCTTGACCAGCACGGCTGTCTTCTTCAATCCCTTGGCGAGCTCGAACGCGGTGGCCAGCACGGCGTCGTCGGTCTTCGGGGCACGCACGATCTCCAGGAGCGGCATGACGGCGACGGGGTTGAAGAAGTGGAACCCGACCAGGCGTTCCGGGTGCTGCAGATCCTCAGCCATCGCCGTCACGGACAGCGAGGACGTGTTGGTAGCGAGGATGCACTCGGGGGAGACAATGGCCTCCACTTCGGCGAAGACCTGCTTCTTGACGTTGAGTTCTTCGAAAACTGCTTCAATGACGAAGTCCGCGTCGGCGAATGCCTCTTTGGAGACGGAGCCGCTGACGAGGGCCTTGGTCCTGTTCGCGGCGTCGGAACTGATCCGCTTCTTGCCGAGCAGCTTGTCCACCTCCGCATGGACGTAAGCAACTCCCTTGTCCACGCGCTCCTGGTCGATGTCCGTCAGGACCACGGGTACTTTGAGCTGGCGTGCGAACAGCAGGGCGAGCTGGCTCGCCATCAGGCCGGCACCGACGACGCCGATCTTCGTTACCGGGCGCGCGAGCTTGCGGTCGGGCGCACCGGCAGGCCGCTTGGAGCGCTTCTGCACGAGGTCCAGGAAGGCGTAGACGGTGGAACGGAACTCATCCGTCTGCATCAAATCAGCGAGTGTCTCGCATTCCAGGGCCGCGGAATCCGCCTTGCCCATGGTCCGGTTGGCCTCGAGGATATCCAGCACCTTGGCCGGAGCCGGTGATGCGTTTGACGTTTTGGCTTCCACGAACGCACGGCCCGCCGCCACGGCGCCGGCCCAGCGTTCGACAACCGAGGGGTCCTCCGGGTCCACGGAGTTGCTCCGATCCGGGACGGCCTCGCCCGCAATCACTTTCGCGGCCCAGGCAATGGACTGCTCCACGAAATCCGCGGGTTCGAAGATCGCGTCGGCAATGCCCAGCTGGAAAGCCTGGGGACCGGTGAGCGTGCGGTTGTTGCTCAGCGGATTCTCGATCATGACCTTGACGGCGTTTTCCGGGCCGATGAGTCGCGGCAGGATGTAGACGCCGCCCCAACCAGGGACGAGTCCGATGAAGGCTTCGGGCAAAGCGAGGGCACCGGCGCCCGTCGAGACCGTGCGGTACGTGGACTGGAGGGCGATTTCGAGGCCGCCTCCGAGCGCGAGGCCGTTGATGAAGGCGAAGCTGGGAACACCCAGATCGGCGAGCGTCGCGTAGACATCGTGGCCCAGTTGCGCCATCCACAGGCCGTGTTCCCGCTCTTCGAGTCGCTTGACCGCAGAGAGGTCCGCGCCGGCCACCAGGAAGTATGGCTTGCCTGTGACGCCGACGCCGACGATCTCGCCGCGCGCAGCGCGATCCTTGAGGCCTTCAAGTACCGTGCCGAGCTCGACGAGGGTATTGGGTCCGAGGGTGGTGGGCTTGGTGTGGTCCAGGCCGTTGTCGAGGGTGATCAGGGCGAACGTTCCGGCGTTGCCGGGGAGTTCGATGTCCTGAACGTAGGAGTGGGTCACGGTCTCGTCCGGGAACAGTCCGGCCAGTTTCTGGAATTCTGCGGCGCTCATGCTGCGGCTCCCTTGCTCTCGGTCTCGACGGCGGTCTCGGTCTCGCTGTTGTAGCTGTTGTGGCTGTTGTAGTCGGGGTGGTGCGGGTTCTCCCAGATTACTGTGGCACCCATTCCCAAACCGATGCACATGGTAGTGATGCCGTACCGGACGGACGGGTCTTCCTCGAACTGGCGGGCCAGTTGATTCATGAGCCGAACGCCGGATGATGCGAGGGGATGCCCGACGGCGATCGCTCCGCCGTAGCGGTTGACGCGAGGGTCGTCGTCGGCGATTCCGAAGTGGTCCAGGAAGCTCAGGACCTGAACCGCGAAGGCCTCGTTGATCTCGAAAAGGTCGATGTCCCCGATGCCGAGTCCGGCGTTCTTGAGGGCCTTCTCAGTGGCCGGGACCGGGCCGATACCCATGACCTCGGGTTCGACCCCCGCGAAAGCATAGGAGACCAGGCGCATTTTCACGGACAGGCCGAGCTCTTCGGCAGCCTCCGCGGAGGCCAGGACTGCCGCCGTCGCGCCGTCGTTCAAGCCGGCCGCGTTGCCTGCGGTGACCCGGCCATGGGCCCTGAACGGCGTACGCAGCTCCGCGAGGTCTTCAACGGTGGTCCCGGGCCGCGGCGGCTCATCGACGGTGTTCACTGTCCAGCCTTGTCCGGGCTTCATCGTGGCGACCGGGACCAAGTCGGGCTGGATCTGTCCCTTGCCGTAGGCGGCGGCGAGCTTTGCCTGGGACGCCGCTGCGTAGGCGTCGGTTCGCTCTTTGGTGATCGCCGGGAAGCGATCGTGCAGGTTCTCGGCGGTGTTGCCCATGTTCAGGGCGGCTGGATCGACGATCCGCTCGGACATGAACCTGGGGTTGGGATCCGCGCCCGCACCCATGGGGTGGTTGCCCATGTGCTCCACGCCCCCGGCGATCACGACATCGTACGCGCCGAAACCGATGCCGCTCGCCGTCGTCGTGACTGCGGTCATTGCTCCGGCACACATGCGGTCGATCGCAAAGCCGGGCACGCTGCGGGGGAGGCCGGCCAGGAGGGCCGCAGTGCGGCCGATGGTCAAGCCTTGGTCGCCGGTCTGCGTCGTGGCGGCGATGGCGACTTCGTCAACGCGTTCGGCGGGCAAGCCCGGGTTGCGTCGCATCAGTTCCCGGATGCACTTGACTACGAGGTCGTCGGCACGGGTGCCCGCATAGATGCCCTTGTCGCCCGCTTTGCCGAATGGCGTCCGGACACCGTCAACGAAAACGACGTCGCGGACTGTCCTCGGCTTGGCGCTGTTCCCGGTTTGGCTCATGTGTGACTCCTCGTTGAGACATAGATGCCGGACAGCCCTCACGGGGGAAGCCGGTGTCATTTACCGCCATGTTACTCGCCAGTAACTTAGCGCGCAAGGAGATCCGCGCTCACATATGACGGCCTTTGGTCCGATCCTCGCTCGCGTATGACCGGTTTCCGGCGGACCCTCGCTCACGTCACCGAGCGGGGGTTGGGCCGGGAGGGCTTGTTTGTGAGCGGGGGTTGGGCCGGGAGGGCTTGTTTGTGAGCGGGGGTTGGGCCGGGAGGGCTTGTTTGTGAGCGAGGGTCCCAGGGGAGGCGGAAACCTCGGTTCAGGGCGCCGGGGTCCGTTCCTTGGACGCCGGGGTCCGCGGCTCTTTGGGCTCCTTGGGGGGCAACGGCTGCGGATTAAGTGACGCCTCGGTGAGGATCGGCGCCGTGATGGCGATTTGCCACTCGCGGGCGCCAAGGGCGCGCAGCTCTTCCGACACGGACTCCACGGTGATGTCCGACGGCGGCCGCCACAGCACGCGCCTCATGTAATCCGGGGTGAGCAGGTTTTCCACGGGAAGCTTGAGCCGATCCGCGGCCTCTTGTAGCCGGGGCCGGGCAGTCCCGAGCCGGGCCGCGGCTTCGGGATCGCGGTCTGTCCAGACACGAGGCGGCGGGGGAGCGTTGGTTGGAAGATGGAGCGGCGGAAGGTCGTCGGTGGTCCTCGCGCCGGCAATGCAGCGCAGCCAGCGTGGTGCTTCGCGCTGTGCCGCCCGTCCGTGGAAACCTTTGGTGGCCAGGAGCTGCGGAACGGTTGTGGGCATGGCCTTGGCGGCGGCGACCAAGGCGGAGTCGGGAATGAGGCGGCTGGGAGCAACATCCCGTTTCCGAGCGAGCTGATCCCGTTCGTACCAAAGTTCGCGCACGGCAGCCAATTGGCGGCGGTCACGGATCTGGTGCAGTCCGGAGGTCTTGCGCCACGGGTCCACCCGCGGGGCGGGAAGGCCTGCTCCGAGGATTCCGGCGAATTCCTGTTCGGCGAAATCCAGCTTGCCATCCGCTTCCAGGAGTTCGATCAGTTCTTCGCGCAGTTCGGCGAGCACCTCGACGTCGAGGGCCGCGTACCGCAGCCAGGGTTCCGGGAGGGGGCGGGTGGACCAGTCGGCGGCCGAGTGTTCCTTGGCGAGGCCGAAGCCCAGGAGCTGCTCTATGACGGCCGCCAGGCCTACGCGGGGCAGCCCGGCAAGGCGTGCGGCGAGCTCCGTGTCGAAGAGCTTGTCGGGCCACATGCCAAGCTCGGCCAGGCACGGAAGATCCTGCGTCGCGGCGTGCAGGATCCACTCGACGCCGCGCAGCGCCTCGTTGACGATTTTCAGGTCATCGAAGGGTTCGGGATCGATCAGCCAGGTGCCTGCGCCGTCGCGCCTGATCTGCACGAGGAAGGCGCGCTGCCCGTAGCGGAAGCCGGAGGCTCTTTCGGCGTCGACCCCGGCGGGGCCGGATCCCGCGGCGATGGCAGCGGCGCACCGCTCCAGGCCGGACAGGGTGTCGATGACAAGCGGCACCCCCTCGCGCGGGGCATCCAGATCGATGATCTCGGGTATTCGGCCTTCGAAGCCGTCTACCGTGATGTGTGGTGTGGGATCAGCAGCCGGAGCGCCGGCTGTGGTGGGTTCCAGATTTTCAGGGGTCATGGTGCCTTCAGTTTACCGACTCTGTGCCCGGCCGGTCCGGCCAAGGGCTCCAGCACACCTTCACAGGCTTCATGTGAGCCGCCGATTTGGCAGGGGCGTGACACCGGGAGGCAGGGGAGGGAGCCCCGCGAACGTGCAGACCATATCGCACCATGCCTCCAGATGGGCCTGGACATCGGAAGACGCTGGTGTCCATGAGGCGCGGAGTTCGATGTCGATGGTTTCAGGTCTTTCGGCCAACGTGCCGAAGCTCTCGGACAGGATGCGCGTGGCCGTTCCGCCAGCCGCCCGGTACTGGGCTGAATGGTTCTCCAGGGAGTCCACGAGCCATGTCCACGCAACGGAACCGAGCATGGCGTCATTGCCCATGTCGGCTTCCAGCTGGGCGCGGATATAGGTGACGATCCGGAATTCGCCGTCCCATACAGCCGAGCCGTCGGGATCATGGAGCAAGATGAACCGGCCTGTTGCAAGCTCGTCGTCTTCGTCGTCGGCCGCGCCGGGGGAACCCGGTGTGTTTTCGCTGGAAAATGCCATGGCGGCGGGGCCATGGACCGGGGTCCGGCCGGGACGCGTCGACCGGCTGAATACCTCTGCCCCCAGGGCAACGGCGTAGGGGGCCAAGCGGGAGGGCGCCGGGATTTCCGCGAGCCGCAGCTCGCTCCGGCACTTTGCTTTTCGTAGCGTTCCCAACGCATGCAAGAAATCCGCGGGAACCTGTGCGAGTGCGTTCACCTTCGCAGATTATGTGTCCGGGGCGGCGAAACCTTGAAGCCACGCCGCCCCGTCCTGCGGCCTATGCCGCGGCCAGTTCGCGCTTGATTGCGGCAACGAAGGAATCGATGTCCTCTTCGGTGGTGTCGAAGGAACACATCCAGCGCACCTCCCGGTTCGCTTCGTTCCAGTCGTAGAACTTGAAGGAGGAGCGGAGGCGATCGGCGACGCCGGCGGGCAGTACCGCGAAGACGCCGTTGGACTCCGTGGCCTGGGTAGGCTCCACGCCCTCGATGGAGTCGACCGCCGCACGCAGCCGTGAGGCCATGGCATTCGCGTGTTCCGCTGAGCGAAGCCACAGCCCGGACTCCAGAAGCGCGACGAACTGGACCGAGATGAAGCGCATCTTGGAGGCCAGCTGCATGTTCATCTTGCGCAGGAACTTCAGCCCGTGGGCGGCCTCGGGATTCAGGGCGACCACTACTTCGCCGAACAGCAGCCCGTTCTTGGTGCCGCCGAAGGACAAGATGTCGACGCCGGCGTCGCGGGTGAACGTCCGCAAGGGCACGCCAAGGTGGGCGGCAGCATTGGCGAGCCGGGCGCCATCCATGTGCAGTTTCATGCCCTTGGCATGGATGTGGTCGGCGATCGCCCGGATTTCTTCCGGCGTGTAGCACGTGCCGAGCTCCGTGGTCTGCGTGATGGAGACGGCCAGGGGCTGCGCGCGGTGTTCGTCGCCCCAGCCCCACGCTTCGCGGTCGATCAATTCCGGGGTCAGCTTGCCGTCCGACGTCGGGACCTGGAGAAGCTTGATGCCGCCGATCCGCTCCGGTGCGCCGTTCTCGTCCATGTTGATGTGGGCGGTCGATGCGCAGATGACCGCACCCCAGCGCGGCAGCAGCGACTGCAGGGACAACACGTTCGCGCCAGTCCCGTTGAAGACGGGGAAGCATTCGATGCCTGCGCCGAAGTGCTCCTCCATGACTTCCTGGAGCCGCTCCGTGTACTGGTCCTCCCCGTAAGAGACCTGGTGGCCGCCATTGGCTGCGGCCAGGGCCGCCAGGATTTCAGGGTGGACGCCTGAGTAGTTGTCCGAGGCGAAACCGCGGACGGAGGGATCGTGGAGGCGCCCAACGGCTTCCGTGTCGAGGGCAGCCGGGAATTCTTCTGTAGTGCTCGTCACTTGTTCATTCACGCTTTCAGTCTATTTGGCCAGGAGGAGGCGCTGTCCGTTCAGTTCCGCTGCAGGCTTGTCGAAGAGCCCGACGGCGGCCGCCGCCAAGTCCTCGACGTCCGTGTACCCGGGGAATTTCCGCTCCGGGTGCTCCCGCCGCATCGCCGCGTCCAGGAGCGACTTCACCACGAAGACGACGGCGGCGCTGTGCTGCTCGGTTGGTTCGTCCTTGTTTCCTGATTGATCGCGGCGGAAACCGTCAGCCACGGCCAGGGTCCAGGTCTCCGCGGCAGCCTTGGCCGCCGCGTAGGTGGCGGCCCCGGCGGTAGGTGCGGCGACCGCCGTCGAACTCACCATGGCGAAACGGCCCGTGGGGGAAGAGGCGAGATCCTTGTAGAAGACCCTGGAGACGTTCCTCAGGGTTGTGATGGCGCTTTGCTCAAGGGCGGCCCAGTCTTCGTCCGGCTGGTCTTCGATTCCCTTGGCTCCGCGCCACCCTCCCACCAGATGGATGACGCCGTCGACCCTTTCCGTGCTCCCGTGGATGTCCGAGGCGAGTTCGCGCACGGACTCAAGCCGGGAAAGATCGCATACGAGGGGAGTGACGTCGTCGCCCGCTTCGGCCGCTGCAGCCTCGATTCGGGCCTCGTTTGAGCCGATGGTGAAGACCCGGTGCCCGGCCAGCGCGAAGGCGCGGGCCACGGCGATGCCGGAAGAGTTGCTGCCACCTGTGACGACGACAGTCAGCGGTCCGCCGGTCATGAGGCTGCGGTCTGCCCGGTGATACCGGTGGTTGATTCGATGATCGGACGCATTTTCTTCTCCAGTGCTTCGTAGAACATGGACAGGGGGAATTCGTCGTCGAGGACCTGGTCTGTGAGGCCGCGGGGCGGCCCGTCGAGCGGCAGTGCCTCCGGGCCCTTCGCCCAGACCGAAGCCGGGTGCGGAGTGACCGTACCGGAAATGAGCTTATACGCTGCAAGCCAGTGGGCGGCCTTGGGGCGGTCGATCGAGCGCCAGTACAGTTCTTCGATCCGGGCACCGAGCTCGATCACGACGTCGGCCGCCTCGTCCCAGTCGATGCTGAGCTTGCTGTCGGTCCAGTGCAGGACGTGGTGCTGGTGCATCCAGGCGAAGAGGAGCTGGCCGCCCAGTCCGTCGTAGTTGCGGACCCGGTTGCCGGTGATCGCAAAGCGGAAGATGCGGTCGAAGATGACGGCGTACTGCACGAGCTTCGCGTGGCGCCGGGCGTCCGGGGATGCATCCTCGTCCTTTTCGATCCGGACGGATTCGCGGAAAGCCGTCAGGTCGCAGCGGAGCTCCTCGAGCGAGTAGAGGAAGAACGGCATCCGTTGCTTGATCATGAACGGATCGAAGGGAAGGTCGCCGCGCATGTGGGTGCGATCGTGGATCAGGTCCCACATGACGAACGTGCGCTGCGTGAGTTCCTGGTCATCCAGCAGCTCGGCGGCATCTGGGGGAAGCTGCAGGGACGTCGTTGCGGCGGCTGCTTTGAGCACGCGGCGGAAGCGGGCGGCCTCGCGGTCTGCGAAGATGGCGCCCCACGTGAAGGCAGGCGTTTCCCGCACTGCAACGGTCTCGGGGAAGAGGACGGCCGAATTCGTGTCGTACCCGGGAGTGAAATCCACGAAACGGATGGGTACGAACAGCTTGTTGGAGTAGTCGCCGGCCTCCAAGGCGCCGATGAACTCGGGCCAGATCACCTCGATCAGGACCGCTTCCACGAGACGGCTCGTGCTGCCGTTCTGGGTGTACATGGGGAACACTACGAGGTGCTGGAGCCCGTCTTCGCGGTGTTCCTGCGGCTGGAAGGCCAACAGTGAGTCGAGGAAGTCCGGAACTCCGAAGCCGGCGTCGGCCCAGCGGCCGAAGTCCGCGACCAGGAGTTCGAGATAGGCGGCGTCATGCGGGAACGCAGGGGCCAGGCTCTTGATGGCTTCCGTGATGGTGGCCGTGTATGCCCGGGCAGCCTCGTGGTGGAGGGCATCCTGGATGGAACCGTCCTGGCTTTGGAACGCCTGGAGGGCAGTGGCCGCGGCCTTCAGGGAAATCCAGTCCCGGTTGTCAGAGGTGATGCGCGGACGGGTGGTGGTAACGGTGATGGTCATCGTCGACTGTGCCTTTCCTCAAGAATCGTTGTTCTGAGGCGAGCGTAGCAAGCGGTCAGAGTCGCTAATTCAAAAGTGGCTCGAGCATAAGAAACTCTTTCGCAAGTGGCTCCGGCAGCCCCGGAAGATCCAGCCCGGGGAGGGCTGGCCTTGGGGGCTGCCGGCAGCTTGGCGCTACTGCCCGGCCGGGGACTCGACAAGCCTGAGCGAAACGGAGTTAATGCAATACCGCTGGTCAGTAGGTGTGCCGTAGCCCTCACCCTCGAAAACGTGCCCCAAGTGGGAATCGCAATTGGCGCAGCGGACCTCCACCCGTTCCATTCCCAAAGTACGGTCGTGGATGTAACGGACCGTGCCTTCCGCGAGTGGTGCCCAGAAGGACGGCCAGCCGCAATGGGAATCGAATTTCTCGTTGCTGGTGAAAAGCTCTGCGCCGCACGCGCGGCACTGGTAGACGCCTGCCGTATGGGTGTCCCAGTACTCACCCGTGTACGGGCGTTCCGTTCCGGCTTGGCGAAGAACCCTGAACTCCTCCGGGGTAAGTTCCTCGCGCCACTCGGCGTCCGTTTTCTCCACGCATTGCCCGTCCTTCGGGACATCCTGGAGGGGAACCCCGGCCAAGGGGTCCGCGGCTTGGAAGTACTTCCTGTTATCTGCAGTGCTCATGCTCACTCAACGCTCACGAGTCGCCGATAAATCCCGAGCCGGCGTAGAGATGCAGCACGGGCAGCCCCAACTGGTCCTGGGCTTTGTTCGCCCAATCTGTATGGAAGGTATCGGCGATCGCGTGCGGGCGGGTCACGACGACGGCCTGCGCGGCATTGAGAGCCTTGACCTTGGACACCAAGCCGGCCACCGCGCCGCCGTCGACGATTTCACCAGTCACCCCGCCACCCAGCCCATCCAGGGCCGCGAGCGACGCCGACAAGGCCTCGGCAGCCTGGGCCCGCTCCGACTGCGGATCCGGCGCCTCCGCGAGCAGATCCCGGAATGCCTTGGCTACTTCAAGCAACGAGAGGTTCTCGAGGAAGTCCACCAACAAATGCCGTTCGGTGTTTGCAGGCACCAGCACCACTAGGGGCGAGTCTCCGCCGTCGATCAGTTTGGCAATATTGACGCGGTCGTCCGGGCCGAGAGGCTCTTCGGTAAGGATGACGATTGGTTCACTCATGGCTACAGCGTAGACCTGAGCCGTGCCGGGAGGCATGGTTTCGCGCGGCAATTCTGTTCTCGCCGCGGTGTTGCCTCCCGCGAGGAAACGCCACAGAGGGCGCTGTTCGGAACACTGCCCCGCAACCGGGAGAATGGTCACATGGCATCCATGACCCGAGCTGCGCCAAACGTTGAGAGCGGTGCGAAAATGTCCGTCCGCGCCAAATGGGCCGTTGCGGGGATCGTTGCTGGAAGCAGCATCGCCGGCTTGCTGGGCGCAGGGTCTTCTGCGCTCGCAGCCTATTTTGCCCGGCGTGTCATTACCCCCTCAACGCGCGAGGCCGACCAGGAGGTGTTGGCGGTGGTACGCGGTGATAAGGGGCTCCAGGTCATTCTCGCGGCCACCCCGGACACCACCGTCGACGGCGTGTTCAGCCTCTTCTTCGCGGGCGGGACAGGGTTCGCGCGGATCGGTCGGATCGTGTCCTATTCGCCCGCCGAACGGACGGTGCAGCGCGAAGTCGAGGAAGTCTATAGCGGGGATCTGTCGACGGCCCGGCGCGGGTGGTGGAGCGGTGCTGTGTACGACTCCCCGGCGGCGCTTGGCCTGGACTCCGAAGACATACAGATCGACGTCGAGGGTGGGCAGGCGCCTGCGTGGCTGGTTCCGTCAAGCGCCGGGAAACCCGCGAAAACCTGGGCGATCATGGTCCATGGCCGTGGGGCCACGCGGCTCGAAGGCTTGCGAGCCGCGCGCGTAGCGCACGACCTTGGGCTCAACAGCCTGCTCATTTCCTACCGGAACGACGGCCTGGCGCCGTCTGCCCCGGACGGGCGGTACGGCCTGGGGTCGACGGAATGGCACGACGTCGACGCCGCCATTGAGTATGCACTCGCGCACGGCGCCCACGAAGTGGTCCTGTTCGGGTGGTCGATGGGCGGGGCGATCTGCCTGCAGACGGCCGATCTCTCGCATCACCGCCATGTGATCAGGGCCATGGTCCTGGACGCACCCGTGATCAACTGGGTCAACGTCCTGGCGCACCACGCGCAGATCAACAGGATCCCCTACGCCGTGGGCCGTTACGGGCAGCTCATGTTGGGGCACCCGTTGGGCAGGCGCCTGACCGGCCTGGCCGCGCCCGTCGACTTGAAGGCGATGGACTGGGATGCCCGCGCCGTCGAATTGCGGACTCCAACCCTGGTCATCCACAGCGTGGACGATGAGTATGTTCCCTACGAACCCTCGGCCAGCCTCGCCGAAAAGAATCCCGACATGGTCACCTTCGAACCTTTCGAAGGCGCGCGCCACACGAAGGAGTGGAATGTGGATCCGCAGAAATGGGAGCGGTTGGTGCGCTCATGGCTCGCTCCGCACCTCACGCCCCGCGGCGGGCCTGTGTCGGCGTGAGCATGCCGGTGCTACTGCCGGCGTTTGCTAGGGGCTGCCGATCGGCGCGGTGCGTGCGCCGGTCAGCCGGATAAGGTCTGCGGGGTCCAGCTCGATGTCCAGGCCGCGGCGTCCACCGGACACGAGGACCGTGCCGAAGGCCAACGCCGATTCGTCGAGCACAGTTGGCGACGGCTGGCGCTGGCCCAGCGGGGAAATCCCGCCCAGGACATAGCCGGTGCGCCGCTCGGCCATCTTGGGGTCGGCCATGGTGGCCTTCTTCGATCCGAGAGCTGCCGCGATTGCCTTGAGATCCAGCGTGCCGCTGACCGGAACTATGCCTACCGCCAGCTTGCCGTCAATGTCCACCATCAAAGTCTTGAAGACCCGCTCGGGATCGATACCGAGGACCTCGGCCGCTTCAAGCCCGTAGCTGGCCGCCGAAGGATCATGCGTATAGGGGTGCAGTGTGAAAGAAACGCCGGCCGCAACCAGTACGGCTGTGGCCGGCGTTCCTTGTGAGGCCTGTTTCTTAGCCATTCCCGGTATCCCGGATCAGGACAACAAGCGGTCCGCCGCGGCGACCTTGCGCTTGATCCGCCCCAGCATGGCCGTCATGCCACGCATGCGCAGGGGAGTGATTGCCCGGGTGAGGCCCAGCAGTTCCGGCATGTCATCCGGTACAGCCAGGATCTCCGCGGCAGTCAGCCCATCCAGTCCTTCGTGCAGAACCCCCGCGAAGCCGCGCGTGGTAGGCGCCTCCGGCGGTGCCTTGAAGAACAAACGGTAAGCGACGCCGTCGGGGTTCTTTTCCTGTTCAATGGTCAGGAACAGCGGCGACTGGCACTCCACCACTTGTTCCAGCAGCTCAGGGTGGTCCAGCAGCCGTTCCGGCAAAGCCGGGAGCCCACGCGAGAACTCAAGCAACAGCTGAAGGCGATCGGGCTCGGTCAGTGCCTGGAAGTCATCGACAATTTCCGCCAATGCGGCGGGCAAAGTATAAGTACTCATCACTTCCAGCTTACGCAAGTCCGGGCCGGTCTGGCTCCTGTTGCTTGAATATGGCCTAGCCAAGGTGGCAGGCCTATCGGGCAGGGCCCGGAGATTCCGGACTACTTTCCGGCGAGTGCGGGGACGGAGCCCCGCTCAGCGCCCTTGGCGATCGGGACGCGCACCGCGTTGCCCCACTCCGTCCAGGAACCGTCGTAGTTGCGGACCGTTTCGAAACCAAGCAGGTACTTCAGGGCGAACCAGGTGTGGCTGGAACGCTCGCCGATACGGCAGTAGGCCACGACGTCGTCGCCTTCCGTGAGGCCCGCTTCCCCGAGATAGAGGTCCTCAAGTTCGGTCCGGTTACGGTACGTGCCGTCTTCGGCAGCGGCGCGTGCCCACGGGATGGACGCCGCGGTGGGGATGTGCCCCCCGCGCAGGGCGCCCTCTTCGGGGTAGGCAGGCATGTGGGTGCGCTGGCCGGTGTATTCCTCAGGGGAGCGGACGTCGATCAGCGGCTTGCCGAAGTGGGCCAGCACGTCATCCTTGAAGGCACGGATCGGGGCGTCGTTCCGGTCGATCACGGGGTACTCGCCCGGGGCGGGCTGGGGGACATCGGTGGTGATGTCGCGGCCCTCGGCGATCCACTTGTCACGGCCGCCGTCCAGGAGCCGGACGTCCTCGTGGCCGAAAAGCGTGAAAACCCAGAGGGCGTAAGCGGCCCACCAGTTGGACTTGTCGCCGTAGATCACCACGGTGGTGTCCCGGGAGATGCCCTTGGCGGCCGCCAGGGCCGCGAAGGCTTCACCGTCGACGTAATCCCGGGTGACTTCATCGTTCAGGTCCGTATGCCAGTCGATCTTGACCGCGCCCGGAATGTGGCCGGTCTCGTACAGGAGGACGTCTTCGTCGGATTCGACAACAACCAGCTTGCCGTCGCCAAGAGCGCCGCCTTCGAGGGCTGCGGCAAGCCACTCGGTGGACACCAGGCGTTCGGGGTGGGCGTACGCGGCGAACTTCTCGTTCTGTTCAACGGGGTAGGACATTGGTATGGCCTTTCACTGACACTTTCACTGACACCGGGCGGCACCGGGCGTTAGGACATGCCCGGGCTTTAGTCCCACAGTATCGAGGGCCGGGGACTAAAGCTCCTCCCCGTTCATATGGTGAAATATGGCCTTCATCACGTGTCCGCCCTGGGCATGGCATAGCCGGTATTCTTGCTGGGGACTTACGACACGAAGAACGGACCGCATTGGTACAGATCGAACAGCTCGCCGCGCGCACGCCGGCGGTCTCAGCGGATGAGATTCTCAAGGGTTTCTACCCTTCGCCACGGTTCGGCGAGGTGTCCTTCAAGAGCTACCGGCCTGATCCGAACCAGCCCAGCCAGGCGGCAGCGGTCAAGTCCCTGGAAGCGTTTGGGGCGACGGTCGGAGCCGGCGACGGAGACGGCCTGTTCAAGCGCCTTTTCAGCAAGAAGGCCAGCACCAGGGCCGGCATCTACCTCGACGGCGGATTCGGCGTCGGAAAGACCCACTTGCTGGCCTCCCTGTGGCACTCGGCTCCGGGTCCGAAAGCCTTCGGGACATTCGTGGAGTACACCAACCTCGTGGGCGCCCTCTCCTTCCGGAAAACCGTGGAGGCTCTGAGCAGCTACAAGCTTGTCTGCATTGACGAATTCGAGCTCGATGATCCGGGCGACACGGTGCTGATGTCCCGCCTCATGCGTGAATTGTCCGACGCCGGTGTGAAGCTCGCTGCCACATCCAACACTCTGCCTGGTTCACTGGGAGACGGCCGCTTTGCCGCCGTCGACTTCCAGCGGGAGATCCAGGTCCTTGCGGACCAGTTCGATGTTGTCAGGATCGACGGGGAAGACTTCAGGCACCGCGGCTTGCCCGCGGCTCCGGCACCCTTGAAGACCGAAGACCTCAAACGGCAGATGCACGCCGAGTTCGACGGCCAGACCGTGGCCGTGGACGACTTCCGCGGCCTGATCGACCACCTCGCCGGTGTCCACCCCAGCCGCTATCGCAAGCTGATCGCAGGCATCGATGCTGTTGTCTGGCGCGACGTCGAAACCATTACCGAGCAGGCCGTCGCCCTACGCTTCGTGGTACTGGCCGACCGCCTGTACGACAAGGACGTCCCGATCCTTGCCAGCGGTGTGCCCTTCGACAAGCTCTTCACTGAGGAAATGATGACTGGCGGGTACATGAAGAAGTACTTCCGCGCCGTGTCCCGTCTGACCGCCCTGGCGCGCGAGGGCCAAAACCACGAGCCGTCGTAAAGATTGGGGCAGGCTGCCCCACTCTACTTTTGGGGTTCCCTGTTTTTCAGGACCCAACGCACCAGGATTCCGGCGGCAAGCGCCCAGAACGCGGCGCCAATCCCGGCGAAGCTGAGGCCCGAGGCCGCGATCAGGAACGTCACGGAGGCCCCCATGCGTTCTTCGGCAATAGCCAGGGCAGAGGCGATGGCGGATGCCAGGGTGCCCAGCAGGGCCAAGCCCGCGACGGCTTCCAGGAGCCCGGGCGGTGCCGCTGCCACAACGGTCACCAACGCGGCGGAGAAGGCTGCCAGCATGAGGTAGGCCAGGCCTGACGTGAAGGCCGCGATCCAGCGCCGGCCCCGGTCCTCACCTGCCTCTTCCCCAGCCGCCAGGGCAGCGCTCAACGCCGCCAAGTTGATCGCATGCCCGCCAAAGGGAGCCCCCAGCGCGGTCCCTGCGCCGGTCACCAGCATCGACTGGCGCCACGGGACGGTGTACCCGAAGGACTTCAGCACGGCCACCCCCGGAATGTTCTGGGAAGCCATGGTGACAATGAACAACGGCAGGGCGATGCCGGCCACTGTGGTGGGAGTGAAAGCAGGGGTGGTCCACTGCAACTCAGGCAACAGTCGGTTCACAGGAATGTCCACGCCGTTGACCACGATGTAGATTCCGATGACTGCGAGTGCCACCAACAATGCGGCAGGGACCGACCAGCGGGGTGCCAGCTTCATCATGACCAGCCAGCAGAGGATCACCGGAGCCACCAAGAGGGGAGCGGTGCCCAAGGCTTTGAACGGGGCAAGGCAGAGGGACAAAAGCACTCCGGCCAGCATCGCCTGGGCGAGGGCCGTGGGAATCTTCGCCATTAGCTTGCCAAGCGCCGGAATGAGCCCGGTCAAGGCGATCAGTACACCAGCGATGAGGAAGGCGCCGACGGCGGCCGGCCACCCGCCGTCGGGCACTCCGGTTCCCGCCAGCAAAGCGGCCCCTGGCGTCGACCACGCAAGGGTGACAGGCAAGCGGGAGCGCAAGGAAAGCCAGAGCACGCCGAGCCCGAAGGCGAGGGTGAGGGCCAGGAGCCCGCTGGCGGCTTGTTCCTGGGTGGCCCCCATCGCCCGGAGGCCTGCGAGCACTACTGCGAAGGAAGAAGTAAAACCGACCAGCGCGGTCACGATTCCAGCAACAAGCGGGCGGGAGAGCTGCCGGGAGGCGGAAGCTGGACGTGGCTGTCCGGTGTGGAGTGATGACGCTGGCATAGACCATCACGTTACCGGAGCCTTGGTGCGCGTGCCGAGGCGGCAACAGTTAAACGCCAAGGGCACCGGCGGCGCCTCGCGGCGGGACCGGTGCCCCGTTGACGTAACTGTAATCGGGAGCTCTGGCCGGCAGAACCGGCTACGGAGCCTCATTGGCGGAGGGAGCTGTCCAGGCCGTAGCCCTTTCAGCGTCACCGTCGAGGTTGTCCACGAACTCGGAAGCGGCTCTCTGAACCGCATCTAGTCGTCGATAAAATCGGCGGTCTATTCGATCCCGTCCTTGATGGCTTCTTCACTGCCACCAACGAGGTCCTGAACTTTGCCCTTCAGATCGTCAAGTAATCCCACGGGCACCTCCCTTCAATCACGGAGCCAGTTCGCTCCTCCGTTCTCGATCCTAACCCGAGACCTTGGAGGTGCCAAGGGAAAATTTGACTGGAATGTCAAACGATCCTTGGAAAAGGTCACAGCTGCTTCTCGGGAGAAAGCTCCTGGTGGCGGGGGCTGTCCGGATTCATCAAGGAGTGCTTGCGACCGTAGCTGAAGTAGATGACCAGTCCGATGACCAGCCACACCACAAAACGCAGCCAGGTTTCCCAATGGAGCTGGAGCATGAGGAAGCCGGATGCGAGCATTCCGAAGGCCGGAACCACCGGCATGAACGGCAGCCGGAAGGTACGGGGCGCATTGGGCTTCTTGTAGCGGAAGATGATGACTGACAAGCACACCACCACAAACGCCGCGAGGATGCCGATATTGGTCAGGTCGGCGACGGCCTTGATGGGGAAGACGCCGGCGAGCGGCGCCGAGGCGATGCCTGCGATCCACGTGACGCGCTGCGGGGTGCCGTGCTTGTCGGTCCCCGCAAACCAGCCCGGGAGCAGGCCGTCACGGCTCATGGAGAACCAGACACGGGTGACGCCGAGCAGGAAGGTCAGCATCACGGTCAGGATGGACAGGACCGCGAATACGGAGATGATGGTGGCGATGACGGGCAATCCGACTCCGGTGAAGGCGGAGGCGAAACCGGCGGTGGGATTGATGTCCTTGTAGTTCTGCATGCCTGTAAGTACCAGGGTGGCCGCTACGTAGAGGAGCATGGCGATGACAAGCGAGAGGACGATTGCCTTGGGCATGTGCTTCTTGCCGTCCTTGGCTTCCTCCGCGGCTGTACTCATGGCGTCATAGCCGAACACTGCGAAGAAGACCGTTGCGGAGCCGGCCAGGACCGGCCCGAAGCCGCTGGGCATGAATGGGTTGTAGTTGTTGGTGTTGATGTAGAAAATGCCCAGACCGATGATGAACAGAATGAGCACCACTTTGATGGCCACCGCCACGAGTTCGAAGCGGCCAAACGCCTTGGTTCCGCGGCTCAGGATCCAGGTGACCAGCAGGCAGACCAGGATGGCCGGAAGATTGATGACCCCGCCCTTCCCCTCGTCCACGGTGGAGGTCATCCAGGTTGGCATGTGGATGCCTATTCCGGCGAGGAATGCGTCAAAGTAGCCGGAGATGCCGATCGCGACGACGGCAACGATTGCGATGTACTCCAGCAGCAGGTCCCAGCCGATGAACCATCCGATGACCTCGCCAAGGGCGACGTAGCCATAGGTGTAGGCGGATCCGGCGCGGGGGATCATGCCCGCGAATTCGGCGTAGGAGAGTGCCGCGGCCGCAGAGGCAAGGCCCGCAACCAGGAACGAGATCAGCACGGCCGGGCCGACACCCGGGGTATCCGCGCTTCCGTGCGCCACGAGCCCGGCCAAGGAGAAGATCCCGACGCCGATGATGCCGCCGACGCCGATGGCCGTCAGTTGCCAGAGGCCCAGGCTTTTGAAGAGCCCGCTGTGCTTGCTTTCCTCCTCGATGTCGTCAATGGGTTTCTTCCTCATGATCGAGCGGACGAGAGTTTGTTGATTCACCATGTGCTCCTGCGTGTGGGCGTGGACGAATTAGGCCTGAAGAAAAGTATGCGAGCTGAATCACATTGGATAAAGTGATTTTTGCTGAGTGGTATTGATCAGTTCTGCTGATCTTTCGGGTGGGCGACACAGGTAGGCGGGGCGTAGTGGGTGGCTGCGGGCACAAAAAAAGCAGCTCCGGCGGAGCTGCTTGAACGGTGTCACTGCATTTGACCAGGTGCAATTGCGATGGAGGAAATGGAGCGGACGACGAGATTCGAACTCGCGACATCCACCTTGGCAAGGTGGTGCTCTACCAGCTGAGCTACGTCCGCACATGATGGTCATCCGGCCGGGGCCGGACGTTCATCAACAAGCAAGTTGCCTTGCCTTGGTGGGCGATACTGGGATCGAACCAGTGACCTCTTCCGTGTCAGGGAAGCGCGCTACCGCTGCGCCAATCGCCCAAATGCAATCCGGCCTGGACCGGAAACCAAGGTTTTCACCGAGGTGGGTACGGGATTCGAACCCGTGTATACGGCTTTGCAGGCCGCTGCCTCGCCTCTCGGCCAACCCACCGTGTAAGCACGATTCCTGGGGCTCCAAGAAGTCAATGCCGTGACAGTGTCCTGCGAGCGGACGACGAGATTCGAACTCGCGACATCCACCTTGGCAAGGTGGTGCTCTACCAGCTGAGCTACGTCCGCATAGTCTTCTTCGGCGGCCTGCCCGCAGGGGGCATTCCGTCGCTTTCCGACGAGTAAAAACTCTATAGGAGGTTCCGGGAAACTCCAAATCGATCTGCCGGAATCGTGAGCAAAGGGCGTAAGTTCCTTGAATTGGCGCGGAATTTGCGAGTTACACGCTTGTGATTCGTGGGCATTTTCCCGGTTGTTGCCTAGCCTGCCGGCCCGATACTTTCCGGATTTTTGAATTCCGGCCGGGGTCGGTTAGTCTTCTTGTGCACGGGCGATTGGCGCAGTGGTAGCGCGCTTCGTTCACACCGAAGAGGTCACTGGTTCGAACCCAGTATCGCCCACCAAGAAGAGGTCCTGTGCGAAACATGGTTCATGTTTCGCACAGGACCTCTTGTCGTTGCTCGTGGATCCGTCGCCCAATCACGCAAGGGGTGACGCCCGGACCACCCGGTTCCTTCCGAGTGACTTTGCTTCGTAGAGGGCCGCATCGGCGGCCGCAATCATCGCGGTGAGGTCGACGGCGTCGAACTCAGTTGACGTGACCCCGTAACTCACCGTTGGGACGTGGATGTCGTCGAGGCTCTTGGCTGCCGCCAAAGAGCGATTGATGTCGGCCGCGATGCTTTCAGCCCTTTCCTGGCTGGCTCCCGGCAAAAGCAGGATGAACTCTTCGCCCCCGTAGCGTCCGACCAGGTCCGTGGATCGTACCGACTCGGTGCACGCAGCCGCGAACGCCTGCAGTGCGGTGTCCCCGGCGGCATGACCGTACTCGTCATTGATCGCCTTGAAGTGGTCCAGATCGGCCAGGATCAATGAGGCGACCGAGTTTGTGGTGTGCAGGCGCTCGAGCTCCTTGGTGGCCAGCTCCATGAACGTGCCACGGTTGAGGAGCCCGGTCAGGTTGTCGCGGGCAGCGCGTTCGCTGAGCCGGTTGATCAACTGATCGTTGCTGAGGGCGGTCATGCTGAACGAGACGGCAACCAGGAGTATCAGCGTGACCAGGCTGGCCATGGAGGGGCCAAAATACAGGCGGAAGTTCGGTCCGCTTGGACCTTCGACGAGATACACGGACAGGCGGCAGAAATAGTAGGCCGCCAGGAATCCCGCGGCCAAGGCCATCGACTTGTGCACATGGGAGTAGCTGGAATCAAGTAGCCACAGATCGCGGGACGCCAACGCGATTCCCACAGTCATGAATCCCAGATAGACCAGGCCCCCGGACCACGTGTTGTGACCGGGGCTTTCCAAAACGGAGGCGATGGCCGTGACGCCACAGGCCGCGGCAAATTGCCACCGAGGCGGCGGTAACATCCTGAGGGACCGGGCGCCGGTCCACACGCTGAACGCTCCGCCCACCAGGAGGACGTTTCCCGAGGGATTCGCCCAGACTTGATACGGCGTCCCGTTGAGAAGGAACGCAAGGTTGCCTGCGAGGAAGAAGAGGAGTGCGATGCACCACCACCCGTTGTAGGACGACCGCGTGCGCCTGAAGGATGCGTAGAACAAGAGGAGCAGGGTCAGGGCGACCACGCCTAGGGCGACTCGCAGTGTTGTTATATCGAGGACCAAGATGCGCTCCAGTAGCCGAGGACGTGACCAATTATGGCACCGTGAGTCAAGGAACCTTGCGCGCCATGCGTGGGGCCTTGTGAATTACGGGACGGGGAAGTCCCGTCGACGGCCACCAAGGCTCCGCGTTTTCTTGTCGGCGGTGTGTGAAAGAGTTTTCTTATGACAGATCCACTGCTTGCCCATGCCACCGAATACGGCCGGATGTATGCCCGGTCCACGTCCGAGACCTTCTCGGTCCCTTCCATCACCACGGTGATCGGCCAGCAGGCCCATTCCCTGGACGGCTGGTTCGGCTACATGGGCGCCAGCAGCTTGGCGAAGGACCCGGAACTCCCGCAACATCTTTCCAGTCCTGCCAAGATGCGGCAGGCCGTCAACAAGGCAGCCAAGGCCGCGGAGGTGTACCGGGACGACGCCGCGCGCCGCGGCGACCGCGTGCACAACTACTGCGAGCAAGTGGCCCTCCGCACCCTCGGACGCGCGCACCGCGTCAAGGAAACGCGTGAAGAGCTCGCTTCGAACGGCGAGGATGCCTTCGCGGCCCGCTTCGATGAATGGTGGGAGCTGTACCGGGTGGAGCCCATCGCTCCCGAGATTACTGTCTGGAACTCAAGCGTTGGTTACGCCGGAACCTTGGACCTCGTCGCCAAAATCAACGGCAGGGTCTGCCTGATCGACTACAAGACCAAAGGCACAACCCGTGACGGAACAGTGAAACCGCTCGACGACAAGGTAGTGATGCAACTGGTTGCGGGCATGAAGGCCGAAGAAAGCCTCGTGGATCCAGTGGCAGGGGAGTGGGAGCCGTGGAAATACGGTGAGAACCCGGTCCTGCTTGCGGTGGCTATCGGCGAGACCGAAGTGCGTCCCCAGCGGGCCAATCCGGACGTACTCAAGCACCACTGGTGGAAGTTCTGCGCCTTGAAGCGGGTGTGGGAGATGTCTGCCGATGTGGCCGCAGCGGGAACGGCGCTGCTCCCGGTAGCTCCGCCGTCGTACCCTGCCGCTGCGGCGCCCGCAGGCTCAACTAAACTGGCCTAGGCCCCTTTTGCCGGGACCGAAGCTTCGCCGATCGTGAGGAAAGACAGCACATGGCCATTTTGAGTATCCGTATCATCGGCGACCCCGTGCTCCGCACGGTTGCTGATCCAGTCACGGAATTCGGGCCTGAGCTCGCCAAACTGGTGGCGGACATGACCGAGACTATGGAGGACGTGGACGGTGCAGGGCTCGCCGCACCGCAGATCGGTGTCAGCCAGAGGGTCTTCACCTACCGGATCGGCGGGGTGGAAGGCCACATCATCAACCCCGTGCTTGAGAACAGCGATGACTTCCAGCCCGACGAGGTAGAGGGCTGCCTCTCCATTCCCGGACTCGCGTTCCCGGTTCGTCGCCGCAGGACCACCCGTGCAACCGGTGTGGACATCAACGGCAACACCGTGTCCGTGGAGGCGGAGGGCATGCTCGCGCGCTGCTTCCAGCACGAGACCGACCACCTGGACGGGATCCTGTTCACGGACCGCCTGGAGGGTGAGGACCGGAAAACCGCTCTCCGCGCCATCCGCGCGGCGAACTACCACTCTGTGACTGAACGGACCACGGCCAAGAGGGCCAACACCGTGGGCTCGAGCTTCGGCAGCTTCGGGGCCGCCGAATGAGGGTGCTCTTCGCCGGCACCCCGGCTGTCGCCGTCCCTTCCCTTGACGCGCTGATCGAGGCCGGATTCGAGATCGTCGCCGTGCTGACCAGGCCGGATGCCCCGACCGGCCGCAAGCGGATCCTGACGCCGTCTCCCGTGGCGGCACGTGCGGCTGAACTCGGCATCGACATCATCCACGCCTCGAAAGTGGACGCCGGGACCACCGAGCGGATCGCTTCGTATGAGCCGGACGTCGCCGCGATCGTCGCCTACGGGGGCCTCGTCCCCCAAGCCGCGCTCGGAGTACCACGCCACGGCTGGATCAACCTCCACTTCTCCCTCCTCCCTGCCTGGCGCGGCGCGGCGCCGGTCCAACGCTCAGTCATCGCCGGTGACGACATCACCGGAGCCGCCACGTTCCTCCTGGAAGAAGGACTCGACACCGGACCGGTCTTCGGGACGTTGACGGAAACCGTGCGCCCCGAAGACACGGCCGGCGACTTGCTGGAGCGGCTCTCGCGCAGCGGGGCGGTCCTGCTCAGCCAGACGCTGTCCGCCGTCGAGTCCGGCAAAGCGGCGCCCCAGCCCCAGCAAGGCGATGTCTCGCTGGCGCCAAAACTGACGCTCGACGACGGCCGCCTCGACTGGGCGCAACCGGCCCTCGCCATCAACCGCCGGTCCCGAGGCGTCACGCCCGAACCTGGAGCCTGGACCACGCTCGACGGACAGCGCGTCAAGCTGGAGCCCGTCGGATTGCGCCCGGACATCCGGGACCTTGCACCCGGCCAGGTCCGGGTTGACGGTAAGAACGTCCTGGTCGGGACCGGATCCCATGCAGTGCAGCTCGGGCGGATCCAGCCTGCGGGCAAGAAGATGATGCCGTCGGCCGATTGGGCCCGTGGTTTGGCAACACCAGAAAGCGTGGAATTCGAATGAATGAGTCCGGCCGGCGCGGCCCTAACAACAGCGGGAATCGGGACGGCGGGGGCCACGGCAACCGCGGTCCCCGGGGCGAGAGCATCCGCAACGCCCAAGGCCGCGAACGCAATAGGGGCCCGCAGCGCGGTTTCTCGACCAACGCACCGTCGCAGCGGACCCGGCGCGCGGATCCGGCACGATTGGTGGCGTTCGAAGTCTTGCGCGCAGTCGCTTCGGAAGACGCGTATGCGAACCTCGTGCTGCCCTCACGGATCCGCCACCACCACCTCGACAAGCGCGACGCCGGATTCGCCACCGAGCTGAGCTACGGGGCACTGCGCGGCCAGGGGATGTACGACGCCGTCCTGGCCGAGTGTGTCGACCGGCCGCTCGCCCAACTCGATCCGGCAGTCCTTGACGCGCTGCGGCTTGGCGCCCACCAATTGCTCGCCATGCGCGTTCCTGCCCACGCCGCACTCGACCAGACGGTCGGGTTGGCCCGCGCGGTCATCGGGGCCGGCCCGTCGTCGCTCATCAACGCCGTGCTTCGGAAAGTCACCGCCAAGACGCTGCCGGAGTGGCTCGACTACCTGCTGGAGAACGAAACCGACGAAACCAGGATCGCCTCCGTACGCCATGCGCACCCGGAATGGATTGTCAGGGCGCTGCGCCAGTCCCTCGTCACGCATGGACGTCCCGCGAGCGAAATCACCGAACTGCTCGAAGCCGACAATGCGGCGCCGGTGGTGAACCTCGTGGCGCTGCCCGGCATCGGCAATCTTGATGAAGCCCTGGAGAGCGGGGCCACCCCCGGCGAACTCGTCATCGACTCGGCGCTGTCCAGCGGCGGCGACCTCGGGCGCATGTCCTCCATCCGCGAAGGCACCACGCGCGTCCAGGACGTCGGATCCCAACTGGTAGCCCGCGCCGTCGCTGGTGTGGACCTCGGACAGTCCGCCAAGGACGGCGAGAAGTGGCTGGACCTGTGCGCCGGTCCCGGTGGCAAGGCGGCGCTGCTGGCGGCCCTCGCCCACCAGGAAGGTGCGACCCTCCTCGCGAACGAGCCCGCGGAACACCGGGCAAAGCTGGTCAGCCAAGCCCTCTCGGCGGTCCCGGGGGACGCCTGGACCGTACGGGTAGGCGACGGGCGCGACGTCGGCAAGGAACAACCGGAGACTTTCGACCGCGTGCTGGTCGACGTTCCCTGCAGCGGCCTTGGCGCGCTGCGCCGCCGCCCCGAATCACGGTGGCGCCGGACGCCCAAGGACCTTGCCGATCTCGGTCCGTTGCAGCGTGAACTGCTTAACTCGGCCATCGACGCCGTCAAGCCGGGCGGAGTGGTGGCGTACGTGACGTGCTCCCCGCACCCGGCCGAAACCACCGCCGTCGTCAGCGATGTCCTGCGCAAGCGGGACGACCTGGAGCAGATCGACTCCGGCGCGGCCCTGGATGCCGTCAGCCTGAGCGGCAACCTGGGCGCCGGGCACGGGTTGACCGCCCAACTGTGGCCGCACGTGCACCAAACCGATGCGATGTTCCTGGCCCTTATCCGGAAGAAGCCGTAACCTTCGGCGTCTTTCCCCGGCTGAAAGTCCCGCGTGCCTAAGCTGGAGAACTGCCAAACCACCCAGACCGCCACCAACACTGAGGGAACTGCCTTGACTGAGTGCTGTATCAACCCGAGCATCCTGTCCGCGGACTTCGTGAACCTGGAAGCCGAGCTGAAGAGAATCAGCAACGCCGACGCCGTCCACGTCGATGTCATGGACAACCACTTTGTCCCGAACCTGACGCTCGGCCTGCCGGTCGTGGAGCGGATCCAGGCCGTCAGCCCGGTCCCGCTCGACGCCCACCTGATGATCGCCGACGCCGACCGCTGGGCACCGGCCTACGCCGACGCGGGCGTGGCTTCCGTGACCTTCCATGCGGAAGCGGCGATGGCTCCCATCAAGCTCGCCCGTGAGCTCCGTGCCCGCGGTTCGAAGGCGGGCATGGCCCTTCGTCCGGCTACGCCGGTGGAACCGTACCTGGACATGCTCAGCGAACTGGACATGCTCCTCATCATGACCGTGGAACCGGGCTTCGGCGGGCAGTCCTTCCTTGACGTGACCCTGCCCAAGATCCGTCGGGCGCGTGCCGCGATCGACGGCTCGGGTATCGGCGTGGCAATCCAGGTGGACGGCGGCGTCACGGAGGAGACCATCGTCCGGGCAGCCGAAGCCGGCGCGAATGTGTTCGTTGCCGGATCCGCCGTCTATGGCCACGAGGATCCGGCTGCCGCGATTGAGCGGCTGCGCGCCGCCGGCCTCGCGGCAATGTGACCGGCCCCGCGGCAATGTGACAACCATGACGCAATTGCCTGCATATTGGTCGGGGAATACATCAGCCATTCCTCCAGTTGTGTCAGAATAGCAATACACATACGTGCTCCGGGGTCGGTGTAATTCCGAACCGGCGGTTATAGTCCGCGACCCGCGAGCCATCGCGTTTCCTTCACGGGAATCACGGCGGCGGACGGTTGAACTGGTGGAATTCCGGTACCGACAGTTAAAGTCTGGATGGGAGAAGCACGTACAGTCATGCTTTGGGCGCTCCGTGCGCCCGGCATCGCGCTGTCGTACACCCCCGGAGCCATCGCGGCATTCGAGGGAAGGAACGACATGGACTTTCTGCGATGGCTCTTCGAAGCACAGATTCCCGTAGGCGGATCTGTGCTTGTTCTTCGCGAAGTGCTAGGCAATATTTTCGGGCTCGCCAGCGCCCTGGGCGGCATGCGCCGCAAAGTCTGGGCATGGCCCATCGGGATCGCAGGCAACGTGCTCCTGCTGACCGTCTTTCTTGGCAACGTCTTCGGTGCCGCCTCACCGGCAACCCTCTGGGGCCAGGCCGGACGCCAGATCATGTTCATCAGCGTCGCAGCCTACGGCTGGTACCGCTGGCGCCAAGGCCTCCAAGCAGGCACCCACGGCCACGCCATTGTGCCCGGCTGGGCAAGCCCCAAAGTGCGGATCGGAATGCTGGCCGCCATGATTGTCGGAACAGCCGCACTCACCCCCGTCTTTGATTCCATGGGCTCCTACCCGCCCGTGTGGGCTGATGCCTGGACCTTTATGGGTTCACTCTTGGCAACGTATGGGATGGCGCGTGGCTGGACCGAATTCTGGTTGATCTGGGTTGCCGTGGACATTGTCGGAGTTCCGCTGCTTTTCAGCGCGGGCTACTTTGCCAGTGCGTTTATGTATCTCTTTTACGGGTTCTTCACACTCGCCGGATTCTTCGTCTGGTGGCGTGCGGACCGACGGGAAAGGCAGCCGCTCAGGACAACAGCCGAGCCGGAAACCGCAGGAGCCCTCTCATGAGCGAAGCCATTAACCCGAAATTTTCGGAAGCTGAGTCGGCGGCCATGGAGACCGCGCTCCACGTGGCCCTCCGGGGACACCGTGGCGCCAATCCCTTGGTGGGAGCAGTAGTGCTCGGGCCCAAGGGAGAGCAACTCATCACGGGCTACCACCGGGGCGCCGGCACCCCCCACGCCGAGGCGGACGCGATCGCCAAAGCGCAGGCAAGAGGCCTCGACCTCGCCGGAACCACCATGGTGGTCACCTTGGAGCCCTGCAACCACGTGGGCCGCACGGGACCGTGCACCCAGGCGATCATCGACGCCGGCGTATCGCGAGTGGTTTACGCCGTGGACGACCCCCATGATCCGGCAGCGGGAGGGGCCGCGAGGCTGCGCGCTGCCGGTGTGGACGTGCGGTCCGGGCTGGCCGCCGCCGAGGCCTTGAAGCTGAACCGGGAGTGGTTCAATGCGGTGGAGGCGAGGCGCCCGTTCGTCACTCTTCACATTGCCCAGACCCTGGACAGCAGGATCGCGGCCGCGGACGGGACCAGCCAATGGATCTCCAGTCCGGAATCGTTGGCCGACAACCACGGACTGCGCCGCTTGATCGACGCCATTCTGGTGGGTACCGAAACCGTCCTGGTGGACAACCCGCGGCTGACGGCACGGGAAGAGAACGGCGATGAATCGCCAAGCCAGCCACTCCGGGCCGTCATGGGTCTACGGGAGGTCCCGGCGGACGCCGCCGTGCGGGGGACTGACGGGAAGTTCGTCCATTTGCCGACACGCGACCCTTCCGAAGCTTTGGAGTTGCTCTTCGCCGAAGGCGTCCGGCACGTCATGGTGGAAGGCGGCTCCCGCATCCTGAGCGCCTTCCTTGCCGCTGGCCTTGTGGATGAATTGATCGTCTATCTTGCGCCCACCTTGTTGGGCTCCGGTACGCCGGCCCTGACGGATCTGGGCATCTCCACCCTCGCAGACGCCCAGCACTGGAACTGGGACGACGCCGGTGGCGGTGCGGTCCATGCACTGGGCCGCGACCTCCGGCTGCATCTGAGGTCCGGCCCGTCGGATGGAAACAAACCGGCGTGGACGAAGTCGCACACCGAACACCATGAACCATTTCCGGGCAAGGACGCCTCGGACACCACCACAGGAGGACACTGATGTTTACCGGAATCGTTGCTGAACAAGGCACGGTCCTGTCCGTCGAGCACGACGGCGAGGCCAGCGCTACGCTGCGCCTCATGGCCCCCAGCACCACCGAAGGGCTTGGCTTGGGCGGCTCCATCGCGGTCAACGGCGTGTGCCTTACCGCCACGGACATCGACGGCCGGGAGTTCAGCGTTGACGTCATGGGCGAAACCCTCGTCCGCACCACCATCGGCGAACTGGCCGCGGGTGACACCGTGAACCTCGAACGGTGTGTCCAGGCGGGCGGCCGCCTGGACGGACACGTCGTGCAGGGCCACGTCGACGGCGTCGGGCAGCTTCTGGAGCGCGAGTCGCTCGGCAATTGGGACCGGCTCCGCTTCGGCGTGCCGGCCCCGCTGGCACGGTACATCGCCGAAAAGGGGTCCATCGCCGTCGACGGCGTTTCACTCACCGTCACTGCCGTTAGCCCGGCCGAAGCAGAGAACCCCTGGTTTGAAGTGGGGCTCATTCCCACCACGCTGGACGAAACCGGACTCGGGGCCAAGGCCACCGGCGGACGCGTCAACCTTGAGGTGGACGTTCTCGCGAAATACACCGAGCGGCTGCTGTCCTTCCGTGCGCCGGCAACTGCAGGCGGTGCTGCCCAGTGAGCGCCGCACACAACGGCAGCACCACGGTGGTGCGCCAAGGGCTGGACCCCGTTGAAAAGGCCGTGCAGGCGATGGCGGCCGGCCGTCCCGTCATTGTCGTGGACAATGAAGACCGCGAAAACGAAGGCGACATCATCTTCGCCGCCGAACACGCGACGCCTGCACTCATGGGCTGGACCATCCGCTACAGCTCGGGCGTCATTTGCGTCCCCCTCGAAGGGGCGCGGGCCGATGCCCTGGCGCTGCCGCCCATGGTCCTGGTCAATGAAGATGCCAAGGGCACGGCCTACACGGTGTCCTGTGATGCCGCTGTGGGCGTAAGCACCGGGATTTCCGCCACGGACAGGGCCCTGACAGCCCGGATTCTGGCTGATTCCAGCAGCACGCCGTCCTCGATCACACGGCCCGGGCATATTTTTCCGCTCCGGGCCGTTAATGGGGGAGTGCGTGAACGTCCGGGGCACACGGAAGCGGCGGTTGATCTCTGCCGGCTTGCGGGGCTCGCCCCGGTGGGCGTGATCGCCGAGTTGGTACATGACGATGGTGAAATGATGCGCCTGGACAGCCTCCGGGAGTTCGCTGCGGAGCATGGATGTCCTCTGATTTCGATCGAGGATCTCGTTGCTTATGTTGTAGCGTCGGAGGCTGGGAACCAGGTTGCAATTCCGGCAGGAAACGAGGAGCAGCGATGACTACAGCGACAACGCACGACGGCGGCACTCCGGCGCGCGCAACGCATCCGGTGAGCGGCGGCCCGATTGTCCAGCTACCCACCGCCTTCGGTGAGTTCGTGGCACAGGCGTGGACCGACCTTGCTACCGGTGCGGAGCACCTGGCCGTGAGTTCCCCGAAGGCGCCGCTCGAAGGCAAGGCCCCGCTGGTGCGCCTGCACTCGGAGTGCCTGACGGGCGACGTTTTCGGTTCGTACCGCTGCGATTGCGGCGAACAGTTGGCCTATGCCCTCGAGCTGATCCGGGAAGAGGGCGGCACCTTGCTCTACCTGCGAGGACAGGAAGGCCGCGGCATCGGCCTGGCAAACAAGATCAAGGCCTACGCACTGCAAGAAGCCGGATTCGACACGGTCGAGGCCAACGAGCAGCTCGGGCTGCCGGTGGATGCGCGCTGCTACAAAGCGGCTGCCCAGATCCTTGCCGAAATGGGCCTCCACGAAATCCGCCTCCTGAGCAACAACCCGGACAAGCAGAACCGGCTTGCCGCGGCCGGCGTGAAGGTTGTCGAGATGGTGCCCACCGAGGTTCCGTCCCGTGAAGAAAACCTTCGGTACCTTCAGACCAAGAAGGACCGGATGGACCACAGACTGACCCTCGGTGACACCGAACCAGCCGGCACCCACGCTTCCGCCGGCACATTTGACCTCGAACAAGACTGAACTTCACCTACAAGCCTGACTGAACGGACTAACACACACCCATGAGCGGACACGGCGCCCCCACCATCGACCTCACCACCCTCAACCCGGCGGAAACCCACCAGCTGAAGCTCGCCATCGTGGCGGCCAGTTGGCATACCCAGATCATGGACGGGCTCCTCGACGGAGCACTGCGTGCCGCGAAGGAAGCCGGCATTGCCGAGCCCACTGTGCTGCGCGTCCCGGGATCCTTTGAGCTTCCCGTCGCGGCTGCACGGCTCGCGCCGCATTTCGACGCGGTCGTCGCCCTCGGCGTCGTCATCCGCGGCGGGACGCCGCACTTTGAGTACGTGTGCCAGGCGGCGACGGCGGGACTCACTGAAGTCAGCGTCCGCACCGGGGTGCCGGTCGGCTTCGGCGTGCTCACGTGCGACACCGAACAGCAGGGCCTGGACCGGGCCGGACTGGAAGGCTCGTCCGAGGACAAGGGGCACGAGGCCGTGACCGCTGCGCTCTCCACGGCACTGACCCTCAAGCAGTACACCTAGCAAATCGACGAAAGGGATGTGGGCATAACCGCGCACCTTGTGCGTTCGCTCACATCCCTTCCGTCATGCAATGACCCGACAGGCGGGCACCGCCCCCGAGCAAGTAGGCTGTAGGGCGTGAAGAATTTCGAGACGCTGTTCGCAGAACTGAGCGAAAAGGCAGCGACCCGTCCGGCAGGCTCCCGCACCGTCGCCGAATTGGACTCCGGAATCCACGGCATCGGCAAGAAAGTCGTGGAGGAAGCCGCCGAAGTCTGGATGGCTGCAGAGTATGAGTCCGATGAAGCCGCGGCCGAGGAAATCTCCCAGTTGCTCTACCACCTGCAGGTCCTGATGCTCGCCAAGGGACTGAGCCTGGAAGACGTTTACAAGCATCTCTAGCCACGTCCGCTTCGTCAGGACCTGGCAAGGTCCCACCGGAGCCCCAGCGTGGCCCCCGCGCTCACTGCATGTTCCCTCTGAGAAAAGTCTCATCTGAGAACAGTGCTGTGGGCACCATGCCTGAAACACTTACCTTCCACCCCCAAGAAAGTCCCAACATGCTGCGAGTAGCCGTCCCCAACAAGGGATCCCTGTCCGAAGCCGCCTCCGCGATGCTGTCCGAGGCGGGATACCGCCAGCGCCGCGATACCCGCGAACTGGTCATGGTCGATCCCGACAACGACATTGAGTTCTTCTTCCTCCGCCCCCGCGACATCGCCGTGTATGTCGGCCAAGGAACGCTCGACGTCGGCATCACGGGTCGAGACCTCCTGCTGGACGCGCAGGTCGAAGCGGAAGAGCTGCTTCCCCTTGGCTTTGCCGCGTCCACCTTCCGCTTCGCCGGCCCCGTCGGCGACTTCTCCGCCGTCGAGCAGCTTGAAGGCAAGCGCCTCGCCACGAGCTACGACGGCCTCCTGCGCGATTACCTCGCCGAGCGGGGCGTCAAAGCCAAGGTGGTCCGCCTCGACGGCGCCGTGGAGTCTTCCGTGCGCCTCGGCGTCGCAGACGCGATCGCCGACGTCGTCGAGACCGGAAACACGCTCAAAGCAGCCGGAATGGAGATCTTCGGCGAGCCCATCCTCAAGTCCGAAGCCGTCCTGATCCGTCGCACCGGCGAAGGTGGTGCCGCAAACGGCACCGTGAAGGAAATCGAGGTCCTGATCCGGCGCCTGCAGGGCGTGCTCGTGGCCCGCCAGTACGTCCTCATGGACTACGACATCCGCAAGGACCTCGTGGAAGAAGCCGCAACCCTCACCCCGGGCCTCGAATCGCCCACGGTGTCGCCGCTGCGCGACTCGGACTGGGTTGCCGTTCGCTCCATGGTTCCGAAGAAGGAAACCAACCGGATCATGGACGAGCTGTACGACCTTGGCGCCCGCGCGATCCTGGTCAGCAGCATCCACGCCTGCCGCATCTGACACGAGACAATCCAGGAGTAGCAATGGCTGTAGCAGTACGGGTCATCCCGTGCCTAGATGTCGACGCCGGCCGGGTGGTGAAGGGCATCAATTTCGAGGGTCTTCGCGACGCCGGAGATCCCGTCGAGCTGGCGCACCGCTATGACAACGCCGGGGCGGACGAACTCACATTCCTTGATGTCACGGCGTCTTCCGGCAACCGGGAAACTACGTTCGACGTCGTTCGCCGCACTGCCGAGGAAGTCTTCATCCCGCTGACGGTCGGCGGTGGTGTCCGTGGCGTGGCCGAAGTGGACAAGCTCCTGCGTTTCGGCGCGGACAAGGCCTCCATCAACACGGCCGCCGTCGCACGCCCTGATGTCATCGACGAGATCACACGCCACTTCGGCTCACAGGTGCTGGTCCTGTCAGTGGACGCGCGGCGCACGAGGCCCGGCTCCGAGCCCACGGCCTCCGGCTTTGAGGTGACCACCCACGGCGGACGCCAGGGCACCGGAATCGACGCCATTGCGTGGGCCAAGGAAGCCGCGGACCGCGGTGTGGGGGAGATCCTCCTGAATTCCATCGACGCCGACGGCACCAAGGACGGTTTCGACCTCGAACTCATCCGCCTGGTCCGTGCGGCAGTCCACATCCCGATCATCGCTTCCGGTGGCGCTGGAAAGCCGGCGCATTTCCCGCCCGCGGTGGAGGCAGGTGCCGATGCCGTGTTGGCGGCTTCGGTGTTCCACTTCGGTCCGGATGACATGATCGCCCAGGTCAAGGCAGCGATCCGCGAAGCAGGCTTCCTGGTCCGCTAGCGGGTCCCGCCCAACTAGCTCGCAGTTGTTGTCGTTTTGAGCCCTCATAACGACAACAACTGCGAGCTAGTTGGGGTTAAAGAGCAGGTTAGAGGCCGACTTCGGCTGACTGGAGCAGGGCGACGGCGTCGGGCTGGCCTTCGAAGGTGACGAGCGCGTGATGCGTGCGGCCGTGGGCGTGCATCAGGAGCTCACCGGGCTCGCCCACGATGGCGACGGATACGGGTGCCCGCTTGGCAACATGGCGCGGACCGGTAGGGCGGACCAACACGATTCCGAGGTCCACGCCGCGGTAGAGAATGGCGGCACGCTTGATCAGTTCATCCCACAGGGCGTCCGAGTATTCCTCGTCCAAGGCCCGCGGAGCCCAGCGGTCTCCGGCCCGGCGGATGTCTTCCGTGTGCACGAAATACTCAATGAGGTTCGAGGACTCGTCGAGGGCCTTGATCTTCAGAGGAGACAACGCGGGTGGCCCCGAGCGGAAGGTATTCACCAGCTCGGCGTAATCTTCCGGCGTTTTGAGCTTCGAGGCCAGTTTGGCCGTGGCTTTATCGGAGGCCCTGGCGAGGCTCTTGATGAGCAAGCCGATACCGACGGCCGCTTTGCGCTCCCGCAAGTACAAGTGCGCCGCGAGGTCCTTCGTCAGCCACCCTTCGCAGAGCGTGGGGGAGTCAGGTCCGGCCGCCAGGAGTGTTTCGGCCAGTACTTCGCGGGAGGGATCGACGAAATGCATCACTTGTGAAACTAGCACGAGACGCGCTCTGTTGCGCAGTGGAACCGCCGCTGAATTTCGGCTCCATTTGAGGCACTAGACTTGATCTGATGTCTGAGCAGTCAACACCCCCAGCCACGCCCGCCGCCGCTTTCGCCGCGGAGCCCGCCGTCGCGCCCGTCAGCCCGCTCCCGCACGAGCTGGCCACCGCGCTGAAGCGCGATTCCGCCGGTCTCGTGGCAGCGATCATCCAGCAGTTCGATACCGACGAAGTGCTCATGCTCGGCTGGATGGACGACGAAGCTTTGCACCGGACCCTGACTACGGGACGCGTGACCTTCTACTCCCGCTCCCGCCAGGAATACTGGCGCAAGGGAGACACCTCCGGGAACGTCCAGTTCGTGAAATCGGTGGCCCTGGATTGCGACGGCGATGCCCTCCTGGTCCGCGTCGACCAAGTGGGTGCGGCCTGCCACACCGGTACACGCACCTGCTTCGATGACCGCAGCCTCGCAGCCGTGACAGGCGAGCGGGACTAGCCCACCACACACCATCCACTGAGGCAAGCACACAAGAAGGCGGAGAACACAAACCATGCAGGACCTTGGAATCATCAGCCCGGGCCTGGAGGAGTTCCGCGAACTCGCCGCACACAGCCGGGTCATCCCGGTCCGGCTCAGGGTATTGGCCGACGCCGAGACGCCCATCGGGCTCTACCGCAAGCTGGCCCAGGGCCAGCCCGGCACCTTCCTCCTGGAGTCGGCAGCCGTCGGCGGAGCATGGTCACGCTATTCCTTCATTGGCTCCCGTTCGCGTGCAACACTGACCAGCAAGGACGGCCAGGCCCACTGGATCGGCGAGCCTCCCGTCGGCGTGCCGGTAGACGGCAGCCCGGTCGACGCCGTCCGTGACACCATTGCAGCCCTGCAGACGGACCGTTTCCCGGACCTTCCGCCCTTCACCTCCGGCCTGGTCGGCTTCCTCGGGTGGGAAACCGTCCGGCATTGGGAAAAGCTGACCAGCCCCCCGGAAGATGACCTCCACCTGCCGGAACTGGCCCTGAACCTTGTCACCGACATGGCTGTCCACGACAACATGGACGGCACCGTCCTGCTGATTGCCAACGCGATCAATTTCGACAACAGTTCCGAACGCGTCGACGAAGCCTGGCACGACGCCGTCGCCCGGGTGAAGCGACTGCTGGACCAGATCAGCACCCCCGTGAAGCAGCCCGTATCGGTGTTGCAGTCCGAAGCCCTCGACTTCGCGTCGAGCGTCCAGGAACGTTGGAACGAGCAGGAATACCTCAACGCGATCGACCGCGGCAAGGAAGCCATCGTAGACGGCGAGGTCTTCCAAGTGGTCATTTCGCGACGCTTCGAAATGGAGTGTGCCGCGGATCCGCTGGATGTCTACCGCGTGCTGCGCAACACCAACCCGAGCCCGTACATGTACCTTTTCAGCCTCGAAGATCCGGACGGCCGCGAATACACGATTGTCGGTTCCTCTCCCGAGGCCTTGGTGACCGTCACGGGCAATGAGGTCATCACCCACCCCATTGCCGGTTCGCGGCCCCGAGGCAAGACCGTCGAGGCCGACAAGGCGCTGGCCACCGAGTTGCTCGCGGACCAGAAGGAGCGCGCCGAACACCTCATGCTCGTGGACTTGTCCCGGAACGACCTGTCCAAGGTCTGCGTTGCAGGAACCGTGGACGTTACGCAGTTCATGGAGGTGGAACGCTTCAGCCACATCATGCACCTCGTGTCCACGGTGGTCGGAGAGTTGGCGCCCGGGGCGAAGGCATACGACGTGCTGAAGGCTACCTTCCCGGCCGGTACGCTCTCCGGTGCCCCCAAGCCGCGTGCCTTGCGTCTCCTGGACGAACTCGAACCTCACCGGCGCGGCATCTACGGCGGCGTGGTGGGTTACCTGGACTTCGCAGGCGATATGGACATGGCGATCGCCATCCGTTCAGCATTGTTGCGTGAGGGCCGGGCCTACGTCCAGGCGGGCGGCGGGATCGTGGCCGATTCCCACAAGCCTTCCGAAGCGCTCGAGACTGTCAACAAGGCGGCGGCCCCCTTGCGTGCCGTGCACACCGCGGGATCGCTCCACAACATTTCCCCGGACGCAGTTTCCGTGGAGACGGTCGTCGACGGGAACCCCGGCCTGTGAGCGCTGCCCGCCCTCAGCCGGCCACCACCAAGCCTCCCGTGTGGGCACGGAAAGGCAATGTCGTGCTCGGCATGGCAATTCTTGCCCTCGCGGTCTTCGGGACCACCACACAGACCTGGATCAACGTCCGGCTCGATCCCGCTGCCGCGGCGAATGCCGATCTCCACGTCCAGGGGAGCAAAGCGGCAACTGCGGTGACCGCACTCGCGCTCGTGGCACTTGCCGGGGGACTGGCATCGTCCATCGCGGGCAAGGTTTCACGCTGGATCATTGCAACGATCATCGTGCTTGCCGCGGCAGGGATCCTCATTGCCGCGGTGACCGTCCTGGCGGATCCCCTCGGCGCGGCGCAGGGAACCATTGCGGCGACCACCGGGATTTCGGGTGGGCAGGCAGCTGCGTCGTCCACTGTGTTCCCCGTGCTCGCGGTCGTGGCTGCGGGCCTGCTCGCTTTGTGCGGCGGCCTGCTGCCGCTCGCGGGCCGGCACTGGAAGGCGCGCACCAAGTACGACGTCGCCAGCAGGGCGGCCCTCGCGGGTTCCGGGCCGGTCGACGAGATCGATAGCTGGGACAGCCTCTCGCGCGGAGAAGACCCTACGTAAGACCCGACTGTCCGGACGTCGGACAATGTCCCGGGTGCGGTCAATAAATGGCAGAATGTAAGCAGTATTCATCCTGAGGAGATTTTCACATGAGCAAAACCACAGTGTCCGCGAGCAAGGCCCCTGTGACCGCTGCGAGCCACAGCGACGCCATCGGCCACGGCAACAGCCCGGCCGCGTGGACCTGCGTGATTGTCATGCTGGTAGGGGCCTTGGTGTCCTCCATCGCCTTTGTCATCGCCAGCACCCCGATCTTCATCGCCGGCATCGTCGTGATGGTGGCCGGCCTGATTGCCGGCTGGGCCATGCGCAAGGCCGGCTACGGCGTCGACGGCAGCAAGCTGAAGAACGCCGGCCACTGACTGTGACCGTTCTTGATGACATCATCGTCGGTGTCAGGGAGGACATGGAGGCCCGCCGCCGTCTTGTTTCCCTCGACGAGCTGAAAGAGCGCGCCGCGGCCACCGCGCCTGCGCTGGACGCGTGGGCTGCCTTGGGCGGTCCGGCGGCCAGCCGCGACGAACTGAAGGTCATCGCGGAAATCAAGCGCCGCAGCCCCTCCAAGGGCGATCTGGCGAGCATCGTCGACCCCGCGGCCCTTGCGGTGCAGTACGCCGACGGCGGTGCCTCCGTGATCAGCGTCCTCACCGAGCAGAGGCGCTTCAACGGGTCCCTGGCGGACCTCGACGCGGTGCGTGCCGCCGTCGACATTCCGTTGCTGCGCAAGGACTTCACGGTTGACGAGTACCAGATCTGGGAAGCCCGCGCCCATGGCGCGGACCTCATCCTGCTGATCGTCGCGGCGCTATCGGACGCACAGCTGCGGGAATTCAGCGCGTTGAGCCACGAGCTCGGCATGAACGTCCTGGTGGAAACCCACACGCCCGAGGAAATCGAGCGTGCGGCCGCGGCCCAGGCCCGGATCATCGGCGTGAACGTCCGCAACCTCAAGACGCTCGACGTCGACCGCTCCCTGTTTGCCTCGCTCGCCGGAAGCATTCCGGCGGGAGCGGTGGTCGTGGCCGAGTCCGGCGTCCGGAACGCCGACGACGTCGCGCATTATGCGGGGAACGGTGCCGACGCAATCCTTGTGGGCGAAGCCCTTGTCAGCGACTCCACCCCGCGCGAGCGGATCAGCGAATTCAAGGCGGCCGGAGCTGCCGCCATCGCCGTCAGGACCTGAGACAGGCCTGATTCGCGGCGTGGACCCGGACAGCAGCAGACGCGGCTGGTAGCTGTCCTGTGGCTCCTGGAAATACCCAACTACCAACTGAACAGGACGGTGAGACTGATGGTGGACGCATCAACAGCCAACTCGCAAGAGAACGTGGCAGACGCATTCCTACAAGGTGGAGCCTCGCTCCGCAACGCCGCCGGGCCGTACTTCGGCTCGTACGGTGGACGCTGGATGCCCGAGTCCCTCATCGCCGCCCTGGACGAGGTCGAGGACACGTTCGAGAAGGCCAAAGCCGATCCGGAGTTCCTTGCCCAGCTGAAGGACCTCAACAAGAACTACTCGGGCCGTCCGTCGCTGCTCACGGAAGCCAAGCGTTTCTCCCAGCACGCCGGCGGGGCCCGCATCTTCCTCAAGCGCGAAGACCTGAACCACACCGGATCCCACAAGATCAACAACGTCCTCGGCCAGGCTTTGCTCGCGAAGCGCATGGGCAAGACCCGCGTCATCGCTGAGACCGGCGCCGGCCAGCACGGAGTTGCCAGCGCCACCGCCGCGGCCCTCCTCGGCCTGGAATGCGTCGTCTACATGGGCGCGGAGGACTGCCGCCGCCAGGCACTCAACGTGGCCCGCATGCAGCTCCTCGGCGCTACCGTGGTTCCCGTGACGAACGGATCACAGACGCTCAAGGACGCCATCAACGACGCGCTCCGCGACTGGGTTTCCAACGTGGACAACACCCACTACTTGCTGGGGACCGCTGCCGGTGCGCACCCCTTCCCTGCGATGGTGCGTTTCTTCCACGAGGTCATCGGGGAAGAGGCCCGCGCCCAGATCCTGGAGCAGACCGGCAAACTTCCGGACGCCGTCTGTGCCTGCATCGGTGGCGGTTCCAATGCCATCGGCATCTTCCACAGCTTCCTGGATGACGCCTCGGTGAAGATCTATGGCTTTGAAGCCGGCGGCGACGGCGTCGAAACCGGCCGTCACGCGGCCGCCATCACCCTCGGACGCCCGGGCGTGCTGCACGGTGCCCGCTCCTACCTCATGCAGGACGAAGACGGCCAGACCATCGAGTCCCACTCGATTTCCGCAGGCCTGGACTACCCGAGCGTGGGTCCTGAGCACTCCTACCTCGCGGACATCGGCCGCGTGACGTACGAGCCCATCACGGACACCGAGGCCATGGACGCCTTCCGCTTGCTCTGCCGGACTGAAGGGATCATCCCCGCCATCGAGTCCTCGCACGCCCTGGCCGGTGCCATCAAGGTGGGCAAGCAGCTCACCGAAGGCAAGGACAACCCGGCGGATACCATCATCATCGTGAACCTGTCCGGACGCGGTGACAAGGACGTGGAAACGGCCGCCGAATGGTTCCACATGTTGGATGAAAACGGCAACGTCAAGGGCACCACCCTCTCCACGCGCAAGCCCAAGGGTCCGTCCGAACGCAGCAACCTTGAGATCAGCATTGACGAAGCAAACGGGGGCCAGAACTGATGACTGAGCAGATGAGCAGCAAGTCCGCGGCCGCGATCGACCGCGCCAAGGCTCAAGGCCGGGCGGCGTTGATCGGATACCTGCCGGCAGGCTACCCGGACGTTCAGTCAAGCATCGACGCCGGAATTGCCATGGCCCGCAACGGCGCGGACCTCATTGAAATCGGCATCCCGTACTCGGACCCCGTCATGGACGGCGCCGTCATCCAGGCTGCGACCACAGAGGCAATCGCCAACGGTTTCCGCGTCGCCAGCGTCTTCGACGTCGTAGCGGGCATCACTGCGGCCACCGACGCCGCCGTGTTGGTCATGACCTACTGGAACCCGGTCATGCGCATGGGCGTCGACGAGTTCTCGCGCAGGCTGGCCGAGGCCGGGGGAGCCGGGCTCATCACGCCGGACCTCATTCCGGACGAGGCAGCCGAATGGTTTGAAGCTTCGGACAAGTACGGACTCGACCGGGTCTTCCTCGTTGCCCCGTCGTCCACGCCGGAACGCCTGGCCATGACGGTGGAGGCAAGCCGCGGCTTCGTCTACGCCGTCTCCATCATGGGTGTCACCGGAGCCCGGCAGTCAGTCAGTAGCGCCGCGGAGAAGGTTGTGGCCGATACGCATGCTGCCGGCGCCGAACGGGTTTGCGTCGGACTCGGTGTCTCCACCGCGGACCATGTCCGCGAGATCGCCGCTTACGCCGACGGCGTGATCGTCGGTACCGCGCTGGTTGCGGCAATCCGCGACGGCGGCGTTGACGCCGTCGCGCAACTCACCAAGAACCTCAGCGCCGGCCTCGGCCGCGCAACAGCGCAGGCCTAGAAAAAGGAAAAGCGTAGACAATGCAGAGTCTCCTCCACGTCGCGGCAATGGCTCCCATGAGCATTCCGAGCCCCTCATGGTCCGGATTTGATATTCCGCTGCCGTGGGGGACTCTGCGCATCCATGCGTACGCCCTATGCATTCTTCTGGGCATCATCCTGGGCCTGTGGCTCACCGCCGTGCGCTGGAAGCGCCGCGGCACCCCGGAAGGCAGCCTGTGGGACATCGCCATCTGGGCCATCCCCTTCGGCATCGTGGGCGGCCGGCTCTACCACGTCATCTCCTCACCGGACGCCTACTTCGGCCCCGGCTTCAACGGCACGGGTGACCTCTCCCTGATCCCGCAGATCTGGCGAGGCGGCCTGGGTATCTGGGGTGCCGTGGTTCTCGGCGTTGTCGGTGCCTGGCTCGGTTGCCGCCGGTCCGGCGTCAAGCTCACGGCCTTCCTGGATGCCGCAGCCCCCGGGCTGCTGCTGGCGCAAGCGATCGGACGATGGGGAAACTGGTTCAACCAGGAACTCTTCGGCGGACCCACCACCTTGCCGTGGGGCCTCCAAATAGATCCCAACAGCCCCAATTTCCCGGCCGGAATGCCCAGCGACACGCTCTTCCACCCGACGTTCCTTTACGAATCCCTCTGGAACATCGTCGGCGTCGTGGTCCTCCTCGTCCTGGACCGCCGCTTCCATTTCCGCCGGGGCAGGCTCTTCTGGCTGTATGCCATCTACTACACGCTTGGCCGCGTCTGGATCGAAGCGTTGCGGATCGACGATGCCGAACAGATCAACCTCTTCGGCATCACCACGCGGCTCAACGTATGGACGAGCATCTTCGTCTTCGTCGCGGCGCTCATCATCTTCATCGCCCTGAGCCTGCGCGGCAGGCCGGAACCGGACACAGCGTACCTTCCCGGCAGGGAGCCCTCCGCGGGGACAACCGACGAAGATGAGCCCGCCGCCAACTCAAATGCCGATGAGCCGACTGCTGCCACTGAGGCGGACAGCACAATTGTGACCGATGCGAAGGCCCATGATACGGACGGATCTGTCTCAGATACCGGTGCGCATGGTAATCTCCGGAATAACCAAAGCGATCTGGGCCATACTGCTGAGCCTACGGAAACGGCCGAGGAGTCACACGCCGGCGTCACGTCGGATTCCGGCTCCGCGTCCACCGAAACCACCGCCAGCAGCGCCCCCGGATCCGGGCCGGAAGCTGGCAGCACCAAGTAGCCAGCGCTACGGCACAGGGGAACCGGGCTACCGCCCAGAGGCCCCCGGCCACAGCGTCGTGGCACACTTGGCAGTCGCCCGGCAGCACACAGAGGCTCCGCGGTCAAGCTTGGGTCAGGGGCGTGCGTAACTGTTCGTTGCGACTTGCCCGCTGACCTACAATTTCAAGTAACTAGCGCTTTGTTATGCCCGTCACACGGCAGGCAAGGTGGGGCCAACGTTGTCCCTTCCATTCGCACGATCTCGAGGAAGGACGTCTTCAATGACCCATCTTCATAACCCAAGCTGGTCCGAAACAGTCGAACCGCAGGGGGCCATCTCGCCCTTCAAGCGTTTCGCTGCGCTCCCGGAAGCCCAGGGACTCTACAACCCTGAGCAGGAGAAGGACGCTTGCGGCCTGGCCATTATCGCCACCCTGCGTGGTGAACCCGGCTATGACATCGTGGAAGCGGCACTGACTGCCCTGCGCAACCTCGAACACCGCGGCGCCGTGGGCGCCGACGAAGGCACGGGCGACGGCGCCGGGCTCCTCATGCAGGTTCCGGACGAATTCTTCCGGGCCGTCACTGAGTTCGAGCTCCCCGCACCCGGCCAGTACGTGGTGGGCACCGCCTTCCTGCCTGCTGAAACCCGCGAAGCAGAGACCGCAAAGGCCGGCATCGAGGCGCTTGCAGTCGATGAGGGACTGACGGTCCTTGGCTGGCGTGAAGTGCCGGTGGTCGGGGACCTGGTCGGCGCCATGGCCCGTGCCTGCATGCCTTACTTCGCGCAGCCGTTCCTTGCTTCCGCGACGGGCGAAGTGCTGGACCGGAATGAACTCGACTCCCGGGCCTGGCGTATCCGCAAGCGTGCCCAGAACAAGTTCGGCGTCTACTTCCCGTCGCTGTCCTCGCGCACCATCGTGTACAAGGGCATGTTGACCACTGCCCAGCTGGAGCCGTTCTACCCGGATCTCTCGGACAAGCGCTTCAAGACCAAGCTTGCGATCGTGCACTCGCGCTTTTCCACGAACACGTTCCCGTCGTGGCCGCTCGCCCAGCCCTTCCGCACCATCGCCCACAACGGCGAAATCAACACCGTCAAGGGCAACCGGAACTGGATGCGGGCGCGCCAGTCCCAACTCGCGAACCCGCTGCTGGGCGACTCCCCGGAGGAGTTGTACCCCATCTGCACGCCGGGTGCCTCGGACTCCGCGTCCTTCGATGAGGTTGCCGAGCTGCTCTGGCTTTCCGGGCGGCCCATCACGCATTCGATCATGATGATGATCCCCGAGGCGTGGGAAAACCACGCCACGATGGATCCGGCACGCCGCGCCTTCTACGAGTACCACTCCCTGCTCATGGAGCCGTGGGACGGTCCGGCGGCGGTGTCCTTCACCGACGGCAACCTCGTTGGTGCGACCCTTGACCGCAATGGCCTGCGCCCCGGCCGTTACTGGATCACCGAAGACGGCCTGATCGTCTTCGCCTCCGAAGTCGGCGTGATCGAGGTCGAACCGGCCAAGGTGGTCAAGAAGGGCCGTGTTTCGCCGGGGAAGATGTTCCTGGTGGACACCGAAGCCGGTCGCATCATCGACGACGCCGAGGTCAAGGCCGAGGTGGCCGCGGCCAACCCTTGGGCTGAATGGGTCAAGGACAACCTGATCGACCTCAACGAGCTACCCGAGCGCGAGCACGTGCTGCACACGGCTGCGTCCGTGAACATCCGCCAGCGGACGTTCGGCTACACCACCGAGGAGTTGAAGATCCTCCTCGGGCCGATGGCCCGGACCGGGGCCGAACCGCTCGGCGCCATGGGCTCCGACACTCCGGTTGCCGTGCTGTCCAAGCGCCCGCGCTTGCTGTTCGACTACTTCGTGCAGTCTTTCGCCCAGGTCACCAACCCGCCCCTGGACGCGATCCGCGAAGAGCTCGTGACCTCGCTGAAGTGCGCCATCGGTCCCAACGGCAACCTTCTCGACGTCGGGCAGGTCCGCCAGCCGCAGATCTCCCTGCCGTTCCCGGTGATCAACAACGACCAGCTCGCCAAGATCGCCAACATCGAGAACGCCGACGGCGACAAGGTCGCCATGAAGGTCCGCGGACTCTACCGTCCGGAGGGCGGCGAAGCAGCACTGCGGAGCCGCCTCACCGAAATCTGCGAGCAGGTTTCCGGCGCGATCAACCGCGGCGTGCAGTACATCGTGCTGTCCGACCGCGACTCCAACGCGCAATGGGCCCCGATCCCGTCCCTGCTGCTCGTCAGCGCGGTACACCACCACTTGCTGCGCAGCGCCAACCGCACCAAGACCGCCCTGGTGGTCGAGGCCGGCGACGTCCGCGAAACGCACCACGTGGCGGTGCTCGTAGGCTTCGGCGCTTCCGCCGTGAACCCTTACCTGGCCATGGAATCCGTGGAGCAGCTCATCAGCACCGGCGAAGTGGTTGGGGTGACTCCCGAAGACGGCGTCTACAACCTCATCAAGGGCCTCGGCAAGGGTGTCCTGAAGATCATGTCCAAGATGGGCATTTCCACGGTGGCTTCCTACACCGGTGCCCAAACATTCGAAGCCTTGGGCCTGTCCCAGGACCTCGTGGACGAGTTCTTCTCCGGCACCCACTCCCAGTTGGGTGGCGTCGGCCTGGACGTCATCGCCGCCGAGGTTTCGGCACGCCACCAGATGGCCTACCCGGAAGGCGGCATCGAGCTGCCGCACCGTCCGTTGCTCGGCGGCGGTGAATACCAGTGGCGCCGCGACGGTGAACCGCACCTGTTCAACCCGGAGACTGTCTTCCGCCTCCAGCACGCCACGCGCGAACGCCGCTACGACATCTTCAAGTCCTACACCAAGGGAATCGACGACCAGTCCGAGAACCTCATGACCCTGCGTGGGCTCTTGAAGTTCAAGGACACCCTGCGCCCCGCCGTGCCGCTTGAGGAAGTCGAGCCGGTTTCCAGCATCGTGAAGCGCTTCTCCACCGGAGCGATGAGCTACGGCTCCATCTCCAAGGAAGCCCACGAAACCCTCGCAATCGCCATGAACCGGTTGGGCGCCAAGTCCAACACCGGTGAAGGCGGCGAAGACGTGGACCGCCTACTGGACCCGGAGCGCCGCTCCGCGATCAAGCAGATCGCCTCCGGCCGTTTCGGTGTGACCAGCCTGTACCTGACCAACGCCGAGGACATCCAGATCAAGATGGCCCAGGGCGCCAAGCCCGGTGAAGGCGGCCAGCTGATGGCGCAGAAGGTGTACCCCTGGGTAGCCCGGACCCGCCACTCGACCCCCGGCGTCGGGCTCATCTCCCCGCCCCCGCACCACGACATCTACTCGATCGAGGACCTCGCACAGCTCATCTACGACGCCAAGCGGGCCAACCCCTCGGCGCGCGTGCACGTGAAGCTGGTGTCCGAAGTCGGGATCGGCACGGTGGCGTCCGGCGTCACCAAGGCGAAGGCCGACGTCGTGCTCGTCTCAGGGCACGACGGCGGAACCGGCGCCTCGCCGCTCAACTCCCTCAAGCACGCGGGTGTCCCGTGGGAGCTCGGCCTGGCCGAGACCCAGCAGACGCTCATGCTCAACGGGCTCCGCGACCGCGTGGTGGTCCAGGTGGACGGCCAGCTCAAGACGGGACGCGACGTCGTCATCGCCGCCCTGCTGGGTGCCGAGGAGTACGGTTTCGCGACCGCGCCCCTGGTGGTGTCCGGCTGCATCATGATGCGCGTCTGCCACCTCGACACCTGCCCGGTCGGCGTGGCAACCCAGAACCCCGAGCTCCGCGCCCGCTTCAACGGCAAGCCCGAGTTCGTGGTCAACTTCTTCGAATTCCTTGCCGAGGAAGTCCGGGAGCTGCTTGCCGAACTCGGTTTCCGCAGCCTCGAAGAGGCCATCGGCCACGCCGAGGTCCTCGACACCCGGGAGGCGGTGGACCACTGGAAGGCCGATGGGCTGGACCTCGACCCGATCCTGCACGGCCTCGAGTTCGACGACGACGTTCCCCTGCGGAACCTCACCGGCCAGAACCACGAGCTCGACAAGCACTTCGACCAGCGCCTCATCGGCATGGCCGCCGAGGCTTTGAGCGACCGCACCCCGGTGAAGATCGCGGTCGACGTCATCAACACGGACCGGTCGGTCGGCACCATGCTGGGCCACGTCGTAACCAAGACGTTCGGCGTCGATGTGCTCGCGACGGACACCATCGACATCACGCTGAAGGGAACGGCAGGGCAGTCGCTGGGCGCCTTCCTCCCGGCGGGCATCACCCTGCGCATGTTCGGCGACTCCAACGACTACGTCGGCAAGGGTCTCTCGGGTGGACGCATTATTGTCCGCCCGGACCGCACCAACGTTTTCCAGGCGGAGCGCAACGTCATCGCCGGCAACGTGATCGGCTACGGTGCCACGAGCGGCGAGATGTTCCTGCGCGGCCAGGTGGGCGAACGGTTCCTGGTACGCAACTCGGGCGCGACCGCCGTCGTCGAAGGCATCGGTGACCACGGCTGCGAGTACATGACCGGCGGCCAGACGCTGATCATCGGCCGCACCGGACGCAACTTCGGTGCCGGCATGTCCGGCGGTACAGCCTACGTGCTGGACCTCCAGCCTGCCCGGGTCAACAAGCAGGCGTTGGATTCCGGCGAGCTGCAGTTGCTCGAGCTTGACGACGAGGACCGCACCATCGTCCACAGCCTCCTGGTCAAGCACCTGGAAGAAACCGAATCCGTCCTCGCGGGCCGCTTGCTCGAAAACTTCGATGACACAGCCGCCCGCATCACCAAAGTTCTGCCGCGCGACTACGCCGCAGTCCTGCAAACCCGTCTCGACGCCATTGAAGAGGGCCTTGATCCCGATGGCGAAGAAGTATGGTCTCGAATCCTGGAGGTAACCGGTGGCTGATCCACGCGGATTTCTGAAAGTCCGGCAGCGCGAGACGCAGCCTCGCCGTCCTGTTCCCGTCCGCATCATGGACTGGAAGGAAGTCTACGAAGCCCAGGACAAGGGCGTGCTCAAGAGCCAGGCAGGGCGCTGCATGGACTGCGGCGTTCCGTTCTGCCACCAGGGCTGCCCGCTCGGGAACCTCATTCCGGAGTGGAACGACCTGACCTGGCGCGGCAAAGGCGAGGAAGCGATCGAGCGCCTGCACGCGACGAACAACTTCCCGGAGTTCACCGGCCGCTTGTGTCCCGCGCCGTGCGAAGCATCCTGTGTCCTGGGCATCAACCAGCCCGCCGTGACCATCAAGCAGGTGGAAGTTTCGATCATCGACGACGCCTTCGAAAACGGCTGGGTCCAGCCGCTTCCGCCGGCACGCCTCTCCGGCAAGACGGTCGCCGTCGTCGGCTCCGGCCCCGCCGGGCTTGCCGTCGCACAGCAGCTGACTCGGGTCGGCCACACCGTGGCCGTCTACGAACGCGACGACAAGATCGGGGGACTGCTGCGCTATGGCATCCCCGACTTCAAGATGGAAAAGGAGCAGGTCGACCGCCGCGTCGAGCAGATGAAGGCCGAGGGCACCCGTTTCCGCACGGGTGTGGCAGTCGGAAGCGACGTGACGTGGGAGCAGTTGCGCCGCCGTTACGACTCCGTGGTGATCGCCACCGGTGCCACCGTTCCGCGCGACCTTCCCATCCCCGGCCGCGAACTCGAAGGCATCCACTTCGCCATGGACTACCTGGTGCCCGCCAACCGCGTGGTTGCCGGTGAAACCGTCGAGGGCCAGATCGACGCCAAGGGCAAGCACGTGATCATCCTCGGCGGCGGCGACACCGGCGCCGACTGCCTCGGCACGGCACACCGCCACGGCGCCGCGTCTGTCACGACCCTCGCGATCGGCAAGCAGCCGCCACTCGAGCGCGCCACGCACCAGCCATGGCCGACGTTCCCCACGCTCTTCGAGGTCGCCAGCGCACACGAAGAAGGCGGCGAACGCACCTACCTCGCTTCCACCGTTGAGTTCGTCGGCGAAAACGGCAAGCTCACAGGGGTCAAGGTCGCCGAGACCGAGTTCGTGGACGGCAAGCGCCTCCCGAAGGCCGGCACGGAGCGCGTCATTCCGGCCGACCTGGTCTTCCTGTCGCTCGGCTTCACGGGGGCGGAACCTGCCGGTATCACCGAACAGGTCAGCGCAGAATTCGACGGCCGCGGCAACGTGGCCCGAGATGGGTACTACATGACCAACACCGAGGGTGTTTTCGTGGCAGGCGATGCCGGCCGCGGGCAGTCCTTGATTGTCTGGGCGATCGCCGAAGGCCGCGCCTGCGCTGCCGCCGTCGACAAGTACCTCATGGGCAGCACCATTCTCCCCGCGCCGGTGGCTCCCACCGACCGGGCCATAGCGGTCCTCTAAGGACCGGCGCACGACGCTTTCCCAACTCCAACCGCAGCACACTACTAGGGTAGGTATATGAGACGCGCAAAAATCGTGGCAACGTTCGGACCGGCAATTTCCAGCTTTGACAACACCCTCGCGGTGCTGGAAGCCGGCGTCGACGTCGCCCGCATGAACATGAGCCACGGAGACTACTCGGTACACGACAACACGTACGAGAACGTCCGCAAGGCTTCCGCCCAGCTCCACAAGCCCGTTGCCATCATGGCCGACTTGCAGGGCCCGAAAATCCGCCTGGGTCGATTTGTCGACGGCCCCCACGAACTCGCCGTCGGTGACACTTTCACCATCACCACCGAGGACGTCCCGGGTACCAAGGAAATCTGCTCCACCACGCTCAAGAGCCTGACCGAAGACGTCAACGTCGGCGATGCACTCCTGATCGATGACGGTAAGGTTGCCCTGCGCGCCATCGAGGTTGACGACGTCAAGGTGGTCGCCACGGTGACCGTCGGTGGCTGGGTCTCCAACAACAAGGGCATCAACCTTCCCGGCGTTGCCGTCAATGTCCCCGCACTGAGCGAAAAGGACGAGGACGATCTCCGCTGGGCCATGAAGCGCGGTGTCGACATGGTGGCACTGTCCTTCGTCCGCGATGCGTCCGACATCAAGCGCGTGCACGAAATCATGGACGAAGAAGGCCGCCGCGTGCCGGTGATCGCCAAGATCGAGAAGCCGCAGGCAGTGGAGCAGCTCCACGAGATCATTGACGCGTTCGACGCCATCATGGTTGCCCGTGGCGACCTCGGCGTGGAACTCCCGCTCGAGGAAGTGCCGATCGTCCAGAAGCGCGCCATCGAACTGGCCCGCCGCTGGGCCAAGCCGGTCATCGTGGCCACCCAGGTCCTCGAATCCATGATCGACAACCCGCGTCCGACCCGTGCCGAGGCTTCGGATTGCGCCAACGCAGTGCTCGACGGCGCCGACGCAGTCATGCTTTCCGGCGAGACCAGCGTGGGCAAGTACCCGATCGAGACGGTCAAGACGATGGCCCGCATCATTGAGTCCACGGAAGAGCACGGCCTTGAGCGCGTTCCTCCGCTGGGGACCAAGCCCAAGACCCGCGGTGGCGCCATCACGCGTGCCGCCGTCGAAATCGCCGACCAGCTGGACGCAAAGTACATCTGTACTTTCACCCAGTCCGGCGACTCGGCGCGCCGTCTGTCCCGCCTGCGTCCCGTCAAGCCGGTGTTCGCTTTCACCCCCGTGGAGCACGTCTGGAACCAGCTGGCGCTCACCTGGGGCATCCAGCCTGTCCTCGTCCCCATGGTGGGCCACACTGACGCCATGACTGCCCAGGTGGACCGCAGCCTCCTCGAGATGAAGATCGTGGAGAACGGCGACCTCGTGGTCATCGCTGCCGGTTCCCCTCCCGGACAGGCCGGTTCCACGAACTCGCTCAAGGTCCACAAAGTGGGCGACCTCGCAGACACGTCCCGTGTGGAAGAGGCCGCAGCCCGCAAGGAAAAGGTCGGACCGTGGCCTGAAAAGAAGAAGTCCAAGTCCAAGGCCTGATCTTTTAGCGCTGTTGAGGAGGCTCCGCCGTGTGGCGGGGCCTCCTTTGTCTTGTTTTGGGGCGGGGTGGTTCGCGTCCGGAGACGACGAAGGGCGCCGCTTCCCGTGGAAGCGGCGCCCTTCGCGGGGGAGTGCTAGTTGACCTGGTTGATGATGGTCTCGGCGACCTCGCGCATGCTGAGGCGACGGTCCATGGAGGTCTTCTGGATCCACCGGAATGCTTCCGGCTCCGTGAGGCCCATCTTCGTGGTCAGGAGGCTCTTGGCGCGCTCCACAAGCTTGCGGGTGGCGAATTGCTCCTGAAGGTCGGTTACCTCGCTTTCGAGGGCCCTGATCTCCTCATGGCGGGACAGTGCGATTTCGATGGCCGGGATCAGATCGGCCGGAGTGAAAGGCTTCACGACGTAGGCCATGGCCCCGGCGTCGCGGGCGCGCTCCACGAGTTCCTTCTGGCTGAACGCTGTCAGCAGGACGACGGGGGCAATCCTCGCCTTGACGATCTTCTCCGCGGCAGAAATGCCGTCCATGACAGGCATCTTGACGTCCATGAGGACCAGATCCGGCTTCAGTTCTTCGGCCAGCTGGACGGCCTTCTCACCGTTGTCGGCTTCACCGACAACGTCGTAGCCTTCGCCCTTCAAGATCTCGATGATGTCCAGGCGGATGAGGGTTTCATCTTCTGCGACAACTACTCGGCGTGCCGGCTGGGATGCGGGCTTGGACTCCGTCTGTTCTGACACGGGATCTCCTTCAAGACGTACGGCGGGTTCTCAACCATCTTAGTTGCACCCGGTCCCTGCGTATGATTTATTGCTCGGCCGAGCCGGTTCTGGAATTTAGCCTATCTGCATGTAGAGTAGTTTCGCGCACTGCAACAGGGAGCGTTGAGTTCTGTGAAGAGCCCGACGTCGGTTAGTCTTGTTTCGGTGTTTCCGCGCCCGAGTGGCGGAATTGGCAGACGCGCCGCACTCAAAATGCGGTATCGAAAGGTGTGTGGGTTCGAGTCCCACCTCGGGCACAGCATTCCCCCTCGTCAGAGGGGTTTTTGCTTTAACGTGTTGACAAAGCTTGCGCTGGCGCGCCTCTGACGCTGGTGGTGCGGGCTTCGGCCTGGCCGCCGCGGGGCCAATTCAGGTGTGTGGGTGGCGGGTTCAACGCCCTGGCTGGTGGCCTTCCGCCTGCTGTGGGGTGGGTTTAAGCGGTTCCTCGTTCCGGTTCGCTCAGGTTGGTCGTGAATGGCCAACACCAGTTCATGGGATTGGGGTGCAGGTACGACATGATGAAACCGATTTTGTTGGGGAAGGGTTCTCGGAAGGTTTCTCGTGGCCACCCGGGGGGACTGTGTGGGTGAGTTGGTCCTGTCAAAGCGGGTGTGGACACTGTCAACACTGATGTCTGCTTTATCGACGCTGGGGGTGCGGTGAAAGCCACCGGCACAACCCACCTCACCACAGTCACTGGTGAGTGAATGTGCGGGGACGCATATGGGTCGTCAGCCGGTCGCTGGAAGGTATCGCCGCATTTCAGAGGCACATTTGCATACCTATCTGACAACGTTGGTAAATCGCTCATGTCGCGAGATTCTGCGCTCGAGTCAGAAGTCACATGCCATGTTCTTTGACTGGGCAGATCGTCGAATTGGCTCTAGTCTTGGCGGCGGTTCCACTCACCTTGGCTATGTCAACCGCTGAGTGTGTCGCGCCTCCGCGGACGCGCCCCCAGCCGGAAAGGCTCGCCCGGTGCGAGCACACGGATGCGCTTGGGGTTGACCACGGCGTCCCGGAGCGTGTCAGGGTCGGCGTTGAACGGGGCGAACTCGGGTGAATCTACGCTGCCCCAGTGGTGCAGGAGCAAGTCCGCATCGGGATGGGCATTGGCCATCTCGACCGCGCCGTCGAAGGTGAAGTGCCATTCGCTGTCCGAGAAGTCGAAGAGGAGCGCGTCCGGAGTCGGCATGGTCAGATGGTGTTTGCGGATCAACCGTGAATCGCCTGGTGCCCAGATCACGCCGTCAAGGGTCTCGATCCAGAAGCCACACGAGTCCTCATCGTGGAAGGTACGCTGCCCCGGCTGGGGCTCGGCATTCTGCCAGGCGTGGTCGGCCGGGGTGACCGTGACCCGGACCCCTCCGACGGAGAAGGCGTCGCCGATGCCGTGGCCGTCGGCGGGCATGCCAAGTTCGCGCATCAGCTCGGCAACGTAGCGGGTCGAGTGGAACCGCTGAGTGACTGCATTCAAGGCCGTACATGTCGGCACGCTGAAGTGGTCATTGTCGGCATGGGTGACGAGGACCGCGTCGAGTCGGGGCACGTCTGCCGCCTGCAGCGGGAAGTCGATGAGCAGGGGCATGTCGAAGTCCTGGAGCAGCGGGTCGACGGCCAGCAAAGTTCCTCGTGCGTTGATCAGGAATCCAGCCATGCCGAGCCAGTACAGGACGGTGCCGTGTGGGTCGTCGAAGGCCTCGGCCCGAATCGGCACCGTCGGCGGGGCCATGGCCTGCCCGCGGGGGCTGCGCCGGACCGGTGTGCGCGGATCGTTCATTTACTCTCCTTGGGACAATTCTGGGGTGCAGCGGGTGCTTCTCCGATCGAGTCGGGGAATGGGCACCGCCGATTTGCTGCCAGGAACGGGTCAGTCTGGTCGTACTATGCAGCTGTAAACGCTCAGCTCTCTTTCTCGATAATGCCCTTCAATACGCTCATCGCGCCCATACCGTTGGGCCAACCGGAGTAGAACGCCAGGTGCAGGAGGGCTTCCTTCAGCTCTTCGTCGGTGACACCGTTTTGTCGGGCGAAACCGAGATGGAACTTTAGCTGGTCCATCTTGCCCAGTGCGGTCAGCGCCGCGACCGTAATCAGGCTCCGATCGCGCTTGGACAGCTCCTCGCGCTCCCAGACCTCATCGAAGAGAACCTTGTCGGTGTAGTGGACCATTCCGGGGGCGAAGTCGCCGAAGGCCTTCTTCCCGCCGCTCCAGCCGGTGTTCTGCTCTTCATGGCTCATGATCATTCTCCTTAGTCGTAGCTGCTCGAATGCTTCTATTCCATCGCCGCGGCGGCGGGGGAGGGAGTCTCCAGTGAAGGGTGTACCAGTGGGGACTCCCTCCAGGTCGGTGGCCGGAATAGCGTTGTCTGCATGAATACCAGGGACGAAGCGCGGGAGTTCCTCATGTCCCGTCGGGCGAATATCAGCCCCGAGCAGGCCGGGCTGGCCGTCTCGGGTCACCGTCGCGTGGCGGGCTTGAGGCGTGGTGAGGTGGCGATGCTTGCGGACGTGAGCCCGGAGTATTACGCCAAGATCGAGCGAGGCAACCTCGTCGGGGTGTCCGGCTCCGTGCTGGAGTCGGTCGCCCGGGCCCTGCAGCTCGACGATGCCGAGCGCGAGCACCTGTTCGACCTCGCCCGGGCCGCCAACGGGCGTGCGCAGCCTGTGCGGCGGCGCAAGCCGAAGACGTGGGTGGCGAGGGATAGCCTGACCCGTGCACTGGAGGTCATCGTGAACGGCCCGGCGTTCGTACGCAACGGGCGGATGGACATCTTGGCCACCAACGCTCTGGGCCGCGCCTTCTACGACGAGGTCTTCGCCGGGCCCGGGCAGGGAAACCTCGCCCGGTACTGCTTCCTCGACGAACGCGCCAGGACCTTCTACCCGGACTGGGAGGCAGCCGCCGACGTCACCGTCGCGATCCTGCGCACGGAGGCCGGCCATGACCCACGGGACAAGCAGCTGCACGACCTCGTCGGTGAACTCTCCACCCGCAGTAACGCGTTCCGCACGCGGTGGGGTGCGCACAACGTCCGCCGCCACGGCTCGGGGACAAAGGACTTTCACCACCACGAGGTCGGCGACCTCACCCTCACTTACGAGGGTCTGGAACTGACCGCCGAGCCCGGGCTTTCGTTCCTCATTTACACCGCCGAGCCCGGATCGCCGAGCGACCAACGGCTGCAGCTGCTCGCGAGCCTCGCCGCCACCGAAATCGCCACCATGACCGTATCGCCGTCGCGCCCCGTGCTGGACGACACCACTACTACGAAGGATTGATCATGCACACCAGAACACTTGGCCAGGGCCTCAAGGTCTCCGCGATCGGGCTCGGCGCGATGGGCATGTCCCAGAGCTACGGACCCAATCCCGGCGATCGCGATGAGATGGTCGCCGTGCTGCGATCGGCAGTCGACGAGGGCGTGACGTTTTTCGACACGGCAGAGGTCTACGGGCCGTACGTCAACGAAGAGCTCGTCGGCGAGGCGCTTGAGCCGATTCGCGACCGGGTGGTCATCGCCACCAAATTCGGCTGGGACATCCGGGACAACAGGATGGCGGGCCTGAACAGCCGGCCAGAGCAAATTTGCCGCGTCGCAAACGAGTCCCTACGCCGCTTGCGCACGGACGTGATCGATTTGTTCTATCAGCACCGCGTCGACCCGGCCGTGCCGATTGAGGATGTCGCCGGCACGGTCGGCGAGCTCATCGCCGAAGGCAAGGTTAAGCATTTCGGCCTCTCCGAGGCCTCCGCGGCCACGATCCGCCGCGCTCACGCCGTGCACCCGGTCACCGCGGTCCAGAGCGAGTATTCGCTCTGGACACGGGACCCTGAGACAGAGGTGCTGCCGACGCTGATGGAGCTCGGCATCGGATTCGTCCCCTTCAGTCCGCTCGGCAAGGGCTTCCTCACAGGCACCATCAACTCGGCGACGGCTTTCACCGAGGGCGATATCCGCAACCGTGTCCCGCGGTTCGAGGCGGAGAACCTCTCAGCGAACCAGAAGCTCGTCGACCACGTAAAGGGCCTCGCCGAGGCGAAGGGCGCGACGCCGGGCCAGGTCGCCCTTGCCTGGTTGCTCGCGCAGCAACCAGGGATCGTGCCGATTCCCGGCACCCGACGCACCGAGCGCATCCAGGAGAACGCAGCAGCCACTCAGCTCGCGCTCTCCGCGGACGAGCGCTCCGACCTCGACAGCCTCGCCCGGCGCCTCGGCGTCCGCGGAGACCGCTACAACCCCGAGCACATGGCGTACGTCAATCACTGATCACAACATAAGGAAAAGCAGAATGACTGACAACAACTTCACACAGATCTTCCCTCTCGGGGAGAAGAACGACGCCTACGCCCAGTACTTCATTGGCCAGAGCTACCTGGCCCCGCTCGCCGGCGGGATCGTGCCGGTCAGCAACGTCTCTTTCGAGCCGGGATGCCGCAACAACTGGCATATCCACCACGGCACCGATGGGGGAGGCGATCAAATCCTGATCTGCACTGCGGGCAGCGGCTGGTACCAGGCAGAGGGCACCGAGCCGATCAGCCTGGAGCCGGGAGCGGTGATCCGTGTGCCGGCCGGCACGAAGCATTGGCATGGGGCGAAGGCAGACTCGTGGTTCTCCCACGTCGCCTTCATCACCCCGGGTGAGAACGTCAGCAACGAATGGCTCGAGCCCGTCACCGACGAAGTGTACGCCCAGCTGCCGAAGAACGAAGAAGGCGCATGAGCATTCTGAACGAGAGCTACACACTAGCCAACGGCGTCGAGATTCCCAAGCTGGGCCTCGGCACCTGGTTCATCGACGACGACAAAGCTGCTGACGCGGTGAAGGCCGCGATCGAGATCGGCTACCGCAACATCGACACAGCTCAGGCCTACGGCAACGAGCGCGGTGTGGGCGGAGGGATCCGCACCAGCAGTGTCGCTCGTGAAGAGCTGTTCGTCTCGACCAAGCTGGCTGCGGAAATCAAGGACTATGACGGTGCGGTGGCAGCGATCGATGGGTCGCTGGAGAAGCTCGGGCTCGAGTACATCGACCTGATGCTCATCCATTCTCCGCAGCCGTGGGACGACTTTCGCGGCGGGGACTACGCAGACGGGAACCGTCAGGCATGGCGTGCCCTGGAAGCCGCCTACCGAGCCGGCAAGGTCCGTTCCATTGGGGTGTCGAACTTCCTGGAATCCGACCTGGACACCATCCTGTCCACCGCGACCGTGGTCCCGCAGGTGAACCAGCTCCTGGTCCACGCGGGCAACACGCCGGCAAATTTGCTGGCCTACTGTGCGAGCAAGGGCATCCTTGTCCAGGCATACTCGCCGATTGCCCACGGGGAGATGCTGAAGAACACCGAGGTGCGGGCGATAGCAGGGAGATACGGGGTGACGGTGCCGCAGCTGTGCATCCGGTACACGCTGCAGCTGGGCACGGTGTCGCTGCCGAAGACCGCCGACCCCGAGCACATGCGCTCCAACGCCGAAGTCGACTTCGTCATCGCCGATGACGACATGGCCGCGCTGCGCGAGCTGCAAGACATGGACTACGGCGAGCACACCGCTTTCCCGGTCTACGGCGGCAAGTGACACAGGAGGACGATGAAGGATGACGGCTTGGACTCCGCAGCAGCTTGAGGAGATCGGCTCGACCGACGACTTCCACATCTCGCCCTACCGTGATGACGGCACGACTCCGGGCACACCGACCTGGATCTGGTCTGTCGTCGTCGAGGGTGACGTGTACGTTCCCGCGTACAACGGGCCCGCATCCCGCTGGCGCAGCTCAGCGATGACGCAGGGGGCTGGGCGCATCCGCGCCGGCGGCATCGACGCTGAAGTTGCGTTCACCCCGGTGGACGGCGAGATCAACGACCGCATCGACGCAGCCTATGCGAAGAAATACGCAGGCAGCCCGTATCTACCGCCGATGACCTCAACGAGGACTCGCGCGGCGACAGTGCGCGTCGACCCGAGGTAGGGCTCCCTCCCTCCGACCGCTGATCGAGCTGGGCAGTCCGGCGTCGACGACGCCCGGCTCAATCAGAGGCACACGGCCGTCCGAGAAGACCTCGATCAGCTTGCCGGTTTCCTTTTCGTGAGCTGGTCGAGGAATACCCCGATGAGGTAACGGAGCCAAGCAGGTTCGTGCCGATCACGACGCCTTGCAACCTTTGCGGCCGGTCATGAGGGACACCCGATCGGTGAGGTCAATGCGTCCCGCGATCGATCCGATGGCCGCTTCGCTTGACGTGACTCATATCACCTGACATGATGGTTGCTGGTTCTTTCGAGACCTGGGTATGTAACTCGCTTCGGGCGAGGCAAGGCTCAAGCTCTGCGACCTTCATCGGTCAACCGGCTTGGGCCTTTTTCGTGCCCCGAAACAGGATCACCTGAAACAGCTCAAGCCGCGTTGCCTCACACCTCCGCCCAATGAAGGGCGGATCTGAGAACGCGAGGAAATCATGAGCAAGCAATACGCTCCCTTAGCCGCAGACATCGTGCGGCTGGTTGGCGGCAAAGCCAACATCACCGAGGCCTACCACTGCCAGACCCGGCTTCGTTTCGCCCTCAAGGACGAGTCCGCCGTCGCGCTGGACGAACTGAACGCCACTGAAGGCATCGCAAAAACCCTCTCCAAGGGCGGAGTTTTCCAAGTGGTGGTCGGCATGCACGTCAAGGACGTGTTTGACGAAGTGGAGCGCGAGCTCGGCGATCTGTCTGCCAACGCCAAGGACGACGACGGCCCAGCCAAGGGCAAGCGCAAAAACGTGGGCAGCGCGGTCATCGAGTTCGTCTCCAGCGTCTTCCAGCCCCTCATCCCGGCTCTGTCTGGTGCTGGTATGGTCAAGGCCCTCCTGGCCCTGCTGGTCGTCCTGAAGGTAGTGAACACCGGCTCCCAGACCTACGTGCTGGTGAACCTCTTCGCAGATGCGGTGTTCTACTTCCTGCCCGTGCTCCTGGCGTTCAGCGCGGCACAGAAGCTGAAAATCAGCCCCATCCTGGCCGCCGCGGTCGCCGCCATGATGCTGCACCCCAATTGGGTGGCCCTGGTGACAAAGAAAGAGCCGGTCAGCTTCTTCGAGATCCTACCCTTCCCGCTGGTGAACTACTCAGGTGCGGTCATCCCGATCATCCTGGTCATCTTCGCCCAATACTACGTGGAGCGCAGTCTCACCCGGGTAATCCCGAAGTCCGTGAACCTCGTGTTCGTCCCCATGCTGACCTTCCTCATCATGGGCACTCTGGCCCTCGGCGTCCTCGGCCCGATCGGCAGCATCCTCAGCGGCTACCTGGGCTCGTTCTTCACCTTCCTCAGCACCAACGCCGCCTGGGCACCGGCCCTGTTGGTCGGTGCGACCCTTCCGGTGATGGTCATGTTCGGCCTGCACAACGGCATCGCGCCCCTCGGTGTCGTCCAGCTGGCCCAGACGGGCAAGGAGAGCATCTTCGGCCCGGGCGCCCTGGTCTCCAACATCGCCATGGGTGCGGCGTCTCTGGTCGTCGCTTTCCGAACCAAGGACAAGAAGACGCGTCAGATTGCCACCGCCGGCGGCATCACCGGCCTGATGGGCATCACCGAACCGATCCTCTACGGTGTGGCTCTGCCCAAGCGGTACCCGCTGATCGCGGCCATGATCGGTGGCGGCGCGGGCGGCCTGTACGCTGGCCTGTCCCAGGCGCACCGTTTCGCCACCGGATCCTCCGGCCTGCCTGCCGTGCTCCTCTACATCGGTGACAACACGCTGGCGAACATGATCAACATCATCATTGCCTTGGTCATCTCCGCGGTGGTCTCCGCCGTGCTGACCTTCATCCTCTCGTTCAAGTTCGAAAAGTCCGCCGGCGAAGCAACTGCGGCAGCGGACGACGCCGTCGCCGCACCGTCCGGCCGCCGCTCGTCCGTTGCCGAGAGCGCCGTCGTCGCCAGTGGTGCGGGTGGCATGGCCACGCTGGTGCGTGCCGAGACCGTGGAGCTCGCGGCCCCTTGCGCCGGCTCCGTGGTGCCGCTTGCCGAGGTCAGTGACCCGGTGTTCGCTTCCGGAGCCATGGGCCCGGGCATTGCCGTGGAGCCGTCCTCGAGCGTCATCGCCTCCCCGGTGAGCGGCACCATCGCTGTGGCCATGAAGACCGGTCACGCCTTCGGCATCAAGACCGACGACGGCGCGGAGGTGCTGGTGCATGTCGGCATCGACACGGTGACCATGAAGGGTGAAGGCTTCCACGGCGCGCTGGAACGCGGCACCCGTGTGGAGGTAGGCCAGCCGCTTGTCACGGCCGATCTGGACGCCATCCGGGCCGCCGGCCACCCGGCCACCGTGCTGGTGGTGGTGACCAACGGTCCCAAGGACGCACCGGTGGAGCAGCTCGAGAGCGGCTCCGTGGTGGCAGGCGCGGCGATCGCCGCCGTCGGACGCTGACCAGGAAGCCACGAAAGGAACCGCAGAATGCAGCATGAACAGCTCACCCCATTTCCCGGGGACTTCCTTTGGGGGGCCTCCACCTCCGCCTACCAGGTGGAGGGCGGCTGGGACGCCGATGGCAAGGGCGCGTCAGTGATCGACATCCACATGCACCGTCCGAAAGGTGTCACGGACTTCAATGTCGCCGCGGACCATTACCACCGCTACGCCGAGGACGTGGAGCTCTTCGCAGAGCTGGGGCTGAATGCCTACCGCTTCTCCATCGCCTGGACCCGGATCATCCCGGACGGTGACGGCGAGATCAACGCCGCGGGCGTCGCCCATTATCACCGGGTGATCGACGCGCTCTTGGCCAAGGGCATCGAGCCCGTGGTGACCATGTACCACTTCGACCTGCCCGCGGCGCTGGACGCTCGTGGCGGTTGGTCGGAGCGGGCCACCATCGACGCCTTTGAACGCTACGCCCGGGTCCTTTTTCAGGAGTACGGCTCCAAGGTGAAGTTCTGGCTCACCATCAATGAGCAGAACATGATGATCCTGCACGGCCGGGCCATCGGGACCACGGGCCGCAGCGGCCAGGTGGGAGGTAAGGAGCTCTATCAGCAGAACCACCACATGTTCCTTGCCCAGGCCCGGGCAATGGTGCTCTGTCATGAGCTGCTGCCGGAGGCGAAGATCGGGCCGGCCCCGAACATCGTCTCCGTCTACCCGGCCACGTCCGCTCCGGAGGACGTCGTGGCGGCGGACGACTGGGATGCCATCCGCAACCTGCTCTACGTGGACCTGTCCGTGCGGGGCAGCTACCACAACCTGGCCTGGGCCTACTTGAAGTCGAAGGGCTGGGAGCCGGAGATCCTGGACGGGGACCTCGAGTTGCTGGTCGCCGCGAAGCCGGACTTTCTCGCGTTCAATTACTACTCCACCCAGACCGTGGGTGCGTCCCGCGGGGATTCCTCGGACATCCAGGTACGGGGCGGGGACCAGCAGATCGTACGCGGCGAGGTGGGACTCTACCGAGCGGTGAAGAACGAACATCTGCCCGTCAACGCCTTCGGCTGGGAGATCGACCCGGTGGGCTTCCGCACCACCATGCGCCGCCTCTGGGACCGGTACCAGCTGCCGCTCATCATCACTGAGAACGGCCTGGGTGCCTTGGACGAGCTGGTGGACGGCCGGGTCCGGGACGACTACCGGATCGAGTTCCTGAAGCTACACCTGGAACAGATCCGCCTGGCCATCAGCGACGGCGTGGACGTGTTCGGCTACTGCCCCTGGACTGCGATCGACGTGATCTCGACCCATCAGGGCATCTCCAAGCGGTACGGGTTCATCTATGTGGACCGCACGGAGGACGATCTGAAGGAACTGGCCCGGGTACGGAAGGACAGCTTCTTCTGGTACCAGGACGTCATCGCCACCGGCGGTGAGTCAC
>NZ_JAYKZI010000009.1:0-12894 GCF_036662515.1 Arthrobacter sp. S2(2024) | reverse complement strand
TCCCCCCCCCCACCACCCCATGAACTGTTGATGGAAGGAACGGTGAGACGTGCAAGTCAAGCGCGTGCTCAACAACAACGCGGTCCTGGCGATCGATGACGACGGCAAGGACCTTGTGGTGATCGGACGGGGCCTCGGCCACGGCCGCAGACCGGGTGATGAAATCTCCCGCGAAGTGGCAGACCAGGTCTTCGTCGCGGCGGAGAACGCCAATGTGGAGCGGCTTGCCCGCTTCCTGGATGACATCCCCCTGGACTGCCTGAATGCAGCCGGCGAGGTCGCGGCGCTGGCGGGGGAGCGGCTCGACCTGCGGGTCAGCCAAGCCCTGGTGGTACCGCTCGCTGACCATCTCAGCTTCGCCGTCGAACGGCTGCAGGCGGGGATCCCGGCGCAGTTCCCGCTGGCCTGGGAGGTCTCCCAGCTGTACCCGAAGGAGCTCTCCACGGGACGCGAGGCGCTGGGCCTGGTGGAGGCGTCCCTGGGCGTGAGACTGCACGACGACGAAGCGGTCGCCTTGGCCATGCACTTCGTGAACGCCCAGTTCGCCACCCCCGGCATGGAGAAGGCCATGCATATGACCGGTGTCATCGCGCAGGCGTTCGCGCTGGTGGATAAGACCTTCGGCTTCACCGTGGACCAGCAGTCCATGAACGCGGCACGCTTCGTCACCCATCTGAGATACCTGTTCAGCCGAGTCGCCTCGGGCAAACAGATCTCTGAGAAGTCCTCCGTACTCGTGGACGCGATCGTCCAGAGCCACCCCGAGGCCGTCGTCTGCGCCGCCAAGATCCAGTACCTCCTGGAAATGGGACTGGACACGAGCCTCACCCGGGACGAGGTCGCCTACCTGGCGTTGCACGTGGCACGCCTCGTTGCGGATGTGAACGAATACCGCTGAAACCGAGATGCGTCTCGCGCTCCAGGGCCGAGCAGCATGCCTACAGAGCCATGGTCGCGGCACGGTGCACTGACGCCGTCACAATCCTTCCTCAATCAACCGGCAGCATTGACGCCCGCTGGGCACTGTTGAGCCGAACAGACGAAAGAGAACTTCAATGAAAGCAACAGCTCTGAAAACTGCAGGAACCACAGGGTTTCAGGGAGTCGGAGTCAATCCGGGCCGCGTCATCGCTACTGTCAAGCACATGCCGGAGCCGTTGGCGGAGCCGGCCACCAGTGATGCCCTGCCCGCCGGGACGGACCCGGCGGAGGCCATCGCTGGCCTGAAGGCCGCGGCGCTTGCCGTGCACGACGAGCTCCGGGAGCGTGCCACGCGGGCCAGTGAGGACGGCAAGGCTGTGCTGGAGGCCACGGCCCTGATGGCCAAGGACGCCATGCTTCTGAAGGCCGCCGGGAAGCTGATCACGGCCGGCACCGGCGCGGAACGGGCCGTGTGGGAGGCCGCCGAGGGCGTGGCCGCCCGGTTCAAGGCCCTGGGCGGGTACATGGCCGAACGCGCCACTGATGTACTGGACGTGCGCGCCCGCATCGTCGCTCAGCTGCGCGGCGTCCCCGCCCCGGGCATCCCCAGCTCCGCCACCCCGTTCATCCTCCTGGCCGAGGACCTCGCCCCGGCCAATACCGCCACCCTGGACACCACCGTGGTCCTGGCCCTGGCCACTTCCGGCGGCGGACCCCAGTCCCACACCGCCATCATCGCCCGCTCCCTCGGCCTACCTGCCGTCGTCGCGGCAGCGGGCATCGAGGCGATCGACGACGGCGTGGAGGTGTACGTTGACGGCGCTGCCGGTGTCGTCGTCCCGGAACCGGGGGAGCCGGAGCGGGAATCGGCCGCGAAGTGGGCGGTCAGTGCCGCGACCCTGGCTTCCTTCGATGGCACGGGTACGACGGCGGATGGTCACCCGGTGCCGTTGCTGGCCAATGTGGGCAACGCAAAGGACGCTGAGGCGTCCGCGGGCATGGGCGCGCAGGGCGTGGGCTTGTTTCGCACCGAGTTCTGCTTCCTGGAGCGGGACACCGAGCCGTCCGTGGCCGAGCAGGCCGACGCCTACCGAGCCGTGTTCGCGGCTTTCCCAGGAAAGAAGGTGGTGGTCCGCACCCTGGACGCCGGGGCGGACAAGCCCCTGCCGTTCCTGACCGATTCCACAGAGCCGAATCCCGCCCTGGGCGTCCGCGGCTACCGCACCGATTGGACCACCCCGGGCGTGCTGGATCGCCAACTCTCCGCGATTGCGCGGGCGGCCGCTGACTCCGAGGCGGACGTGTGGGTCATGGCCCCGATGATCGCCACCCGGCCCGAGGCCGCGCACTTCGCCAGCCTGTGTGCCGCCGCGGGGCTGAAGACGCCGGGCGTCATGGTGGAGGTCCCCTCCGCCGCGCTGACCGCCGGAAGTGTCCTTCAGGAAGTCGAGTTCGCCTCGCTCGGCACGAACGACCTCACCCAGTACGCCATGGCCGCGGACCGCATGCTCGGCCCCCTCGCCGGGCTCAACGACCCCTGGCAGCCGGCCGTTCTGCGCCTGGTGCAGCTGACCGTCGAAGGCGCGAAGACCGCTGGGGACAAGGCCGTGGGCGTCTGCGGCGAGTCCGCCGCGGACCCGGCCCTCGCCGTCGTCCTCACAGGCCTTGGGGTGAACACCCTCTCCATGACGTCCCGCTCGCTCGCCGCCGTGGGCGCGGTGCTGAAGACCGTCACCCTGGCCGAGGCGCAGGAGGTGGCGGCCCTGGCGGTGGGAGCCGCCACAGCCGCGGAAGGCCGCGACTCCGTGCGGGCCCGCCTGCCGATCCTGGCCGAACTGGGCCTGTAGAAGCACCCTGGATTTCACCCGACCCTCATCGATCCCCATCCTGAAGGAGAACCCCATGACCGACTCAAAGCCGTAGTCGCCAGCGCCTCCGGTCTGCACGCCCGTCCCGCGGCAATCTTCGCCGAAGCCGCCGCTGAACTGGACGTCGAGGTCACCATCGCCCTGGACGGCACCCCGGAGGACGAAGCCATGGACGCCTCGAGCATCCTGTCCCTCATGACCTTGGGCGCCGGCAACGGCGACACGGTAGTGCTGCGCGCCGAGGGCGCTGGCGCCGAAGAGGCCCTGGACAAGCTCGCAGCCCTGGTTGAAACCGACCTGGACGCCTTCTGACGATTTCCGGAAGAGACAATGTCCGCCCGGCAGGTCAGTCGGCTGATGAGGCGTTGTGGATTATCGTGGCGAAGTCCAGGAGGGTGGTGCTGAGGGTGGGGAGTTCGCTGGGGTGGAGGCCGTATTTGGTGAATTCGGTGGTGGGGAGTGTCCGGTGCCTGGCGATGGCGGCGGCTAACGTTGGCAGGTCCAGTGTCGGGTCCCGGCGCTGGCAGAGGGTGATCAGTTGCTGGTGGATGAAGCGGTGGCTGGTGATGATGGAGTAGGCGTCGAGGTAGTCGCGGGCGTATCCGCGTGAGTAGACGGCGAGCAGTTTGGATGCAACAGAGTCTTTCAGGGACAGGATTGGGCCGATGTCGATGATGGCGGGGGAGTTCTCCCACCAGTCGAGGCCAAGGTCGATGACGACGGCTTCTTCGTTGTGCCCTACGGTGATGCTGGCGAATTCCTCGAAGTGTCGGGTGATCTCGACGGTGTATCCGGCGGCTTCGAGGGCGGCTGTCATTTTCTGTACCGATGCGGTGAAGGTTGCCGGGGTGTGGCGGCGGTGGAGGGCGAAGAGGTCGATGTCGTCCGAGAGGCGTTCGGTGATGCCGTGTTCAATGAGGGCTTGGCCGCCGGCGAGGAGGAAGCCGTCGGCGGCCAGGGCTTCGAGGGCGATCCTGCTGCTACGCGCTGAGCGTGGTCCATGACGGGTGTTCCTTCGCTTCGCGGGTGGCGGGGAGCTGGGGGAAGCTGGTTTCCCAGAGCTGCCTGCAGCGTGCGGGCAGGATCATGGTTGGCCACAGGGCCGTCAGGCGTCCTGGGTGGACGATGCGGCAGATTTCTTGGATGGATTCGGAATTCTGCAGGGTGAGTTGGTACAGCACCGAGCAGCTGCCGTCGTCGTCCACGTTGTAGCTTCTTTCCGGTCCCCAGTCCAGGTGCAGCGGAAGTTCCACAGTTCCGGTGGCGGGGCCGTGCAGATCGTTGAATGCATCCGGGACCAGGTACCCGAGGGAGTCTGCGATGGTGTGCCGGTGCTCGACCGGGGCCGCGACGTAGTCACGGAGCCGGATACGGATGAGTTCGGACACGGAGGTGCCTTCCCGCACGGCTTTGCGGTGCGCTTCATTCCACAGTTCGTCGCTGACCCGGATCGTGTGCCGTGGCGTCCCTGCCGACATGGCGCGCTCCTTTCAGAGGGCTTGACCTTCACGACCAAGTCTACGCGGTGTCATGACACCCGAAAGAGGGTGTTATGACAGGGTGAGAGGCGGCTGTTCGGCGTCGCGAGGTTGGCCCAAGCTGTGATGGCAGAGCGAGGAAACGGCCGAAGGGCCGCCGTATTCTCATCGCTGGCTTTTAGAAAATACCTGTACCCGGGTAGCATACAAGCATGTCCACCGTGTTGACGGATGAGCTCATCCAGAAGGTGAAAGTTGCTGGCGAGGCGGCCAATAGGGCGCGTCGGGAGATGGTTGCGGCTTCGGATAGCCGGGCGGAAGCTGTGTTTTCTTTGTGGGTCGAGGGCATGACGGTTCGGGGGATCGCCAAGGCGACGGCTGTCAGTCCTTCGGTGAGTCAGCGTCTGTTGGAGAAGGCCCGGGCCGGCCGGCCGGCGTTTGAACGGCGGGAGGAGCGGGTGTCCTATGAGTTGCACCGGGCCGTTGCCGAGAAGTTGCGTGTCGATCCTCAGGCTGTTCTGAGCAAGGCGAAGGTGAACCTCGCCCGTCTTTCGGCAAGGTCCCGGGGCTCCTTTGCCGAGGGGTGGGTGAGGGATTGGTCGGCGTTGCTCGCTGGCCCGGTCGAGAACCTTATTGAGGTGATGCTCCGCCCGGACGAGCGGTCCATTGACCTCCGGCAGATGACGCCGTTTGCCGGAGTGCTGACAGATGAGGAGAGGCTTTTGGCCATTCACAAGGCTACGCGGCATGGATCGTAGCCAGTTGGAGCACGCCATTCGGGCGGCGACGGAAATCATCCGGCATGACACCGTCGTGATTATCGGCAGCCAGGCGATTCTGGGGTCGTTCACGGAGGACGAGTTGCCGCTCGAGGCGACGATGTCCGAGGAAGTCGACGTCGCTCCGATGGAGGATGATGATGCCCAGTCGTTGGCGACCGAGCTGGACGCGGCCATCGGTGAGATGTCGTTCTTCCACGAAACACACGGGTTTTACGTCCAGGGCGTGGGCATGGACACGGCGGTGCTGCCCGAGGGCTGGACGGACCGGCTTGTGAGGGTCAATAACGCCAACACCAATGGCCGGACCGGACTGTGTCTGGAACCGCACGATCTATGTGCGGCCAAGCTCATTGCCGGCCGGGCCAAGGATCGCGTGTTCGTGAACGCTCTCCTTGAGCATGGGCTGGTCGATGCGGACACGATTGCCGTGCGGCTTGAAACCGTCCGTAATGACGACATCCGACGGGACCGGGCGCTGGCATGGGTGAGGAGTTCCGCCGGCCGCTGACAACGAGGCAACCACGCCTTCCGTATCCCCGACGGCCACCTGGGGCTGGGCACCTCGCTGTTTCATCCCACCCATTCGCCATGGCTCCGCGGTGACGCGACGTGCACGTCGCAAGCTCATGGGAGTTCCTGCATTTCGGCTCATGGGACGCATGAAGGGGGACCGCCGTGACCAGATTCGAGCCGACACATCTGTCGCGAACGGATGCATCCAGGACGAGTTGGCCTGATGCCGTTGCAGCCGAAGATAGAGCGACTTCCGTTCCTCCTCAAACGGGGGGCGGCAGTCGCTCTGTGTTATTCAAATTCTGTCAGATAGGGGGTGTTGACAGTGTCAACAGATTTGGCGTCGGACTCGGCCGTACCGGTGCCGGACTGGGCCGTACTCGGCATGTTTTCGGGACTTCCCAGTGTTTTCAAGGCCTGGAATGCGGTTCGAGTCCCACCTCGGGCACAGCATTCCCCCTCGTCAGAGGGGGTTTTTGCTTTAACGTGTTGACAAAGCTTGACAAGTGCCTCTGACGCTACGGGGGCGGGCTTTGGCCTGGCCGCCGCGTTGGCCTATGAAGGTGTGTGGGTTGGCGGGACCTCGGCCTGCTGTGGGTGGGTTTATGCGGTTCCTCGTTCCTGTTTGGTCGGGTGGGCCTGGGGTGGCCTTACACTTATTCATGGGGCCGGGGGAGCGGGAACGACATGACTTCGGCGATCTCGCTATAGGGCGCCCCTGACGGCGGTTTTAGGCGTGCCCGCGAGAGTCGCGCTCCGAGGTTTGTCCTGCCAAAGAGGGTGTGGACAGCGTCCACACTTACGTCTGCTTTGTTTGCCTCCGTGGGATTGAAGATCCAATACGCAACATCACGGGCAACTGAAACCGTCTACATTTCTTGGGTTACAAGGCAGACAGGTTGCGAAACACGTGTACCAATCAAGGAGCGCCACGCGGGGGCGCGTTCTGCGGCCGTCAAGTGCCCGCTAGACAGTAGCCTCACCGCGCAGTGAACTCGCCCGCACCTCGCTGCCTGTGAGTTCCCCCGAGCAGGCGCCTTCTACCATGAGCCAGAACTCGCAGGTGGCTGTGCTGAAGTCATAGGAACAGTCGAGCATCGCACTGATAGGTTGCCCCGGCCGAGCCGCCACCTGTACGACGGGAACCAGTCATCCTCCGCGGCGTGTCAGTGAAAACGCCGCCTGTACTGTGAGTTCCGCGGCAATGAGGAGGCCGGATAAGCACCACCGCGGAATATGCGGTCGCATGGGTTATGGATATGCTGATGCTACCGAACGGGGCTTGGGGGGCTGGTTGTCAGATCAAATTGCTGTGGTGGGCTCCGGCGACGTCGACTTCCGGTTCCTTGAAACGCGATTCGCTGGCCCCTCGGGTGCTCGCGACGCGTTCGAACGACTTATTGCAGACATTGTCGGGATCGTTCATCCCGATGTCCAGGAGGTTCAAGCGAACCCGGGCGATTGGGGCATCGACGCCTACGTCGGCGATCTCGGAAAAGAAGGTGAAGTCCACATCTGGCAGTCGAAGTACTTCATCGACGGGTTCGCTAAGACACAGCAGGGCGACGTTCGAGACTCGTACAATTCGGCGCAGAAGGCTGCCCACGAGAACGGCTACAAGATCGCGTCTTGGACGCTATGCATCCCCTGCGAACTGGATGGTCCGATGCTCACCTGGTGGGAAGGGTGGAAAAAGCGAACGTCCAAGGCCGACACCCTCACGGTGAGCCTCCAGACCGCAGGGCGGCTGCGGCGACGACTCCAAGCTTCGGCCGCGGCGGACGTTCGGAACCACTATTTCTCGCCTTTATTTCCGCTGCCGCTGAGAACCGCTGACCTCGAAGAGCCACGGGGACTAGAGGAACTTGTTGACGACACCAAGTATGATGGCGCTCTCTTCGTGCGCCAGATGGACGAAGCCGGATTGCCAGAGACTTTTGCTGCCCGAGAGGCGTTCTTCAACGCGGAGATCTTGGAGCGCGAGGTCACGGACAAGGGTATTCAGCCCGAAGTCTCGGCGCTCTCGACATGGCGCGTGCGAGTTTCATCGACCTGGTCGACAGCCTTCAACACTGCATTTCGGATGTCGACGGACCGGCATTTCCCGCAACTGTATGGCGACGTAGTCGGCGGCATCGAGACAAGTCACGCGCAGGAGGCCGCGAGCCTCCGAGCGCACGTCCTTCACGGCGTTGGCCTGCTCCATCAAGCCGTGGACAACGGCCGCGCGGGTTGGGTTAGGGACTGGCGTGATGTCGCCAAAGACCACCGTTCGCGGGTCCCGAACAGCTCTTCTAGCCCAAACCACGAGGAAGGAACGGAGGAGGAAACGTGAACGCCCAGGTTGACACCACCGAGCATGCAGCTTCGACGCTACGCGCGGAGTCCGTACCCGCTTTTCGGATGGCCCAGATCATCCTCGTTCTGGTGGGCGCACAAGCCCAGGAGAGCAAGCTGGATCTCGAGCGGCTTTCGGTGATTGAGTTCCTGTCGGCGAACCCGTTCCTCGTGTTGGACGCGGATTCTCCCGCCTCTAATCAGCTACGGCTGCAAGGATTCGGCCGCCACTCCATCGCATACGCCTCGCCGAGCCAGCGCTTCGTTTCTCGGCGGGAACGAGTGACTTCGGACATCGCCCAACTAGTCGCTTTCGGGCTTGTGCGACTCACCGTACACGAGGGGCAGAGAGTCTTCACCGTTACCGAATTGGGGCAGCAATCAGCGGACAGTCTGTGCTCCGTGTACGCCGACGCATACCGGCTCAGTGTTGCGACCGTTGCTCCTCTTGTGATGAAGCTTTCTTCGACGAAGATGCGAGAGCACCTCGAAACATGGCTTCGAGTGGACCCGGTGCTCTTTGACCTCATCGACAGTCCAACAATCGACGAGTTCGAGGCTGAGGCCTCCGGGCTCGCATCGCGCGACATGCTCTTCTAGGAAACGACGACTCCCATGACGAATCTTCCCGCCTTCAACATACGAGCCCTCCGCTTGGTCGGCCCAAAGCACTCGTACCGCGTCGACTTCACAGACCCACACGACAAGGAGCTGGTCCGGCCGCTATCGATTATCGCCGGCGAGATCAGCACCGGTAAGACCACCGTGCTGGAGTTCGTCGACTGGTGCCTCGGCGCGAAAGAGCATCCCGAACATGATGAGGTGATGGCGAACGTACGATCCGCTCAGCTTGCCATCGACGTCACCGGACCGGGCGACGCTAACCCCGCACAGTACGTCGTCGAGAGAGCGCTTGGCACGAAGACAACGAATGCCTACCTTTACACCGGTGACCTCGATACGATGTCTGGCACGCCCGTTCGGTCCTTCACGTCCGACCCCGCCGACGCCGACTCGCTGTCCCATTATCTCCTGCAGCTGTGTGGTCTCAGCGGACTCCGCCTGGATCAGGCGCCGTCTCAGGCAGACTCGAAAACCAACGCACTGAGCTTCAGAGACCTTCAGCCGCTCTGGTTTCTCACCAATCGGAGGCTCGATAACGGCGACCTCGCGTACGAAAGACAACCGCCCCGTTCCATCAAGCTCAACCAGGTCGTAAATATTCTGTTCGGCGTCTCGGACAACGAGCAGTCGACGCTGTCCAGGGCCGTCGAAGAACTCGGCGCGGAGGAACGGGAGCTCGCGCGAGCTGTCCAAACGCTTCGGACGTTCATGACCGATGCGGGGTTCACCACCATCGAGGAGATCGACTCCAAGTCGGACCGGCTCAGAATCCGGGTAGCCGAGCTCAACGCACAGAAGCGGGCCATCGACGGCAACATCTCCGCCCGCGGCGACTTCACCGTCGAGCTACGCGCAAACTACGCCGGGAGCGAGAAGCAAGCACAGCTCATCCAGGCTGAGTTGCGAGACCGGGACACCCTTGCACGGCGGCTTGAGCCCCTCCGCGCTCAGTATGCCGACGAGATCCGACGACTCGATCTCGTCGCTGAATCGCTGAACCTCTTCGACTCGCTCACCGTGGTGACATGCCCGGCCTGCCAGAGCAAGCTCCAATCGCCGCCCAAGGTCGTCGAGAACGAATGCTCACTGTGCGACTCCCACCTGACCACAAACGTCACCAATGGCCAGAGCGTTCCCGACCTAAGTACGGAACGACGCAGTCTTGTGCGCCGCCTGAACCAGCTCCTCGAGTTCGCCCAGGAAGTGCGCGCAGAGGGCGACAAGCTTCGGAGGAACCTGGGCGCCGCCAACGCAGCGGTACGAGAGGCGCAATCAGCGCTAGACCGGGTCTCCGGCGATATTATCTCGCCATTCTTGATGGAACGCGACGAAATCCAGCAATCTGTCGCTGACACTCGCGTCGAGCTTAAGACGATGCTCCGAGCACGGCAGATGCTGCTGCAACTACAGCAAAAGGAATTGGAACTTCTGCACACGTCAGCCGCCCTCAAGGAAGCGAGAGCGCGCAAGGCGCGATACCTGAAGAATGCGACGCCTCGCGACACGACCCTCACCCGCATCGGCGAACGCTTGTTCAACATCCTCGAAGACTTCGGCTATCCGAAGGTCAATCTCGTGCACGTTGAGAGGAACCTCGTGCCGTTCGTTCGAGGGCGCCGATATGACAAAGTCGGTTCTTCTGGGGCCATGACGCTGATAGCACTCGCCTGGGAACTCGCGCTCTTCGAGTTGGCGTTCGAGGAGGGTTCGGGCCATCCCGGATTCCTTATAGTCGACAGCCCCCAGAAGAATCTCGTTCCCGGGGCTATCACTGTCCCGACTATGCCGGATCCAGGGGCGGACGATGACGGTGCTGAAATCGGCCTGCTCATCACCGCTCGCAGCCGCAACATCGTGGAGAACATCTACCGCCACGTCGTGAGCTGGCTCGCCAAGAACGCCGGCGCGCAGATCATTTTCGTCGATAACCAGCCGCCGTCTGTGGCCGACCTGCATGTCGTGGTCCGCTACTCGCAGAGCCCTGATGACCCGCCCTACGGTCTCATCGAGAACGAAGACGGTCATACTTCGGAAGCCGAGAATCGCTGACAGGTGTTGTGGCTAGTCTGGATCCCGGAGTCCCTATACACACGTGGAAGTGCTCGACGATGACTTGGTCATGCCCCAGTAATCTGAAGGCATTGATCTGGAGCGTAAACTCGAGCTGCTTGACAAGGAAAGCAATCTGTCGCCGTCGCTGCCCAGTCATCCTGCAGCGCAGCCGGGTACTCACCCTCGGTGCCGACCGCTGCTCACGTGCCAGCGGGAACCTCCATCGTGTCGAGATAGTCAGGCACCCGGGGCGTGACGACGATACCGACACCTGCAGATAGGTCGACTCGCTGCCCTCAGTTGTGTCAGCGTCGGTGTCGGCGCTCATCGCGAAAGGAAGGGCTTTTTGCGGGTCTCTTCCTCCTGGCTTCGACCAAGTGCTGATAGTTGACCTTCCGTCCAGTAGCCCCTTCTGGCTTACCGCTGCCGGGATCGCTGGGGGCGTTGTGCTTGGCATCGTGGCCTCCGAGCCGTGATTGCGCTCTGGTTCCTATGTTGGATCGTCGTTTTCATAGGGGCCAGTCGCCGGGTTGAGGGGCTGTCGTGCAGTTTTGGCAACCAGCGTCGTGGTTCGGAAACTTTGCCCAGCTACAGGAACTTTCACGTTGAAGGAATCTTTCCGGCTCCCGGGCCTGCGTGTGGCTCTCCCTTGTTGCGCCGAGGGCGCCCCTAGCTGACATCGGGCGGTTCAGATGAAACCAAGCAAACCTCGCCAGCTATTTGATGATAGTTGTGCCCGGCAGCCCTATGTTCCCAACGGCCATGAAGCTGAGACGTTCGAGCACTCAGACCGGCGGATGGCACCAGCCAAGGGGTTGCCCCGCCGTTGTTGCCTTGCTCATCTAGGATGACGATCCTAATAGTGAGGCAGCCGATCGAACCCACGATGAGGAAGAAGTTCATCCATCCGTTGAACGGCGTGATGGCTCCGCCATGCCGGCCATCAAGATTCCCACCACGGCAGTACGAGTGCCACGACGCCCACCGCGATCCGCAGCGGGATGCTGGTGCTTTTGGTTGCCGGGAGCCAGGCGACCGGTAGTAGCAGGTCAGGGGCTGCCGTCTTCACCGCCTCCGGACAGGACCTCCCGGAAACCATTGTCGTCTTCGAGTAGCATCGGAGTATGCAACCGACAGCAGATTTCTGGGGGGAGCTGTTCGGGCCGAACTGGACCGCTCAGGGGGTAGCGGCGACAATCTCGTCGGCGATTGCTCTTGTAGCCGTCGGTATTTCGTCCATTGTCTCTTGGGTGCAAGGTTCCAAAACCCGTTCTCATGTCGACGCGGTGAACGAAAAGCAGGAGACTCGCGAGCGAGAATTCAAGGGTCGGGAACACTGGTGGGAAAGGTTCGAGTGGGCTTGCGCCGAGGTCGCCTCAGGGGACGAAACTCGAGCGGGAGTGGGTCTGATCATACTTAGTGACCTTTCAGTCTCTACATGGGCCAATGCGAGCGATAAGCTACTTATAGCGTCGGTTCTAGATGAGCTGTTCATTGAGGATTCAGACGAAGGCGAGGGTATAGAGGATGAAGCTTCGACTGAAGGCGAATAACCCACTGGTCATTAAGGCTGCTCGTGAACGGTCAAGGATCTTGAAGGAGCTCGGTCGACCGGTTGACGCCAAAACCGGTCGCATCGCACAGCGCACGCCTGTTGAGAGCCGTAGAACCCAACCGACTAGAGACGTACCCCCGACAACCGACGAAGGTGTCGTGACCATCACTGCGGAAGAGATGTTCAGAACCGGCCATGCGGAAGTTACCGAGCTCCGACTGCCAGTGAAAGTCGAGCCCGGAAAGTTCGTCCGGATTTACGCCAAGCACGATATTCCGGAAGTTAAGATCGACGGTACGGATTACCTGGTCTTAGCGGCTAACGATGTCCTTCAGGTTGTGCAGGAGGAGGACTCACCGGCGACGGCAGTAGAGAGAAAGCACTAGCAATTTAGCTATCCAATGCCAAAGCTCGGAGTCCCGAGGAACGACTTCAGGCACCTTTTTTGTTAGCCCGGGGTGAGACCGAACGCGGTGACGATCCGGCGGATTGCTTCAGCGCCGAGCGGGGCGGGTGATGAGTTGGAAGCCAGCGCTTAACGCGTTCGCGATTACCCTCGCCGGCCGCTTCGAAAGAAACATTCACTAATGAAAACCGGCCAGATCCACACACCGTTTATCGGACAGTCCCGTTTCCCGCTCAGATGTCCACCTGACTTCGGTCATTCGGCTTAGTGCCTGGCCCGCGGGTTCCGGATCGCGTTGAGGACTGCCTGTTTGTCGGCGGGGATGGCGGGCGGGAATGTCTGCTCGGTGCCGTTGATC
>NZ_JAYKZI010000008.1:0-146509 GCF_036662515.1 Arthrobacter sp. S2(2024) | reverse complement strand
CGGACCCGAGGAATACGGCAACACAGCCACCGCAGAGGAAGGCCTCTGGGCCCGCAAAGGTTGGGCAGGACGCACGTGACACGCGCGGGATTTACACACGTTTTGTCCTATAACCCGGGAGTTGCGAGGGAGTTCGGTGAGTTAAACAAAGGAACCCCGGTCAGAGACCGGGGTTCCTTTGAATTGCGTGCGCGAGGGGGGATTTGAACCCCCACACCCTTTCGGATACTGGCACCTGAAGCCAGCGCGTCTGCCGTTCCGCCACTCGCGCGCAACTTTCTTTCGCCCGGGCCGTACCAGGTTTCCCCGGCCTCACCCCTGCGAAAGCAGCGAGATCAAGCATAACGGACAACCTGTTGAAAACGCCAATCGACCCGGGACGGGGCCGTAAAACCCTGGGACGCCACGGATTGCCGGTCCCCCAGATGATGCGGAAATCACGCGAGAAGCATCCCGGAATGATGCAGTCCGGCGAACTTTTCCGGCGTTCCGGCCGTTGTGGAATAAGGCCATTCACAGTCTTGCCCAGTAGTATCGGGGTTGAAGACAGGCTTCCTGCGTGCGCTCCGGCCACTGCGGGGATTCGTCTTGGCTACTGATACTGCCGGGTCAACGAAGCGGAAGGAGAAGGACCATGGGCTTGCTTGACAGGGTTGAGCGTGGCATCGAAAAGGCCGTCCGAGGCGTCTTCTCCACCGGGTCGCGGGCGCGGGTGGAGCCGGTGGAAATCGCCAGCAAGCTTCGCCGTGAACTGGACAACAAGTCCATCACCATTTCAGCCGGCCGAACATTGGCACCCAACGTTTTCGACGTTCTCTTGAGCGATGAAGACTTCGCGCGCGCCCAGGACTGGGGAACTCCCCTGGCCGAAGAATTGTGCGACGTCGTCATCCAGCACGTGCGCAGCCAAGGTTACATTCTGCAGGGTCCCGTACGGATCTCCTTCCGTCACGACGATGCCCAGCGCGAAGGCCATTTCGAGATCACGTCCCGCACCGAGAAATCCGGCGGGGCTGCCGCGCCCGTTGCTCCCCGGCCCGTTGTGCCCGCCGCTCCGAGCCGCGAGCCCACACGGCTCCAGCCTGTCCTGGACATCGGCGGACAACGCTATTCCCTCAACGCGCCTTCCATCGTGCTGGGCAGGTCATCCGAAGCCGACATCCTGGTGGACGATACCGGCGTCTCCCGCAAGCACTTGGAAATCCAGACGGCAGACGGAGTCATCCGCGCCGTCGACCTCGGTTCCACCAACGGAAGTTACGTCAACGGCCATAAAGTGGACGGCAGTGTAGAACTTACTGACGGATCCACCATCACCATGGGACGGACCAAGATCATCTTCAGACTTCTCCCCCAGCCCTCTGGTGGGCGCCCGTGAGCGACATCAGCGAACTGACCATCACCGCACTCCGCTTCGGCTTCCTGCTGTTGCTCTGGATACTGATCTTCAGCATCGTCTCGACCATGCGTCGCGATCTCGTGATCGGCCGCAAGGCAGCCATGGGAACTCCGACGGCGCGCGAAGTACGCAAGCATCCGGAGCTCGCCCCGGCGCCGCCCCAGCCCGTGAAGCAGCAGGCGCACCAGCTCGTCGTCGTCGAGGGCCCGCTCAAGGGCACCACGCTTCCTTTGGCCGCGAGCCCCATTCTGCTGGGCCGCGCACAAGAGGCCACCTTGGTCCTCGAGGATGATTATGCTTCGGGCAGGCACGCGCGCTTGTTCCCCCAGGGCAGCCGATGGTTCATCGAAGATCTTGGCTCCACCAACGGCACCTACCTCGCCGATCAGCAACTGACCCGAGCCCTGCCGGTGGAGCTTGGCGTCCCCGTGAGGATCGGCAAGACGGTCATCGAATTGAGGGCGTAGCCCATGGCTTCCCCCCAGCCTTCCGAAGGCAAAGCGCTGCCTCCGGAGCTCCCCCTCATCATGCGTTACGCGGCGCGGTCCGACGTCGGGCGTGTCCGCTCGAAGAATGACGACTCCGCATATGCCGGCCGGCATCTTGCCGTCGTCGCGGACGGCATGGGCGGGCACGCGGGCGGGGACGTCGCCTCGGCATCCACCGTGCTGGACATGATCCACCTCGATCACGATTCCTACCCGGACGGCGCGGAAACAGTCCTCGCGGACGAAATCCAGACTGCCAATTCCCTCCTCTCCGAACTCGTCCACGTAGACCCGAAGCTCGCGGGCATGGGCACCACGGTCACCGCCCTGCTGCTCGAAGGCAGGCGGCTGCACTTCGCGCACATCGGCGATTCCCGCGCCTACCGCCTGCGCAATGGCAAATTCGAGCAAATCAGCGTGGACCACACTTTCGTGCAGAGGCTGATCGACGAAGGCCGGCTGCGCCCCGAGGAAGCCGAAACCCACCCGCACAAGAACGTCCTCATGCGCGTCCTGGGCGACGTGGACGCCAGCCCCGAGCTGGACCTCGACGAGCTCGACGTCGAACCGGGCGAACGCTGGCTCCTCTGCTCCGACGGCCTGAACTACGTCCAAGGCGCAGTCGTGGAGCAAGTAGTCCGCGAAACCAAGGACCTCGCCGAATGCGCCGAGCTCCTCATTGAGCTCACTCTCGCCAACGGGGCTCCGGACAATGTCACCGTGGTGCTGTTGGAAATCGTGGAAGAGACCGGCGATAACCTCAGCACGGCCGCCGTCGACGTCGTCCCGGAAGCGCAGGTGCCGCCGAAAGCGGCCGATCCCGCGAAGTCCGCACCGAGCAAGGACAGCTCGCACGGCAGCGATGCGGCGGCCCCGGCCAAAAAATCCGGAGCCAACAGCCCCGCGGCCGGCGGGGTCACGCCTGCCGTAGCGCCGCCGGAAACAACGTCCGACGCCGGGCCATCCGCCGCCGCGGAGCCCGCAGCGCCGCGTCCTGTAGCGGGTTCGGCAAAACCTGCCGGGACCACCGAGCCTCCGACGGCGACAGACCCGCACCTTGGCGAGCACCTGTCGGCGGAGATCCTCCGCGAAGAGCTCGCAAGCCGTCCGCACGAGCTGGTCGGGGCTGCCGCGACCGCGGCCGATACGGGTTCGATCCCGACCATAGCCGGACGCAGCGTTGCACGCCGGGCTGCCACGGTGCTGACCCACAAGGCCGAACAGGACCGCCAGGATCCGCAACCGCTTGTCGCCCGGAAGCGGCGCTGGTTGACGCCGGCCATTGCCGCCGTCTTGGCCATCTTCGTGGTCGCCGGGCTGTGGCTCGGCTATGCGTGGACGCAGACTCGCTACTACGTCGGTGAATTCAATCAGCACGTCGCAATATTCAACGGCATTTCGCAGAGCCTGGGCCCGTTCCAGCTCTCGAAAGTCGAGGCCACGACGAACATCCGCATGGATTCCTTGCCTGAATTCACGCAACAAGTCGTTCGCCAGACCGTTCCGGCGCGGGATCTGGCCGATGCCCAGCAGATTGTGAAAAACCTTCAGGAAAAGGGCACCACCGGGCTTCCAGTCACATGCCCCACAGGCACGGCCAAACCGACGGCGAGTCCCTCGCCCACAACAGGCCCCACGCCGGCGAGCCCGAGTCCCTCGAACCGGCCAACATCGTCGCCGACGTCCACGGCGGTCCCTACGTGCGCGGTGTCCCCATGATCCTGGCCACCACCACACCCAGGCCGCGCCGCAACGTCGAGCTCGTCCTGCTGGTCCTTGCCCTTGCTGTGGGAATCGGCGCCAGCGCCATGGTCGGGCTCAACAGTCCGGCCGCGTTCGACGCCGATTTCTGGTTCCAGTCGAGTCTCTTGATCGTGGCGGCATTCGCTTTCCACATGATCCTCAGGTTCCGCGCGAAATATGCCGATCCGATCATCCTTCCGATCGTGGTTGCACTCAACGGCTTGGGACTGGCCCTGATCCATCGCATGGACCAGCCTGGCGAGGACACGGGAAACAACCAGTTGCGCTGGACCCTCCTGGCCATGGCCGTGTCAATCGTTGTGATCTGGTTCCTCAAGGACCACCGCATCCTTCGCCGCTTCACCTTCATCTCGCTGGCGGCCAGCGCGGTTCTCCTTGTATTGCCGCTGGTTCCCGGAATCTCCGCCGGCGAGGTGCTGGGCGCGAGCGTCTGGATCCGGATCGGTCCCATGACTTTCCAGCCAGGCGAAATCGCCAAGATTACCCTGGCTATATTCTTCGCAGGCTATCTTTCCTCCAACCGGGACCTCATCCTGCTTGCCGGCCGCAAAATCGGCCCCATGCAATTGCCGCGCTTCAAGGATCTTGGCCCCATGATCACGGCTTGGCTCGTGAGCATCGGCATCCTCGTGTTCCAGCGGGACCTCGGCACCTCGATCCTTTTCTTCGGCTTGTTCATCGTCATCATCTATGTGGCAACAAGCCGGATCAGCTGGGTAGTCATCGGCGTCGCACTGATCCTGGGTGGCGGATTCCTGGCGTCCAGGTTCTTCTCGCACGTCGCGTTCCGCCTGGACAGCTGGTGGAACGCCTTCACCCCGGAAGTCTTCGACCGGTCCCCGGGCGGCAGCGGACAGATCGTCCAGGGCCTCTTCGGCATGGCCGACGGCGGCCTCGGAGGCACAGGGCTCGGACAAGGCCGGCCGGATCTGGTGCCGTTCGCCAACAGCGACATGATCGTGGCCCTCATCGGTGAGGAACTGGGACTGATCGGTCTTTTTGCCGTCGTGATGCTCTACATGCTGCTCTTCACCCGGGGGTTCCGCGCTGCTCTTGGCGCGCGGGACGCGTTCGGCAAACTCTTGGCTTGTGGCCTGTCCTTTGCCATAGCGCTGCAGTGCTTCGTGGTGATCGGCGGCGTCACCCGGCTGATCCCGCTGACGGGACTCACCACTCCATTCCTTGCGGCAGGCGGTTCCTCCTTGCTTGCCAACTGGATCATCGTGGGCTTGCTGCTCATGATTTCGAACACCGCGCGCGGCCCGGTGGACACTACGCCCATTACCCATGCCCCCACAGAGGCGGTGCAGACCTCATGAACCATTCCATACGCAATGCGTGGATGGCAGCAGTTGCCATGTTCGCCCTCCTCTTTGGCGCGATCAGTTATGTCCAGGTCATCGGCGCCGGCGACCTCAACGACAATCCGTGGAACCAGCGCGCTGTCCTGGCGAACTACTGCAACGACCGCGGTGCCATCATCGTGGGCGGCAAGCCAATCGCCGAATCCGTTGCCGGAGACGAAACCTGCAAGTACCAGCGCAGTTACGCCCAGCCGGAGCTTTATGCGGGGATCACGGGATACTTCTCCAGGACCTATGGGTCCACCGGGCTTGAGCAACAGCTCCGGGATGAACTGGCTGGCAGCTCCGACCAACTCTTCCTGGACCGTGTGAGCCAGATTTTCCTTGGGAGCCAGCCGAAGGGCGCCTCGGTGGAATTGACCCTTGATCCCGTGATCCAGAAGCTCGCCTACGACCTCATTCCTGACGGCCAGCGCGGCTCGATCGTCGTCACCAATCCGAAGACGGGCGCCATCATCGCGATGGTCTCCAAGCCGTCCTATAACCCCAACCTGATCGCCACGCACGATCCTGCCAAGGAGAAGGCCGGTTACGACCAAATCAACCAGGTCCCCGGCATCAACCTGAACCAGTCCGTGAGCGGACCCACCGGCGAGCTGTTGGCGCCCGGTTCCGTGTTCAAGCTCGTCGATACGGCGGCAGCATTGAGCTCCGGGAAGTACAACAAGGATAGTGTCCTGCCGAACCCGGACAGTCTGCCGTTGCCCGGTTCCAGCGCCTCGCTGCCCAACTATGCCGGGGGCAACTGCTCCACCCGCAACACCGCCGATTTCGCTTTCGCCCTGGAACAGTCATGCAACACGCCCTTCGCCAGCATTGCCCTGGACCTGGGCCAAAACGCGATCGCGGACCAGGCCAGCAAGTTCGGCTTCGGACAGGATTTCGGGGACCAGCTCAAGCTGCAGTCCGCGGTCAGCGTCTTCCCCAAGAACCTGGACCAAGCAGCGCTGGCCCAGTCCGCCGTCGGGCAGCGTGACGTCAGGGCCACTCCGCTGCAAATCGCCATGATGACCGCCGCTATTGCCAATAAGGGCGTCCAGATGAAGCCGAACCTCATCAAGACTGTGCGGGCACCTGACCTGCGTGTCATCAGCGAGCCCAAGGCCGAGGCGCTGCGTACTTCCACCACGCCCGATATCGCCAACCAGATCACGCAGTGGATGACCGACGTCGTGTCCCAGGGCATTGCGAGCGGCGCCGCAGTGCCGGGAGTCCAGGTGGCCGGCAAGACCGGTACCGCGCAACTCGGCGATTCAGGCTTGAACAACTCATGGTTTACCGGGTTCGCCCCGGCCAACGACCCGCAGGTAGCCGTCACCATTGTCATGGAAGGCGTTGATGTGTCTACCGGCGCAAAGCTAACCAGTCCGAACGCGAAGAAGATTTTTGAGGCGGTGTTGAACAAGTGAGGCCTACGTCAGGAATCACCCTCGGCGGCAGGTTCCAGCTGACCAGTCGCATAGCGATTGGCGGCATGGGAGAGGTCTGGAGGGCCAAGGACCAGATCCTTGGCCGGATCGTCGCCATCAAGGTACTCAAAGAGGAATACACGGGCGACCCCGGGTTCCTCCAGCGGTTCCGCGCCGAGGCCCGCCACACCGCGTTGCTCAATCACGTGGGGATCGCCAACGTCTTCGATTACGGAGAGGAAGACGGCTCCGCCTACCTGGTCATGGAATTGGTGCCGGGTCAGCCGCTGAGCAGCATCCTGGAGCACGAGCAGGTCCTTTCACCGGACCGCACCCTGTCCATCATTTCCCAAACCGCCCGGGCGCTGGCCCCTGCACATGCCCAAGGCCTGGTACACCGGGACATCAAACCGGGCAACCTCCTGATCACGCCGGATTTCCGTGTCAAGATCACCGACTTCGGTATCGCCCGCCTCGCCGACCAGGTTCCGCTCACGCAGACCGGCCAGGTCATGGGTACGGCGCAATACCTGGCTCCGGAGCAGGCCACGGGACAAACAGCCACAGGCGCCTCGGACATCTATTCCCTGGGGATCATCGGCTACGAGTGCCTTACAGGGCACCGTCCTTTTTCGGGAGAATCCCAGATCGCGATTGCGCTGGCCCAGGTCAACGACGCCCCGCCGCCGCTGCCTGAAAGCCTGCCCACCCCCATTCGCGCCCTGCTGATGTCCATGCTCGCCAAGGATCCGAAGAACCGTCCCGCGGATGCCATCAAGCTGGCCGAAGCCGCGGAAGCGATCCGCGCTGGCGATATCGCAACGGCACACGCGGCCGTCCCGGGGATGTTGCTGTTCGAATCCGCCACGGGCCCTATCACTGCCCCTACGGACATTGCCACCGCGCCCACCGGCATCGTCACCTCGCCCTACGGCAGGGAAGCACGGTCGACGTCGACGTCGGCGCTCCCGGTGATTGGCGCCGCCGCCGCGGGAGCCGCTGCGGTGGGGGCTGCCGCCGAAGGTGGAAATCCGCTGGCCCGTGCCAATGCCCTGGCCGCCGAACGCAGCTTGGATCAGGCCGACGAGCACAACGCGTACATCCATGAAGAAGAGGAGTACCAGGAGCAAGAGCCGCCGCGGAAGAAACGCAGCCCGTGGACGTGGCCGCTCATCGCGCTGATCGTGCTCGTGTTGCTCGCCCTGGTGGGGGCGCTCCTGACCCAGTCAGGGTTGTTCTCGCCGAGCAGTCCAGCACCGGCTAGCACCACTCCTCCGTCCCAGGTCTCGAGCGCACCGCCAACCTCGGCAAGTCCGAGCCCCACGGAAACCTCGGCCACCCCGACGCCCACTACGTCCACCCCGGATACCATCAACCTGATCCCGGAGCAGTACAAGGGACAGCCGTACGACAAGGTGCGCTCGGACCTCAACGCACTCGGCCTCGCGGTCAACGGAGTCCAGGTCTTCGATCCATCCACGCCCGGCACTGTCATCGACATCAATCCTTCCGGCCCGGTGGCCAAGGGATCGACCATCACCGTCAGCTACTCCAAGGGACCGCAGATGGTCACCGTGCCGACCATCGGCAAGGGAGCCACCGAATCACAAGTACAGGCCGCTATCGAAGGTGCGGGCCTGCGCTGGGTCACTGGAGCCCCCGTTGACGGAGCAACCGGCCAGGCGCCGGGAACATTCGTCAGTTCCGATCCCGCGGCCGGGCAGAAAGTACCCGCCGGGTCCGTCGTGACCTATCACTTGTCCAAGCCGAACTCGAACCCGTCTCCTTCCACCAAGACCACCCCGTAGGACACCATGCCAACCGGACGCTCTACACCTGCCCACAGAGAGGACAGCACCCCAATGACATCCCAGCGCGTCCTCAACGGGCGGTACGAACTCGGTGAATTGCTCGGCCGTGGTGGCATGGCCGATGTCTACAAGGGCGTCGACACTGTTCTTGGACGAACCGTGGCGGTAAAACTGCTCCGCGCCGATCTCGCCCGTGATCCGCAGTTCCACGCCCGCTTCAAGCGCGAGGCGCAGGCGGTGGCGGCCTTGAACCATTCCTCGATCGTCGCTATCTACGACACGGGCGAGTACACGGTGTCCGGCGGGCCGGGCGAGGACGTCCGGGTCCCATACATCGTCATGGAATACGTGTCCGGCCGGACTGTCCGCGACCTGATCCGTGCCAAGGAACTGGACATCGATCAGGCCATCGAGTTCATCCTTGGGGTCCTTGCCGCCCTGGAGTACAGCCACAAGGCCGGGATCGTCCATCGCGATATCAAGCCGGCCAACGTCATGGTGACCGGAGAGTCAAACGACGTGAAGGTCATGGACTTCGGAATCGCACGGGCGATGGCCGATTCCGCGGCAACCATGACCCAGACGCAGGCCGTGGTTGGTACTGCCCAGTACCTGTCGCCCGAGCAGGCCCTCGGCGAGACCGTGGACGCCCGCAGTGATCTGTATTCCGCGGCGTGCCTCCTGTTTGAAATGCTGACGTCCCGTCCTCCGTTCACGGGAGACAGCCCTGTCTCGGTGGCCTACCAGCATGTCCGCGAGATCCCGGAGCCCGCCAGCACCTTCAATCCAGCCGTTTCAGAGGCACTCGACAGTGTCCTGGCCAAGGGCCTGCAGAAGAATCGCGCCGATCGTTTCCAGGATGCGGCTGCCTTCCGGCGGGCCTTGCGTGCGGCCAAGAACGGCGTTGCGGTCCCGGCCCTGGCCGCCGGCACTCCAACGGACGTCACGGAGGCGGTGCCGTTGACGCAGCCGATTCCGGAAGGCGGCTTGGCGCGCGGCCTGGTGGGCGCCGAATTCCTGGACAGCACCCTGAGCGGAGGGCCGGAAAACGGCCAGGCCGCCGGCGGCCAGGACATGCTGGCCCGGGAGGCGGCGGAGACTGAGGCAGAGCACGACGGCGCCATGCCGCTTGGGTTCGCCCCTGAACGCGAGCGGACCGCCCGGCAGAAGTCCCGCCGTCGTGCGTGGACCGCAGTGGTTGTTATTTTGGTGCTACTGGTCTTGGCCGGCGGCGGATTCTGGGTGTACAGCACGGTGAACCAGAAGCCGACTCCGCCCCCGTTGATCGCGGTACCGGCGGTGGCCGGCATGAGCGAGGCCACGGCGTTGCAGACGCTGTACGGCGCCAATCTCAGCCCGGAGTCGCACCATGTCCCGGATGACAAGGTCCCCAAGGGGACTGTGATCAGCACCGACCCTGGCGTGGGGTCCCAAGTGGCGCCGAAATCGCACGTCATGCTGAACGTTTCTGACGGGCCGGTCTCGGCGACTGTCCCTGCAGGCCTGAGCGGGCTCACCGAGGCCGCTGCACGCGACCTCCTGCGCCAGGCCGGACTCGTGGGTGGGTCGAGTACTTTGGCCAATAGTGCCACCGTTCCCGCGGGCTCCGTCATCAGCACCAAGCCCGCTTCGGGAGCTGTAGTGGGCGTGGGCAGCACCGTCGACCTGGTGGTGTCCACGGGCAAGGTAGCCGTGCCTCAACTCGTCGGTTTGAGCGAGGCCGATGCAGAAGCGCTGCTCAAGGCGAACGGCCTGGCCATCGCGGTCACCGAACAGGAGAACTCGCAAGTAACCCCTGGAAAGGTGACGGGCCAGGGCGATGCCTTCAATTCCCTGGTAGAGCAGGGCAAGACCATCAGCGTGATTGTCGCTAAGGCTCCCGCCCCGCCCCCGAGTCCCACCCCGACCCCCACGCCGTCGCCTAGCGACACCAAGGGCGGCGGAGGCCTGGGCGGACTAGGCGGCTAGCGCTGGATCAGCGGGCTCAGGGTGGCGGCACGGGCGGCCGCCCCGGACATTCCGAGTGATTCAAGCCAGTTGCCCAGCATGAGGTAGCCGCCTTCGGTGAGCACCGATTCCGGGTGGAACTGCACCCCGCACAACGGCGCCGAACGATGCTGCAGGCCCATGACAACCCCGCTGGCGGTTTCGGCCGTGATTTCCAGGACGTCGGGGATGCTTTCCCGGACAGCCGCGAGGGAGTGGTACCGGGTGGCCGTCACCGGCGAGGGCAGACCGGCGAAAACGCTCTTGCCGTCGTGCTGCACAGGTGAGGTCTTGCCGTGCATCAGCTCCGGGGCATGAGTGACAGTCCCGCCGTAGGCCTCGGCCAGCGCCTGGTGCCCAAGGCAGACCCCGAACATCGGCTTGTTGTTGTCTCCGCACCATTTGATCAATTCAATGCAGACGCCGGCTTCGGCGGGAGTCCCGGGGCCGGGGGAGATCAGCACGCCGTCGCGCGCGTCCGCCAGCTCGATCGCTTCGGCGAGAGTGACGTCGTCGTTCCGGACCACTGTGGTTTCCGCGCCGAGCTCCTGCAGGTAGCCGACCAGGGTGTAGACGAAGCTGTCGTAGTTGTCCACGACGAGGATTTTTGTTGTGCTCATGGCTGCTGTGCTGAACCAATCGTTGAGTCGGTGAAGGTAGTGAATTGTGACATCCAGGGGAAGAGGAACTGGACCATCAGGACAAGCGCGCATGCCACGAGTGCCGCTGATGTCAGGATACGCACCCAGAGGGGTCCCGGGAGGTGGCGGAAGATCCATCCGTACATGGCTTAGCCCTTTCCGGCCGTCTGGGCGACTTGCTTGGCGATGTCCTGTGGTGGCCCGGCTGATGCCGGCTGCCAGCTTTCCAGCAAGGAGTAGGCGATGATGCGTTCTTGCGCACCGAAGCGCGGATTGCAGCTCGTCATGGTCAGGTAGCTTTCGGTGGGCGTCGCACCTGGTTGTGCGGGGACCGGCAGAAGGACGTCCGTCCGCGAGGGCAGCACGATCTGGTTGTTGCGGAAGACATACGTGTAATAGCCGTCTTTGGTCTGCACGTAGATTTTGTCGCCCGGAACCAGGAGGTGGATGTTGTCCAGCACTGCGCCGTGGGTCTGGCGGTGGCCGGCGACGGCGAAGTTGCCAGGGGCTCCGGGCATGCTCGTGGTTCCGTAGTGGCCGAGGCCCAGCGTATCCAGGATGTCGGAACCGGTGCCCTCGATGATGGGCCGCGAATAATCCGCGCCGAATCGAGGGATGTACATGATGCCGATCATGCCGCCGTGTTCGGGAGCCTCGGCAACCACGGGCTTCCCGTAGTCGGGCCGTGCAGCAGGGTCGGCAGGGACAACGGGTGCCACCGGTCCCGCGAAACTCTTGGCAAAACCCTGGACGGCCTGGCTTTGCTTGGCATCGGCTTCGACGTTGGTCCACCACAGTTCCCACGCCACAAAGAGCAGCAGGATAAGTCCGGCGGTGACGAGCAACTCGCCCACGACCTGGACGATCTTGCGCACGACGTCCCCCGTGCTTGGCCGTCCCTTGCGCCTCGCCGGGCGCGGCTTGTGTCCCGCGGGGCCGGAACCCTCCGCGCCGGTTCCTGTGCCGTCGTCCGGCACGGCAGCGGCTTGCTGCGTCTGCTGCTGCGCCACTGGATCTCCTCTTTGCAGGCGCGGATGCCCGACGACGAGCAGCCCCCGAAATCCGGCTAGACTTGACTGCTAGAACGAACCCCGGAATTGCCGCGTGCGCGTTGACCGCTGGAATTTTCCTTCCTGCAGGATATCAAGCCGGCGCGCGGCCTTTCATTCAGCCGGCCAAGGAGGAACCGTGCCCGAGTCCAAGCCCCGCAAGAGGGCAGCCCGCCCCACCGAAGCGGCCACCACGCAGCAGTACAAACCGAACCCCATCTGGTACAAGCCAGTCATGTTCGGTCTCATGATCATCGGCCTGCTGTGGATCATCACGTTCTACATCACCAGCGGCCAGCTTCCCGTGCCTGCATGGGCGTCCTGGAACATCGTGGCGGGCTTCGGCATCGCGATCGTCGGCTTCCTCATGACCACGCGCTGGCGCTCCTGAGCGGCGACCTCACATTTCGGCCGCCTGCAGCGTCTACCAGACATGACCACCAGGCACACAACCATTGATTCCCCGCTGGGCCGGCTCACGCTGACTGCCCAGGACGATCTGCTGACCGGCATTTTCTTCGAGGGTCATTGGCATATGCCGCCATCGGAGTTCTTCGGTGAGGCCGTACCGGCTGAGGATCCCTTGTTCCAGCAAACCGCTCTTGAACTGGGCGAGTACCTGGCTGGCGAGCGGACCGTGTTCGACGTCCCGTTCAAGGCTTCAGGGAATCCTTTCCAGGATCGGGTCTGGGCAAGACTCGAAGAAATTCCGTACGGGGAAACCGTCAGCTACGGGGAATTGGCCACTGAACTGGGCGATCGCAACCTTTCCCAGGCCGTCGGCTCGGCAGTTGGCCGCAATCCGCTGAGCATCCTCATCCCGTGCCATCGGGTTGTGGGGCGCGACGGGAAGCTCACCGGTTACGCCGGCGGCCTCGACAACAAACGGTTCCTCCTGGAACTGGAAGAACCAGCGGCGGCAAAGGAAAGCAAGCTCTTCTAATGGAGCCCAAGAAGCCGTTCGAGCTGGTGGTCCGCGAGCACGGACCCACGGTCCTGCGCGTGTGCCGCGCGGTCCTCGGCGACCATGACGCGGAAGACGGCTGGTCCGAGACTTTCCTCTCCGCGTTGAAGGCCTACCCCGAACTACCGGCGGGTGCCAACGTCCAGGCCTGGCTCGTCACCATCGCCCACCGCAAGTCCATCGACATCGTCCGCTCCAGGAACCGCCGGCCGGTTCCCGTGGACGAACTGCCTGTGCGACCGTCCGGACTCGGCATCCCCGGCGACGGTCGCCGGGAGGTGCTCGACGCCGTCGGGCAGCTTCCGCCGAAACAGCGCCAAGCTGTGGCGTACCACTACCTCGCCGGGCTCCCATACAAAGAAGTCGCCGGGCTTCTCGGCGGAACTCCCGACGCCGCGCGCCGCGCGGGAGCCGACGGCGTCAAGGCGTTGCGCACCATTCTCCTCGACAGCTCCTTGAGCTACGTGAAAGAAGAAACCCCATGACCATCCACCACGACGATCCGGACGTCTCCGAGCTCCTCGCTCCCCTCGAATCCGCAGAACCGGCCATCATGCAGCGGCTCCACGACCGCCTCGCAGCGGCTGCGGCGGAGCAGCACACGCTCGATATTGCCTACCGCACAGTGGATTCCCCGATCGGCAAACTGCTCCTCGCCGCCACGGAACGCGGCATGGTGCGCGTGGCGTTCGAAGTGGAAGACCACGACGCCGTACTGCAGCTCCTCGCGGAAAAGCTCAGTCCGCGGATCCTTTTCTCGGCGAGCCGCCTGGATCCGGCTGCCCGCGAACTGGACGAGTATTTTGCCGGGACCCGGCACCAATTCGACGTCCCCTTGGATTTCAGCCTTTCGCGCGGGTTCCGGCTCAGTGTCCTGGAACATTTGCCGCAGATCGCCTACGGCCATACGGAAAGCTACGCGCAAGTGGCCTTGGCCGCCGGAAGTCCGCGGGCCGTGCGCGCCGTCGGCACCGCTTGCGCCACCAACCCGCTGCCGGTGATTGTGCCTTGCCACCGGGTGGTGAAATCCGATGGATCGTTCGGCAACTACCTCGGCGGCACGGAAGCCAAACGCGCCTTGTTGGCTCTTGAGGCAGCATGAGTTCCGGGTGGACGGAACCGCTGTTTCCCCTTGAGTTGCCGGACGCGCCCGACGCCGGTCCCCGGGTGATCGCGCCCGGCGCGGTGCACGTTCCGGGCTGGCTGAGCCTTGAGCAGCAGCGGTGGATAGTGGCCCGCTTCGAAGAGTGGACGCGGGGTCCCGTCCCCTTGCGTGCCGCCGTCCTTCCCGGCGGCCACCCGATGTCCGTACGGACGGTCTGCCTCGGCTGGCACTGGCAGCCCTATCGATACACACGCGAGGCCTTTGACGTCAACGGGCGGCGGGTCCTCGACTTTCCTGACTGGATGGTGCGCCTGGGCCGCAAAGCAATGTTGGAGGCGTACGGCGACGCCGCCGAAGCCGCCGGTTACACGCCGGACACTGCGCTGGTGAATTTCTACGACGAGGCCGCCAAGATGGGGATGCACCAGGACAAGGACGAAAAGTCCCGGGCCCCCGTGGTGTCCCTCAGCATGGGAGACAGTTGCCTCTTCCGCTTCGGAAACACGCAGACGCGCACCAAGCCGTATACCGACGTCGGGCTCTCCTCAGGAGACCTCTTCGTGTTCGGAGGCGCTTCCCGTTTTGCGTACCACGGAGTCACCAAAGTCCTCCCCGGAACGGCTCCTGAAGGTTGCGGGCTGCCGAGGGGGCGGATCAACATCACCATGCGCGTCACGGGAATGTCGTAGGACCGGGGCACAATGGCAACAACAGCTTCTGCCCGCCTTCCTGTGGAGGACCAGCTATGAACCCGCCCGAGAACGGCACCATCATTGGCGACGACGGCCTTGCGCGTCCGCCGTGGGCATCCGTTGACCCGCTCATGCGGGAGTACTACGACCACGAGTGGGGCATGCCTGTAAGGGACGAACGGGGCTTGTATGAGCGCATCAGCCTCGAGGGCTTCCAGGCGGGCCTGTCCTGGGCCACCATTTTGCGCAAGCGGGAGGCATTCCGGTCCGCTTTCCTGGACTTCCACCCTGAAAGCGTCGCGGCTTTCACGGAGGCGGACGTGGAGCGGTTGATGCAGGATTCGGGAATCGTCCGCAACCGCCTCAAGATCCGTGCGGCCATCACCAACGCCAAGGCGACGATCGCCTTGCGGAGCGAGGGCGGGTTGGTGGACTTCGTGTGGTCGTTCCAACCGGAGTCGACGCCGGAACCGCGCACCTTTGCCGACGTCGCTACCCAATCGCCGGAATCGATTGCCCTGTCCAAGGCGCTGCGGAAAAAGGGCTTCGCGTTCGTGGGCCCCACCACCATGTACGCGCTGATGGAGGCGATCGGGATGATCGATACCCACCTTCTGGACAGCCATCGTCGGGGCAGCTCGGGAGTTTGGCTCTGATACCCACCCTCTTTCCACAGAAGTGCGTAACTTTATCCACAGCTGTGGACAATTCATGTGGACATCCATGTACATGAAGCCGGGATCCCCGACATTCAGGCGATAGCCGAGCACCCATGCCTTGGTCCCGTGGTTTTACCCAGTGTGTACAAGGCTGTGGATAGTGTCCGCGGGTTCACGGAGAGTTCACTCCCGAGGTATTGAGAACTTCATTCTGGCCCCGCTCATCACGGACCCATCAGCTTCCGGTTCGCTATCCCGGGTCCGCGATATCGGTTTAGTCGGGATGTGTGAAAGAATCTGCGTATGAATGCAGATAAGAGTGCTTGCTCGCTGGGGGTCGATAGCCAATACGTTGAATTGGCTGTGGAAGTATTCGCGATGCTGGCTGACGCCACGAGGGTCCGGATCGTCCTGGCGCTCCGGAACGGCGAAATGGCCGTCGGAGCTCTGGCGGAACTCCTAGGGAAGTCTCCGGCCGCAGTGTCGCAGCACCTTGCCAAAATGCGCTTGGCGAGAATGGTTTCCACGCGACAGGACGGAACCAGGGTCATGTACCGCCTCGAGAACGAGCATGCACGCCAGCTAGTCGCGGATGCAATATTCCAGGCGGAGCACGCCTTGGGCGGTACCCCGGCACACCACCGCGCAGAACAGGAATCGGCATGAGCGGTCACCCGCAAATTGGTCATCACGAGCACCACGTGCACGACCACGACCACGACCACGACCACGACCACGACCACGACCACGACGGACACTCCCATACGCACCACAAGGGTCTCAAGGGGTGGCTGTATGAGCTCTTTGTCCCGCACACCCACGATTCCGCCGATTCAATCGATGATGCCCTCGAGTCGAGTACGCAGGGCGTCCGGGCACTGAAGATCAGCCTTTTCATACTCCTGGGCACCACGGTCCTGCAGTTTCTTGTGGTCCTCATCAGCGGCTCCGTCGCATTGCTGGCCGACACAATCCACAACTTCTCGGACGCGCTCACCGCAGTGCCATTGTGGATCGCGTTCATACTGGGACGTCGTGCGGCAACCCGTCGCTACACCTATGGATACGGGCGGGCGGAGGATCTTGCCGGGCTGTTCATTGTCGGCGTCGTAGCGCTTTCAGCAGTGGTCGCCGCATGGCAATCCATCGATCGCCTTTTCCATCCCCAACCCCTGCACAATCTGTGGTGGGTTCTTGCGGCCGGAATCATAGGCTTTGCGGGCAATGAAATTGTGGCCGTCTACAGGATCAGGGTCGGCCGGCAGATCGGGTCAGCTGCGCTGGTTGCCGACGGCGTGCATGCGCGCATTGACGGATTCACCTCCCTCGCAGTGGTGCTTGGAGCAGGCGGCGTTCTGCTCGGTTTCCCTCTGGCGGACCCGATTGTCGGCCTGCTGATTTCGGCCGCCATCATCGTCCTGCTTTGGGGAACGGTTCGCAGCATCGGACGACGCCTGATGGACGGCATAGAACCCGAGGTGCTGGACAGCGCCCAGGCGGCGTTGGAAATGACACCCGGTGTATTCTCGGTGCCAAAACTGCAACTGCGTTGGGTCGGCCATCGCCTGCAGGGCGCCACGACAATCGTCGTCGCCGACGCGCCGCTGTCAGCGATTGAAGAAACTGTCGGCGAGGCCAGGCACCGGCTTGAACACGCGCTCCCCAAGCTCGACGACATGGTGATACAGGCCGTTACGGACGCTTGCCGCTGATCGACCGGATCCAGTTCCCAACCGCTCCCCAGCCGCTGCGGTTATGATGGCCCACTGAACCTTATGTTGAGCCACTGACCCGATCTTGAGCCAACGAACCGGACCCGCCGGCCGCCCGAGATCCACGAAAGAAGATGCCCATGAGCCAGCAAGCGATTCTGGCGAAGCCTCGCCGAAACGTGGAGATGGTGCTGCTGGTGTTGGCACTTGGCGTCGGCATTGGGGCCCTTGCAATGACCAGTGTCGACAAGAAGGAAGCCCTCGACGTTGGATTCTGGCTTCAGGCCGGTACCTTGACGGCGCTGGCGGGGATCTTCCACGTCGTCCTGCGGTTCAAGGCAAGGTATGCGGATCCCGTGATCCTCCCGATTGTGGTGGCTTTGAACGGCCTCGGCATCGCCATGATCCGACGCTTGGATGCCTCAAACGGTACGACTGCCGGGGCTAATCAGCTCACATGGACGATCGTTTCGGTCCTGGTCGCGGCCGCCGTTTTGTGGCTATTGAAGGACCACCGGCTTTTGCGCCGTTACACCTTCATTGCACTTGCGGTCAGCGCCGCCCTCCTTATCCTTCCCCTCGTGCCCGGCATTTCGGCCGGCGACATCAACGGCGCGAATGTCTGGATACGCCTCGGTTCACTGCAGTTCCAGCCCGGCGAGATCGTGAAGATTACGCTGGCCGTCTTCTTCGCGGGCTACTTGTCCTCCAACCGGGACTTGATCCTGCTGGCCGGCAGGAAATTCGGGCGCCTGCAGTTCCCCAGGATCAAGGACACCGGGCCCATGATCACCGCGTGGGCCGCGAGCGTGGGCGTACTGGTTTTCCAGCACGACCTCGGCATGTCCATACTGCTGTTCGGCCTATTTATCGTGATGATCTACGTTGCCACAAGCCGGGCCAGCTGGCTGGTCCTCGGCGTCGTGCTCATGCTTTTGGGCGGATACGCCGCAGCAAAGATTTTTTCCCATGTCGGCTTGCGCATTGACGCGTGGATCAACGCTTTCGACCCCCAGGTCTTCACCCGATTCCCCGGAGGCAGCGCCCAGATTGTCCAGGGCCTCTTCGGGATGGCCGACGGCGGCCTGATTGGCAAGGGCCTCGGGCTCGGGAGCCCTGACCTGGTGCCTTTCGCGAACAGCGACATGATCATCGCTTCCCTTGGTGAAGAACTCGGCCTGATCGGGCTGTTCGCGATCGTTCTCCTCTATTTGCTCCTTTTCACGAGAGGGTTCCGGGCCGCCCTGGGCATCCGGGATGCTTTCGGGAAGCTCCTTGCCTGCGGGCTGGCCTTCTCCATGGCCCTTCAGTGCTTCATCATTATCGGCGGCGTCACCCGCCTTATTCCCCTCACGGGGCTCACGACGCCGTTCCTCTCCGCTGGCGGGTCCTCCCTCCTCGCCAACTGGATCATCGTCGCCCTGCTGTTGCGGATCAGCGACGCTGCGCGCAGGCCCCAAACAGTTGCGTCCCAGACCGAACACGTTCCGGTCTGACACCCTTACGGACACCGGTCAGCTACCACGTGGCGAGCGGCCCAAGTGGTCCCCACCGCCACCCTCGCCTCGCAAGCTCGGCCAGGGAACCCTCCCGGCGTGGGCCCAGCTAGTCCCCACCGCCACCCTCGCCTCGCAAGCTCGGCCAGGGAACCCTGGCGGCGTGGGCCCCGCAGTTGTTGTCGTTATGAGGCTACAAAACGACAACAACTGCGAGCTAGTTGGGTTAGCCGCGCGCCGGCACCTTAAGTCGAAGTTACGCACTTAACAACAGGCAGCTACCCACAAGTTATCCACAGTTGGGGAAAAACCGTGCCTGCATAGTGGAAAACTCCCGGAACGGCGGGCCTCAGGGGCAGCAAAGACAACGAACTACAGCGATGTGAGTTATTAACAATGTTGATAACTCTGTTGATACCGCGCTCTTTTGGCTGCGAACACTGAGGTTGTCCACACACGCCCGGATAACCCACTTCTTATCCACATACCCACAGGCGTGTGGGCAAAAGTTATCCACAGGTGTGGACGTTAATCGCCGGAGAAAAGCGCAGCCCCTGCCATCTCGCCCTACAGTGTCCATTCACCATCGAACTACAAGCTTGTAAGTTACGCACACTGTGGATAAGGCCTGTGGAAAACATATCCAAAAGTCTTGACGGACCTGAAAGCGCAGTTCTAAGCTGGTGTTATTCAATGAACTAGTTGATAAACCATCTGCTTGAGTACGGCGGAGGACCCCGAAATCCGCGATCCTCAGGCCCGAACCCACCAGGGGAGAAGCATGCCGGGCACGATTGCTGCAGCGGTGCTGGACCCGGAAGACCAGCTCAACAGGGCGTTCATGGCCCTCGCCGATCCTGTCCGCCGCAAGATACTCGCGCGGTTGGCCTTGGGCGATGCCACCGTCAACGAGATCGCCCAGCCCTTCACCGTCACCCTCCAAGCCATCTCCAAGCATCTTCAAGTGCTCGAGGGCGCGGGCCTCATCACAAGGAGCAGGGAAGCGCAGCGCCGTCCCTGCCATTTGAACACCACAGCGCTGGGTCCCTTGGCTGAGTGGATCGAGAACTACCGTCTTCAGGCCGAGGAACGTTTCGCCCGGCTGGACGAACTATTGGCCAGCACAACCGACAAAGACAGTCCCGAAAAGGAGAAGAACAATGAGCACCAACACAACAACCATTGACGTCGCCGCGGGCACGCCGTTCATCGATACGAGCCGCGACTTCGACGCCGCACCCTCGCGCGTGTTCCAGGCTTTCACGGACCCCGAACTCGTCGTCAAATGGCTGGGTCCGCGTCGCCTGGAAATGCGCCTGGAGTCATACGACGCGCGCACGGGCGGCAGCTACCGCTACACGCATGTGGACGAACAAGGCAACGAGTTCGGTTTCCGCGGGGTCTTCCACGAGGTCCAGGAGCCATTGCGGATCATCCAGACCTTTGAGTTCGACGGCGCCCCGGGGCAAGTCACGCTGGATACCACCAGGTTTGAAGACCTCGGAGGCCGCACGCGCGTAGTGCAGCACTCCGTGTTTCCCTCGGTGGAAGCTCGGGACATGGCAGTAGCCAGCGGCATGGATGCGGGCATCAAAGAGTCGATGGACCGCTTGGAGGAACTCCTGGGGTAAAGCCAGGGCGCTGTTAGCCCGCTGTGGCCCGAAGGACGGTAGCGAGGACCAGAATCCCGGCCACCAGGGCCATGCCTGCGGTCTGCAACAGCGCCTGGCGGGGTCCACGCGGAGCAAAGGCAATCACGGCTGCGCACAGGCCACCCGTGATCAGGCCGCCCAAATGGGCCTGCCAGGCAATGCCGGGGACAACGAAGCCAATCACGCCGTTGATGGCAATGAGGATCCACAGCTGCCGGGTGTCTCCGCCGCGCCGGCTTTGAACTACCAACAGTGCGCCAAAGAGGCCGAAGATGGCGCCGGACGCACCTTCCACTCCAGTGGGAGGCAAAACAGGTGTCAGAAGTAGGAAACCGACAGAGCCGCCAATGGCGGACAACAGGTAGACGGCCAGGAAGCGGATGCGCCCCAAGACCGGCTCCAGCACCTGGCCGAAAATCCAGAGCATGTACATGTTGAGCACGATGTGCAGGACAAAGCCCTGGGAATGGACAAAAGCGCTGGTCAGCATCCGCCAGGGTTCGAAGGCCCCGTATTGCGGAGCGGCGTAGACGGACGCAAAAGCGAGTTGATTCTCCACGACACCGCCGGGAATCAACCATTGCAGCACGTACACCAGGGCACACAGCCCGATAAGTATGTACGTCGCCAAAGGACGTCCTGTCGCAATGGCGCCGCCATAGGCGGAACGCACTGCCGGCGTCGAACGCTTCATTTCATTGACGCAGTCAATGCATTGGAACCCGACGGCGGCCGCCCGCTGGCACTCGGGGCATGCGGGACGCCCGCAACGCTGGCACCGCACATAGGAGGGCCTGTCCGGGTGCCTGGGGCACACCGGAATGTCTGCTGACGGCCCTGCCGCCGGGATTCCGTAACTCATATGCGGTTCAGGCTCCGGGGATCAGAGCTGGACAATGTCGATGCTGTTGATGACGACGTCTTCGACGGGGCGATCGCCCATGCCGGTGCGGACAGCCTCGATGGCGTCTACAACTTTCTTGGACTCCTCGTCTGCAACCTCACCGAAGATGGAGTGCTTGCCGAAAAGCCAGTCGGTGTTGACCGTGGTGATGAAGAACTGGGAACCGTTGGTGCCCTTGCCCATCTGGATGCCGGCGTTGGCCATGGCCAGCTTGTAAGGGGCGTTGAAGTTGAGTTCCGGGTGGATCTCGTCGTCGAACTTGTAGCCCGGACCGCCGATACCGCGACCGAGGGGATCGCCGCCCTGGATCATGAAGTCTTTGATGATGCGGTGGAAAATCGTGCCGTTGTACAGCGGGGTACCAGTCTTGTCTTCACCGGTCTCCGGGTGCGTCCAGGACTTTTCGCCGGTGGCCAGGCCAACGAAGTTGGCTACCGTCTTGGGCGCGTGGTTGCCGAAGAGGTCAACCACGATGTCACCGAGGCTCGTGTGGAAAGTTGCTTTTGCGGTTGCGATGGTCATATCGCCATTGTTTCACGCAGGGTCAACGCCGGGGCGGCCAGGAGGGCGGTTCCGCGCTCGGTGAAATCTTCCATGAATCCGCTGGATGAATAGCCGGTGCCGAACAAGCGACGTAGGCTAACAACAAACGAGCATGTTGATCGGGAGGTAGTTGTGAAGAAATCGGACCGGATTGCCCGCGAACTTGAACACACCGTTGTGAATGGTGTCGAAAATGCCAAGGACTGGGCGACACCGCGCGTCGAAGCAGCTGTGAACTGGGCTGTTCCCCGCATCCAGCACGGAATCGACACCGCGTCGCCGAAGCTCCAGGAAGGCCTGAAATCGGCTGCCTACAACCTCGCCGACGGCGTTGCAACCGTCACGCCGAAGCTCCAGGAAGGCCTGGCGAACCTCGCGCCGAAGATCCACGACGTCGTCGAGGACGCCTCACCCAAGATCCAGGAAGCCCTTAACAAAGCCACCCCGGCGCTCAGCCACGCGCGGGACAAAGTTGTTGAGGAGTACTTGCCCAAGCTTTCGGAGCAGCTCGGGCAAGCCTCCGTGGTTGTGCACCAGGCCCTCGAGAATGCACCCGCGCAGGTGGACGCAGTCGCCCAGAAGCTGGTGGACTCGGGAGTGGTTCACAATCTGCAGGAGCAAGCACAAGCCACAGGGGCCCAGCTGAAAGCCGCGGCCGAGGAAGCGTCCAAAACAGTCTCGAAAGAACTGGCCAAGACCCGGAAGCCCAAAAAGCGCGGTCTCCTGATCTTCACGGTCATTGCAGCAGCTGCCGCGGCCGGCGTCGCGGCATGGAAGGCCAGCCGTCCGGTGGAGGACCCGTGGAAGACCCCGGCCCCGGTAACGCCGTCGCCGGTGCCCGCCGCGGCAGCAGCCGAGAAGGTCGCTGACAAGGCGAACGAGGCCGCCACCAAGGTAGCTGACACGATTGACGACGTGAAACTCAACGTTGCTGAGAAAGCCGAAGCCGTAGCCGAGAAGGCAAAGCACGCAGTCGAGGACGCTACGGACACTGCAGCAAAAGTGGCAACCGACGCCAAGACCGCGGTAAAGAACATCGCCGCCAGCCTCCACAAGGACGAAGCGGCCAAGGACCAGCCGGCCACAGACGAAGCCGGCAAGCACGAGGCCTAGGCAAACAGCCATATTCGCTCCACGTTGAAGGGATCCCGGTTCGCCGGGGTCCCTTCAATTGTTTGGCCACTTGTCACCGGAGGCTTCCTCACGTGACACCGCCGTGATGTTAGATTTATGGGGATGCCAGCCGATAGATCTTTCGTAGATGCAGCCACCAATGCAGCCGTCGCACCCGTGAAGCCGAGCGTTTCAATCATCATCCCGGCGTACAACGAGGAAAGCGTCATACGGCAATGCCTGATCGCGGCCATCTACCAGTCAGTACCTGCGGACGAGATCATCGTCGTTGACAACAAGTCCACGGACCGCACCGCCCAGATCGTCACGCAGATGCAGCAGGAATACCCGGAAAGCCCCATCATGCTGCTGAGCCAGGACAAAGCGCAGGGACTCATCCCCACCCGCAACTTTGGCCTCAATCGAGCCACGTCGGACATCCTCGGCCGGATCGATGCCGACTCCGTCGTTGAACCCGACTGGGTTGAGCAGGTCCAAAAGGCCTTCGCCGATCCCTCGGTGCAGGCGGCCACGGGTCCGGTGGTCTACTACGACATGCCGATGCGTCGATTCGGACTCAAGGCCGACGACAAAATGCGCCAGCTCATGCTTCGGCTTGCGAAGCACCAGTACCACTTCCTTTTTGGATCCAACATGGCGCTTCGCCGCTCCGCATGGGAAACCATCCGGGACGAAACCTGCCTGGATGAAAGGGACGAGATGCACGAGGACATCGATCTCTCCCTGCACCTTGCCGACCACGATCTCAGGGTGCAGTACTGGCCGCAGATGGTCTCTGGCATGTCTGCCCGCCGGCTCGAAGATTCACCGCGCGACTACCGCTATTACGTGACCCGCTTCGACCGCACCTACAAGGCACACAACGTCAAGAAGATGGCCCTGAAGGCTCCCATGGTGGTGTTCTTCTCGGTCTACTTCCCGGCCAAGCTTCTGCGGGCCATCCACACGGCCAATGCCGGCCAAGGCGTCCGCCGAGGCGGCCTCTAGCCACTCAGTCAGTGCCGAGTTCGGCGATCTTGCCCTCGGCGTCGCCCTTGCCGCTCCGCTGACCGGCGACGACGACGGCGAGTCCAACCAGGATCAAGGCGAGTCCCGCATAGGTACCGGCCGGCAGGGTCTCGTGCAAGAAGACGGCAGCGAGAATGGCTGCGCCCGGAATCTCCAGCAGGATGATCATGGACACCAGGAGCGGGCTCATGGTCGCCAGGAGATGGTTGAAGGCGGTGTGGCCCACCAGTTGTGCACACACGGTGATGGCCACGATCCCCAGCCAGCCGCCGGCGTCGAACCCTACAAGCGGCTGGCCGCCCGTGATGGCGAGCACAGCGACGATGGCCGCACAGATCCCGTAGCAAAGCGTCGTATATGTTCCAATGCCCATGCTCTGGCGGGCTTTGCCTCCGGCCAAGGTATATAGGCCGGCCAGGGCGCCTCCGGCGAGGGCCAGGATGTCACCAAGAAAGGCTTTCGGGGAGGATCCCATATCGAAGCCCGTGATGGCGGCTACGCCCCCCAGCGCGATACCCAGGCCCACGAGGACCGGCCAGCGGTGCTTTGTGCCGCGGAGGAGCTGGAAAACGGCGATCCAGGCGGACTGCAGGCACACCAGGGCGGTAGCGGCCGCGACAGAGGTGAGTTGGAGCGCGGTGATGAAGCACGCGAAGTGGAAGGCCAGTGCCACTGCTGCAACAGCGGACCAGGTGAACTCGTTCCGGGTGATCTTGCGGAACTGGCGCGGCTCGCGGATCAGGACCGGCGAGGCCATGACGACCGCGGCGATCGCGTTGCGCCAAAAGGCGATAGCGAGTGCCGTGACGGAAGTAGCTCCAAGCGTTCCGGCGATGAGGGGTCCGGATGACGCGACGCCGAGCACACCCAAAGCAGCAACAATGAAGTTCACATTTCAACCTTAGTGGGGCGGTTAACGCAAAGAGTCCCGGTCATTTCTGACCGGGACTCTTTCCTATGGTGGAGGCACGGGGACTCGAACCCCGAACCCCCTGCTTGCAAAGCAGGTGCGCTACCAATTGCGCCATGCCCCCATAAGAAGCAACCCGTCCATACTACCCTAGTTCCTTCGATGGTTTTCGCCATCTCCAGACGGGGCGCCTTTCGCTAGTCAACCGTGTCGGTTGCCTTGCTCCAGACTGTCTTCTGGGCTTCGGATTCCTGCACTTTTTTGTAGAGCAGGACGCCTGCGATCGCAGCTGCAACTACGAGCAACTTCTTCACATGCACCCCGTTCCGGTTCAGTTTCCTGAACCTTTAACAAAACCTGTGCAGGTTCCGTGGGCGTACCAGGACTTGAACCTGGGACCTCTTCGTTATCAGCGAAGCGCTCTAACCGCCTGAGCTATACGCCCCGATACCTCTTCGGGCCGAGACATGACTTTACAGCACATCCCGGCCCGATCTCAAATCGAGGTATTTTCACCACTGTTTTCCAGCAGTTTCCCCCAATTTCCGACCGATTGGGTCAGTCGTCGGTGAGGGTCACGCCAATGCCGCCCACGAGTGTTGCGGCAATGTTATAAAGCACGGCGCTCAGCATGGACAAAGCAGTCAGTAGAACAACATTCACCACGGCAATGATGGTTGCGAAGGAGGCAACCTGTCCGAGGGATGCGACCTTCTTGAGTTCGAAGCCGCCGCTTTCCGAGCCCGCCAGGGTGCCGAGAAGGCTGTCCACCTGGTTGAAAATGCCGGTGAGGTCCAGAACGGTCCAAAGCACGATTGCCGCAATCACAGTCACGATGCCCAAGGCAACGGACAACAGGAATGCCATCTTCAGGACAGACCACGGATCAACCTTGCTGACGAGCAGGCGCGCGCGGCGAACTTTCGCCTTGGGTGCCGGCTTCACGAGTCCGGGGGTCCCGGCGGCGGGCCGCTGCTGGCCCTGCACGGGGCGCTGGCCGGGCGCGGCGGGACGCTGACCCGCCGGGCGCTGGGTTCCCGCGGTTCCCGCGGGACGCTGGCCAGGAACGGCGGGACGCTGACCGGGAACCGCCGGGCGCTGGCCTGGGACCCTTTCCGCGCCAGTTCCTGCCGCACCCGAGGCGGATGCCGCAGGGCGCTGCTGGGGACGGGCCGGTGCGTCTACCCGTGGAGTAGCCGACGGCTGCCGCAATCCTCCAGGGACACCCGTGCTTGGCTTGGGATATGAGTCCGAATTGCTCACTCGTTACCTCCGGTATTGTCTTCGTTCAGCTCGACGCCGGACCCATTACCGGATCCTGCGGCCGATCCCGATTCGGCCGTCGCGGTCGCCTGATCGGCGCCGCCGTTTGCAGCCAACGTTACGTCATCGTCCGCCTCGGACGTTCCTCCGGCGGGATTTTCGACGCTATTGACGCTTGAGGCGTCGTCGGTGCCCTCGCCCTGATCGTCGTCGGAGTCCTCGAGGCCGCGTTCGCTGTTGCGGGCCACCTCGATGATGCGGTCGTTCTTGTCAGGCTTCGCGAAGATGACGCCCATCGTGTCACGGCCCTTGGCAGGCACACCGGCCACGGCGGAGCGGACAATCTTTCCACCCTCCATGACCACCAGGACTTCGTCTTCTTCGTTGACGATCAACGCACCAACAAGGTCGCCTCGCTCTTCCTGAAGCTTGGCCACCTTGATGCCCAGGCCGCCACGTCCCTGGAGCCGGTACTCCTCGACGGCGGTGCGCTTGGCGTACCCGCCTTCGGTCACCACGAACACGAACGAACCGTCCTGGACCACGTCGGCCGCGAGGAGTTCGTCGTCTTCGCGGAACTTCATGCCGGTCACACCCGAGGTAGCACGACCCATGGGGCGCAATGCCTCGTCGGTGGCCGTGAAGCGGATCGACTGGCCCTTGCGGGATACCAGGAGGAGATCGTCCGTTTCGGACACAAGCTGCGCCGAGACAAGCTCGTCCTCGTCCCGAAGGTTGATGGCGATGACGCCGGCCGTGCGGTTGGTGTCGTAGTCTTCCAGACGCGTCTTCTTCACAAGGCCGTTCTTGGTGGCGAGCACCAGGTACGGGGCTTGCTCGTAGTCGCGCAAGTCGAGGACCTGGGCGATGTGCTCGTCCGGCTGGAAGGCCAACAGGTTTGCCACGTGCTGTCCCTTGGCGTCGCGGCCGGCCTCGGCAAGCTCGTACGCCTTGGCCCGGTACACGCGGCCTAGGTTGGTGAAGAACAGCAACCAGTGGTGCGTCGTTGTGACGAAGAAGTGCTCCACGACGTCGTCGCCGCGAAGCTGGGCACCCTTGACCCCCTTGCCGCCCCGCTGCTGCGAACGATAGTTGTCGCTGCGCGTGCGCTTGACGTATCCGCCGCGGGTGATGGTGACCACCACTTCTTCCTCGGGGATGAGGTCTTCCATGGACATGTCGCCGTCGAAGCCCATGAGGATGTGGGTCCGGCGGTCATCACCGTGCTTCGCCACGATCTCGGCCAGTTCCTGGCTGATGATGTCGCGTTGGCGCTGTTCGGAGGCCAGGATCGAGTTGAATTCCGTGATCATGGCTTCAAGCTCGGCGTGCCTGTCCTGGATCTTCTGCCGTTCCAACGCGGCGAGCCGGCGGAGCTGCATGTCGAGGATGGCGCGGGCCTGGAGCTCGTCGATCTCCAGCAGACCCATCAGGCCGTCGCGGGCAGCCTCCGTGGTGTTGGAGGCCCGGATGAGTGCAATGACCTCATCCAGCATGTCCAGCGCCTTGAGCAGGGCGCGCAGGATGTGCGCCTCTTCCTCGGCCTTGCGCAGGCGGTAGCGGGTCCGGCGGACAATGACGCTCATCTGGTGGGCCACCCAGTGCCGGATGAAGGCGTCCAGGCTCAGCGTGCGGGGTACGCCGTCGACAATTGCCAGCATGTTGGCGCCGAAATTGTCCTGAAGCTGGGTGTGCTTGTAGAGGTTGTTGAGCACAACCTTCGCCACGGCGTCGCGCTTGAGCACGATTACGAGCCGCTGGCCTGTGCGGCCGGACGTCTCGTCGCGGAGGTCCGCGATGCCCTGGATCTTGCCGTCCTTGACCAGTTCGGCGATCTTGATGGCCAGGTTGTCCGGGTTTGCCTGGTACGGAAGTTCGGTGACCACGAGGCATGTGCGGCCCTGGAGTTCCTCGACGTTTACCACCGCGCGCATGGTGATGGAGCCGCGGCCAGTCCGGTACGCGTCCTCGATGCCCTTGTGACCGAGGATAGTGGCGCCGGTCGGGAAGTCCGGGCCCTTGATGCGTACAAGCAACGCCTCGAGAAGCTCTTCGCGGCTGGCTGTCGGGTTGGCCAGGTACCACTGCACGCCATCGGCAACTTCGCGGAGGTTGTGCGGCGGGATGTTAGTGGCCATGCCGACGGCGATGCCGGAGGAACCGTTGACCAGCAGGTTCGGGAAACGCGCCGGCAGGATGGTGGGTTCCTGGTTCTTGCCGTCGTAGTTGTCCTGGAAGTCGACGGTTTCTTCGTCGATGTCGCGCACCATCTCCATGGCCAGCTGGGCCATCTTGGTTTCGGTGTAACGCGGAGCCGCGGCGCCGTCGTTGCCCGGGGAGCCGAAGTTACCCTGCCCAAGAGCGAGCGGATAGCGCATCGTCCAGTCCTGGATGAGGCGGACCAAGGCATCGTAGATCGCGGTGTCACCGTGCGGGTGGTATTGGCCCATGACCTCGCCCACCACGCGGGCGCATTTGTTGAACGAGCGGTCCGGGCGGTAACCGCCGTCGAACATCGCGTAGAGCACTCGGCGGTGGACAGGCTTCAGGCCGTCGCGGACGTCCGGAAGCGCACGGCCAACGATCACGGCCATGGCATAGTCCAGGTAGGAACGCTGCATTTCCGTCTGCAGGTCCACCTGGTCCACGCGGTCAGTCAGCACGTCGCCCTCAAGTACGGGTTCCGGAATGCCGGCCGACTCGGCGGGAACCTCAGGTGTTTCTTCACTCATAGTTTATGATTTCCGTTTCAGGTATATGTCAGTACTGGAATATTCCTAGGGGCTTTTGAAGTCTCTAGATATCCAGGAACCTGACGTCCTTGGCGTTCTGCTGAATGAAGTTCCGGCGCGACTCCACGTCCTCGCCCATCAGCACGGAGAAGGTCTGGTCCGCTGCCAGGGCATCGTCCATGGTGACCTGCAGGAGCGTGCGGTGGTCCGGGTCCATGGTGGTGTCCCAGAGTTCGGTGTAGTCCATTTCGCCGAGGCCCTTGTAGCGCTGGATGCCGTTGTCCTTCGGGATCCGGCGGCCGGCGGCCTGGCCGGAGACCAGCTTGGCGTCTCGTTCACGGTCGCTGTAGACGTAGTCGTGAGGGGCGTTCGACCATTTGATGCGGTACAGCGGCGGCTGGGCCAGATAGACATAGCCGTTCTCGATCAGCGGACGCATGTAGCGGAACAGCAACGTCATCAGCAGCGTCGTGATGTGCTGGCCGTCCACGTCGGCATCGGCCATCAGGACGATCTTGTGGTACCGCAGCTTGGAGATGTCGAAGTCCTCGCCGATGCCCGTGCCGAAGGCCGTGATCATGGACTGGACTTCATTGTTGCCGAGCGCCTTGTCCAGGCGTGCGCGCTCGACGTTCAGGATCTTTCCGCGCAACGGCAGGATGGCCTGGGTCTCGGGGTTGCGTCCGCGCTTGGCCGAACCGCCGGCGGAGTCACCCTCCACGAGGTAGACCTCGCAGCGCGCGGGATCCTTTGAGGAGCAGTCGGACAGCTTGCCCGGCATACCGAAGGATTCAAGCGGGCTCTTGCGACGTGCGTTGTCGCGGGCTTTGCGGGCGGCCATGCGGGCCTGTGCCGCCTGGACAGCTTTGCGGATGACGTCTCGCGCCGGGCCCGGGTTTCGTTCCAGCCAGTCGCCAAGCTGGTCGGTGACCACCCGTTGGACGAAGCCCTTGACCTCGGAGTTGCCCAGTTTGGTCTTCGTCTGGCCCTCGAACTGCGGTTCCGACAATTTCACGGAGATGACGGCTGTGAGGCCCTCCCGGATGTCGTCACCGGTCAGGTTGTCATCCTTTTCCTTGATGATGGTCTTCTCGCGCGCGTAGCGGTTGATGAGTGAGGTCATCGCGGCACGGAAACCTTCTTCGTGGGTGCCGCCCTCGTGGGTGTTGATGGTGTTGGCGTACGTGTGGACGCTCTCGGAATAGGCCGTGGTCCACTGCATCGCGACCTCGACGGCGATGTGCCGCTCAGTGTCCTCGGTTTCGAAGGCGATGACGTCCTCGTGGACGACGTCCACCTTCTTGTTCGAGTTGAGATGCTTCACGTAGTCGAGCAGGCCGTCGTCGTATTGATAAACGACGGTGCGGTGTTCGGCCGCCACTTCGCCTTCAGTCGCCACCGCGTCAAGATCCAGGTCGTCGTCGCCTGCTCCTGCGACGGGACGCTCGTCCGTGAGGGTGATGCGCAGGCCCTTGTTGAGGAAGGCCATCTGCTGGAACCGGGCGCGGAGGGTTTCGAAATCGAAATCGGTGCTCTCGAAGATGGTGCCGTCCGGGTAGAACGTCTGGGACGTTCCGGTCTGGTCCGTTGCTTCGCCCTGGACGAGTCCACCCTGCGGCTTGCCGCCGTCGGCGAAGCTCATCCGCCAAACGTGGCCCTGGCGACGCACCTCGGTGTCAACCCTGCGCGAAAGCGCGTTGACAACGGAAATACCGACGCCGTGAAGGCCACCGGATACGGCATAGCCGCTGCCGCCGAACTTGCCGCCCGCGTGCAGGATGGTCATGACAACTTCGACCGTTGGCTTCTTCTCCGTGGGGTGCATGTCCACCGGGATGCCGCGGCCATCGTCCACGACCTTCACGCCGCCATCGGCCTGCAGAGTCACCTCGATGTGGCTGCAGTATCCGGCAAGCGCCTCGTCCACCGAGTTGTCCACCACTTCGTACACCAAGTGGTGGAGGCCGCGCGGGCCTGTGGATCCGATGTACATACCCGGGCGCTTACGCACCGCTTCGAGACCTTCAAGAACGGTAATGTCGCTCGCACCGTACTCCTTGGACCCCGAGGGTGTGTCAGGCTTATGGGCGTTCTCCTTCGCGGGATCTACTGCCAAGGTCTCTGCATTGTCGTTAGCCACAGGCGCTTTCGACTCCTCCGTGTTCGATGGTCGCCGGCCGTCACCGCACCAAGGAAGCACGTCCGTCAGGACACACCACAGGGATACGGCAGCCGCCAACAGGGACGTCACTGCTAACGCCGGCTACTTCGTCAATGGCGGATCCGCTTATACAAGTGCTGTTCAGCAGAGCCAATCAACGTTCACCGGCGCCCAGTTGTCTATGCCGATTCTATCGTGACTGGGCGCAGTTCCTTGCAAAACCCGGCCCTTATGCTCAGGAAAGTAGCTCTGGGAGGCCGCTGGCCCCATCTGCAAGCCGCCAAAAGAGCACCCTCTAGGGAGCTGTACGGTCCGGGGAGTTTTCTCGCCCCTGTGCGCCGTTCAAGCAAATGCGCCAATATGGGCGCGGGGGAAGTTACCCGTAGGTATCCCGAGGGCCCCGCCCATTGACGCTTCGGCCGCCCTTCCGCCAACTCGGTGCAGTGGGGGCGAGCACCTGAATGGAGGTCACCACTCCGTCTCCGAGTTCCTTTCGGAACATGTCCAGGAGGCTTGTACTCAGGAGCCTGAGCTGCGTTGCCCAGGCCGTGGAATCGCAGCGGACATGGAGCGTGGTGTCGGTGAAGCTCTCCGGAGTGCAATGCGCGGAGATCTCCGGTCCTACCAAGGCATCCCATTCGGCCATCACGGAACCGACGGCCACGGGAGACGTCCAGCCGCGTTCAGCCACGAGCCTCCCGACGACTTTCCCCAAGCCAAGCGGATCCCGGCCGCTACCGTGGAATTGGCTGAATCCACGGGTGTCGCGGACGCCCTTGCGTTTGGGAGCGGCGCCCGTCCGCGGGGCAGCGCGGCGGATTTCGCCACGCGCTGCGGCCGCTTCGCGCATCCGGTTCAACGCTGATTGGGCAGCGTCGATCTCGTCAGGGTCCCTGCCCGGCTGGCGTCCGCCGGGGCTATCCTTCTCCATCAATGCCTCCGGGCACAACCTTCACGCGCCGCCCCGCCAGTTCCTCGGGAATGTCGGCGTCGACGGCGGCCGTCACCAGAACCTGTTCGGCACCGGCCACTATTGCAGCCAGTTTACGCCTGCGCTGCACGTCCAGTTCAGCGAACACATCGTCGAGGATGAGGATCGGAGCAGAACCGCCGGTTCGGGTGTCATCGAGCATGACGTAGTAGGAGGCCAAGCGCAGGGAGAGGCACATGGACCATGTTTCGCCATGGGAGGCATAGCCCTTGGCCGGGGCTTGGCCCAGAACCAGCTCGAGTTCGTCGCGGTGGGGTCCGACCAGGGAGATTCCGCGCTCCAACTCCTTCCGGCGCGAGGCAGCGAAAGCCTGGACATAGCGCTCGGTGAGTTGTTCCACGGACAATGTGCGGAGGTCCTCAACCCCTTCCGAACCTTCCGCGAGACCCTCGGCGGGACCGCCGTCGTCGTCCAACACGCCCTGGATGGTAGATCGATAGACCGCGCCCGCTTCCTTCGATCCGTCGGTCAGCTGGGCGTATGCGCTCTTGAGGTGGGGTCGAAGCAGTTCCACGAGTTCCAGCCGTGCATGCAGGAGCTCGGCACCGGCCCGCGCCATGTGCTGGTCCCACACATCGAGCGTTGCTTCGTGGCCTGAGGTGAATTTCCCGGTGCGGGCAGATTTCAACAAAGCGTTGCGCTGTTTGAGCACGCGGTCGTAGTCGCTGCGGGTGGCCGCGTGCACCGGCATGAGGCTGACCAGCAGTTCGTCCATGAAGCGCCTGCGGTTGGACGGATCACCCTTGACCAAGGCAAGGTCTTCCGGGGCGAAAAGCACCGTCTGGCAAATGCCCAGGATGTCGCGGGCGCGCACAGGATTTCCGCGGTTGATCCGGCCGCGGTTGGCACGGCCGGCGTTGATCTCGAGTTCGACCACGGTCGATTGTTCACCGCGAACAAGCTTCGCCCGGATCAAGGCGCGCTCCGTGCCGAAGCGCAGGAGGGGCGCATCCGTACTCACGCGGTGCGAACTCAAGGTGGCCAGGTATCCGATGGCCTCCATGAGGTTCGTCTTGCCGATGCCGTTGGACCCCACCAGGACCGTCACACCGGGACCGAGCTTGAGGTCAACCTGCGCGTAGCTGCGGAAATCGGTCAGCGAAAGATGTTCGAGGTACACGCGTACTGCTGGTGGGCCGGGGCCTAGTTGGCCGGACGGGTGGCGTGGCCGCCGAATTGGTTGCGCAGCGCAGACACCATCTTCATGGCCGGGGAGTTGTCTTCACGCGAGGAGAAACGGGCGAAGAGCGCAGCGGTGATTGCCGGCGCAGGGATCGCGTTGGCAATGGCTTCTTCAACGGTCCAGCGGCCTTCACCGGAGTCCTCGACGTAGTCTCCGATGGAGGCCAGTCCCGGATCTTCGTCCAAGGCTTTGACCATGAGGTCCAGTAGCCAAGAACGGACAACGGTGCCTTTTTGCCACGCACGGAAGGTGCCGGGAAGGTCTTTGATGATGTCCTTGGCGGCGAGCAGTTCGTAGCCCTCGGCGTAGGCCTGCATCAGGCCGTATTCGATCCCGTTGTGGACCATCTTGGCGTAGTGGCCTGCTCCAACGCCGCCGACGTGGACGAAGCTGTCGGCACGATCGCCTTCGGGACGGAGTGCGTCGAACACCGGCATGGCGAGTTCGATGTCTTCATCCGCGCCGCCTGCCATGAGTCCGTAGCCGTTCTGCAAGCCCCAGACCCCTCCTGAAACACCGCAATCGGCGAAGCGGATGTCCTTGGAGGCCAGGAAAGTGGCGTGTTTTTGGTCTTCAGTAAAGCGCGAGTTGCCGCCGTCGATCACCATGTCCCCGGCGGAAAGCTTCTCGCCGAGTTCGCTGATCACGGCATCGGTGATCTCGCCGGAGGGAACCATGACCCAGACCAGGCGCGGCGCCGGAAGGGCAGCGATCAGTTCGTCAACGGACGCGACGTCGGCGATGTCCTGATTGCGGTCGAAGCCAGTGACCTCGATTCCGCCCTTCCGCATGCGTTCGCGCATGTTGAAACCCATTTTTCCAAGGCCGATCAGTCCGATGTGCACGGGGTGAACTCTTTCCTGCGTTGGTGGTTTTGGTCTTGACCCGACTGACTCGCATTTGTTGTCGTTTTGGGCGCCCAGAACGACAACTAATGTGAGCTAGTTGGGGAGGCGGACAGGCATCACGAGGTAGCGGTAGTCGCCTTTGTCATCGCCGTCGGCGTCAACCTGGGCGGTGATCATGGCCGGCTTCGGTGCCGTGGTGAAGGAGAAGCGCACGAACTTGGTCTCGATCACGCTCAGGCCTTCCACCAGGTAGTGCGGGTTGAACGCTACCGTGATGTCTTCGCCGCTGAGCTGGGCTTCCAGTTCCTCGGAGGCCTGCGCATCTTCGCCGGTACCGGCGTCCAGACTCAGCTGGCCCTGCGTGAACGCCAGGCGAACCGGGGTGTTCCGTTCGGCCACCAAGGACACGCGGCGAACGGCTTCAACGAGTTCCTGCGTTTGGACCGTTGCGTGGATCGGCGTGGAATCCGGGAACAAGGACCGAATCTTGGGGTAGTCGCCGTCAACGAGCAATGAAGTGGTGGTGCGCCCGCCGCTTTCGAAGCCAATCAGGCGGCTGTCGTCGTCGGCGAGGGCGAGATGGATGTCACCGCTGCCGCCGAGAGTCTTGGCTACCTCGTTGAGGGTCTTGGATTTCACCAAGGCACTCGTGGAAATTCCCGGGGTGACGGGCTTCCACGGTACTTCCCTCATGGCGAGGCGGTAACGGTCAGTGGCGAGGAGGGTGATCATGTCATCCTCGATCTCCATCCGGACACCGGTGAGGATCGGCAGGGTGTCATCCCTGCTGGCGGCGATGATGACCTGCGAAACGGCCTGGGCGAAGGCGTCGCCGGGCAGAGTTCCGCTGATGGCGGGAAGCGCCGGAAGCGGCGGATATTCGGATTCCGGCATCGTGGCGAGATGGAAGCTGCTTCGACGGCATGTGAGGGTGACTTTGCTGCCATCGGTTTCGATGTCGACGGGAGCCGAGGGCAGGCTGCGGCAGATATCGGCCAGGAGCCGTCCGGAAACCAGGATGGTTCCTTCGGTGGTGATGTCAGCTGGAATCTCGAGACGGGCGGAGGTCTCGTAATCGAAGCTCGAGAGGCTCACTGTTCCGGCTTCCGCCTTGAGCAGGAGACCTGAGAGTACCGGGACGGGCGGCCGCGGAGACAAGGACCGGGCTGTCCATGTGACGGCTTCTGCCAGGACATCCCGCTCGACTCTGAACTTCACGGAAGGGTGCCGCCTTTCATTGCTGCTGCCAGTGTTTCACCGGAAACTCCCCCAGGAGCTCCGAAAACCAGCGCCCGGAACCCGAACGCTGCATGGTCCGCACTGAGCGAACTACAAAGCAGCGCCAAGGATGGACGCGATGCAGACAGCTTAGCCGGAACTTCGGGCATTAACCCATCCCCGGCATGCTGGCTTGTGGTTCGAAGCAGCCGCGGGCTGCGTCGGTGGGTGGGCGGAAGGAGATTGTTATTTGAGGGAATTCATTTTTTTGGGATTAGTAGTGTTAATAACCCCTGTGGAAACTGTGGATAACCGTCCCTGGACCCGCAGTTCCGCGGTTAAGGCCTGTTCACGATATGTGGGTGACAGGGGTTTTAAACAGGGTGTGGACGTGGATAACCCCCAGGGCCGTTTTTAACGATCCACAGACGACTTAAGGGTTTTAAGCCCATTAACCGCGCTTGTCCCCTTAAGTATCCACAGGCTTATCCACATGTGCCTGTTAATAAGGTATGTAGTACCTCGAGCGAGCCGGCTCAGGAATCGCGTTGCTGCTGCTTGATGCGGTTGGTCAGCTCAGTCACCTGGTTGTAGATCACACGGCGCTCGGCCATCAGTTCGCGAATCTTGCGATCTGCGTGGATCACTGTGGTGTGGTCACGGCCGCCAAGCTCCTGGCCGATCTTCGGCAGGGACATGTCGGTGAGCTCGCGGCACAAGTACATGGCGATCTGCCGTGCGGTCACCAAGGTGCGCGTCCGGGACTTGCTGCAAAGCTCTTCCATGCTGAGCTTGAAGTACTCGGCCGTCTGCTTCAGGATCTGGTCGGCCGTGATCTCCTGGGCGCCATCGTCGGTGATCAGGTCCTTCAGCACCATTTCGGCGAGGGCCACATCCACGGGCTGGCGGTTGAGGCTGGCGAAGGCAGTGACGCGGATCAGCGCGCCTTCGAGCTCGCGGATGTTGCTGGAGATCTTGGAAGCGATGTACTCCAAGGCGTCGTCAGGTGCGGACAGTCCCTCGCTCTGGGCCTTCTTGCGGAGGATCGCAATACGGGTTTCGAGTTCCGGCGGCTGGATATCGGTCAGCAGGCCCCACTCGAAGCGGGACTTCATGCGGTCCTCGAAGCCGGCAAGCTGCTTGGGCGGGAGGTCCGAGGTGATGACCACTTGCTTGTTGTTGTTGTGCAGTGCGTTGAAGGTGTGGAAGAACTCTTCGAGCGTCCGGTCCTTGCCAGCCAGGAACTGGATGTCATCGATCAGGAGCACGTCGACGTTGCGGTACGTGGTCTTGAAGCTGGCGCCTTCGTCGTCCCGGATGGAGTTGATGAAGTCGTTGGTGAACTCTTCGGAATTCACGTAGCGCACCCGGATGCCGCTGTAGAGCCGGCGGGCGTAGTGGCCGATCGCGTGCAGCAAGTGCGTCTTGCCGAGTCCGGAGTCACCGTAGATGAACAGCGGGTTGTAGGCCTTTGCCGGTGCTTCCGCGACCGCGACGGCGGCAGCATGGGCGAAGCGGTTGGAAGAGCCTATGACGAAGGTGTCAAAGACGTACTTCGGGTTCAGCCGGCCGAATTCGTGCGAAGTACTCGGCGGGGTGGGCTGTGGCTTGGATTCCACGGCCAGGTCGTTCACGGAGGAGAGTTCGACGGCGGGGGCCGGCTCTTCGTGGATGGGCACTAGATCCGTGTCGACGTCGATCGCGCACCGGATGTCGTCGGAAAAGACGCTGCGGAGGGCGTCATCGAGGGCGTCCTTGACTTGCGTCTGGAGAACCTCGCGGGTCAACTCGTTGGGTACGGCCACCAGGAGCGTGGAGCCGATCAGGCCCTGTGCCTGGGCAAGGATAACGAAACCACGCTGCCGGGGTGTGACGCGATCGTCTTGTTCCAGCAGGCTCAGCACCCGCCGCCAGGAACTTCCGACCGTGTTGGCGTGGTTGGCTTCGTCTACCGTCATCAATTGGTTCCCTCGAGTGCTTGCTTGCCTGGATTGCGGCAGCCGAAGGTCCAAACCATGAGTGGATTCCGAACCGAATCCACAGGGTTATGCACAGTCCGTGGATAATCGGCTACTGAGACACTCTAGGGGATGGAAACTCCAGAAGATAGCTGGGAAGAGGCTTGTGGATAATTACACGGTTGTGGTTCTGAAACGGGGTCTGTGACCGGCTTCATCCACAGGCTGGGGGTGTACTTAGCCACAGCTGGGGATAGCGGGCACCGAGGCTCCCAGTTTGACCTTGGGGGTCTTTTTGCCCTAACGTTGTGAAGTCCTATGTGTCCGCTTTTTGACCACCCGCACTTCCGGTAAATCCGGCGTTGGGCGGCGGCGGATACTCAATAAACTTAGCGTCGGCCAGTTCTTCCCCTTTTGATCGGGTGGGCGCACCTTTGATCCACTGGAGTAACTAACGTGAGCAAGCGGACTTTTCAGCCGAATAACCGCCGTCGGGCCAAGAAGCATGGCTTCCGCCTTCGTATGCGCACCCGTGCCGGCCGCGCCATCCTGGCCGCCCGTCGTGGCAAGGGCCGCGTCGAACTGTCGGCCTAAATAACTGACTCGTCGGTCAGCCTTCCAAGCGAGTCAATAGGTGCTAGCCACCCGTAACCGTCTGCGGACTTCTACCGACTTTTCAACAACTGTACGTTCCGGCGTCCGCAATGGACGCCGGAACTTAGTGTTATATACGGCACCTATCGGTGCCGGAGAACCGAGCCGCATCGGCTTCATCGTTTCCAAAGCTGTCGGGAACGCTGTGACCAGGAACCTCGTTAAGAGGAGACTGAGAGAAGCAGGTGCTTTGTCCTTGAAAAGGCATGGCACGGGTCTTGCTGTTGTGGTCCGGGCGTTGCCGGCGGCTGCGACGGCGAGCTGGGACCAGCTGCTGACGGATTACAACGCCGCCTTGGCGGCAACCACGAAACGGCTCGGCGGATCCTCTCCGCGGGTTGTTTCGCCCACCCAGGGCACCACAACGGAAGGGACACCGCGTGCATGAGCTGAGCTCCGCCGTCGTCCGCTTCTTTAGAGTCGCTCCGAGGATCCTCGGAACATTTCTGTGGGAGCTGCCGCGCAACGTCCTCATCATCTTGTTGAAGACGTACCGCAAGATCATCTCTCCCTTATACGGCCAGGTATGCCGGTTCTTCCCATCCTGCTCGGCATATGCCCTCGAAGCGGTGACGGTACATGGTGCCGTCAAGGGAAGTTGGCTCGCAGTGCGGCGCCTTGCGCGGTGCCACCCCTGGAACGCCGGCGGCGTGGACCACGTCCCCGCCGGACATCGTCACTGGCCCGAAGGCCAGACGCCCACAATTGTTGTACTGAACAACCCGGACCAGTTCCTGGCTGTGTGGTCTGATGAAGACGGTCGCCGCACAGCGGCCTGAGGAAATAGGGAAAACGTATGGACATCTTTGGAACAATTCTGGCCCCGTTCAAGTGGCTAGTGTCCGCGATCATGCTGGGGTTCCACGACGGGCTGAGTTTCATCGGCCTGCCGCCGGAAAACGGCTGGACCTGGACACTGTCCATCATCGGCCTGGTGCTGGTGATCCGTGCCGCCCTGATCCCTGTCTTCGTCAAGCAAATCAAGGCACAGCGCGGTATGCAGCTGCTTCAGCCCGATCTGAAGAAGATGCAGGCGAAGTACAAGGGGAAGACGGACCAGCTCTCCCGCCAGGCGATGGCGCAGGAACAGATGGCGCTGTACAAGAAGCACGGCACCAACCCGTTCTCCGCTTGTTTGCCCATGCTGATCCAGATGCCGTTCTTCTTCGCGCTGTTCCAGGTGCTTTCCGGTATTACCCAGGCCCGCCAGGCCGGCCAGGGTATTGGAGCCTTGAGCCATGAGCAGGTGGTGCAGTTCGACGAATCCAGCATCTTCGGCGCTCCCCTGTCCGCGTCCCTGCTTCACGGCGGCCCTGCGGGTACCGACCAGACGGTTGTGTGGATACTCTCCATCGTGATGATCCTGGCCATGACGGCGTCCCAGTTCATCACGCAGAAGCAGATCATGGCCAAGAACATGTCCGAAGAGGCCATGGCCAGCCCGTTCATGCGCCAGCAGAAGATGATGCTGTACATCCTGCCGCTCGTCTTCGGCGTCGGTGGCATCAACTTCCCGATCGGTGTGCTCATCTACTGGACCACTACCAACCTGTGGACCATGGGCCAGCAGTTCTTTGTCATCCGCCGCATGCCGACGCCGGGATCCCCCGCAGCCAAGGCACTTGCTGAGCGTCGCGCCGCCAAGGGCCTGCCGTCCATCCCGCTCCTGGGCGGCAAGAAGGACGCAGACGTCGCTGCCGAGGTGGCCGCCGTCGAGGTCAAGGCACAGCAGCGCATCCAGCCACAACGTAAGAACAGGAAGAAGAAGTAATGTCTGTTGAAAGCACCGAAGAGGCAACGGCCGCTGCCGCCGAGGAATTGGCAGAAGCCACAGAAGAAACTTCCGAAGAGGGCGCTGCTGTCGGTAAGGGCACTTCCGTGAGCCGCCTCGAGGAAGAGGGCGACGTCGCCGCAGACTACCTTGAGGAACTCCTCGACATTGCCGACATCGACGGCGACATCGACATTGAGATCCGCAATGGCCGCACCTACATCTCGATCGCAGCCGAAGACGACTCCGAGGGCCTTGAGAGCCTGGTAGGACGCGACGGTGAAGTGCTCGAAGCCCTTCAGGAACTCGCGCGCTTGTCCGTGCTGTCCGCGACCGAAAACCGGTCCCGCCTGGTGCTCGACATCAATGGCTACCGCAAGGAACGCGCCGGCGATCTGCAGCAGATTGCCGAAGACGCCGTGGCGAAGGTCAAGGAAACCGGCGCCCCTGTGGCACTCGAACCCATGAGCGCCTACGAACGCAAGATTGTGCACGACGCTGTCGCGGACCTCGGTTTCGTCTCCGAGTCCGAGGGCGAAGGCGCCGGCCGCCACATCGTGGTTTCGGCCGACTAACGGATCATGGTTGAAATCACGGCAGCCGAACTGCAGGCGGCAGAGAAGATTTTCGGTGACCGGCTTGGCCTCGCCCAGCGGTACGTAGAACATTTGGCGACATCGGGAACCGAGCGCGGGCTGATTGGCCCGCGCGAGGTTCCCCGCCTATGGAGCCGGCACGTTCTCAATTGCGCCGTCATCGAGTCCGCGATTGCCCACGGAAGCCATGTTGCGGACGTCGGTTCCGGTGCGGGGCTTCCCGGCTTGTGCTTGGCGATTGCACGTCCCGATCTTGAACTCACGCTGATCGAGCCGCTGGAGCGGCGCGTCATTTGGCTTCAGGAAGTGGTGGACGACCTCGGGCTGGGCAACGTCACGGTCATGCGCACCCGCGCCGAGCTCGCAGTGGGCATGGTAGACGCGGACGTTGTCACGGCGAGGGCTGTCTCTGCCCTGTCCAAGCTTGCCGGCTTGACCATTCCTTTGCTTAACGGCAAGGGTGAAGTGGTTGCGATCAAGGGCCGCAGTGCTGCCGAGGAGATTGAGCAAGCAGCAAAAGTGATCCGCAGGCTCGGCGGCGTGGAAACGTCCGTTGTGGTTTGTGGGCAGGAGCTCCTGGAAGAACCCACCACAGTGGTGAGGATCGTCGTTAACAAACAGCGGAAGATCGCTTAGCTTCGGCGCTGTGTCCCGCGTGTCCGCAACTGAGCGGTTAAGCTAGAGAACGGCAGCTAGAGCCGAATGAGAGTGAGAGTGTGACAGTGGGCAGTAGCGAAACCTCCACCCAGCGGATCCCGCCATTTATTTCCTTGGGGTCGGCTCGGGCCATGGCTGCACCCTCGGCGTCTTTTGAATCTGCGCTGATGCGTACGAATTCGGTTGCGAACGCCGCTGTTTCACGTGAAACGCTGATCGTCGGACACGACAACGTCATGGACTCCATCGACGACTCCAGCCCTATCGCGCGGCAGCTCGCCAACGAAACCCGACGGCGCGAGCGCCTGGTGGGACGCGAGCTTCCCAAGCCGGAGAAGACCCGCATTTTCACCGTCTCCAATCAAAAAGGCGGCGTCGGAAAGACCACGACGACGGTCAATATTGCGGCTGCCCTCGCTTCCGCTGGGCTCAACGTCCTGGTGATCGACATCGATCCTCAGGGAAATGCGTCCACCGCGCTGGGTATTGAACACCACGCAGACGTCGACAGCATTTACGATGTGCTGATCAACGACCTTCCGCTGCGTGACGTTGTGGCTCCTTGCCCTGATATTCCGAATCTCATCTGTGCGCCGGCGACCATTCACTTGGCGGGCGCCGAAATCGAACTGGTCTCCCTCGTGGCACGCGAGCAGCGCCTGCGCCGGGCAATCGATGTCTATTCGAAGGAGCGCGCGAAGAACGGTGAAGGTCGCCTGGACTTCATCTTCATCGACTGCCCGCCCAGCCTGGGCCTGCTGACCGTCAACGCCTTCTGCGCGGCCAGCGAGGTACTCATCCCGATCCAGTGTGAGTACTACGCCTTGGAGGGCCTGAGCCAGCTCCTCAAGAACATCGAAATGATCCAGAAGCACCTCAATGCTGATCTGGTCGTTTCCACCATCCTCCTCACTATGTACGACGGCCGCACCAATCTGGCCGCGCAGGTGGCTTCTGAAGTCCGTCAACATTTCCCGAATCAGGTTCTTGGCGCAGTGGTTCCCCGCTCCGTGCGTATCTCGGAGGCTCCGAGCTACCAACAGACGGTAATGACCTACGATCCGTCTTCCAGCGGCGCGTTGTCCTACATGGAAGCCGCCGCGGAAATCGCCGAGCGCTAGACTTCCTTAATCACTGCAATATCCTTGGCGGGCTCTATTCTTGCCATTCCACCGGAGGGACATACTAATGAGCGAAAAGCGACGAGGCCTGGGTAGGGGTCTTGGGGCTCTCATTCCCAGCTCCGCTTCGGCCGGTGCATCGGGCAATGGCGTTCCGGCGTCCCGCCCCGTGGACCTCTTCTTCCCTGAGGCGCGCAAAGCCCCGGAGGCGGTGGATACGCCTGCGGTGCCTGAAACCGAGGTAGCGAAGAGTTCGCCTTCGCGAGGCTCTTCGTCCAAGAGTACGACGGCGGCAAAGACGCCTGCTGCGAAGTCGCCATCCGCGAAGGTCACCACTGGTGAAGACCCGTCCGCGTCCGAACCGTCCGAGGCTCCTGCCGCTGCTGCTGGGAAAGCAGTTTCTGAATTCGCTCCGACGGAAGCGTCCGAGGTCCAGCTGGTCGAGGTTCCTGGCGCGCGCTTTGCCGAAATCCCGGTCGGGGACATTCATCCCAACCGCAAGCAGCCCCGCAGCGTCTTCGATGAGGACGACATGGCGGAGCTGGTTCACTCCGTCAAAGAAATAGGCGTTCTCCAGCCAATTGTTGTACGTACTTCAACCGAAAAGGGTGGAGAACCGTATGAGCTGGTGATGGGTGAGCGTCGATGGAGGGCTGTACAGGCCGCCGGGCTCGAAACTATCCCGGCGATTGTCCGCGATACCAACGATGACGACCTCCTCCGTGATGCTTTGCTGGAGAACCTCCACCGGAGCCAACTGAACCCCTTGGAAGAAGCAGCTGCTTACCAGCAGCTCCTGGAAGACTTCGGCACCACACACGAGCAGCTGGCTGATCGAATCGGACGTTCGCGTCCCCAGGTGTCCAACACGCTCCGTCTCCTCAAGCTTCCTCCCTTGGTGCAACGGCGCGTTGCAGCCAGCGTGCTCTCGGCCGGCCACGCTCGTGCGCTGCTCGCTCTCCCGGACGCAGCCGCGATGGAGCGTCTCGCTCAGAAGATTGTCTCCGAGGGTATGTCCGTACGGGCTACCGAGGAAGCAGTCGCGTTGTACCAGGATCCTACGGTGCCGCCCAAGAACAGCATCCCGCGCCCCAATGCACGCCATGAGCGTCTCGACTACCTTGCTTCCTCCCTTTCGGATCGACTCGACACAAACGTCAAGATCACCTTGGGTGCGCGTAAGGGCCGGGTCAGTATTGAGTTCGCGAGCGTTGAAGATCTGAACCGCATCATGGATGTATTGTCGCCCGGGGACGAAGGCTAGTCGCTGGATCTCTACGGAATCGGGGTTTGCTTCTAAAGAGGCAAGCCCCTTTTTCGTTTAACGGTCGATCGAGGCGGGAATCGACATTCGGAGGATATCCGGCCACGTTTGTCGCGCTGACTGGCGACAATTCGCTCCGCGGATGCCCTCGATGTGCATCCGGGGGCTGTGGATGGCTTTTGCAGCAAACTGGGATCCGTTGCCCTTTCTGCAAACGGGGTCAGGTGACGGCTGCCCTTGCCTGGAATGGAGCAAGCCGCCACCCGCGCTTCTCAACGATGCTTCGCTGTAAGACTTTCCGCTGCGTCTTATCCCTCGTATGTGGCGCGCCTTCGCGCCCGCGGGGTCGGCGGCAAGCGATCTTCCCGTTTGGAACGATCGGGGCTGCTGCGGATCTAGTCGGGTGTTTCACGCGAAACGAACAGACTTTAGTGCACAGGAGGGCAGGAGTCCGCTTATCGTTGACCGGATGAGCTGCAGTTCGAGTCTCTAGTAGGCGATTGAATACTTGGGTGCCTTCTTCGCTGCATCCCTTTCGCACTCATTGAGAGTTCGCCTCCGCTCCTGGCGTGTTCGAGATATGCTCCTTCATGCCTGGCCGCCAGGTTCCTTATGGGCCCATACCCCGGCGTTTCACGTGAAACAACACAGCTTGCCGGCCTTCAGATCGACCGTCACCCGGATCTCCCTCGGCTAGAGCGCAGGGGCTTCGCCAACACTTCGCTGCGGACTCAGGTATCTGCTGTCCTGGATCGATTTGTTCTCTGGCGTTCGGTTCAGCTTCGTCCCCTTCTCTCGTGTTGTACCCGCGCGAGGCGGACTTGTGGACAAGAGCTGAACAACGTCCAGCTGCCATGTCTTGCGCGCAGAGATCGCGACCATGCCGATCAACGGCACCCGGGATTTAGGGATGGTTCAGAATGCGGAGCTGCCAGTTAGGGACTCCTTCCCCGCACCGCAGTGGCCACTGTTTCACGTGGAACAGGAAGAGCACCAGACGGGGCCTCGCATAGCTGGAGTTCGGCTAATCCCCGTGAGCTCGTTTGGTTAGGACACTAGTCTGTCAGTGGGCCTGTAGCCAGTGCTTCTGTAGTGGATAGCGACTTGCTCTGTTTCACGTGAAACGAAGCGGCGCAGTCTGGGCTGTGGGGTTCAGGGCGAGACACCCAAGGTAATTGGTAGTCGACTCGCAGAACGAGGTAAATCTCCAAGACGCGGCTTCGTAGCGTGTCTCACCGGCTGGTGGTTTTCCGCTTTGGTTCTTTCAATTCACCGTCCATAAGGTGATGCTTCGGCATTTCGGCGCCGCCATCTGGCCTGTCAAAGGAGCTGGCGCTCTGGCCTAAAGCCACTGAGCGAAACCTCCAGATGGTGGCGATGGCCCGATGATGCCTTCGCATCCGCCATTCTCGAGCGCCGAACTGACTCCTCTCGGCGCTAGCCTCCCCCTGTGGTGGACTACGATCACACTCAGCGCCAGGCCAGTTGGCTGCGCGCGGAAGGCCAAGAAGTAGTTCTGTTGGGCGCTTGATGCCGGCAATCGCGCGTCCGTTCAGCTTCCTCCTCCAATTCCCCTCCAGCGTGAGGTGGGCTTCAATAGCGCTCTGCTCGCGTCAGGTGCAGGCGGGTGCGCGGCTCACTGTGGCGGTTGGGCACCGATAGGTGCAATGCAGAAGGGTGCTCTGCGAGTCTTGAACGCCGAAGGATCAGGGGCCGGTCACGGTGTGTGGGAAGGTCGCGGCGGAGTTTCCTCCGACAGCGCAGCGTCACGTGAGGGGTTGTCGTTCTCTTGCCGGAGGTGTCTGTCGCATGCGCCGACGACCGATGACGGCAAGCGTAAGGTTCGGATCGAGCCCATGCTGAACCCTCGTGAACTCCGACACATGCGACGCGCGGTCGAGGTCGGCGCTCGGATACCGCTTCCCTGTTTGGATACAAGGTGAGATCGATACAAGCAAAGTGCCCTCTGGGTAGACTGCATCTCGCTCCGGAACAATAGGCCGGTCCGGTCTGGGTAGACATCAACGTTGTTCCATGCCCGATGCAGGTAAGCAGGCAAGACTGCTCACAAAGGTCCCGGCCCGTGGGATGGAAGTCGTCCAATTTGTGCCGCCGGCTCGGGCCGTGACTCAAGGACCGGTAGGGTCAGCGGATCCAGACGTAGCCTCACCGCATTCCCTCTGTACGCCTGAACTCGCCGGCTTCGTGTGTAGGAGTGTTCTCGTTGGAGCTGAGACCAGCTTCCACGCCGGGAGTCGGACTGGTGATTAGTGCCCTTGTACTAGTCGCGTGATCGCCGGGAAGGAGTTGAAGGAGCGTCTGCTCCCCCAGGCTCGTAACCAGAGTGCGCCCTCGTGCCTTGAATGTGGTCTTACTGGCCCCGGGCCCAACTCTTGCTTGGCAGCGCCTTCGCTGTGACCGTTCTTTCGTTGGCTCACGCGTTCGCGTTGTGTGAGTGACGCGAGGCAAGGTGGTTGGCCGTCAACCCATGCGGAGGAACAAGTATGTTGTTGAAAGCCCTGGAAGCGGTGGCGCGTGTGAACCTGGACCCGACAAGGCATCCTCGTGGCCGCGCGAATCAGGTGGGTGTGGCTCTGAGCACTGGTTGGTGATGCGCAGTGTTTGTGTCCGCTGCTTCACATGACCATCCGAATTCTGGGGTAGTACGCGGACCGGTCTCTCAGCGCGTCATCGTAGGAACACTGAGTCTGCCCCGGCCACTTCATTCGGAAGATCGGCTGGAGATATTGACGGTCCTAAGGGCTGACGATGACGCAAGATGGAGGCGTCGTGTGGAGCTGGCTCCGTGTACGAAAGTGAAAATTTGCTCCGCCCGCAGGATGTGTACACGTCCTGCACCACGAGAAGCCGCTGTTGAAAAGTCTGAGGGCAGCGGTGGATATCTCTGTGGATAACTTTGTTGATAAGTCTGCCAGGTTGAAGTGTAGACAGCGAGCAGCGTCTGGGTCTGTATCTGGCTGGCGGTCATAGTCCTTTCAAGCTCGTGTCCTTCGATCGCTCTGTTTCACGTGAAACAGGGCCACGGTCTTGAAGCTGGCCATTTTCACCCGAATTGGGCCTGATTTTGGGCAATTAATCGCTCTTTGCGAGCATTTCGGGCCCCCGCTCTATCTGATTTGACGTGCGGAGCTGGATGTCGCCTTGATTCGCACTGATCGCGCCCAATACCCGGGTAGGAGGAGTTGTTCGAACCGACCCATTCATGCGGTGGATATCGCTGTGGATAACTTTGTGCATAACTTTTGACTGAACGGTGGATATCCGGCGGAGCCTCGACGCAGCCGCTGTGGCACGCCGTCCCATGTTGGCGACTAGTGTCGCCACTTTGATCGCCGATCGACGGGACCCCACGGGCTCCCAAGCCTAACGTGACTTGCGTTTGAGCGGCCGGACTTAGTCATGTTTCACGTGAAACGACGTCAGCCGACGGAGAAATTCTCGACCCTCAAGGCGGTACTGAGACGTCCCGGATGCAGGTCTGGGAGTACATCAACATGGGCCTTGGACGAAAGGCTGGTCCGCCGAGTTAGTGTCCGTCCACGGGACCAGCGAGTAGTCGCGCCCGCCTTCGATCTAGATCGAAGGCACGGACGCTTGTCCTGGGTCCAGCTTGAGTCCCACTTTCACGGGCGAAAGATCGGTGGACGATCGCCATGTACGCGCGACGAGCGAATCCTCAGCCATGGGATCTGTGGTCCGATCTTCAGTCTGTACAACCGGGCGCACCTTACGCTCCAGGATGTGCACCGGTCCTTCAATACACGCTAGACGTTTCGCGCCCCCGCAAGTACCGAATGCCCTTCATCGCCCCCACGTTCCGCGCTCCCTGCGGTCGAATCGGCCCGTTCCCACTCCTGTCTGTGCCGGGTGCTTAAGCTCATGGAAGCGGTGTCAGGGCGGTATGTCCTGTCCCTATGCGGTGTCCGCGGTTGCTGCGTGTCTGGATGATCACCCCCACGAGCCCGCAGTTGGTGTCTGAGTGCCTCCGCGCCGTGAGGCTGCCAGGTCGGAAGGAGGGGCAAATTCAGCCGAAGTCCAGGCAATAGTTCGCCCCGCGGAGGTGCGTCGTCGGTTCTGGGCTTGGGGTTTATGAACAAGCACCACTGTTCCCGGATCGATGCAGAGTTGCCTACGGCGCGGTACTGAGTTGTCTCGGACGACTGTCCTACGTTGGAATTGCGCGTGGAAACTGCCGGACGAGCTTAGTGAGCGGGGGCGTGGCTTCAGCCATTCCGGACCCCATGCCAATTGGAAACACGATCTGTCTATCGGGCCTGGCCTTCGAGAGGCAGACCCCCACGCCCGGGCATGGTCCGGTCGCCTGGTCACGATTCAACCTCCCGAATGACGTGCCGGGGGCAAATGGACGTCTGTTAGGGCGTGCTGTTTTCCCGGCCGCCGCCCCCGCAGGAGGTGGATGCAATGCTGTTGTTCTTGCCCTGTGCGAATGATGGCTGCTGGAGAAGATCCGGGCGGTTGGCCTGAAGGCGTAAGCTTCAATATCGCCCTTGTGGGTTCACCATGCAAGCTGCCCTCGAAGGCAGGCGCGCGGCCGGCGACTGGGCCGCGCGCGAATCTGAACCACTCTCACGCGCCAAGAAGCCAACGTCACGCTGCAAGATGCCAAACATCAGTCCTGGCGCCACTGAGAGGGATGTCTCTGCACAATGCCTTCCCGCACGCCTCACGGTGTATCCAGCCCAGGTGCACCGGTGGATCATCTTCTCTCAGTCCCTTGTCAGCAGCCTTCTTTAAAGTCTCCGATCGGAAAGCTACTGCGGACGCTGCACAGAAAGGGACTGAGTCCTTAGGTGCGGAAGCCCGCATATATGCAGACAGACTCCCTAAATTGATTGATCGCGGTTGTAAACACCGGTTTCCGCAGAAACTAGGCGCCTCGATGCATCATCGCGTCACCGAAGGCGCCGTCTGGACACACCGGGCAGTGCGTGCGACGAGGGCGCCGTCTGGATACGCCGGGCAGTGCGTGCGACGAGGGCGCCGTCTGGATACGCCGGGCAGTGCGTGCGACGAACCCAAGACCCAGGCTAATTGCCTTGGCATCCGCAAGATGAAGCGGAGACTACCAAGGACCAGTCATCCCGCGAGTGGGAACTGAAGCTTCTCTCGGCCATGCGTGAGTCGCCGTGTTGACGCATGTCGCGGCGGGACCTTACGCGCGAATCGTCCGTCAGCCCGCACCCAGTCAGCCCGAGTGATGTGCGGGATGCTCTCCGGACGGATCGCCGTTTCACGTGAAACATGAAGCACGGAAAGGCGCGCTGGCGATACGCATATGTACCGGTGTCGAATGGCCCGGAGCGTGCACGTGCACTCACCAAGTGGGGATTCCAAGTGGCGAGCAGGAAGCGGCGTTCAGTGGTTCCGAGGAAACGGGAACCTAGCCCAACTTGAGTGCGGCAGCGCTGGAGTCCGCCAGCCCGGAACGTGTCCGCAGCTCTCGAATCGATCAGCTATTACGTTTCACGTGAAACCGCGTCAGTTTCTACTTTCATGCATTTCTGGCCACTCGGAACTGGAAACCGACGTGCAGTTCGAGGACAAGAGTCGGTAGCTACGTTTCACGTGAAACGGTGCGTGTACCGAGTGCAAAAAGGTACCTGTCTGGAATTGATTCAATTTGGGAGCCTTCCTAGATCGTATGAGTGGACAACGCGGTTTCACGTGAAACAGTGGAATGGAGGACTTCGTCGTTGCCCGCTCCCGCGGGCCACGCACGTGTGTGGACCCCTCGGCATCGGTCCTGCCTTAGGAGACTCGACAGTAGTCCCCCTGTCCCCTTTGCTCTTGGCCTGGGCCGTATTTTCCCGGCAATTGCCCTACCACTGCCCGGTTCCAGCTCAGCAACGGACCCCCCGACTATCTATGCCGTCTCCCAAAAGAACTGCCTGCTTTGAAATTGAAATAGGTCACAAATGGCGGAGCCAAACTTAAGGCAGCCGCCGCGCGTACCAGTGACCACCAATACCCCAGCAATCACCACCGGCGGCGAGGCTTTGGACCCAGGACCGTGTGCCCGAAGGCACGAAAAAGCCGATGGCCTTCGCTCAAGAGCGAAAACCACCGGCCGAATCAGAGGCGCCCGCTAAGGGACGCCAGACGAACTAGGACAGGACGGATTCAAATTCCTTTTCGAAGAACTGCTTCGGCTTGGCGCCGATCACCGTGCTCTTCACTTCTCCCCCGCTGAAGAGGTAAACCGCCGGAATAGACGTGATGCCGTATTCAGCGGCGATGGCTGGGTTGTCGTCGACATTCAGTTTGACGACATCGACCTTGTCTCCGTACTGGACAGAGATCTCGTCGAGGATGGGACCCAGCTTGCGGCACGGGCCGCACCACTCTGCCCAGAAGTCCACAATGACCGGCTTTTCAGCGGCCAGGACGTCGGTGCTGAAACTGGCGTCGGTAACGTTTTTAGCGTTGCTCATAATTCTTTCCCTTCGAATGGATGGCTGCTGTGCCGATTAGGCGTGCAGGTCTGCAAGATAGTGCTCGACGTCCAGGGCCGCGACACAACCGGAACCAGCGGCTGTGATGGCCTGGCGGTAAGTGGGGTCCACTACGTCGCCGGCGGCGAAGACGCCCTTGATGCTGGTCTTGGAGCTGCGGCCGTCGACGGCGATGGTGCCTTCAGGAGCGAGCTCCAGTTTTCCCTTGACGAGCTCCGTGCGGGGATCGTTGCCGATGGCCACGAAAACGCCTGTGACGGCGAGTTCGGACTCGGTGCCGTCGACGAGGTTCTTCAGCTTCAAGCCGGTCACCTTGTCCCCACCGATGACGTCCTCGACGGCGGTGTTCCACACGAAGTTGATCTTCTCGTGGGCCTGGGCGCGGTCACCCATGATCTTGGAAGCCTTGAGCGTGTCGCGGCGGTGCACCACCGTGACGGACTTGGCGAACTTGGTGAGGAAGAGCGCTTCCTCCATGGCAGAGTCGCCACCGCCGATCACTGCGATGTCCTGGTCCTTGAAGAAGAAACCGTCACAGGTTGCACACCAGCTCACGCCGTGCCCGGAAAGACGCTTTTCATTCTCGAGGCCGAGCTCACGGTATGCGGAACCCGTGGAGAGGATGATGGCACGTGCCTTGAAGGTCTCCCCCGTGGCGATGGTCACGGACTTGATGTCGCCGTCGAGGTCCAGTTCGGTGACGTCCTCGAACTGGATTTCAGTCCCAAAGCGTGCCGCCTGCTTTTCGAAGCTCTCCATGAGATCAGGTCCCATGACGCCCTCGGGGAAACCGGGGTAGTTCTCGACGTCTGTTGTGTTCATCAGTTCGCCACCTGCAGTCACGGAACCGGCGATGAGCAGCGGGTTCATGTTGGCGCGTGCCGTGTAGACGGCCGCCGTGTAACCGGCAGGCCCTGAGCCTACGATGATGACATCACGTACGTTGGACGCGGTGTTTTCTGCGTTGCTCACTGGTGGGTGAACCTCTTCCTTAGTCGATGCACCGGATCCTTGCGGCCGGCCACATGGCACAACCCTATGTCGGCGCGGAATATTCCGATGTTCCCGGGGACCCTAATATCCGCCACCATTCAGGGTACCTTCCGGGAGCACAAGGCATCGAAGGAGCAAGACTCCGTTACCGGAGTTGACGGCCGCCCTTGACGCACGCGCCCCAAGCTCCCAGCGGAAGCAAACGCCAGAGCGGTGACAAGCGGCCGAAGGGTCCTCCCGCCGTCGGCTACTGGACCTTGATCTCCGCAAGGCGCAGGCCGAAACCGTAGCGCGTCTTCGGCGCGGTCAGCTTGGGCAGGGACTTAATGGAGATGATGACGTATTGGGCCGTTACAGGGGAACTGAGCGGCATGGTGAGCTCCGGTGAGGTGAAGCTGTTGGTGCCAACCAATTTGGCGCCGTCCATAGCCGGACGATCGTTGGTATAAACGTTGATGTTTCCACCGGAAGCGCCCAACTGGCTCAATGTGACGGATGTCACTTGCGAGGGTGCCTTGAGCTTGACGAGCAGCGAAACTCCATCAGGAGCGAGTCCACCCCAGTCCGCAGTGGCGAACTCCATGTCCGACCAGTAACTCGCGGCATTGCCGTCGTAAGCCTTGACCAGGTCTTTGTCGTAGGTCGCAGCGAACTCGAAATCGCCCATGCGAGTGACTCCATCAATGGCCGGAGGCGCTGCGACCGGAGGTGCTGATGCGCTGCTGCTCGGCTGGCCGGTCACCGTTTGGGACGCTGTGGAGGATTGCTTGGCAGCGGGCGACCCGCCAGGGATCAGGTTGCCGAGGTTGGTGACAGCCAGGATCAAACCCACGATCAAGACGGCGGCAAGGACCCCGCCCACGAGCCAACGGAAGGAACGGGGCTCGCGTACTGGTTCCTCGTCGTAGTATTCGTCCTCGTCGAGCGGCTCTGCCTGCTCACGCGCAGTCGACGGGAAGCTCGATGCTCCTCGGCTGTACCCGCCGGTAGCGGCAGCCGCATCGCGGGAAGCGCCCGTACCGCGGGAGCGGGCGTCGTCGTTAACGAAGCCGTAGTCGTCTTCGGACCAGAGGGAAACCTTGGATTCCTGGGCGGGGTTCGCGGAGGCAGGCGCCGGAGGGGCGGACGCTTGAACAGCCTGCGTGGCAGGGGGCGCCTGGATTTGCTGGGGAGCGGTCCGGTTAGACTCATCGGCCCGGTTCGATGGGGCGGCAGCCGAAGGTGCGGCTTCGACGTCGTCGCTGTTTGACTTGCCGGTGCCCTTAACGGCGGCCGCGGCCGCAGCGGCAGCCGCCCCCGCTCCGGCTGCCGCAGCGGCGATCCGGGAACCGATGCCTCCCGGGGCCGACGCCGGCCGGCTGGCGGGCATGGGAGGAACCACCGGGCGGCGCGGGTCCGCGGGTGACGCGGCGCCTGGTAGTGGTTCGCCGGCCGGATTCGGCTCGACCTCGTCGTAACTGATGTACTCGGCGTCGTGCTCTTCGTCGTCGTACAGTCCGTCGTAGGTCTCGGGCTCGTGGGACCGGGCCTGGCCGAAGATCTCGCTGCCAAGCGTGTCCGTGAAGAACGGTTCGACGTAAGGCGGGTTGGTAGCCACCACGAGGTCCAGCAGGTCAGGAGCGCTGCTGTGGTTGGTGATGAGGTACGTGGTGCTGTCGCTGACGCCGAGATCGAGGATCTGGACATGCCCGGGCCGTTCGCCAGTGGCTACCTCGCGGGCGCTCTTGGCAACCTGATCGGCGTTTCCGGGGCCCGCCACGAGGATGCTGACGGGTCTGTTGAGGACCTGGTCCACGCCGTCGAGCACCAGATCTTGGTCGTGCGAAGTCAAGACGGTGGCTGTGACTTTGTAGCGGCCGCCAAGCACTGATCCGACATCGATCGGGTGGGACACGGGTTCCTCCTATGACTGTCCGGAAGCTGCGGGTCCTGAATACGGGATCCGGCCAGCCGGGTGACCCGTGGTCTGCAACTACCTGTATTAGTTTCTGATCCTAGCTGATTGGGCCGTTCTGGCTCCCGGTTTGCGAGGATGCGTCACCTTTTGCGGCGGGGTCCACCGCGGAAATAGGGGTTGTTTCCCAGCGTCCCCTGATAGGTGCGGCGGCCGGGCAACGGGATGCCTGGGCGGCCTGCGGCCCCCTGCGCGGTGCTGGGGATGTCTTCATCGGGCAGGTATGCCTTCTCGACGTCGGACCAAGCGTCCACCTTATCTTTCCCTTCGGCAGTAGCTCCATCGCGGACGTCATCCCACCCGTCCTTGGAAGGGATTGTCTGCAAGGCGGGTCCGGCGCGGAAGGATGCGGCGTCGAACTCGCCCGAGATGCGCGGAATGAGCCCGGTGTCGTCCGAAACTGTGGCGCGGACCGCCGTTGTGGGCTGCTTTCCGCCCGCGGACGGTGCCTTGGCGACCGGGACTCCCCGGCCGAGCCGGCCGAGCACCGGGCGGAGCAAATCGCGCAGCTCACTGACGTGGAAGACACGCAGGAGGAACAGATACGCAACGAGCATGACGGGTCCGACGACGACCACCGTCACCAAAGCGGCGAGCCTGCTGCTCCAGGCGAAGCCGTCAGCGTGATAGCTGCCCAGGAGCCATAGGGCCAAGGCGCCGGCGATCGCCGATCCCAGAGCGGCGTAGCCCATGCGAATGTACGAGTTTGCGATCCGGGGGCCGTCCACGTGGCCGAGGAGGCGACGCAGGAACCAGACGCTGATGACCACGGAAAGGATATTGCCGAGCGTATACAGGACGGCGATCGCGAAGATGATCCGGCCCACCGGCAGGAATTGGATGATGAACGCACCCACAACGTTGAGCAGGGCCAGCATGAGCTGGATGTAGAAGGGCGTCCGGGCGTCTTCGTTGGCGTAGAAGACCCGGGACATCATGAAGTTGGCGCTCATGAACGGCGTGCTCAGCGCCAGGATCGTCAGCGTCTGGGCGAGCATGACGCCGTCCTGGGGGTTCCCGCCGGAGAAGAACATGCCCAGCGGTCCGGCGAGGGCGAACAGGGCCAGTGCCCCGAAGACAGTGGCGACGGCCATGGTCCGCAGCCCGTGCGAAAGTGCTTCGCGGAGCTCGGCTTTGTTGCCTGCCTGGGAGGCGTGGGCCATCCGGTTGAACAGCACTGTGGCGAGCGACAACGCGATGATCGAGTGCGGGAGCAAATACAGCTGGCTGGCGACTTCCAGGACCGCGTTACCGGGGAGGGTGGCGGCAGCAGGGTCCCCTTCGTGTGCCAGGCGGAGCCGCTCGGAGCCGGGAATCGTGGCAATCCTCATGACGTAAAGGAAAGCGAGCTGCCCGACGGCGGCGGTCAGGAGCGTCCAGACGCTCAGTTTTGCTGCCTGGCCCAGTCCCACGCCCCGCCAGCCGAAACGCGGCCGGAGCCCGAGCCTCAGGCGGATCACCGGGACGAGGAGTATGGCGGTCTGCGCGATCACGCCGACGGTCGAGAATCCCGCGATCAGGAAGGTCTGGAAAGGTCCCCAATTGTCCAAAGTGTGGGGGTTGGTGATGTTGGCGCCGAGGATCCAGATGAACATGCCCAGTCCAGCGATGGCCACCACATTGTTCAGGATCGGCGCCCACATGGCGGGCCCGAAGGCGCCGTTGGCGTTGAGGACCTGGGTCAGGAGCGCATACAAACCGTAGAAGAAGATCTGCGGCAGGCAATAGAACGCGAAGGTTACGGCCAGCGATTTCTGCTGGGGTGAATAGCCCTGGGTCGTGAGGTCGATAACCATCGGCGCGGCCAGTGTGACCAGCGCCGTCAGCGCCAAGAGAACCAGCACCGCCAGCGTCAGCAGCCGGCTGATGTAGTCCGCGCCGCGGTCCGGGCCCTTGCTGGCTTTGATGATTTGCGGGACAAGCACGGCGTTGAACACACCGCCCGCCACCAGAAGGAAGATCAGGTTGGGCAGGTTGTTGGCGTTGATGAACGTGTCGTTAACCGTCGATCCCAGGCCCAGCGCGGCGCCAAGCATCCAGGTTTTGGCGAAGCCGAGGAACCGCGAAACGAGCGTCCCTGCGGCCATGACGGCGCTGGAACGGGTTTCTCCGGACTGGGTTGACTGGGTTGTTTTGGCGGCAGACATTGTCATTATCGTCCCATGAGCCGGGCTGCCTGATGCGTCAAGACCATATAAAAGGCCGCGTTAGAGGTGTTCGGGCAAGACTTCCCGGGCAAGATCGGCGATGCGCCGCTCATTGGGAAAGGACAACTTGCGGGCCAATTCCTGGAGCGGAACCCAAGCGGCATCGATGGCCTCTTGGTCGGGATCGTTCTCGATGGTCAGCTCTCCGCCCGTCGCACGCAGGAGGAAATGGTGCACCGTTTTGTGCACGCGGTGCCCGCTTACGGTGAACCAGTAGTCGATGCTGCCGAGCGGAGCGAGGACGTTGCCTTCGATCCCGGTCTCCTCCGCAATCTCGCGCACGGCTGCTTCTTCGTTGTTTTCCTTGCCCTCCGGGTGCCCCTTCGGCAGGCACCACTCGAGCCGGCCACCCCTATTAAGGCGGGCGATGATCGCAACCCTCAGTTCGCCGTCGGACGTGTCCACTACGACGCCGCCGGCGGAGACTTCTTCCACGGTCGGAAGGGCGGCCTGTGCCGGGTGCGGAGCGGGCGCGACGTGGGCACCAATTGCCGACGGCAATGGTGCGTTCGTCCTCCTGCCAGGAGCACTCGGGATCGGGTTGGCCATGAAGTCCACTCTAACGACTCTTGCCCGTTGGTGATGACCGGGACATGGACTCAGGGTGACGTGCGGATGGCGTTCGGCCGTGATCCCGGTGCAGTCGCCACGCAATCGCAGCGCAATGACAAGGATCCGGTGGGATGGCGCAGCGAAATCTGACAAGCTTAAGGAACTATGGCGCAAGTATTGGACAGTTCTTCAGTTAATTTCCAGATGGATCCAGTGGTCCTGGACCTCGGCCAGCGGTTTGTGGACGCTGGCTTCGAACTGTCGCTGGTTGGCGGGCCCGTGCGTGACCTCTTCCTGGGCCGTGTTTCGCCGGACCTGGATTTCACCACCGACGCCACGCCGGACCAGACCCTTTCCATCATCAAGAGGTGGGCCGACAATTTCTGGGAGATCGGCCGCGCTTTTGGAACGATCGGGATGAAGAAGTCCGGCTTCCAGATCGAGATCACCACCTACCGCGCCGAGGCCTACGACGCCGGTTCCCGCAAGCCCGCGGTGGCCTTCGGCTCCTCGCTCCTGGACGACCTCCTACGCCGCGACTTCACCATCAACGCCATGGCGCTCCGGCTGCCCTCCTTGGAACTCGTGGATCCATTCGGCGGGGTCCGCGACCTCCACGCCTCGGTGCTTGCTACCCCTGGCTCTCCCGAATCGTCATTCTCCGACGATCCCCTGCGCATGATGCGTGCTGCCCGCTTTGCCGCGCAGCTCGGCGTCGCAGTGCACGACGACGTCCGCCTCGCCATGTCCGGCATGGCCGAGCGGATCAAGATCATTTCCGCCGAACGCGTGCGCGAGGAACTCGTCAAGCTCGTCAACGGTGCGCACCCGCGTGCGGGCATCGACCTCCTCGTGGAGACCGGACTGGCCGAATTCGTCCTCCCCGAGGTTTCCGCGCTGCGCCTTGAAGCCGATGAGCATCACCGCCACAAGGATGTCTACCAACACTCCCTGCAGGTCCTGGAGCAAGCCGCGTCGCTCGAGACGGGCCCGGACGGCCCGGTGCCTGGTCCGGACTTTGTGTTGCGCTTCGCCGCGTTGATGCACGACGTCGGGAAGCCGGCGACGCGCCGTTTCGAACCGGGCGGCGCGGTGAGCTTCCGCCACCACGACATGGTGGGCTCCAAGCTGACCGCAAAACGCATGAAGGCCCTGCGCTTCGACAATGACACCATCAAGGCCGTGGCCCGGCTTGTGGAGCTTCACATGCGTTTCTACGGCTACGGAGACGCGGGCTGGACCGATTCCGCGGTCCGCCGTTACGTCGCCGACGCCGGCCCCCTGTTGGAGCGCCTGCACCGACTCACCCGGTCCGACGTCACCACGCGTAACCAGCGCAAGGCGGAGCGGCTCTCTTTTGCCTACGATGACCTTGAGCAACGGATTGAGGTCCTGGCCGAACAGGAATCGCTCAATGCCATCCGGCCTGACTTGGACGGAGCGCAGATCATGGCTTTGCTGGGACTCAAACCCGGGCCCGTGGTTGGCCGCGCCTACAAGTTCCTGCTGGAGGAGCGCATGGAAAACGGTCCGCTGTCCCAGGAGGATGCCGAGTCCAAGCTCCTGGCGTGGTGGGCCGGGCAACCCGAGTCCGCCGTCGAACTTTCATCGGAACCAGCCGTCGATGCCAAAGCAGGCACCGCCGAACTAGAGGAGTCCTAAGTGAACCCTGCAGCCAAGCCTTCCCGGCCACAGCTCTGGATCATGCGTCACGGCGAGACCGAATGGTCCAAGAGTGGCCAATACACCGGTTTGACGGACCTTCCCTTGACGGTGGAAGGCGAACAGCAGGCGGTGGAAGCCCGCAAGATCCTGGAAGGCATCGACTTCGACCTGGTCCTGACATCGCCGCTGCGCCGAGCCCGGCGTACCGCGGAGTTGGCGGGCTTCCCCGACGCCGTTCATGAACCGCTCGCTGTGGAGTGGAACTACGGCGACTACGAAGGCATCAGCTCGGACCTCATCCGCAAAGACAACCCCGACTACCTCATCTGGTTCGACGGCGTTCCCAACGGCGAGACTCTCGACTCCGTGGCGGCCCGTGCCGACAAGATCATTGCCCGCGTCCTCGAGTCCGGAATGGACAACGTCCTGATTGTGGCCCACGGCCATTTCTCCCGCATCCTCACGGCCCGCTGGCTTGAATTGGATGCCCGGGAAGGACGCCATTTTGTCCTGGGAACAGCCAAAGTTTGTACCTTGGGATGGGACAAGCGGACGCCTGCCATTCTTCGCTGGGGACTGTAGGAAGAATTAATTTCTAAATTCTTTGTAATTGGCTGGTCAACAGTGCGATTCATGGTGTAACTTTATTTTTGATCCCAGAGCGATTCGCCGGGATTGAGGCGTGCACTATCCAGTCAGTCAACTGCGGTAGTGCCAAAGCAGAAAAGGAGGTTGGGAAAATGATTACTTTGACTAGCGGATGGAAGATGACCGTTGCTGGCACCCCGGCCTTTGCTGCTCGACGCCGTTTTGCGGCCTAACTCCCCCTGATGTACTTCCTCCCCTGATTCCTCGGGGCGGTTCACAGTGCAATCAGGCTTCGAGTCGGGCCTGCCATTGAGCGGTATCACGCGATCGACGTGGTGCGCAGTTTCCTCATAGTTCGGAACCAGCTTCTTGTTGGGGACGGCTGCCCCTGGATACCAGGTACCGGAACTCCACGCTTCGGTACTGTTTACGGTCATTCGATAGATCCGCTTAATCCACCCACCATCGCCGGCATTCACATGCCTAATTCCGCCTTTGTTTTCTTCGAATTCAGGGGGCTTAATTGTCATGCCCGAATTCCGGCAATTCTCTTCACTACGAAAGGAGGTGAACCTTGGCCAAGCGCCTCAAGGACCTGATGGTCTTCAACGGCAAGCCCGTCGTCAAAGACAAGACGCTCTTCAACGGACAACTGCTGGATCAACGCCGGGAAGATGTCTACGTCGTCCTGCACCAAATGGGCATCATCCGCTAAGTGTCCCCCACCATTGCACTTCAGGAGGGACTGATGGCACACATCGGACCGTTCGCCTCGGAAGCCCACGCGGCTATGCGTGGGCTTCCGCCTTTTAATGGCCCGAGTTGGGAAGGGCTGTCCTCGGCCGGATCCCGTCCCCCGCGCCTGGCCGGATCCCGTCCCCCGCGCCTGCGCTAAGCTCGATTCCATGCAGGAGACGAAGCCGCACAGCCAGGAAAAACGTGCTCGCTTTGTGGTTCCCAGCCGTAGTGATTCCTTGCTCAGGAGCTTCACCGAGTTGATCGGAGGACCCCTCGGGCAGCGGTCCTCGCCTGGAGCGGTCTCCCCGGGATTCTTCACGGTTGAACGGGTCCTGATTATCCTCACGATCGTTGCGGCACTCCTGTCGATACTGATCAAGGGCTATTGCCGCGTTAACGGCTGGCACACTCCGCAGCAGTTCTACGCCACCTGCTACTCGGATTTCCCCGAACTTTTCAGCAGCCGGGGCCTTGCAGATGGCGTGTTTCCGCTCTTCGACCAGAAGGCCCTCTTCGAATATCCCGTGATCACGGGGCTGATAGCGGGTATCACTGCATGGCTCGTGCCAGGGCGCGGTGCCAGCCCGGACCGGATCCTTGGCTATTTCGATGTGAATGCCACGCTGATTGCGGCCATGTGGATCGTGGTTGTCCTGGCCACCGCACGCATCAACCGGCGCCGGCCGTGGGACGCGGCCATGGTGGCCCTGGCGCCCGGGATTGTGCTGGCCGGAGTCATCAATTGGGACATATGGGCGGTGGCCATGCTTGCGGTGGGGATGTACTTCTTCGCTAAGGAACGTCCCGTCATGGCCGGTCTGTTCATCGGTTTGGGGACGGCAACCAAGCTCTATCCGCTGCTCATACTGGGCGCAGTTTTTCTACTCGCGCTACGCACCGGCCGGCTGCGGGTCCTGTTTGTGACCACCCTGTCCGCGACGGTGGCTTGGTTGGCAGTCAATGTGCCGGTCGCAGCGGTCAATCCGGCCGGCTGGCGCTACTTTTTCGACTACACCCGCGATCGCCCCGCGGGTTACAGCTCGCCCTGGTTCGCCTACAACCTCGTTGCGGAGCGACTTCAACTGGTGCAGCTTGGCCCGGAAGCCATCAATGCCCTGGCGATGGACATGTTCCTCATTGCCTGCGTTTTGATTGCTGGATTGGCGCTGACAGCGCCACGGCGCCCGCGGCTAGCCCAGTTGACGTTCCTGATAGTGGCGGCCTTCATCCTGAGCAATAAGGTCTATTCGCCGCAATATGTGCTCTGGCTAGTGCCATTGCTGGCTTTGGCGAGACCCAACTGGCGCGATTTCCTGCTCTGGCAGGCCGCCGAGGCGTTGCATTGGACCGCCACATGGATGTATCTGGGCCAGACGAGCAGCGGCGGGGCCGCGCAGAACAATATCGATATGCCGTATTACGTCATGGCCGTGATGCTACACATGGCCGCGACGGCATATTTGATGCTGCGGGTTGCGTGGGACATCTGGGAACCCCATCTGGATCCCCTCCGAGTCCAGGGGGTGGATGATCCTCACGGTGGTGTGTTCAACGGGGCCCAGGATTGGTTCCGGATAGACCTCAAGAGTCCGGCGGCATCAGTGCTGCCTTGGCGGAGGGCGACTGTGCTCTCGGGTGCGTCCCGGGCGACTGACCACGCCGCGCCGCCCGGGCACGACTCAGTGCCGTCTACGCACGGCGAGGCCGAACGCGATGGCTGAGGTCGCCGTCGTCGGCTCCGGACCGAACGGCTTGGCCGCAGCGGTAGTCATGGCCCGCGCGGGACTGGCTGTACGGGTCTACGAGGCCGCCGAGACGATCGGTGGGGGCACGCGGACGGCAGAACTGCTGGAACCGGGGCACGTCTACGACGTCTGTTCCGCGGTCCATCCGATGGCGCTGGCTTCGCGTTTCTTCCGGGAATTCGAACTCGAGCGGCGCGTGGCGCTGCGTTTGCCTGAGGTCCAATACGGAACTCCGCTCGACGGCGGCAGGGCAGCCCTCGCGTATCGCTCACTGGAGCGGACCGCTTCTGAACTCGGGGCCGACGGAGCTGCGTTTACCCGCCTGATGGGACCGCTGGTGGAGCGGCTCGGCGGGGTGCTGGACGTGACGCAGAACCAATTGCTGCGGATGCCTGCCGATCCGGTGGCGGCGTTGCGACTCGGCCTTGCAACCTTGGAGCAGGGTTCGCCGTGGTGGAACCGGCGCTTCGCCGGGGATGCGGCTCCCGCACTCCTGACCGGGGTCGCGGCGCACGCCGTCGCTCCCCTGCCTTCGCTCGCTGCCGCGGGGGCGGGACTCCTTCTGGGTGGGTTGGCTCATGCCGGCGGGTGGCCCATTCCCGTTGGTGGCTCCGTTGCTATTGCGGAGGCCATGGTCCGGGACATCGAGGCCCACGGCGGAGTGATTGAAACCGGGGTGCAAATAGACGCACTGCAAGAGTTGCGTCCCGCGAAGGCGATCCTGCTGGACGTTGCGCCCCCAGGACTGCTGCGCATGGCGGGTGCGGCGCTTCCCGATCGCTATCGGCGGTCGCTTGAAACATTCCGTTTCGGGAATGCAGCGTGCAAGGTCGATTTCATCCTGTCCGGGCCGGTGCCTTGGGCAGCTCCGGGGCTGGCAGCCGCCGGGACAGTGCACGTGGGTGGCACGCGCGCCGCCATGGCAGAGGCCGAGAACTTGGTAGCGGCCGGCCGGCATCCCAAGAAGCCTTACGTCTTGGTGGCCCAGCCCTCCATCGTGGATCCCGGGCGGGCTCCCGCTGGGCGGCACATTCTCTGGTCCTACTGCCACGTACCCAAGGGTTCGACCACGGACATGGCCGAGGCGGTCATGTCCCGGATCGAGGAATTCGCGCCGGGCTTCCGCGACGTGGTGGTTGGCTGGAAGACGACGACGGCGGCAGGCTTGGCCGGCTACAACGCGAACTATCTAGGCGGCGATTTCAGCGCGGGCGTTATGGACATTCGAGGGCTCGTGCAGCGTCCCGTGCTCTCTCCGGTACCGTGGCGGACCCCTTTGCCGGGGGTGTATTTGTGCTCCTCGTCCACGCCCCCAGGACCCGGAGTAACAGGAATGCCGGGGTATCACGCTGCTAAATATGCCTTGAATGACATGTTTGGACAGCAGGTACCCGGGCTGGGTTTGGGCGCGTAACCCCTCGACGCTCGCTCACGTGTCTGCCCTTTTTCCTCGACGCTCGCTCACCTATGCCGTCGAAATCCGAAACGCTCGCTCACCTATGAGGCCGACCGGCGGATCGCTCCTGCAGATGATCTGCAGGAGCGATCGGTGCTTTTCCCTCAAATGTGAGCGAGCGTTGGCAAATGGGCCGTTATACGTGAGCGAGCGTTGGGTTAGTTGGCTGCCGTGAAGCGGGCCCGGCGGTGGGCAGGAGTTTCGATTTCGTCCAGCATGGCTACGGCGTAGTCCTGGGTGGAGATGGTGTTGCCTGCTGGGGAATCCTTGGCAGTGGAGTACTTTCCCGTGCGCTCACCTGGCTGGATGACAGGCGCGGGTGCGAGCACTGTCCAGTCCAGGCTCTCTGGAGTTTCCTTGACGGCGGCGAATGCTGCGGCCGCCGTGGTTGCTTCGGCCTTATAGGCCTCAGGGAAGTCGGGCGAATCGAGGAGGCGAACGCCGTCGATCTCCAGCGTGCCTGCTCCGCCGACGATCATGAGGCGGGTGCCTTCTGCGTTGCTGTAGGCGGTGTCCATTGCCGCAAGCCACTCTCCGTGGTCGCCTCCGGTGCGGCTCGGGCCGGTGGCGAGGATGACGGCGTCGTGCTCTTTGGCGATCTCCGCGAAACTCTGGCCATCAGCGAGATCGGCAGCGAGGGCCTTCGCTCCGGCAACCTCCGAGCCCTTGCGGGAGATAGCGGTGACTTCGTGGCCGCGGGTGAGCGATTCGTTGACGATCTGGCTTCCGACCATGCCTGTTGCGCCGTAGACTGCGATTTTCATGACTCTCCTTGGGTTGCTATCCTTGCAATATCAAAACAGTATCTAATTGATACTGATAGCTTCAAAGGAACTTAGTTACCTCATGGATACCAACGACCTGCCGGCAAACGTCCTCGACCCTGATTGCCCGTCCCGGGTGATCTTTCAGCGCATCGGTGACAAATGGGCTTCGTTGGTGGTCCAGGTCCTCGCGGACGGTCCCATCCGTTTCTCCGAGCTTCGCAAGATGGTCCACGTCGTGACGCCGAAGGTGCTGACCCAGACCCTTCGCACCCTTGAGCGCGACGGTCTCATCACCCGGACTGTCCACGCGCAGGTGCCCCCGCGCGTGGACTATGAACTGACCGAGCTTGGAGCTTCCCTTCTGGAGCCTTTGACCCTGCTGCGTCTCTGGGCTGAGGACCATGTGCCCAGCATTCTCAAGGCCCGCGATGCCTATGACGATGCCCAGGACGAGGCTGTCATCGGGGGCTGACCGTTCGCGCTTTGGGTGTCCCGACGGGGACGCGCGCACCGAGGCGCCCGTCCCGCATGGTCGCGACCGAATCGGTGAGCGGCAGGAACTCGGTGTCGTGCGTGACCATGACGGTCGCCGTCGCGAACTCGTCCGTGACCTGGCGCAGCAGCCGCACGATCGATTCACTACGCTCGTGATCCAAGGCCGCGGTCGGCTCGTCGACGAGCAGCACCCTGGGTTGGCCCATGAGCGCCCTCGCGATATTCACGCGCTGCCGCTGGCCTCCCGAGAGCTGGTGCGGCCGCTTATTGAGAGAAGGCCCGAGCCCGACGACGTCGAGCAGTTCCGTAGCGCGCTTGCGGGCCGCTTTGGCCGGCTTCCCCCGGAAATGGTCGCCGAGGATCAACTGCTCGACGGCGGTCAGCGAAGGCAGGAGGTTGGGTTGCTGGAAAATGATGCCCACCTTTTCCCGGCGCAGGGCAGTGAGTTCGGTGTCCTTGAGTTCCGTGGCAACCGTGCCGTCGACGATAACGAGCCCGGAACCCGGCCGGACCAAAGTTGCCGCCACAGCGAGGAGCGAGGACTTCCCGGAGCCGGACGGGCCCACGAGGGAAAAGAATTCGCCGGCGTCCACGCTGAGATCCACGGCATCCAGGGCCTTGAGGGTGGAATCGCCGTCCGGATACTCCAAGGTGACGTTGACGAGGTTGAGTACGGGGTTCATTGATATGCCTTTCGTGGAATATTAAGTTTCGGGGCAGGCCTAGTTGCCGCCGAGGGCAATAAGCGGATCCACTCTGGTGATGCTGCGTACTGCCAGCGCCGCACCGCCAAGCCCAAGGAGCACGATCCCGGCGATCGGGACGAGGGTAGTTAGCGGGGTCACGAGGAACGGGGCCGCCTTGGCAGCAAAGAAGCCGCCCAGAACGCCAAGGCCGCCACCCAGTCCCGCGCCGGCGAGCAAGACGATTCCTGCTTGGACCAGCGCGTCCCGCACCACGTAGCCGGACGAAGCGCCCATGGCCTTGAGCACCGCGATGTCGCGCGTGCGCTGGACAGTCCAGACGGTCAGGAATGCAACGATGACAAGCGCGGAGATGCCATAGAGGAAGGCCTGCATGAGCATGAGGGAGCCGTTTTCGCTCTTGTAGGAGCCGAGGGCCTGGAACGAGCCGCTCGGGGTGGCGCTGAAAGTGCCGGCCACCGCATTGGCGGCGTCAAGATCCACGGTGGCTCCGGCGTCGTACTCCACGGCAAGGACCGTCCCAATCGATTCCCCGGCAGGAATATGTGCGAGCTTCTGCCACGTAGCCCGGGAGGTCCAGACGACTCCGGTGTGTGAATACCACTCGTCCTGGGTGATGGCGGAAACCGTCAGACCCGTACCGCCTACCGTCACCCTGCTCCCGGTACTCAGCAAGAGTTCCTTCGCCAAGGACTCCCCGACCACCACCTCGCCTTCCTTCACCGCCACAGGTGAGATGCCGCCGTCGGCCCCGAAGACCGCCACGTTCGCAGTGCCGGCAGCATTATTGGCGGAATCGAGGGACTGGAACCGCGTCTGGCTAATACCAATGGCTTCGGCAGAGGCAACACCCGGCCGGTTCCGCCAAGCTTCGAGCTGCTTGTTGGAGACCTCCGATTCCGTATAGGAGGCCTTGGCCTCGCCTCCAGCCGGCGCGCCGAAGGCAATTTGCTGCACAGGAAGGGCCGCGATGGCCGACGTCGACTGGTTGCCTAGGCCCGCTGTAAGCCCGGAGAGCATGACGAGGAGGAGTGTGATGAGGGCGACGACACTTCCCATGAGGGCGAAGCGGCCCTTGGCGAAGCGGATGTCGCGTATGGCGAGAAACATGGAATTCCTTTGGGTCGGAGGCGATCTTCTGGTCCTGTTTCAACTCTCCGGGCAGGGGGCGCGTGAAACATCGGGAAGTGGATGGACTCCTCCAGTCGCCTTGATTGACCCGCGGATCAACCATTCGGTTGATTGGGCCCGCATACCGCCGAATCGGGGTAAAAGTGTCGGCGCGCGAGGCTACGCTGGAAGGCATGCAGGGAGACGATTCGCCCCAAGCCACGGCGCAGCCGCAGCCAGCGCCACATCAGCAGCCAAGTGGCTCGGCCATGATTTTGCGCGTCCTGCGCGTCAGCCTGCACGTTGGTTTTGCGGTGCTTCTCTTCGTTGCAGTCGTCAGGCTTGCGATCGCGGGCCTTTCGCCCTTCGCCACTTGGGCAGGCCTCGGCCTTGCCCTGCTGCTGGCTGCCGTCTACCTCTTGGGGACGGTCCTTGAAAAGAGGCACGCCGGCCATCCTGAGCGCTTCGATCCGAAGCCTTACGCGCGGTGGTGGCTCGCCGTCGTTGTTTTCCTGTGGCTGCTGCTCATGCTCATCAGTCCGGATTTCGCTTGGATAGCTTTCCCGTTGTTCTTCCTGCAACTGCATATCCTGCCGCGGCGCATCGCCCTCCCCGCGATTGCTGTCAGCACAACACTCCTGATCGCGGCGATGTGGTTCCACAACCGCGGTGCCTGGGCGGATGCCCTGCAACTTGCCATGGTCCTCGGGCCTCTTTTCGGGGCCGCCTTCGCGGTTGTCACGGGCCTGGCGTATCGGGCGCTGTACGTCGAGGCGGAGAACCAGCGACTCGCCGCTGAGGAATTGCGCCGGACCCGGGCCGAGCTGGCACAAAGCCAGCACGACGCCGGTGCGCTGGCCGAGCGCGAAAGGCTCGCACGTGAAATACACGACACCTTGGCACAGGGATTCTCGAGCATCGTCTTGATGGGGCGCTCGGCGGAGAAAGCCCTCGACGCCGGTGACAACGCCGCGGCCCGCGATCGGCTCAGGACTGTCCGCGAGACAGCGGCCAGCAACCTGGCGGAAGCCCGCAATTTTGTCCGGGGACTGGGGTCCCCGGAGCTGGTCGAGTCCTCGCTCGCAGACACGCTGCGGCGCCTCTGCACCAAGACCGAGGCCGAGGCGGCCGCACGCGGAGCTACGTTGCGCTGCCGTTTCGAGCTCCAGGGCACGCCAGTGGCGCTGCCCAACCCCTACCAGACCACCTTGTTGCGCGCGGCTCAGTCTTCCCTGGCGAACGTGTGGGCGCATGCCCAGGCGAGGACCGCCGTCGTCACCCTGTCCTTCCTGGATGCCGAGGTAACCATGGACGTGTTCGACGACGGTGCGGGCTTCGATCCCGCAGCGGCCGCTGCCGCGGCAACCCGTGGCGACGGAACCGGCGTCGGGCTCAAAAGCCTGCGCGAGCGGCTAGCGGCCCTGAATGGAACGCTCGACGTCGAGTCGGCTCCCGGCGAGGGGACCGTGGTGGCAATCCGGCTGCCGCTGGGCACTAGCAACGCAGCCCTTGAGGCGTCCCCATGACCAACAACATCAGGGTTTTGCTGGTTGACGATCATCCCGTGGTGCGGGCGGGGCTCCGGGCCATGCTTGCCGACTTCGAAGGAGTCCAGGTCGTGGCGGAAGCGGCCGACGGCGGAGCCGCATTGGCGGAACTCTCGAAGCTCCACGCCCTCGGCGAACCGGTGGACGTAGTCCTCATGGACTTGCAAATGGGCTCGGGGATGGACGGCGTCACCGCCACCGGCAAGATCAAAGCCGGTGAGGCGGGGACTCCCCCGCCGCCGGTCCTGATCCTGACCACATATGACAACGACGCCGACATCCTCGCCGCAGTGGAAGCCGGAGCCAGCGGATACATGCTCAAAGACGCTCCACCTGAGCAAATCCGGCAGGCCGTGGTGGCTGCGGCCGCGGGTCAGACGGCCCTTGCGCCCGAGGTTGCCGCGCGGCTCATGGGCAGGATCCGCAATCCGGTGCACGCCCTGAGCGCGCGTGAAGTCCAACTCGTGGAACTCCTCGCCACCGGAATGAGCAACCGTGCGATGGCGAAGCAACTCTTCATTTCCGAGGCCACGGTCAAGACCCATTTGGTGCACATTTACGGCAAGCTGGGTGTCGACAACCGGACCGCGGCCATCGCGGCGGCAACCCAGCGCAGGATCATCCGGAGTCAGTAGGGTTGGCGCGCAGCCTGGGTGCCTGTCGGACCCAACTGACTAGCAGTAAGTGTCGTTTTGACACCCGAAAACGACACTTACTGCGAGTTAGTTGGGCGAGGCCTGGTTCTTGAGCGCCTCAACCATCACAAAAGCGCAACGTGCTGTGATTTGTATCATTCCTGTCGGCCCGAGAAGGCATAATGGCGCAAATGGGGAAAACCAAGAATCTTGTCCTGGGGCTTGCCGCCCTGATGATCGCCGGCTCGCTGGCCGCTTGTGATGACGGCCGCTCCGGAGCGGAGGGCGCTGCCAAGCAGCTCGCGTCGTCCCTCGCGGCGCTCGACGTCGGATCGCTCGCCGTCGACGGCAAGGATGCCGCAGCGGCGAATGAACAGCTCAAGGCGGTGTTCGCGGCCCTCGATCCGGCCAAGCCTTCGGTTGAAAGCGGCGCGGTAAAGCTCGACGGCGACAAAGCCTCGGTTCCGCTCAACTTCACGTGGAAGATCGGAACTGCGGAGTGGAAGTACACCTCCCAGGCCGCCCTGAAGAAATCGGGCGACAAATGGGCCGTCCAATGGAATTCGGCACTCTTGGAGCCGGATCTTAAGGACGGCGAGGTACTGGACAAGACCGTCACTGCGCCATCCAGGGCCGAGATCCTTGGCGCAGGGGACGCGAAATTGATCAGCTACCGTCCAGTGGTTCAGGTGGGCATCGACAAGACCGCGATTGGATCGGCGGATCCCGCGGCTTCGGCGGCGAAGCTCGCGCAACTGGTCGGCGTGGACGAAGCCGCGTATGTGAAGCAGGTCCAGGCGTCCGGCCCGCAGGCATTCGTCAGTGCCATCACCCTGCGTCAAGAGGGCCGGACGATCACTGACCAGCAGATTGCTGCGATTCCGGGGGCCCGTGGCATTCCTGATTCCCTGCCTTTGGCACCGACGCGTACCTTCGCCCGCGCCGTGTTGGGTAGCGTCGCTGAGGCAAGCGCCGAACAGATCCAAAAAGCCGGGGGTGCCCTCAAGGCGGGAGATGTCGTCGGGACCGGCGGCCTGGAGGAACAATACGACAGCCAGCTCCGTGGCCAGGATGGGGTCTCCATCAAGGCCCGGCCGCAAGGCATGACCGACGACCAGATCAAGGCCGCGAAGCCCGACCCCCGCCGGGTGCTTTTTGCCGCCGACGCCAAGGCCGGCGATCCGCTGAAGACCACCCTGGATCCGCGCTTGCAACAGCTCGCCGAAGACACCTTGGCCGGGGTCGGCCCGGCCTCGGCAATTGTGGCGCTCCGCCCCTCCACCGGCGCCGTCCTGGCAGCGGCCTCCGGGCCCGGAAGCAACGGCTACAACACGGCAATGCTGGGCCAATACGCTCCGGGTTCCACCTTCAAGATCGTCGATTCCCTCGCCTTGATCCGCAATGGAATGACGCCGGATTCCAAGGTGGAATGCACGCCGACAATTACGGTGGACGGCCGGACCTTCAAGAACGCCGAAGGCTATCCGGCGTCGTCTCTTGGTTCTGTTGCTTTGCGTGACGCTTTCGCGCATTCGTGCAATACGGCCTTCATCAGTTCCAGGGACAAGGTCAGCCAAGCCCAGCTCGAGTCGGCGGCAACTTCATTGGGAGTGGCAGTCCAAGCCCCGAAGCTGGGGGCCGATGCCTTCCTGGGATCCGTCCCGGGAAACGCCGACGGCACCGAGCACGCAGCTTCGATGATCGGCCAGGGCAAAGTGCTGCTCTCTCCCCTCGCCGCAGCTATCATGGCCGGTTCGGTGGCACACGGCGCGCCGGTGTCGCCGCAACTCGTCCTGAACCCCGGCGCAGCCTCACCCTCCGCGGGTGCCACACCGACGGCGTCTGGCTCGCCGTCGTCGTCGGCCTCCCTCGCCGCGCCAGCGTCTCCCGCCGCGCCGGCGTCCGACAAGCCGGTCACCCCGGCGGAGGCAGCAGCACTTAGCGACATGATGAGGGCTGTGGTGACCTCCGGCCACGCCGGTTTTCTCGCCTCGGTGCCGGGGGCGCCCGTGGGCGCGAAGACCGGGACGGCCGAATTCGGAAACGACAACCCGCCCAAGACGCATGCCTGGATCGTTGCAGTGCACGGAGACCTCGCCGTGGCAGTGTTCGTGGAAGACGGCGGCCTCGGTGCAACAACCAGCGGCCCGTTGCTCAAGTCGTTCCTGACCGCGGCAGGCTGAGCGTCGCAGACCGCTGACCCACCACCGTCCGATCAGCGCCCTGTGAGCATGGGTCAGCTGCAGTGGTACATGGAGGGCATGAGGCACGCGCGCCTGGCGGCCGTGTTCGGCGTGATCGGAATCTTCTCATTGGGCGTTGTTTTCGGACCCTTGGCCAATTATGCAGGCTAAGAAAGCCGAGGGATTCGGGGTAGCGGCCCAGGATGGAAAGATCCTCGGTTGGGTGGGGATCGGCCTGTTCATCTTATGGGTCCTGTTTTTCGTTGCCTACATTGTCCTGTTCGCAGCGATCATCGCGAACTTGCCACACACCCCGTACACGGGCCGCACCGGCTCGTAACGGAACATTTCCTGACCGCGGCAGGCCCAGCTGCACGGGATTCGCCGCGATATGTGAGCGAGGGTCGCCCGAAAGGGGGCGATATGTGAGCGAGCGTCGCAGGGGGGATGGGCGCCCTCTGGACAGGTATTTCCGGCGGGTGCACACTTAATTCAACGCTTGTTGAATTAGTTGCGGCAATGAAGGTCAACTCCGGGAGTGGCCATGAACCAGCCTGAAAGCACCACATGCGTCGTCGTGGGTGGCGGTCCCGCGGGGGTGATGCTCGGACTCTTGCTGGCAAGGGCAGGCGTCGAGGTCACGGTCCTCGAAAAGCATGCCGACTTCCTGCGCGATTTCCGCGGCGACACCGTCCATGCCTCCACCATCCGGCTCTTGGATGAGCTCGGGCTGGGCGAAGGATTCCGGGCCTTGCCGCAAAGCAAGCTCGGCAATTTCAAACTCCCGGCGGGCGGCAAGGAGGTGACCCTGGCCGACTTCGACCGCCTCAAGCCGCCTTACGATTACGTAGCCATGGTTCCGCAGTGGGACCTCCTGAACTTCCTGGTGCACGCCGCCCAGCAGGAGCCGCAGTTCACGCTCCGGATGAACACTGAGGCCACGGACCTGCTGTACGACGACGGCGGGAAGGTCGCCGGGGTGGCGTACCGCGCCCGGGACGCGGCATCCGGCGTCGAAACCGGGACGGGGGAGCTTCGCGCGACGTTGACGGTGGCATGCGACGGCCGCGGCTCGGTGCTCCGGCAAAAGGCAGGACTGGTCCCCCGCGAGTTCCCCGTGCCGTTCGACACCTGGTGGTTCAGGCTCTCCCGGCACGCGGACGAGCAGGAACAGTTGGCCTCGATCATGCCCCGCTTCTCCGGTGCCGATGTCCTCCTCAGCCTGACCCGCAAGGATTTTTACCAGATCGCCTACATCGCGGAGAAGGGCAAGGACCCGCAATTGCGCGCAGAAGGGGTGGAGAGCTTCCGTGCCCGCGTGGCCCGCATCCGCCCGGATCTCGCGGACCGCGTGGACGAAATCAGCTCGATGGACGATCTCCATTTGCTCGACGTGAAGCTCAACCGGATCAAGCCGTGGCACAAACCAGGTCTGCTCCTCATCGGAGACGCCGCCCACGCCATGTCTCCCGCGGGCGGTGTGGGGATCAACCTCGCCATCCAGGATGCCGTCGCCGCTGCCCAGCGCATCGCCCGCCCATTGCTTCAAGGCACCCTTGGCGAGTCAGATCTCGCTTCGGTGCAGAAGCGGCGATGGTTCCCCACCGTGGTGATCCAGAATGTGCAGCTTGTCATTCAGAAAGCGGTCTTCGGTCCCGCTGTGAAAGGCCGGTTGATGGGCCCGCCGAGTCCAGTGGTCTTTGTCGCGCTCCACGTTCCTTGGTTCCGGAAACTTCCAGCACTCATGATCGCCTTCGGCCCGCGGCCGGAGCACGCCCCCGATTTCGCGCGCCGGAAGTCCGCCGTGACGCGGAAGTCGGTGTGAACAGGGGGCGCCGCCCCGGACAAGTGAGCAGCCGGGACGCAGTTCTCAGGGCGGCCCGCGAACAGTTCAGCCGCAAAGGATATGACGCCGCAACAGTCCGGGCCATCGCGGCCGAGGCCGGCGTGGATCCGTCCATGATCAACCATCATTTCGGCACCAAGGAGCAGCTGTTCATGGCTGCGCTCGAATCACCCGTGGATCCCAAGGACCACGTGTCGGCTGTCTTGAACGGGCCACGGGAGGACGTCGGGGAGAGGCTGGTGACCCGCTTCCTGACCGTGTGGGACTCGCCAGCGGGGGCAGCCGGCGTCGCGGTTTTGCGCACGGCGATGCAGCACGAGTGGAGTGCCGCACTGGTCCGCGAGTTCATCCTGAACCGCGCTATCAAACCGCTTCTCGCGGGCCTGGGGGTGCCTGCGGAAGAGGCCTCGTGGCGCGGAAACCTGGTGGCATCGCAGCTTTCCGGACTCATCCTGACCCGATACCTCGTCAAACTGGAGCCGATCGCCTCGGCGCCGCACGCCGTCGTCGTCCGGGCGTTGGGGCCGACAATCCAGCGGTATCTCACTGGCGCGGTTGGTGCGGACCACCTGGGCGGCTGAGGAGTCCCCCGCGGTCCGTGGGAAGATTGAACGCGTGGCCCATATTGACGTTTCAGGCATCGACTACTTCCTCTCCGACGGCACCCAATTGCTCAACGGTGTGACCTTCAAGGTCCCGGACGGCAGCAAAACAGCCCTGATCGGGCCCAACGGAACGGGAAAGACCACCCTGTTCAAGATCATCGCGGGCGACCTTACGCCTGACGAGGGAGTGGTAGGCCGTTCCGGCACGATGGGCATCATGCGCCAGTTCGTCGGCCAGGTCCGCGACGAATCCACCGTCCGCGACCTGCTCGTTTCGGCCGCGCCGCCGGCCCTCGCCGCGGCCGCCAAGGCGGTCGAGGACGCCGAGCTCGCCATGATGGAGCACGACGACGAGCCCACTCAAATGCGGTACGCCCAGGCGATCGTGGACTGGGGAGACGCCGGAGGGTACGACGTCGAGACCGTCTGGGACGAGGTCTGCATGGCCGCACTGGGCATCCCCTTTGACCGCGCACAGCACCGCCGGGCGTCGAGCCTTTCGGGCGGCGAGCAAAAGCGGCTGGTACTTGAGGCGCTCTTCTCCGGACCTGACCAGCTGCTGCTCCTCGACGAACCGGACAACTACCTCGATGTTCCCGGCAAGCGTTGGCTCGAAAGCAAACTCAACGAATCCAAGAAGACCGTCTTCTTCATCAGCCACGACCGCGAGCTGCTCAACAATGCCGCAGGCCGCATCGTGACGCTGGAACCCGGCATCAACGGCGCCGGCGCCTGGGTGCACGGCGGCGGCTTCGGCACCTATGTGGACGCGCGGATCGACCGCAATGCGCGATTCGAGGAACTGCGCAAGCGCTGGGACGAGGAGCACCTGAAGCTCAAGGAACTCGTCATCATGTACAAGACCAAGGCGGCCTTCCGCTCGGACATGGCCAACAAATACCAGGCCGCCCAGACGCGGCTCGCCAAGTTCCTGGAGGCCGGGCCGCCCGAGGCCCTGCCGCTCGAGCAGAACGTGCACATGCGCCTCAAGGGAGGCCGGACGGCCAAGCGCGCCGTGGTGGCTGAAAAGCTTGAACTCACGGGACTGATGAAGCCGTTCTCCACCGAGATCTGGTTCGGAGACCGGGTCGGCGTGCTGGGTTCCAACGGCTCGGGAAAGAGCCACTTCCTGCGGCTCCTGGCCGCCGGTGGCACCGACCCGGAGCGCGAACATTTGCCGGTTTCCGACGTCGAAATCGCTGAAGTTCCGCACGAAGGCACCGTCAAACTGGGTGCCAGGATCCGACCCGGATTCTTCGCGCAGACCCATTCCCGCCCGGACCTCCTGGGCCGGACGCTCCTGGACATCCTGCACCGCGGTGACGAACACCGTTCCGGGCTGGGCCGCGAAGCCGCTTCCGGCGCGCTCGACTCCTACGGGTTAGTGGGCTCGGCCGAGCAGAAGTACGAGTCGCTGTCGGGTGGGCAGCAGGCGCGGTTCCAGATCCTGCTCCTCCAGTTGTCGGGCGCCACGCTACTGCTCCTGGACGAACCCACGGACAACCTGGACCTGCACTCGGGCGAAGCCTTGGAGCGCGCGATCGACGCGTTCGAGGGCACCGTTCTTGCCGTCACGCACGACCGTTGGTTCGCGAAGTCCTTCGACCGTTTCCTCGTCTTCGGATCCGACGGCAAAGTCTACGAGTCCGACGAGCCCGTCTGGGACGAGTCGCGGGTAGAGCGGGCGCGCTGACTTCCAGCCGACTTCGTCCGGGCGCCGAGCCCGGGTCCCGATGCGGGCCCGGGAACGCACGACGCCGTCCCGCGCCTTCGAACCCTCGCTCACCTATGGCGTGTGATCGCGGAACGCTCGCTCACCATTGGTGAGCGAGCATCGGCCGAAAGTGCCCCATAGGTGAGCGAGCGTCGGTGGAAAGTGGCGCATAGGTGAGCGAGCGTCTAAGCCATTCGGCACGCAGGGTGCCTGCCAGCTCACGCGACCGGTTTACACGCCGCACCCACGCGGCCATATGATCACCAAAGATGATGAAATGATCATTTCTGGATAGCATATGAGCATGAGGACTGCTGACCGCCACCGGCTCATTGGCGAGCTGCTGCGCAAGCGCGAAGAGATTACCGTTGACGAACTGGTTGTCGAATGCGGGGCATCGGGGGCCACTATTCGGCGCGACCTGGAAATCCTCGCTTCCCACGGTGTCCTGCGCCGGGTGCATGGCGGGGCCCGCAGCCTCGTGGACCGCGGCGACAACCCCGGCTACGGGCAGCGCGAACTCGAGGACCAGGACGCCAAGGAGAGGATCGCCGTCGCCGTCGAACGGCTGCTCCGCGACCGCGATCATGTGTGGCTCGACAGCGGTTCAACGGCAACGGAGATCGCGCGCCGGCTCGCGCAGCGTGAACTGACCATCATGCCGATGTCCCTACGCGCGGTGGAGTTCCTGGCCACGGACCTTCCCTCTGGACGGCGTCCGGGCCTCCTGTTGCCCGGCGGCAGCCTGGTTCCCGGAGAGCAGTCATTCCGGGGACCAATGGCAGAGGCCAACATCCGCTCATTGCGCTTTGACGCCGCCATCGTGACGCCGTGTGCCATCAACCTCAAGGACGGCCTGCTGGCGCACGATCTCGAGGACGCCGCGATCAAGCGGGCAGGCTTGGAATCGGCCAGCCGGGTGATCGTGGCCTGCACAGGAAGCAAATGGAATGCACAGGCCGTGGCCTTGGTTGCAGCCATGGACGCGGTAGATGTCATTGTGACGGACCGGAAGCCAAGCACCGAAGAACGCACCCTACTTGAAAATCTCTCCGTGGAAGTTGTGATCGTATGACCACCAGCACCCGAACCGCTCCGAACGTCAAGGCCGCGGCAATCGCCACTTTCCTGGTCTTCGGCATGAACGGGCTGGTATTTGCCAGCTGGGCGGCGCGCATCCCCGCCGTCACCCAGACCCTGCACCTTACGTCCGGACAGATGGGCACCCTCCTACTGTGCACCGCCGTCGGGTCCCTTGTGGCGCTGCCCTCCGCGGGGTGGGTTGTGGGCAGGATCGGTACGGCCAATACCGTCCGCGCCGCGGGGCTCCTTGCCGCTTCCGCCGGAGCGGCTATTGCCTTCTCCTTGATGGCTGAATCCGTAGCCGGCACCGCGCTGGCGCTGTTTTTCTTCGGTGTGGGAGTCGGTCTGTGGGACGTTTCGCAGAATATTGAGGGGGCCGACGTCGAACATCGCCTCGGGCGCACCATCATGCCGCAGTTCCACGCAGCCTTTAGCGGGGGCGCCTTTGTGGGTGCGCTGATTGGTGCATCGCTTTCCGAGATAGGCGTCGGACTTCCGGAGCACTTGCTGGTCATTGCCGGCGTCGTGGTTCTTCTCACCTTGACCGCGCCGCGCTACTTCATGCCCCACGAGACCACGGGAACGGCGCCCGACGACGGCGCGCCCGCCGTGAAGGGTCCCTCCGCCTGGCGGGACTCCCGCACCCTGTTGATCGGCGTCGTGGTCCTTGGGGCGACCCTGACGGAAGGCGCCGGAAACGACTGGATCGCTAAGGCATCGGTGGATGGCCTGAATGCTTCCGAATCGACGGGCGCCCTGTTGTTCGCGCTCTTCGTGGCGGCGATGACCTTGATGCGTTTCGTTGGCGGCCGTGCGATCGACCGGTTCGGACGCGTAGCCGTGCTGCGGGTCAGCATGGCCGCCGCAGCGGTGGGCCTGGCTCTCTTCGTTTTCGCGGGCAACCTCGTCCTTGCCGGGGTGGGTGCGGCCCTTTGGGGTATCGGCGCAGCCCTGGCCTTCCCGATGGGCATGTCCGCTGCTGCCGATGACCCGAAACACGCGGCCGCACGCGTCTCGGTGGTCTCGACCATCGGTTATGTGGCGTTTCTAGCCGGCCCGCCGCTTCTGGGATACCTGGGTGACCACACCGGCATCCACATGGCCCTCCTTGCCATCGGGGTGCCGATCCTGATTGCCCTGTGGCTGGCCGGCGCCGCGAAGCCCCTCGCTAAAAGCAACTGACTCGCAGTTTTTGTCGTTATGACGCGTCAAAACGACAACAACTGCGAGTCCGTTGGGTGGCTACAACGAGCGGTGCTACGGGGCCGAGGTGGCGGGAGCCGTAGGAATGGCGCTCGGCGATGCCCCGTTGGTGGGAGCTCCGCTCTGCCGATTCCGGCCCTGGCCGCCCTGGCCGTTGAAGTTCTGGAACTGGCCGCGGCCCGGACGGGCCTGGCCAGCATCCATGAGCTTGGTGACGCCGACGCCTCCGAAGAAGCCCACGGCGACGAGAAGCACGGCAAGGAGGATCTGCGTCAGACGGCCCATCTGGAAGCGCTTCTTGGGCACGAACGGCTCGGGCGCCTGAGGTTGGCCCCAACCCTGCCCGGTGGGTTCCTGGCCGGTGGCCTGCAGGACCGCGGTGGGCTGTCCGGCGTGGGGCTGCTGGGTGTAGGGCTGCTGGGGCTCCGGCTGGTTCGTGGGGCCGGGCTCCGGTGGTGAATAGGACATTTGTGGATCTCCTGTTGGCTGTTTCTTTTTTGAGTTGCTGGGGGGTGGAAGTGTGGGCGGCTATTCGTACCGCAGGGCGTCGATCGGCCGTAGTTTCGCCGCCTTGTTGGCCGGGTAGATTCCGAAAATCAGGCCGATCGCAGCGGATACCAGGAACGACAGCCACACGGTCCACCACTGGACTTCGGGTTGCGTTCCGAGCAAGGGGAAGGCGCTGCCGATGTAGCCCGCGGCAATTCCCAGCACCCCGCCGATCAGCGAAATGATGAGCGATTCGATCAGGAACTGGCTCACGATGCTGCCGCGCGAGGCTCCGATCGCCTTGCGGATGCCGATTTCGCGGGTGCGTTCAGTGACCGTGACGAGCATGATGTTCATGACGCCGATTCCGCCAACCAGGAGCGAAATGCCGGCCACGGCCCCCAGGAGGATGGTCAGCGTGGCCGTGGTGGTGGTGGCCGTCGTGAGGATCTGCGCCTGGTTCCGCACCTGATAGTCACGATTGGCGGAGGTGACGTTGTGCCTGGCATCGAGGATCATCTGAACCTCGTTCTGGGCCTGGTTCATCACGTCCGCTGACTTCGCCTGGACCGTGATGGAGGCAAGGGACGGCGAGTACCCGGTGAACTTGTCCTGGGCTGCGCTGTAGGGGATCACCACAATGTCGTCTGGATCGTTGAGCCCCGAGGACCCCTTTTGAGCCAGGACGCCGGAGACCACGAAATTCTGGCCATTGAGGGCGATGGTCTGCCCAACGGCCGAGGTCACAGAGCTTCCCACCAGGTCCTGCGCCACGGTATTGCCGATCACGGCCACTGCGGTGCCGCTGCTGGCGTCACCGTCGCTGAAGTAGGACCCCGCCGCAAGCGTGTCGTTCGAAATGGAAAAGTACGACGGCGTGGTCCCCACGAAGGTTGCGACAGCATGGGTTGCGTCCTGGTAAGTACCCGTGACGTTCTGTGCCGTGACTACCGGCGCTGTTGCGGCGACGTCGGGGGCCATAACGGGATCTGTCAGCGCGGCCATGTCCTGGAGCGTGAGGTTGGTGCCGCGGGAGCGCGGACCGGTGACGGCTTGTCCGCCGCCTGCTGCGCGGCCGCCCGCCGTCGTCTGGCGGCTGACCGTAAGCACGTTGGTTCCCAGCTTGCCGATCTGGGCCTTGATGGCGTTGGAGGTTCCGGCTCCTACGGCCAGCAGGATGATGACGGATGCGATGCCGATCAAGATGCCCAGGGTGGTGAGGATGGAGCGCATCTTGTTGGCCATCACCCCCGTCAGGGCGAAGCGAACGGATTCGGCGATCATCATGCCGGCACCGCCGTGGCTACAGGGTGGGCATTAACGGCGCGGATCCTGTGATCCTCAATGATGTGACCGTCCTGGAAGCGCACAACGCGGTTGGCCCGCGCCGCGACGTCCGCCTCGTGGGTGATCATCACAATGGTCCGGCCGTTGGCGTGCAAGGACTCGAAGAGATCCAGGATTTCGTGCGAGGACTTGGTGTCCAAAGCTCCCGTGGGCTCGTCGGCCAGGAGCAACACCGGGTTGGTCACGAGTGCCCGGGCGATGGCAACACGCTGCTGCTGTCCACCGGACAGCTGCGAAGGCTTGTGGTCCGCCCGCTCAGCCAAACCCACTGAATCGAGTACTTCCAGGGCCCGCTCGCGCCGTTCCTTCCGGTGCACTTTTGCGTAAGCGAGCGGCATGGAGACGTTGTCCACGGCCCGCGTGCGCGGTATCAGGTTGAAGTTCTGGAAGACGAAGCCGATTTTCCGGTTGCGGATCTGCGCGAGCTGGAATTCATCCAGGGTCCCGGTATCGATGCCGTCCAAGTGATACGTCCCCTGGGTGGCGCCGTCGAGGCAGCCGATGATGTTCATCATGGTGGACTTTCCGGAGCCCGAGGCGCCGATGATGGCCACGAAGTCGCCCCGGTCAATGGAGATGCTGACGGAATCGAGTGCCCGTACTTCGGCTTCCCCTTTGCCATAGATCTTGCTCACGGAGTCCAGTTGGATGACAGCGTCGTTCACGGCTGCTTACCCGCCATTTCCACGTGTGCCACCGGTGCCGCCCGTAATTCCGGCGCCCCCGGTACCACCGAATCCGCCCGTACCGCCAAGTCCGCCCGTCCCGGTCCGTCCGGTGGTGCCGGTGGTGTCCAGGGTGGATGAGATGGCCGGGAGTTCAATCTGGTCGCCCGCGCTGAGTCCGGTGAGCACCTGGGTGCGGCCGTTGTCCGTGATCCCGGTGGTGATGGTCACCGCCGTCGCCGTCCCGTTCTTCATCACGTTGACGGTCTGCCTGGTTCCCGTGGTGGTAATGGCCAGCGAAGGCACAGTCAATGCGTTCTTGGCGGTCGCCGTGGTTACGGAGATGTTTGCGCTTTGGCCGAGCCGCAGGGCGGCCGGAGGGTTCTTGATGGAGATCGTCACGGGATAGCTGACCACGTTGTTGGTGGTTGTGGCGTTCTGGGCGATCGCCGTGATGGTACCTGTGACCGGCGCCGCGGAGGGGTCGGTCTTGAGCGCCGGGAAGGTGAAGGTGGCCGAGTCGCCGGTCTTCATGGCGGCAATGTCCGATTCGGCGAAGTTGGCGATGACTTGCAGGTGCGCGGTGTCGCTGATCGTGATCAGTCCGGAGGACGAGGTGCTCGCGGCGCTCGTGGAAGAGCTGCCGGAGGAGCCGGAAGCCCCGGACGAGCCGGAACCCGAGGATCCGGAAGAGCCGGAGCTGCTGCCGGCGTTGCCGCCGACGACGGCGTTCACGGCGGTGACAGTACCTGAAACCGGGGCCGCGAGTGAGCAGGACGCCAGGTTTTTGGTTGCGGTATCAACGGCAATCTGGGCAGACGTGGTGTTGGATGTGGCGCCGCCACCGCTTTGGGCGGAATTGAGGGCCGTCGCTGCCGAGGCAATCTGCTCCTTGTCCTTGAGGGCCGAGCTGGCTTGCTGGTTGGCTGCCTGGGTCAGTGCTTGGTTGTCCTTCGCAAGCTGGGCCTGTGCTGCACTGAGCGCGTTCTGGGCCGGCTGGCTGCTCGGCTGGGCGCTGGCAGCGGCCTGGGCCGTGGCGACAGTCGCATTGTCATTGTTCACGGCCGTCTGCGCGGCGGCCACGGCACTGGCCTGCTGGCTCGCGTCCAGGTTGGCCGTTTGCTGGGCGTTCGTGAGGCTCTGGCTTGCCGAAGCCACCTGGTTGCTGGCTGAGGCCTGTTGTTGGTTTGCCTGCGCCGCGGCGGAATCCAGTTGCGCCTGGGCAACGGCCAGCGCGTTCTGGGCGTTCGTCGGATCAATGGTGACCAGCACCTGCCCGGCCGTGACCTGCTGACCGGTCACCGCAGAGACAGTGGCGATGGGCCCGGTGCAGTTCTGCGCATTGATGACGGTGGTGCTTGCGGGCGAGACGTTTCCGCTGGCCGTGGAAACCGCGGCGAGGTCCGCTGAGCTGACCGCGACGGTGCGGGCGGTAGTATCGGCGGCCGTTTGCGGCACACCGTTCAGCACGAAGAAGGCACCGGCGGCAATGCCCACGACGGCCACCCCGATGCCGCCGTTGATGAGTTGAGGTTTTGAGAGCATGCCCGAAGACTATTGTCGCTCTCTTGGAGAAGACCGAGTGCTACCTGATGGTTTACCCTACGTGACGCTCCGCTCGACGTGCCGCTTGCGGCGCGCGACCCTCGATCTCCACTCCAGGGCGCGCCGTGCGTCTATATTCTCCACAATGCATATTTTCTGACAGGCCAGCCACCAGAGAAGCACGACGGCGGACGCCAAGCAAGCGCCACCCACCACATCCGTGAACCAATGGGCAGCCAAATAGATTCGGCTGATCATCATGGCCAGCATTCCGCCGATCGCGAGCAGCCACGTCCAGGCGCGGCCGATGAGGAGCGCTATCACCAGAACGAATGCCGTGGTAGCGGATACGTGCCCCGATGGGTATGAATAGGTGTCCGTAGCCACATGCGCATTGAGGGGACGCGGCCTGTGAATGACCAACTTGAGCAACTGGGTCAGCAACATCACGCTGAGTCCTGCCATGGCGGAGAATACGGCCGAACGGGGTCTCCTCCGGATCAACAATGCCAAGGCGAGCAGAATGTGGAAGACCAGCATTCCCGTGTAGCCGGTCCAGTTGAGGGCGATGTTCAGGCTGTCCCAGAACGGTGCGTGGAGGGTCGCCATGAATGCTTGCCATGCGTCGTCCACGCCCTGGAAAGGCGGGTTTCGATCCCCCGCAAGCAGAATGCCGCCGAGGACCGCGGCGATTGCGAGCAGCACGGTCGAGATGACAATGGTGCGTCCCTGATCGAGCTTGCGGGGGAGAATGACCCTCACCATCTCCACATCCTAACCAGCCCGCCGATAGTCTGGTGGGATGGGAAGCAAGCTGCGATGGGGCCATTGGGACGTGAGAAACGTGGCGCGGCTCGATCGCGCCATTGTCCGGGCGGTTTCCCGGTGGCCGGAGGGCCGGCACGATGCTGTCTGGAAAAACCTCTCGGAGGCCGCTACCAAGGGCAAGCTCTGGTTTGCCGTAGCTGGCGTCTGTGCGGCAATTCCAGGTAAGCCCCGCCAGGCCGCGATCCATGGACTCCTGGCCCTTGGGGTGGCATCCGCCGTCACCAATCTGGGTTTCAAGACGCTTCTTCCACGGACGCGGCCGTTGCCCGAGCACCTTCCGGTCTTCCGTTTTGTGAACCCGCAGCCCACAAGCTCGTCGATGCCTTCGGGCCATTCCGCGTCTGCGGTGGCATTCACTCTTGGCGTCGCGCTGGTGGATCCCCGCCTTGGTGCAGTTTTGGCTCCTGTTGCGGCGGGTGTGGCGTATTCCCGGGTCCATACGGGCGCCCACTGGCCTTCCGACGTCGTGCTGGGCTCCGCGATCGGAGCCGGAGCGGCCCTCCTGACGCGAAAGTGGTGGCCGGCCCGGCCTCCGGTTCCGGACACGGACCGTTCACCGGCCGACGCGCCTGCAGTCGGCGACGGCGAGGGGCTAAGTATTGCGGTCAACGCCCTCGGCGGTTCCTACTCGCCGGACACCGAAACCCAGCTCCGAGAAATATTCCCCAAGGCGTATATAAACCTGATTTCCGATGGCGATGACGTGGCTGCCGAAATCCAGGCCACAGCAGGGCGGCCCGGGACGAAGGCCGTGGGCGTGTGGGGCGGTGATGGAACTGTCGGCGCGGCCGCAGCGGCCGCCGTCGAGCACTCACTGCCCTTGCTGGTGCTACCGGGCGGAACGCTCAACCACTTTGCTCGCGACGTGGACGCACGGTCCCTCGAAGGCGCCCTTAAGGCCGCCAAAACGGGCGCCGCGGCGTGGACAGATCTGGGCCACGTGAGCGCCGGCCGTGGGATCGACGGCAAGGACGAGGTTGCGGAGCTCATCATGCTGAATACTGCCAGCGTTGGCGTGTACCCCAACTTGGTGCGCCGCCGCGAGCGGCTTCAGCCTGCCATGGGGAAACCCCTCGCGGGACTCGTCGCGGGTCTGCGCACCTTCGGGGCGGCAACCCCCACCACTCTCCTGATCAACGGAGTGCACCACAAGCTGTGGATCCTCTACATAGGCCGCGGCCGCTACTACCCGCGGGACCTGGCACCATTGACGCGGCCCGTGCTCGACGACGGGGTGCTGGATATCCGCATGGTCACGGCCGACGAGCCCTTTGCGCGGTTGCGTCTGCTGTGGGCGGTCCTCACTGGAACCGTGAGTACATCGAAGGTGACCCACCTCAGCGAGGCCGGGAAAATCAGCATCGAAGCGATCGGAGAGCCGCTCGTGATTGCGGTCGACGGCGAGCCGTTGCCGGGTGTGCGGACCGCGGAGTTCACGGTCCGCCGTCGTGCGCTTCGGGTGTATTCACCGCTTGCCTAATGCTCTCCCAAGTGCCCTGCAAGCCCTGGGCGCGGCCGGCATCATCCATAGGGACTACCCTGACCTGCCCCTGAATCATCCCTGAGACCGGCGAATTCGGCCGTACTGGTGGATAGCGTTGTACGTACAGTCACCACATAGCTGCAGCAAGCGGAGGGAACGCTTCCATGATTGAGGCAACAGGCTTGAGGAAGGTCTACGGCGCAAAGACAGCCGTGGACGGAATCAGCTTCACCGTACAGCCCGGGAAAGTCACGGGCTTTCTTGGCCCGAACGGCGCCGGCAAGTCCACCACCATGCGCATGATCATGGGTCTCGACCGCCCGACGTCGGGCGACGTCATTGTCAACGGCCGGCATTACTCCCAGCACAAAGCCCCGCTCCACCAAGTGGGAGCGCTGCTCGATGCAAAGGCGGTGCACACGAGCCGCAGTGCGTACAACCACCTGCGCGCAATGGCAGCGACCCACGGGATTCCAAACTCGCGCGTTGAGGAAGTCATCGAGATGACCGGCCTCACCGCAGTTGCCAAGAAGAAGGCCGGAGGGTTCTCCCTCGGCATGGGCCAGCGGCTTGGCATCGCCAACGCATTGCTGGGTGATCCCCAGACGCTCATCCTCGACGAACCGGTCAACGGGCTGGATCCCGAGGGCGTCCAGTGGGTCAGGAACCTCGCCCGTTACCTGGCAAGCCAGGGCAAGACCATCTTCATTTCCAGCCACCTGATGTCCGAGATGGCCCAGACCGCCGACCACCTCATTGTGATCGGTCGCGGCAAGATCATTGCCGACACCACGGTGGATGCGCTGATCGAGAGCCAGAGCCGCAAGCGCACGTTGGTCCGTACCTCGGAGACCACCCGCTTGTCCGAGTTGCTGGCCCGCGACGGTGTCCGGGTGGAGCAGAACGAACGTGAAACCCTGGAAATCTACGGGGTGGAGCCGATCCGCATCGCAGAGCTCGCCCTCGACAACCGCGTGCTGGTTTACGAACTCACTCCGCTCACGTCGTCACTGGAGGAAGCCTACTTCCAGCTGACCAAGGACGAGGTGGAATACCATTCGCACATCACCGGCGGACCGGCAGCGCCAGGCGGGACGCTGAACGGAAGCCCTGCCAGCGCCGGCGCCACATCCGCTGCCACCATGGAAGGGATCCAGTCATGAGCACCACCACCGTCAGCAAGAAACATGCGATCCCGTCAGCCGGGACCGGTGGCGTCACTTTCCTCCGGGTGCTGAACTCCGAGTCCATCAAGTTCCGGACCCTCATGAGCACCAAGATCCTGTTGCTCCTCACCTTCGTGGCCATTGTCGGCATCGGCCTGCTGTCCGCCCTCGTCCGCTGGAACTTCATCAACCAGATGGTCGAAGTCGGCCGGCAGGGTCACAAGGAAACGGTGCAGCAAGCAGTTGACTCCTTCCCGCCGGGATCGGGATTCAGCCTCTACAACCTGCCGAACGCCGGACTCAACATCGGCATCCTCGTCATGGGATCCCTGGCCGTGCTCTTCATCGCCTCTGAGTACGCCACCGGCATGATCCGGTCAACCATGAATGCGGCGCCGGGGCGGCTCTCCACCTTCGGTGCAAAAGCCGTGGTCCTGGTTGTGGTCTCCTATATCCTTTCGGTCGTGGCCGGCGTCGTGACCTTCCTCTTGGCCTCACCCATGTTCGCCAACTTTGGCCTTGACCTCGGCTGGAACACGGACGGCGTCCTTTACAGCGTTTTCACCGGCGGCCTTTATGTCTCCGGTGTCGCGCTGATCGGCCTCTCGCTCGGAACACTGCTGAAGAACCCTGCCGGCGGCATCACCGTCCTGGTGGGCATCATGTTCGTCCTCCCGTTCGCAGGCCAGTTCCTCAGCTTCGCACCGGGAGACTTCTGGAAGTACGTCCCCCAGTACCTGCCCAGTGAAGCCGGCGGCCGCTTCTTGTCGATCGGCCACGTCGACGGCACCCTGGATCCGTGGGCGGGCGGCCTCGTGTTCCTTGGCTACGTCATCTTGTTCATGGTTCCTGCCCTCATTGCGCTCAAGAAGCGGGACGTCTGATTCGCAATCGCTTGATCTGCGATCCATGGACAACCTCTCCGCGCAAGCCCACTAGGCTCAAGCCATGAGTGAAGAGTTGCCAGCACAGGACGCGTCGGCCCACGTGGCCGACGCGTCCTTTGCTGAAATCACGCTGCGCCGCCGTGGCAGGATCCGCCGCTATCTCTTTGAGCACCCGCGCGTCATGGACGCGGTGGTGGTGCTTTGCTATTCGCTCCTGGCACTGCCTACGCTGATCAGCTCCATCGTGGACGGCAAATGGTTCGCCGCCCTGCTGCTCGTTGCCATCGCCGCCATCCTGTTCCTTCGACGCCGCAATCCGCTGAGTGTCACCGCGACCGTTGCGGTCCTCGAAGTGGCCGTGACGCTGCTGAATCCCTGGGGTTCGAACGTCTCGGCGGGATTGTGGTTTGCGCTGTATGCGGTGGCCGTGGCGAGGGCCCGGACCTTCGCGTTGACGGTGTTCGGCGCGGCGAGCCTGCCCCTGACGCTCGTGTATCTCTTCATGTGGACCAGTCCGGCGGCCCCTGCCAACGGAGAGGCGGTTCCGGAGAATTTCCACCTCATCAGCAACATTGCGGCGGCGGTCAGTATTTTGTTGTCCAACCTGATCGCCACCGGCATCGGCATTTCGGTGCGGCAGCGGCGTGAGCATGAGAGCGAAATCAGGGCTTGGGCTGCCCGCACGGCCCGCTTGGGTTCCGTCACCGAACGCAACCGGATCGCCCGCGAGATGCACGACGTCGTGGCCCACTCGCTGACGGTCATGATCAGCCTCTCGGACGGTGCCGCCGTCGTGGTCAAGAAGGATCCTGAGCGCGCGGGTGAGGTGCTTGGCGAACTCTCGCGCACCGGCAGGACTGCGCTGGCTGATATGCGCCGCGTCCTCGGCGTGCTGCGGGAAGACTCCGCGCGCCCGGCGCCCCTGGAGCCCTTGGTTTCCGGGCACGACCTGAGCAAACTCCTGGACGGATTCCGGACGGCGGGGCTGCCGTTGCACTATTCACACACGGGCCCTGCCCTTCCTGAAGACCCGGCGTTGCAACTCACGGTCTACCGGATCGTGCAGGAATCCCTGACCAACGTGCTCAGGTACGGGCGCTCCTTGAGTCAAGTGGATGTGCGGATCGTGCGGGAGGGTGACTCGGTCACCATTGAAGTGCTCGACGACGGCAGGGGCTCCCGGGAGCCGGGAACCGAAGAGGCGGCCTTGGGCACGGGCCAAGGCATCGCGGGAATGCGTGAACGTGCGGGAATTTATGCTGGAACCGTGGATGCCGGTCCTGGAATCCACGGCGGATGGCGGGTCCATGCGGAGCTGAAATGGAATGGCGACAAGGGGAAATCATGACAGACAATGCTCCCATCAGGGTTCTATTGGTCGACGACCAGCCCCTGCTACGCATGGGATTTCGGCTCATCCTCGAAGGCGAGGACGACCTCGAAGTGGTGGGCGAAGCCTCCGACGGTGCCGAAGCCGTGCGGAAGGTGAAGGAACTGGAACCCGACGTCGTGCTCATGGACGTCCGGATGCCCGCCATGGATGGAATCGAAGCCACACGGCGGATCACGGCCTCGTCAACCAACGCCAGGATCATCATCCTGACCACCTTCGACCTCGACGAGTATGCCTTCTCCGGCCTGCAAGCTGGGGCTTCCGCCTTCCTGCTCAAGGATGTTGCGCCTGCCGAGTTGGTCCAAGGCGTCCGGCTCGTGGCCAGCGGCGACGCCGTGGTTGCTCCGAGGGTCACCCAGCGGCTCCTGGAAACCTACGTCCGCGGGGGCCGCGTTCCCGGCCAGGCCGCAGCCCCAGCCCGCGATCCACTGCTCGAAGAATTGACGCCCCGCGAAACCGAGATGCTGGAGGCTATCGCCGGAGGGCTCTCCAACGCCGAAATCGCCCACAAATTCTTTTTGTCCGAAGCCACGGTCAAGACCCACGTCCGGCGCATCCTCACCAAGCTGCACCTGCGGGACCGGGTCCAAGTGGTGGTCTACGCCTACGAAACAGGACTCGTGATCCCGAGCAACCCGGATTACTAGTGACGCGATAACGCCTCGCCGGCGACGTCCGCGGCCGCGGCTAGACTCGGAGCCATGCCTTCGAACTCCGCTGCAGAACACATCCAGGACCTTGGCGCGTATGTCAGCGCATCGCCGTCGAGCTTCCACGCCGTCAACGAGGCCGCGCGCCGGCTCGATGCGGCCGGTTTCACGGCCCTTGATGAACTTCAGCCTTGGGAAGGCGGGGCTGGCAGCTTCTACGTGATCCGGGATGGCGCCCTCATCGCATGGGTGACGCCGGAAGGCGCCACTCCGACCACGGCATTCAATATCCTTGGCGCCCACACGGATTCTCCGTCTTTCAAGCTCAAGCCCAAGCCGACAACGGGCAAGTTCGGTTGGCTGCAGGCCGGCGTCGAGGTCTACGGCGGACCTTTGTTGAACTCCTGGCTGGACCGTGAGCTTCGGCTCGCAGGGCGGCTCGTGATGCTGGACGGCACCCAGCACCTCACGGCAACCGGACCGCTCCTGCGCTTCCCGCAATTGGCCATCCACCTGGACCGGGCCGTCAATGACGGCCTCACGCTGGACAAGCAACAGCACATGAACCCCGTGTTCGGCCTCGGCGATCCCGATTCCGCGGATGTCCTGGCAATCCTGGCGGACTCGGTGGCCGGGGTTTCCGTGGATCCGGCGCAGATCGGCGGCTACGACATCGTCGTCGCGGACACCCAGGCACCTGAGCAGTTCGGTGCCAAGGGCGAACTGTTTGCATCGGGGCGGCTCGACAACCTCTCCTCAACCCACGCCGGGCTCGCGGCACTCATTGCGCACGCAACCGCGGGCGCGCCAGCTGCCGGCCCCATCGCGGTCCTGGCCGCCTTCGACCACGAAGAAATCGGCTCTGCCTCGCGCTCGGGCGCCTGCGGACCCATCCTCGAAGACATCCTCACCCGGATCTCCGACGGATTGGGCGCAACGGTGAGCGAACGGCGCCAGGCGTTGTCGGCGTCGTTCTGTGTTTCCGCGGATGCCGGCCACGCCGTCCACCCCAACTACCCGGAGCGGCACGATCCGGCCAACCGACCGATCCTCAATGGCGGACCGCTTCTCAAGATCAACGCGAACCAGCGGTACGCCACGGACGCTACCGGCGCGGCATTCTGGGCGCGGCTCTGCGGCGAGGCGGGTATCCCCTACCAGGAGTTCGTCTCCAATAACGACGTCCCGTGCGGCTCCACCATCGGTCCGCTGACGGCCACCCGCCTGGGGATCCGGACGGTCGACGTCGGCGTGCCCCTTCTGTCGATGCACTCCGCACGCGAGCTATGCGGCGTTGAAGACCCGCGCCACCTGGCCACGGTGACGGAGTTGTTCTTCCGCACGGCGATCTAGCTCAAGACGCCAGGCTCACCACGAGGTTGATGGTGGTGGCCAGGATCCCGACGCCGAAAACGTAGGCGAGCAGGCTGTGCCGCAAGGCGGCAGACCGCATTGCCCTGGTGGTGATCGACGTGTCCGAAACCTGGTACGTCATCCCGAGGCTGAAGGCCATGTAGGCGAAGTCCGTGTATTGCGGGGGTTCCTTTTGGTTGAACTCGATGCCGCCGGGCGGATCGGACGTGTAGTACACCTCGGCATAGCGCAGGGTGAAGAGGGTGTGCACCAGCAGCCACGACGCCACGGCACCGACGAGGGCCAGCAGGGCGAGCATGAATTTGTCCACGCCGTGCGCGTCCTTCGCGCCGAACATCACCAGGACGAAGGCTGCGAGGGAGCCGACGGCGGCACACAGGATCAGGAGATCGGCCGTGGAGCGCCGTGGATCTTCTTCCCTGGCGTGGCTTCTGGTCTGATCGGCCTTCATCCGAGTGATCACTGTCCACACGAAGATGTTGTAGACCACCGCGGCCACTGCCCAGCCCGCCGCGGGCGCGTAGATCCACTGTCCCCAAATTCCGGTCGCCACTGCGGCAGCGATGCCGGTGACGATCATCAGCAAGAATCGCAATCGGGAACGTTTGGCACGGGCAGACTTCGGACCTTGGTTCTTTGCTGCGGCGTTCATAGTCAGATCATGGCACGCCTGGCTGGAGGCTCAGGCGTCACGCCACGCAGACTTTTGGGCTCATGCATGGAGCAGCGCCCCGGAAAACCGGGGGATCCCGACGTCGGACGGTCCAGAAAGTTGCACAGCGTGACGGCTTAGCTGCGTTGACGGCTTAGCTGCCGTGACGCCTTAGCTGCCCGGCCGGGGCGCGAACATGATGACGGCCACTCCGAAGATGCAGATCATGGCGCCGATGATGTCCCAACGGTCCGGGCGGAAGCCATCCATGAGCATTCCCCAAGCCAACGATCCGGCGATGAACACCCCGCCGTAAGCGGCAAGCACGCGGCCGAAGTGTGCGTCAGGCTGGAACGCCGCCACGAAACCGTAGATACCCAAGGCTGCGATACCGAGGCCCGCCCACCACCACGGTTTGGCCTCCCTGACCGATTGCCACACGAGCCAGGCCCCGCCGATCTCGGCGATGGCCGCGAGGATAAAGAGTGCGGCGGATTTGAGGACGGTCATGGGTTCAGTCTGCCTGAGCCTGGCGTCGCGGTACCACGCGGGTTATCCACACATCTGGGTTATCCACATACGCGGCGCCGCGCATTCCACCATGCCGACACGCCGAATAGGCTTAGAGGCGGGAAATGGACTAAGATATTGAAGTCTGTGCTGCGCCTGCTTCCGCTTCTGGAAGCGGTCATCAGCACTGTTCATCGCAAATGAACCTCCTGTTACGGAAATGCCGTAACCGCTTAGCCCAAAGGAGGTGGGTTCACATATGCGTCCTTACGAATTGATGGTAATCATCGACCCCGAGGTCGAAGAGCGTACCGTAGAGCCGTCGCTTCAGAAGTTCCTCAATGTCATCACCACCGATGGTGGAACCATCGAAAAGGTTGACATCTGGGGCCGCCGTCGCCTCGCTTACGACATCAAGAAGAAGTCCGAAGGTATCTACGCTGTGGTGAACTTCACCGCCAAGCCGGAAACCGCCAAGGAACTTGACCGCCAGCTGAGTCTCAACGAGACCATCATGCGCACCAAGATCACCCGCCCCGAAGAGCAGAAGGTCGTTGCTGAGTAATTTCAGCTCCAGGCTTTCATTCTTTACCCCGCAGGAACGAACAAGGAGGCAGTAGATGGCAGGCGAAACCACTATTACGGTCATCGGTAATCTCACCAATGACCCCGAACTGCGGTTCACACCGTCAGGCTCGGCGGTAGCGAACTTCACCATCGCTTCTACGCCCCGGACCTTCGACCGCCAGTCCAATGAGTGGAAGGACGGGGAAACCCTGTTCCTCCGCGCATCGGTATGGCGCGAAGCAGCCGAAAACGTCGCCGAATCCCTCACCAAGGGCATGCGCGTGATCGTTTCCGGCCGCTTGAAGAGCCGTTCCTACGAAACCAAGGAAGGCGAGAAGCGCACCGTTATCGAGCTCGAAGTCGATGAAATCGGCCCGAGCCTGCGTTACGCCAATGCCAAGGTCAACCGCACCCAGCGCTCCGGCGGTCAGGGTGGCCAGGGCGGCTTCGGCGGCGGCAACAATAGCGGCGGCTTCGGAGGTGGCGGCGCTGGTGCAAACCAGGGCGGCAACTCCGGCGGAACGTGGGGCGGCGGCCAATCCGCACCGCAGGAAGACCCCTGGGCTACCCCGGGCGTCAGCAATGCGGGTGGATGGGGCAACGGCCCGGATTCCGAACCTCCCTTCTAAACACTCATAAAAGTTCGACGCCGGAACCCGCCGGACGTGCCGCAAGGCACCCGGGTGGCGACCGCCGTCGAGCACCACCATCCCGTGGATCCATTCCACGGGCTCCATAGAAAAGGAGCTCCACGATGGCTAAGGCTGAACTCCGTAAGCCCAAACCAAAGTCCAACCCCTTGAAGGCCGCTGACATCACCGTCATCGACTACAAGGACGTAGCATTGCTGCGCAAGTTCATCTCCGACCGCGGAAAGATCCGCGCCCGTCGCGTCACTGGCGTCACGGTGCAGGAACAGCGCAAAATCGCCCAGGCAATCAAGAACGCCCGCGAAGTTGCTCTGCTGCCTTACTCCGGCGCTGGCCGCGGCTAAGGAAGGGATTAACTAACATGGCAAAGCTCATTCTGACCCACGAAGTAACCGGTCTCGGTGCTGCTGGCGATGTTGTCGAGGTCAAGGACGGTTACGCACGTAACTTCCTGCTGCCCCGCGGCTTCGCTCTGACCTGGACCAAGGGTGGCGAGAAGCAGGTTGAGTCCATCAAGGCTGCCCGCGCTGCTCGTGCCCACGCTTCGGTCGAAGCTGCACAGGCCCAGGCCTCTGCGCTTTCTTCCAAGAAGGTCAAGCTCGTAGTGAAGGCCGGCGAGTCCGGTCGTCTCTTCGGCACCGTCAAGCCGGCTGATGTCGCTGCTGCAGTTGAGGCCGCTGGCCTTGGCTCCATCGACAAGCGCAACGTTGAACTGCCGAACCACATCAAGTCCCTTGGTTCGTACCAGGCCAACGTCCGCCTGCACGAGGACGTCTCCGCTGTCATCGACCTTGAGGTCGTTGCAGGGAAATAATCTCTGACGTAGCTCGAAGGACCCCCGTCCCCGGTTTCCGGAGGCGGGGGTCCTTTGCTTTGCGCGGTTTCGGGGGCGCGAACTGGCAGTAGATGCCCTCCGGCGGCCTCGCTACGGGCATTAGCTGCCAGTTCGCGCTAAGGAAGACGGGGGAACTTGATAGCCTGCCGGGGTGAACCTTGAAACCATGCGCACCAGGCCCTTCTCGCAAGTGGATGTCTTCACCGACGTGCCGTACCTCGGCAATCCGCTTGCAGTCGTCGTCGACGCTGAAGGGCTCAGCCCCGAGCAGATGCAGCACTTTGCCCACTGGACCAACTTGTCCGAGACCACCTTCCTGCTGCCGCCGAGCGATCCTGCTGCCGACTACCGCGTTCGCATCTTCACCGGCAGCGAGGAATTTCCTTTCGCGGGACATCCGACGCTTGGCTCGGCGCATGCCTGGCTGGCGGCCGGCGGAGTGCCGAAACAGGACGGGATGCTGGTTCAGGAATGTGGCGCAGGCTTGGTCAAGGTAAAGCTCGACGGCGGCCGGCTCGCGTTCGCTGCTCCGCCACTGACCCGCTTCGGGCCCGTGGACGAAGGAACCATCGAACAGCTGGCCGCCGGCCTCCGGCTGCCCCAAGCGGCGCTCCTGGATGCATCGTGGCTGGTCAACGGGCCTCAATGGATCGGCGTGCTGCTCGAATCGGCCGAGCAGGTCCTTGGCCTTGAGCCGGACCTTGAGGCGTTGGGGGATCTGAAGGTCGGTGTGATCGGTCCTCATGAACCGGGCGCCGGAGTCGATTTCGAAGTCCGGACGTTCATTCCGGGAGACGCCATGGTGGAGGACCCCGTCACGGGAAGTTTCAATGCGGGGGCTGCCCAGTGGCTGATCGGCAGCGGCCGGGCTCCGGAGCAGTACGTCGCCGCGCAGGGCACCGTGCTGGGCCGGGCGGGACGCATCCACGTCACGGTGGAAGACGGCGAGACCTGGGTGGGCGGGAGCTCGGTGATGTGCATCCAGGGAACGGTCCGCCTGTAGCGGGGGAATAAAAGGCGCGGAGCTGCAGTTTGGGAGTATAGATGCAAACGCATGTACTCTGGTTTGAAGCCATCGAACCGCCTAGCAACAGGAGACAGCCATGGAGACCCGCCGCATAACCGTCCTTTCCGCCGGACTTGGCGTACCGTCGTCGACCAGGCTCCTTGCAGACCAGCTCGCCGCGTCGGCCAAGCGCCAGCTGGGCGATGCCGGCTACGAGGTCCGCGTGGACATTGTCGAACTCCGGGACCTGGCGGTGGATATCGCCAACAACTTCGTCACCGGCTATGCCGCGCCGCGCCTCGCGGAGGTGATCGCCGGCGTCGAGGATTCCGATGGCATCATCGCCGTCACTCCCGTCTTCAGCGCCTCCTACAGCGGGCTGTTCAAGTCCTTCATCGATGTGCTGGACCCCAAGTCCCTGGACGGGAAGGCAGTCCTCCTGGGCGCCACGGGCGGCACCGACCGGCACCAAATGGTGCTCGACTACGCCATGCGTCCGCTCTTCACCTACCTTCGGACCCGGATAACCCAGACGTCCGTTTTCGCCGGGCCCCAGGACTGGGGAAACACCGACGACGGCGCGTCGCCGCTATCGGTCCGCGTGGACCGCGCGGCCGGCGAGCTTGCCCGGCTCCTGAGCGGCGAGCAGCCGCACCGCAAGGCGGACGCGATGGAATCCCTGCCTTTTGAGCAGCTCCTCGCGGGGATCACCGGGGGACGCTAGGCGAGGTAGTCCGAGGCCGGTTCGCTACAGGGCGAGCCGGCCGAACTTTTCCGGCGGCCGGCTCGTTGACCCGAACATGAAGTGTCCCGTGGATTCAATTGACCTGGTAATGAGTGAGCGCAGCGGTGTGGAGATCGATTACTGCCCGCAGTGCAGAGGAGTGTGGCTGGACCGCGGCGAGCTCGACAAGATTATTGACCGTGCCGCCGGCGGCTTCGGGGCTGGATCCACCGCGCCGCCGGCTCCGGTGGACGGACTCACGCCACCGCCGCTGTATGGCAACCCGGCCTACGAGACCCAGGATCCCCGCTATGCCGGGAATGACAGGCCACGCCTTGACGACCGGAACTACGGCAAGCAAGGTCACAACCGCGACTATGACCGTCGGCGGCCCAAGAAAAAGGAAGGCTGGTTGGGGGACCTGTTCGACTTCTAGGACGTGAGGGCTCGCCCGGCCCGGGCTAGTCCTCCAGCAGCTCGATGAACTCCCTGGCCTGCTTCATGCTGATGTCGGAATGTTTGGTCAGGGCCAATGCCGCGGCTTCGACGTCGCCGCTCTTGGCCAGGGTGCGGATCCGGCCGTAGATCTCGTCATTGAGCATATTGCTGCTCACTTCACGCGTGACGTCGCCCTTGCTGACGATTGCGCGGTACCGGTACGGGAAGTGCTCCGGCTCGTCGTCGTCGGGCATGAGGTCCTGCGGGGCGGGTTCGGGCTTGCGGAAGGGCTGCGGGTGCGCCGCAAGGGCGCCGACGGCGTCCCGTGAGGCGCGCAGGCCCTCTCCGGTGGCGCTGAGGTACAGCTTGATGGCCGCCATGGCCTGACCTTGGGCGATCAGGGAATACAGCTGCCGGTGTTGATCCTCGCTGAGCTTCGCGGCGGCCTCGCGGGCCAGCTCGACGGGATCCACGGCAGCTTTGTGGGTGGCCGCATTTCCGCGGAGTTCCGCTGAGCGGCGGGCGAGCACACGGCTCATCAGCAGCACGCCGACGACGACGGCCGCCAGGATCAAGACCGGAACGAGTAGGGAAGACATGCGCTAAAGCCGATCTATGTAGTTCTTGGCGGTCAACAAGTCCGAGTGGGTCGTCTGGCGCAGGAGCTTGATGGCCTGGATTTTCTGCCCGCTGCGGACCATGCCCTGCAGCTGCAGGGCGAACTGTGGATTCAACTGCCCGTTGGGGAGGATGGGACCGTTGTAGCCGGCCTGGCCGACTCCCGGGCCAGCCCCGGCTTGAGCCCTCAGTGCCGCCCGCGACTGGCTGTCCTGCTGGGACTGTTGCTGCGCATTCTGGCTGGGCCGTGTGGATGCATCGATGCGGGCCCTCGCTGCCGTCGCCGCTTGCACTTGGGCGGCCTGGTGGGCTGCCGAGCGGGCGGCCAGCTCCCGTTGATATCGTTCGGCGTCTGACAGCCCCGAGTTGCGTGGCTTGAATGCCGCCGTCAGGGCCCAAATCACGGCCACAAGGATGACAACGGGCATTGCGACCAGCAGTACATCCCCAATGGTGAAACCCATACCTAGAGCTTATGTCAGAACGCGGTTATCCACAGCACATTCCTGCTTTGGCATAGCTTCTGAGAGCCGACTGTCAAATTTCAGGCTGATTTGTGGGGAGTATCACATTTTTGGCATATTTATCCCCCTTTCGGCCGTCAGGCGGGGACCGGAGCCTGGATTGAGCGAATCGCCCTGTGGATGATCCGTGGAGGAAAATACTTTTGATCCACATGGCTCGAAGAACGTTTTCCCAGCTCAGAGGCTATTTGCCGGAAAAAGAATTTCTCTTTCCACAGGGTCATGCACAGACTGTGCACAAGTAGGGGTATGTATTCCACACTTTATCCACAGGTCCGGCTTGGTGCCTCGGAAAAGCAGGGCTAACGTGGCTGAGTACCTGCTTTAGGTACTTGGAAAACCCCTGTTTCTTGTGGACGGCACCTTGGTGCCGTTGAAAAGCAGCGCGCCTGCGGACCTTTCTGTGGATAAGTTGTGGAAATCTTGGGAAAACCAAAATTGTCGGTGCCCTACGGAACAGTTTGGACCAGCCGGCATAAACGGCGCGGTCGGAGCAACCCACACGGGACATTGGCCTACCGCACCGCCGGGAACAGTTATCTTCGCGGTACACAATGGAGGACGGCTTTGTCAGTTACGCACTTGGATTCGATCGAGGGCGGCCGGACCTCGGACGCCAGCCGCAAACCTCCCCAGGACATCCCCGCTGAACAATCAGTTCTCGGCGGCATGATGCTGTCCAAGGATGCCATCGCCGACGTCGTGGAAATTGTGCGCGGACATGACTTCTACCGTCCCGCCCACGAGACGATCTACGAGTCCATCATCGACCTCTACGGCCGCGGCGAACCTGCCGATGCCGTCACCGTGTCCGATGAGCTCACCAAGCGCGGCGAGATCAACCGGATCGGCGGCCCTGCCTACCTGCACGAACTGATCCAGACCGTGCCCACGGCGGCCAACGCTGGCTACTACGCCGAAATCGTTGCTGAGCGCGCCGTCCTGCGCCGGCTCGTGAATGCCGGCACCAAGATCGTCCAGATGGGGTACGGCCAGGACGGAGAGGTCGAAGACCTCGTCAACCAAGCCCAGGCCGAGATCTATGCCGTGGCCGAACGCCGCACTGCGGAAGACTACGTGGCGCTCAAGGACGTCATGGAATCCACCGTTGATGAGATCGAGGCATCCGGCCACCGCGGGGAGGGCATGACGGGCGTACCCACCGGGTTCTACGAACTCGATGAGCTCACCCATGGTCTTCACCCGGGCCAGATGATCGTCATCGCCGCGCGCCCCGCCGTCGGTAAGTCCACGTTCGCGCTTGACTTCGCCCGTTCCGCTGCCATCAAGAACAACCTCGCCACCGTGATGTTCTCCCTGGAAATGGGACGCAACGAAATCGCGATGCGCCTGCTGTCCGCGGAAGCCACCATCGGCCTCCAGGACCTGCGCAAGGGCACCATCAAGGACGAGCAGTGGTCAAAGATCGCCACCACCATGGGCCGCATGAACGACGCCCCGCTGTTCATCGATGACAGCCCCAATATGTCCCTCATGGAAATCAGGGCAAAGTGCCGTCGCCTGAAGCAGCAGCACGACCTCAAACTGGTGATCCTCGACTACCTCCAGCTCATGAGCTCCGGCAAGAAGGTGGAGTCCCGCCAGCAGGAAGTCTCCGAGTTCTCGCGTGCCCTCAAGCTGTTGGCCAAGGAGCTCCAGGTTCCGGTCATCGCGCTCTCGCAGCTCAACCGTGGATCCGAACAGCGCCAAGACAAGCGGCCCATGGTTTCGGACCTCCGTGAATCGGGTTCCATCGAGCAGGACGCCGACATGGTCATCCTTCTCCACCGCGAAGACGTCTACGACAAGGAATCCCCCCGTGCCGGAGAGGCCGACATCCTCATCGCCAAGCACCGTAATGGTCCCACCAAGGACATCGTGGTTGCCTTCCAGGGACACTACTCCCGCTTCGCGAACATGGCGGGCGAGACCGGCGGCGGGTTCTAGCCGCTGGTTGCCTGGTGGTGCGCAGACCCTACGAAGTCGAGGGCCTCACGGGCCAGTGCCAGCCACGACTCGTGATCCTCGGCGGTGACCGTGAGCCACTCCTTCATCGGACGACCCTTTCCTCGGGCACCATGAGGACATCTTCCCGCCCTGAACTTCGCGGCGCCAGACCCGGACGAAACGCCTACCGGCCGTTAAGCAAATGATCCGGCCTCCGGTTTCCGGGAGCCCGTCCCCGGATCTCCAGCAGTTCGCGGGCATGGGCATGAAGGCGCCGGTCCTCGTCGGTTTCCGGCACCCAGGGAGGTATAGGAACAGACGTGCCGGTTTCGTCCCTGGCAACCATGACCGTGAGGCAGTAGGTGGTCAGATTCATCTCACGGCGCTTCGGGTTCCCGGAGCGAACGTGCACGGCAATATGCATGCCTTTATGGCCTGTGTAGACGAGGCGGGCTTCGACTTCCACCACATCGCCGATCAACAATGGCCGGTAGAAGCGCACGCCCCCGGAGAACACGGCCACGGTGTCCTTGCCGCAATAGCGGGAAGCGCAGACGTAGGCGGCCTCATCGATCCACTTCATGACAATACCGCCGTGGACTTTTCCGCCCCAGTTGACGTCAGTGGGGGCCGCCATGAAGCGGAGGACAACGCGTTCGGCTGTGCCGGCGTCGGTATATTCCTGCGCGTTCATGGCTTCGACAATCTTTTCCCGCACGGCAATCCGCGCGAGGGCGTTGTCGCGTTGCTCGATTTCCTCCGGCGTCGAAGGCTCGAACTGGGGGACTGGAACCGGCCGCCCGTCGGGACCGACCGCGACGAAGATCACCAGGCACTGGCTGCGCATCGTGGCCGGCCCGCCCTTGGGATCGCCGGAGGACACGATGGTCCGGATGTGCATGGAAGAGCGGCCCGTATAGACGATCGTCGCTTCGACCTCGACCATGTCTCCGCTGTTCACGGGGTCGGCGAAATGGATGTTGCCCACATATGCCGTGACGCAATAGGACTTCGCCCAGCCAACGGCTGCCGCGTAGGCGGCCTTGTCCACCCACTCAAGGACTGTGCCGGCGTCGACGGACCCGCTATGTCCGACGTCGGTGGGGGAAGCAAGGAACCGCAGGGTGACGGAGTGGGAGGGGAGCTCGCTCATGACGTGAGTGTATCGACGGCGTGGATACCGGCGCGCTGTATGACGGGCTGGGGACACCCAAGCGGACAGGCCTGGGTGTCGCCAGCGATGTGGTGCACGCGATCCTAGGCGAGAATACGCAGCTTTGAACCCCTCCGGCCGAAGACCGCGGCGTCGATGGAGATCCGTCCGGCGCCTGTCAGGGCCACAGCCGCGGCTGCGGCAGCGAGGGCCAGGACGAGTTCATACCCGCCCTTGTCCGCAAACAGGCCGGCCGGAGCGTGGACCAGGAACAGGGCGCCGAGCATGTCCAGCGCAAGGACGGCGGCGAAGACGCGTGTCAGCACGCCCGCGATGAGCGCAATGCCCCCGACAAGTTCGATGGTTGCCACGATCGGGGCCACGACATCGGCGGCGGGGACGCCCATCTTGCCGAAGGCTGCCTGTGTGCCGGCGATGGTGAACTCGTTGAATTTCTGCCAGCCATGCGCGGCGAAGATGAAGCCGACGATGACGCGCAGGACAGTAAGGGCTGTGTTGGTCAGGGTGGACTGGTTCATGTTTTTGCACCGTTTTCGGGTAGCGGTTGGCTGTCGTGAAGCTCCAAGGCCAAGGCCCAATTTGTTGAAGCTTCAACTCAAGCCTTTCGAACTTTGCTGGAAGTGTCAAACAACCGTGACCCGGCGAGGCCGGCTAGGCAGTCCCGCATAAGCCCTCCCCAAGCTACATGCCGGCGCCCCGCTAGGCTTGGAAAGTGCCCCGAACAATGACCCGTACCACCACGCCCTCCACTGCCCGCGAGATCCTGCGCTTGGCTGTCCCCGCCTTTGGGGCGCTCATTGCCGAACCCCTTTTCCTTTTGGCCGACTCCGCCATTGTGGGGCACCTTGGCGTAACCCAGCTGGCGGGCGTGGGGCTGGCCTCCACCCTGCTGTATACCGCCGTCGGACTTATGGTGTTTCTGGCATATTCGACGACTCCCGCTGTGGCGCGGGCCATCGGGCACGGAAAGCTCGCCAAGGCGCTGGCCGCAGGGCGCGACGGCGTGTGGCTGGCGCTGCTGCTGGGTATCGTCCTCGCAGTGGCGGGCTTTTTCGCGGCTGAGCCGCTGGTCGGGTCGCTTGGAGCGAGCGGCGAGGTGCGGGCATACGCCGTCGACTATTTGCGGTGGTCCATGCCGGGTCTCGTTGCCATGCTGCTGATCTTCGCCGGAACCGGCGTGTTGCGCGGATTGCAGGACACACGCACGCCTTTGGTGGTCGCAACGGCCGGGTTCGCTATCAACATCGCCCTGAATTGGTTCCTTGTCTACGGCCTGCATTTGTCCGTGGCAGGGTCAGCCATCGGCACCAGCATCGCTCAATGGGCCATGGCCGCCGTCTATTTGGCCATGGTGGGACGGAACGCCCGGCGCCACGGCGTTTCGCTGCGCCCGGACTGGCGCGGAATCCGCACGATGACCACCGTGGGTTCATGGCTCATGCTCCGCACCCTCAGCCTGCGCCTGGCTATCCTGGCCACGGTCCTGGTGGTCACGTCCCAAGGGTCCGCGAACCTCGCCGCACACCAGCTCGCGATGACCATTTTCTCTTTCCTTGCCTTCGCCCTGGACGCCTTGGCGATTGCTGCGCAGGCCCTCATCGGCAAGGAACTCGGTGCCTCCCATCCGGCGCGTGCGCGCGAACTCACCCGCACCATGATCCGCTGGGGCGCGGGCTTCGGCGTCGTGACCGGTGTAGTCCTCGCGGGCGCCGCTCCGTGGGCGGGCTTCCTCTTCACCTCCGACGCCGGCGTCCAGTCCGCGCTCACCGCTGCACTTTGGGTACTCGCCATCGGGCAGCCCCTCGCCGGATACGTCTTCGTCCTGGACGGCGTCCTGATCGGCGCGGGCGATGCACGCTACCTGGCGATTGCCGGCGTCGTGAACCTCGCGGTCTACCTGCCGCTGTTGGCGGCAGTCCACCTGGCCAGGCCCGACGGCGCGGCGGGGCTCGTGTGGCTCTGGGTCGCGTTCGCGCTGGGGTACATGCTGGCCCGCGGGGTCACTCTGGGGCTGCGCGCCCGCTCCGACAAATGGATGGTCCTCGGTTCGCACTAAACTGGACTGGTGACTCTCCCCGCCTCTTCAGCGACTTCATCCACGCCCACAGCAGCCGCGCTCTGGAAGCCCGTACTTCTCCGCGCCGGTGTTGCGCTGGTCTTTGGGGCCGTGACCGTCTTCTGGGGCTCGCCATCCGTTCACGTTCTGGCCTGGGCTGCCGGGCTCTACCTGCTCGCAACCGCGGGCGCCGCGTTCCTGGCTGCTAGCGTTCCGGCGGCCGCGGCCGTCGTCGTTGGCCTGGCAGGGGTGGGTGCCTTGATTACGCAGTCCGACACGGGCGTTGGCGTTTCCGCGCTCGTCGGGTTGCTGGTGCTCGGGGTGTTTGAGCTGGTCCAGGGATTCCGGACGCGCGGACGCCACGTCCTTGCCCGCGACTGGATCATTTCCGGTGCCGTGGGCATCGGGACCGCAGTTGCGTTGCCGTTCTTCATCAGCCTTGGAGCGCACGCGCTCCTCGGTGTTGCCGGCGGTGGCGCCATCATCTCGGGAGTCTTGTGGGTGCTGTCCGGGCTGAGCCTGCGGCACGATGGGCGAACCCCCTCCGCTGAGGCCGTAAACTAGTAGTCGTACGTTCTACCCTGCGTAGAACTCTCAAGGCGCGAACGGCGCCAGCACCCACATTGGAGGAATGACCTTGGCTGACCAAAAACCAAGAGAGCCGCGCAAGATGCGGACCTCGGTTAAGGGACCGCTGATGTTCTCCGCGTTCTGGGGCGTCGTGATCTTCTTCGCTGTGCTGATTTTCGCCTCCGGCGGCAGCGCCCGCACTCCGCGCTTTGACCTCGCCTTTACCGGCGCCGGCATCGCCTTCATTGTGAGTCTCGTCCTCGCCGCCATGCTTTCCATGAGCCACAAGGAAAACGCCGAGCACCTCGGCAAGGGCTCGGGCGTCAACCTCAGTTCCAGGAAACCGGGCCAAGGTCACGGTTCTGCGGCCCCCCAAGCGGGCAGCGAAACGGAAACCCCCGACGCCGACTAGGCCGTCCTAGCCTCCTATCGCATCACGCCACGCAACTTTTTGCCAGCTGGCCACCGCGGCAACCCGGGAAACTCGGGGCAGGCCGCCGTCGTGCACCTTGAAAAGCTGCAAGACGTGACGCCCGCCCCCTTATTCGGCCCCTGATGCCTTCCGGGCCCGGTAGGCAGCGACGTGCGTCCGGTTGGCGCAGTTGCCCGTGTCGCAATAGAGCTTGGATCGGTTGCGGCTCAGGTCCAGCACGACGGCGTCGCAATCGTCCGCTGCGCACACCCGCAGGCGGTCCATTTCCTTGCTGCGGATGACGTCCACAAGTGCCATGGCAGCTTCCGTGCCCATGCGTTCCGCGAGGGGCGCCTCAGGGGTGGTTGCGTGTAGGTGCCAATCCCAATGATCATGCTTGACCAGCTGGGGAAGTGCGCGCGCGTCGGTGAGGAGTTGGTTGACGGTCTTTGCGGCCGCGTCCTCATCCGCTGTCCACAAGGAGGTTAGCTGGCTCCGAAGCCGCTTCACGCTGGCCAGTTCCGCCTCGGTTCCCTCCCTGGTCCCCGTGAATTCTTCCGCGTCAAGGAAGGCGTGGAGCTCGGCGGCACTCGTGAGGGATTCGGTCCCGTTGGCGGCCGTATTGATCAAATTGACCACGGTTCGAAGCGCCACTTCAGTGTCAGGTGCAAAAAGCACTTTGACTCCTTACATCTCTCGGGAGTATTGTCAGTAGCGTAACCCATTTTACTCCTGACAGGAGGCTGCTGTGTCAGCTGCAACAAACCGGGCTGGTGCTGCGGGCTTCATGGCGTCGGGCCTGGGGCTCGCGCTCTTTTCCTCAGCGGTTTTCGGCTTGTCCGGCTCGTTCGCCAAGTCCCTCCTGGAAACCGGGTGGACCCCCGGCGCGGCAGTTGCCATCCGATTGAGCGGCGCTTCACTCATCTTGGTAATCCCGGCCGTCATCGCTCTCCGGGGCCGTTGGCACCAGCTCAAGGACAACTGGCTCACCATCCTGTTGTTCGGCGTGATCGGTGTTGCGGGGTGCCAGCTTTTCTACTTCAATGCGGTGTCAAGGCTGTCCGTGGGGGTCGCCCTCCTGCTCGAATACCTCGCGCCAACCATGATCGTCTTGTGGCTGTGGGCCGCGAGCCGACGCCGACCCAGAGCCCTCACCGCCATTGGAACGCTGCTTTCCCTCGGCGGACTCGTCCTGGTGCTCGATCTCACCGGCGCAGTGAAGGTCGACTTCGTTGGCGTCCTGTGGGGCATGGCCGCGGCCGTCTGCCTGGTCATCTACTTCTTCATCACGGCCAAGCAGAACGACACCTTGCCGCCCATCGTGCTGGCCGCCGGCGGTCTCATGGCAGGCTCAATCCTTATCTGGATTGCCGGCGGGACCGGTCTGGTATCCATGACTTTCGCCACGGCGGATACGCACCTCGGGCCGTGGACCACGCCGTGGTGGGTCTCGATCGCCGGCCTTGTCATCCTGTCCACCGTGCTGTCCTACGTCACGGGGATCATGGCAGCCCGAAGCCTTGGGTCCAAGGTGGCATCTTTCGTCTCGCTCACTGAAGTGTTGTTCGCCGTGGTGTGGGCCTGGCTGTTGCTGGCCGAACTGCCCGGAGCCATCCAGCTCGTGGGCGGGGCACTCATTGTGTGCGGAGTGGTCTTGGTGCGAATCGACGAACTGCGGGCGGACAAGCTTGATGCTGCCAGCTTCGGCGAAGTAGCCCCCGAGCTTGACCACACGAACGACGTCGAGCCGGTGCCCTCGGAGAGGGTGCTCTAAAAACCGAGCCTTGATGGGGGACTGGGCCTAGCATGTTGATATGTGCCGGAACATCCACACCCTCCACAATTTCGAGCCACGAGCCACCTCCGCAGAGGTAGAAGCCGCAGCGCTGCAATACGTGCGCAAGATCAGCGGCACCACCAAGCCGTCAAAGGCCAACGAGGAGGCCTTCGCCGAGGCTGTCGATGAGATCGCGCATATCACCCAGCATCTGCTCGATTCGCTCGTGACCCATGCGCCAGCGCGCAATCGCGACGAGGAGGCGGCCAAAGCCAGGGCCCGCGCGGCCGTTCGGTTCGGAACGGCCTAGCTGCCCCCAAACTGCTAGCTCCCCCAACTGACTGGCAGTTGTTGCCGTTTTCACGCCGGATAACGACAACAACTGCGAGCTAGTTGGGTGGGCCGGGAGTTGGGTGCGTCGGGGCTACTTTGCGAAGGAGCGCAACCGGAGCGAGTTCGCGACCACCAGGACCGAGCTCGCAGCCATGGCCGCACCGGCGATCATCGGGTTGAGCAAACCAAGGGCTGCCACCGGGATACCGATGGCGTTGTAGAAGAACGCCCAGAACAGGTTTGTCTTGATGGTGGCAAGCGTCTTCCGGGACAGCTCGATGGCTTGCACCAGCTGGCCAAGGTCATTGCCCATCACGGTCAGATCCGAGGCCTCGATCGCCACATCCGTGCCCGATCCCATGGCGATGCCAAGATCGGCTTGCGCCAGGGCTGCGGCGTCGTTGACTCCATCCCCGGCCATGGCCACAGTGGACCCCTGGGCCTGGAGCATCCGCACCGCGTCCACTTTGCCTTCAGGCAGGACGCCCGCGAACACATCTTCCGGGGAGATCCCGACGGCGGTGGCCACTTGGGCGGCGACCGCGGCGTTGTCTCCGGTCAGCAGGAGAGGGCGAATCCCGAGTTCCTTGAGCTTCGCGATGGCTGCCGCCGAACCGGGTTTGACAGTGTCCCTTAGCGACACGATCCCGGCGGGCTCCCCGTCCACAGCAACCCAGATAGCGGTTGCGCCGCCGGCTTCCTCGGTTGCCAGGGCCCGGCGCTGTGCATCGTCGGGGAAGATTCCGTTGAGTTCCAACCAGCCAGTCCTGCCGGCCACGACCGTTCGCTCAGCGCCGTTTCCGGCTCCGTTCAGCGCAACCATCCCGCGGACTCCGCCGCCCGGGGCGGAACTGAAGTCCTTCACCGCGAGGAGCGGGCCGGCGTCGGGCATTGCGGACTTGGCGGCAGCGGCAATCGCGTGGGCGATGGGATGCTCCGACGCTGCCTCGACGGCGCCGGCGAGAGAGAGCACGTCGGCGGGGGAGTGCCCGTTCAAGGCCAGGGTATGTCCGACGGCCAGCTTGCCGCTGGTGACGGTTCCGGTCTTGTCCAACAGGATGGCGTCCACAGTGCGCGTATCTTCAAGCACCTGTGGGCCCTTGATGAGGATGCCGAGCTGCGCACCCCGGCCGGTCCCGGTCAGGAGGCCAACGGGAGTCGCGAGCCCAAGCGCACACGGGCAGGCAATCACGAGCACCGCCACGGCAGCCGTGAACGAGGCATTGAGGTCCCCGCTCAGCGCGAGCCAGACTACGAAAGTAACCAGGGCGATGACCAGCACGACGGGCACGAACACGGCGCTGATCCGATCGGCGAGCCGTGCGATCGGGGCTTTGCCCGTCTGCGCCTGGCTGACCAGCCGCCCCATCTGGGCCAGCGTCGTCTCGGAACCGACGCGCGTCGCGCGGACCAGCAAACGGCCCGAAGTGTTGATGGTGGCGCCCGTGACCTGGCTTCCCGGGCCGACCTCCACGGGCACCGATTCGCCGGTGACCAAGGAGGCATCCACGGCGGATGAACCGCTCGTCACCAGGCCGTCCGTGGCGATCTTCTCTCCCGGGCGGACCACGAAGATGTCCCCGGCTACGAGTTGCTCGGCCGGGATCTTGTGCTCGACGCCGTCGCGCAGCACCGTAGCGTCCTTCGCCCCCAGGTTCAGGAGGGCCTTAAGGGCGTCGCCGGCCTTCGCTTTGGCGTTGGCCTCGAGATAGCGGCCCAGAAGCAGGAACGTGGTGACCACGGCGGCAACTTCGAAGTACAGCCCGCCGCCCATGCCTCCCGTGGACTCCATGCCCGGGTGTTCGGTCATCATGGGGTTGGCAAAGAGTTGCCACGCGGAGTAGAGGTATGCGGCCAAGACACCAATCGAGACGAGCGTGTCCATGGTCGAAGCGAAATGGCGTGCGTTAATGGCGGCCGCACGATGGAAGGGCCAGGCAGCCCACGTCACCACGGGAAGTGCCAGTGCAGCGGCGACCCAACCCCAGTGCGGGAACTGCAAAGCTGGAATCATCGAGATGGCGAAGACCGGAACCGTCAGTATGGCGGCGGCAATCAGTCTTGGCCTTAGCTGGCGGGACGCAGGGCCGTGATGCATGTGGTCTTCGTGGGCGCTGTGGTCGCCTTGCGCGCCGCCACCGGCGCCATGCTCGGCGTGCTCGGTCGTTCCTCCCTTAGACGCACGCTGCCGCATAACACCGGCACCGTCGCTGTGGTCATGTTCCGGCGCGCTATTGCTGCGGTCATGTTCTACAGCGCCGCCGTCACCCGGGCTGCCTTCGGTGCTGGACTCGAGCGTGCCGAGCATATCGGTTTCGCGATCGTGGGTGTGGTCGGCGGAGGGGGCCGTGGACGGACTGGGCCTCGATTCGCGGATCCAGGCTTTGTAGCCCGTTGCGTTTACTGTGTCCACGATTTGTTGGTCCGTGACGTTGTCCGGGACTGTGACGTGGGCTGATTCGAGGGGGAGATTGACGGAAGCCTCCACGCCGTCGAGCTTGCCCAGTTTCCGCTCTACGCGGGCCACGCATGATGCGCAGGTCATGCCCTCGATGTCGAGTTCGATGATGCGGGTGCCCGTTTGGTGCAGGATGTCGTGATTGCTCACATTGGCCCCTAGGCCTCGTTGGCGACTACCAGGTAGCCGGCTTCGGCGACGGCTTCGCCGATTTCGGACGGCGACAATTCCTGGGTGGAGGTGATGGTGACGGTGGAGATTCCGCCGGCGTTCAGATCGATCTCGACATTTTCCACTCCCGCCAAGGACTCAATTTCTTCGCTCACTGCGGAAACGCAGTGCCCGCAGGTCATGCCGGAAACGCTGACGTTCGTCTGGATGGTGGCGGTGTGGCCCATGGCGTGCTCCTTGGTGGTGAGTTGAATGGTGTGGTGAGTGCTTGCGGGGTTACCGCAGCAGGCGCCCGATGGCATCGGCTGCCTCCTTGACCTTGATGTCGATTTGCTCCGCGCGCACGACGGGATCCGACTCGGAGGCGGCTCCGACGACGCAGTGCCCGATGTGTTCCTCCACGAGCCCGAGACTCACGGCATGCAGGGCTTTAGTGACTGCCGAGACTTGGGTGAGGATGTCGATGCAATATTTGTCCTCTTCCACCATCCGCGCAATACCGCGTACTTGGCCCTCGATCCGCTTAAGGCGCCGCAAGTAGGCGTCCTTGTTGGAAGAGTAGCCGTGTTGGGCATGCGCTCCATCCTCGACTTCGATGCCCGGCTGGGCGATGTTCAGGTCAACCGGGTTCAAATCCGTGGACTTCAAATCTGTGGGGTTCACATCGATCGTGCTCATGGTGCCAATGTATACCCCCTAGGGGTATGAAGCAAGTACCCCCCGGGGGTATGTGACCTGTCATGAGAGATGGAACTATTTACAAATTCCCGTTTTGCAATGCAAACCTTTTGCCGCTTGTGCTTCCGCTCACAAAAGTATGTTTGTAAAGTTTCCTTCCATACCCGAAGCGGGGGACCGCCGGGCACCTAACCCTTTTCTCCATGGAGGATCCATTGAAAATCGCACGCTCTGCGGCTGCCATTGCCCTCGCCGCCCTCGCGCTGACGGCCTGTGCCCCGCCCACGTCGAACAATGCCGCGTCATCTTCGGATGAGAAGTCCGGCACCATCCGCGTCTGGCTCTTCTCGGAAGTCAACCAGGACCCAAAATCCGCGGTAGTCAAGGCCGCGGTTTCCGATTTCGAAGCCAATCACAGCGGTGTCAAGGTCGACGTCCAGTACATTCCCGTCGACAGCCGGGCAGAACGGTTCAAGGCCGCGTTCAACGACCCCTCGAGCGCTCCCGACGTCGCCGAGTTCGGCAACACAGACCTTGCCAGCTACGTTGCATCCGGCGGATTGTCCGACATGACTGCGGACATCAAGGCCTGGGATGAGTCCAAGGACCTGGACGGCAAGATCCTGGCCACCACGGACGTCGGGGGCAAGAACTACGGCGTGCCCTGGTACGTCGGCGTCCGGGCCCTCTACTACCGCACCGATCTGCTGCAGAAGCTCGGACTGGAGGCGCCCAAGACCCTCGCCGACGTCGAAACCGTGGCCCGCGCCGTCCGCGCAGCCAACCCGGACATGCTCGGGATTTCGGTCGGTGGAGCTGCGCAGTTCTCCGCCATGCCCTACCTCTGGGCCAACGGCGGCAACATTGCCACGAAGAAGGGTGGCACCTTTGCCTCCGGTCTGGATTCGGCCGAATCCCGGGACGGCATCTCCGCTTATGCCCGGCTGCTCAAGAACGACATCTGCCCGCCCCAGACGTGTGCCGAATTCGGCGGAAACGCCAGCGTCCAGCAGTTCATCGCCGGAAAATCGGCCATGACCATCGGTGGCGACTTCAACTACAAGGCCGTAGCGGCCAGTGCGGTCAAGGACAAGTTCGCGGTGGTTCCGGTTCCGGGCAATACGGCTGGTTCGATCGCCCCAGCGTTTGCCGGCGGAAACAACCTGGGCGTCTTCAACAGCAGCAAGCACCACACCCTCGCAGCCGAGTTCGTCGAGCTGTTGGCAGGCAAGAAGTACCAGCAGAAGATGTTCGACGCCATGGGCAACCTGCCCACATTCAGCGACGTCCAGAAGTCTGTTGCCGCGTCCAATCCGCAGCTTGACCCCTTCATCAAGACCCTCGCCGCCGGCACCAATTTCGTCCCCGTGACCGAAACCTGGTCCACCATCGACGCCCAGGGCATCTTCACCGGCATGTACCAGAAGATCGTCACGGGCAAGGCTGACGTCAATACCGCTACTGCGGATGCGGCAGCGGCCATGAACAAGGTCTTCGGATCCAAATGACGAGGTTCGTGAAGCACGGCCGATCCGCGCCAGGCGGCGCGGCGTGACGGCGTTCGCGTCCGCGAAGGCGGACACGAACGGGGCCAACCGCGAGCAGAACCGCAAGCCGACGACGGCGGGGACGTCCCGCCGTCGTGCGCTAGGCAAGCGCGGCTTGGAACCGTGGTTCTACCTGGCCCCGGCTTTCATTGTCCTGATCGCGCTGCTGGGATACCCGATCTTCCAGCTCATCAACGTTTCTTTGTACGACTACCGCCAGGCCCAAGTCAGTGGCAAGGCACCACTGCAATTCACGGGCCTGGAGAACTACCAGAAACTGTTCGCCGATCCGGAGTTCTGGTCCGTCCTGGGCAACACCGTGCTGTTCGCAGGCGCCTGCGTTGTCCTGACGCTGCTCGTGGGAACGTCGTTGGCGGTCTTGGCCACGCGGCTCCGGCCCTGGGTCCGGAGCGCACTGTTCGTCGTCTCCTTGGGCGCTTGGGCCACACCGGCCGTCACCGGCAGCGCCGTGTGGTTGTTCCTCTTCGACCCCACGCTGGGGCTCGTCAACAAGGCGCTCGTGTCGGTGGGCTTGACGCAGTTCAACGGCTACTCCTGGACCTACGACAAATGGTCCGCCTTCGGGTTGGTGGCCAGCGAAGTGGTGTGGTGTTCGTTCCCGTTCGTACTCGTGACGGTCTACGCCGGCATCCAGGCGATCTCCACCGAAGTCATTGAGGCGGCGCGGCTCGACGGTGCTTCCATGCCCCGGATCGCGCGCAGCATCATGCTTCCGATGCTGCGGCCCATCGTGATGGTGGTGACCATCCAGTCCATCATCTGGAATTTCAAGATCTTCTCCCAGATATACATCATGACCAACGGCGGCGGTATTGCCGGGCAGAACCTCGTGCTGAATGTCTACGGCTACCAGCAGGCCTTCGCGGCCAGCCTTTATGGCCTCGGCTCGGCCCTTGGCGTCATCATGACCGCGCTGCTGATGATCATCACCCTCGTCTACCTCCGCATCCTCAAGAGAACGGGAGAAGTCCTGTGACCGCCGTCGACGTTCCGCTCCGCAAGAACCGGCCCGCACCGGTCGCGCCGCAACAGTTCCGCAAGGGCGGACGACGCCGGTTCGGCGCCGATGTGGCGGCACTCGCCATCGCGCTTCTTGTCGCGTTCCCCCTGTTCTGGATGGTCCTTTCGGCCCTCAAGCCGAAGACGGCGCTCGACGCCGGCGATGCGGCGCCGTTCACGCTGGAACCGTCCTTCGACTCCTTCATGCGGGTCCTGTCAGTGAACAACTTCGGCAGGTACTTCCTCAACAGCGTGATCGTGGCGCTCGTGGTCGTCATCGTCTCCACTGTGCTGGCGTTTTTGGCCTCCGTGGCACTGACCCGCTACCAATTCAAGATGCGCACCAAGCTGCTGATCGTGGTCCTCGTGTCCCAGATGGTGCCCGTCGAAGCGCTCACCATTCCGTTGTTCTTCCTGCTGCGCAATGCCGGGGAGGCCGTACCGTTGGTGGGCTTGAACCAGCTCGGCTCCCTGGTGCTGGTCCATGTGGGCTTCAGTATTCCGTTCGCGATCTGGATGCTTCGTGGCTTCGTGGCAGCCGTGCCGGTGGAGATCGAAGAGGCAGCCCGCATAGACGGCGCGAGCGGTTTCCGCTTTGTCCGCTCGATCCTCTTCCCGCTCGTGGCGCCCGGAGTGGTGGCATGCTCGGTGTTTTCCTTCATCTCAACGTGGAACGACTTCCTCTTCGCCAAGACATTCATCATTTCCGCCCAGGAGAACCAGACCCTGCCCATGGCGTTGTTGACCTTCTTCAAACCCGACCAGAACGATTGGGGCGCCATCATGGCCGGTTCCGTGATCATGACCATTCCGGTGCTGATCTTCTTCATCGCGGTGCAGCGAAAACTCGTATCCGGCCTGGCCGGGGCGGTGAAGGGATGAGCGCAGCGGATCTGCTGGTTCCTATTCCGTCCTCGGTGGAGTCCAGCGGCGGTTTCCTGGAACTGGACGCAACCACCACGCTGGCCGCCGATCCGGAGCTCAACAATGCGCGCCGCTGGCTCGCCCGGACCCTCGGCGCGGCCACTGGCTGGGACCTGTTCCCGGCCGCCGCCGACGCGGGTATCAGCCTCCTGCTTGACCCGGAGCTCGACGCCGAGGCGTACCGACTGGAGGTGGGCGCCGCCGTCGTGATTCATGCGGGCGGTCCGGCCGGAGCCTTCTATGCCGCGCAGACGCTCCTGCAGCTGATGGGACCTGCCGCGTTGCGGCAAGCGCCCGTTCCGGAGACGGGCGGCGCATGGCCGGTTCCCAAGGTATCCATCCTGGACCACCCGCGTTTCGGGTACCGCGGGGCCATGCTGGACGTGGCCCGGCACTTCATGCCCAAGGACAACCTGCTCCGGTTCATCGAGGTGATGGCCATGCACAAGCTCAACGTCCTGCACCTGCACCTCACGGACGACCAAGGCTGGCGGATCCAGATCAACCGCTACCCGAAGCTCACTGAGACCGGGGCGTGGCGGCGCGAATCATCGCTGGGTTCGTGGCGGGCAGGGGTTTTCGACGGGCTTCCGCACGGCGGCTTCTACAGCCAGGACGATCTCCGCGAAGTGGTCGCGTTCGCTGCCGAGCGGCACATCACAGTCATCCCCGAAATTGACGTTCCGGGACACAGCCAGGCCGCCATCGCCGCCTACCCGGAACTGGGAACGGGCGCGGCCCCCGGGGTGTGGACCCGTTGGGGAATCAACGAGACGGTCCTGGAAGTCTCGCAAACCTCGTTGGAGTTCTACCGCAACGTGCTCGATGAAGTGGTGGAGATCTTCCCATCCCGCTGGATCAGCTTGGGCGGAGACGAAGTTCCGCTCACCCAGTGGCAATCCAGCGCCCAGGCGCAGTCCAAAGCCCGCGAACTCGGGATGCCGGACGTTTCGGGATTGCACAGCTGGTTTGTGGGGCAGTTGGCGGGGCACCTTGACGCACGTGGGCGGGCTACCTCCGTGTGGGACGAAATCGGCGACGGCGAGCTGCCGGATGGTGCGTTGGTGGCCTCCTGGCGAGGCTATGAAGGCGGTATGAGCGCGCTCAAAAGCGGTTATGACGTGGTCATGTGCCCTGAGCACAGGCTGTACCTGGACCACCGGCAGGCCGACGGCGACGACGAACCCGTGCCCGTGGGTTTTGTCACCACGCTGCAGGATGTCTACGGCTTCGAACCCCTGCCCGCGGGTGCGGATGAGGCGTTCCCGGGCAGGCTCCTCGGGGCGCAGGCCAACATCTGGACGGAACACCTGGATTCCCCGCGACGGGTCCACTTCGCCGCGTTTCCGCGGCTGAGCGCCGTGGCGGAGGTGCTCTGGTCCCAGCCGGAGAACCGGGACTACGATGGTTTCCTGGCCAGGCTCGAAGGCGCGCACCTGGAACGCCTGGAGGCCATGGGAGTGGAATACCGGCCGCTGTCCGGACCGCATCCCTGGCAATTGAGGCCTGGCGTGGCTGGCTGGAAACGCGATTACGACGCCGAGCAGCGCATTGCCGCTGGATAGGACACACGTGGGTACTGAAGGCATGGAGGCCCGGAACTCCTCGGCTTCGTTGCGGAAGGCGCTGGCTTTGCTGGCGGTGGTGGCGGAGCATCCGGTGAGCGCGGACGGACTCGCCTTGGTGGAGCTGACCAAGCTCTCCGGGCTCAACAAGAGCACGGTCCTGAGGTTGGCCGCGCCCTTGTTGGACGAAAACCTGCTGGAACGCGATGCCGAGAGCGGCCGCTTCCGGCTGGGCCATGGTTGCCTGCGTTTGGGACAGTCATACCTGGACCGGCTCGATTTGCGTAGCGTCGCGAACGCCGAGCTCAGGGTGCTGATGAGGGCTACGGAAAGCACCTGCCACTTGGGGGTCTTGTCCGGCCATGATGTGGTTTACCTCGACAAAGTTGAAGACGAGGCAACAGTTCGTATGGCATCGCGCGTTGGGGCGACCATGCCGGCGTATTGCACTGCGGTCGGCAAAGCCATGTTGGCGTTCAGTCCGGAGGAAGTGGTGGCTCCGATCCTGGCCGGCGACCTGGTGCCGATCACCGACAGGACCATCACGGATCCCGAGCAGTTGCGGACTGAATTCGCCGCGATCCGACGCCGGGGCTACGCGATCGACGACCGTGAGAACGAACCCGAGGTCCGGTGCGTGGCCGCCCCGATCTTTGGCCACGATGATCACGTGGTGGCCGCCCTCAGCGTTTCATCGTTGTCGTCCCGCATGACCGCCAAACGCGTCCGGGAAGTAGGTCCCATGGCCGCCGAAACCAGCCTGCGCATCTCGGCCAAGCTGGGATCGCGACGGGCAGGCGCCAAACTCGCCAAGCTCGCTTAGAGGGGCTCATGAAAACGCCAATGAACGACGCCGGTGCTGCGGTTGGGGCGGACGGTGCCGCAGGCGCCTACTTCCGGGCGAAGTTGCGGTTCGAGATCGACGTCATGGACGTCGCCGATGCGGCTCCCGGCAGTTTCGTGCTCGTGGATACCCGAAGGCAGTCGTCGTGGGACCACGGCCATATCCCCGGCGCCATGCACCTTCCGACCGCGGAGATACCCGCACGGGCAGCCGCACTGATCCCCGCCGGGACCGCAATAGTGGTCTATTCGTGGGGACCGGGCTGCAACGGAAGTACCTTCGCGGCCCTGGCGTTCGCCGAACTTGGGTACCCGGTGCGGGAGATGATCGGCGGCATTGAGTATTGGGCGCGGAACGGCCTCCCAGTGGAGACAGCTACAGGCGTTGTCGTTCGGGACTTCGATGGGCTGGTCACGGCGCACCAACCCGAGGGGTAGCGGCCATCGCTACCCCCAAGCCGCCCAGTCCTCAGGCCGGAGCGACGGGCGGCCGAGAAGGTAGCCTTGGGCCGCGGTCATCCCGAGCTTGGTGACCGCAGCCAGCTCGGCCTCGGTCTCGATCCCTTCGGCTACCAGGGCGGCCCCTATTTCGGAGGAAAAACCGACCATCGCAGCTCCCAATGCCCGCTGGCCTGGATCCGTGTCGATCCCGGCGATGATTTCGCGATCGAGTTTGATGAGGTCCGGCTTGAGCTGCAGGATGTGGCGCATGGAAGCAAAGCCGGCACCGGCGTCGTCCACGGCTATTCTGAGCCCGGCGCGCCGCAACGGTGCCAACGCTTCGGCGAGCGGCTCATAGTTGGCCACCTCATGGCGTTCGGTGACCTCAAGAACGATGCGCCGCGGAGGGATGGCCGACTCCACAATCGCGGCTGCCAGCCGGGGGTCAAGGCACGCCCGGGGTGAGAGGTTTGCCGCGATGTACAGCTCCGGTGGGAGCCCTGCCGCGGTGGTCAGCGCCGTCCGGAGAGCAAGGATCTCAAGCTCGATATCCAGGCCGACCGAGGCGGCCTCCATGAAACGCACCTCGGGGGACAACTCCTGGGAACCGCTGAACCTTGTCAAGGATTCCACTCCAACGACGTTGCCCGTTTCCAGGCACCGGATCGGCTGGAATGCTGTGATGAGTGAGCCGTCGTTGAGCAAGGCCTGGATGCGGACAGTGACTTCCGCCCGCGAACGTGTTGCCTCTGAATTCAAGACACGGCAGGTGCCCTCGAAACCGCAGTCCCTGCCCTCCCTGTCGCGAATCGGCCTTCCGGCTACATCAATCAAGACGCGGCTGCCATCCCGGTGGCGGCACACGGTGATTACACATGACCACGAGGAGTCGCCGCTTTCCCTGGCTTTCCAGTCCACCCGTGCGTCTGCGAGGTCCCCGGGGTCGATCACGCGGGTGATGTGCCTCCCCAGCAGTTCGGAGGGTTCGTACCCCGTGATGTCCTTGCACGCCGGGCTGCAGAACGTAAATCGTCCATCGGGCCCCGTGGCCCACAGCCAGTCCATGCTTGTGTGCAGCACGGTGTCCATCAAGCGCGACGTCCGGAACGCCTGGCTGCGTTCCCGCTGCTGCTGCCGCATGAGACGCCACGCGGCCAGTACCACCAGGGGCACGATCAGCAGTGCGAGAAGCGCGGGGAATCCGGTCTTTTCATCGATGCCGCCCCACGGCGGAAGCCCGAAAGCCAAGGGCAGGCGGATAGACAACGCGACTGCAGCCTCGATGAATACGACAACCAGCAGCCACCATCCGGTTGAGGCCGACGCCAGCCGGTTCGCTTGGCGTCCCTCCCGGGAAGACGCCCTCTTAAGCCGGGGAAAGCGCATGAAGGGCATCACCCAATAGTGCCACCAAGCCGGGCTCCGGGGCTTACGCCGTAACGGCCAGCGCGTCGATTTCCACGAGCATGACTTCGTGCGGGAGGTCGACGAACACCGTGGTGCGGCTAGGCAGTTGGCCGCTGGGGACGTTCTCGGTGATGAATTCGCCGTAGACCTCGTTCATGGCGGCGAAGTCGTCGCGGGTGGTGAGGTAGACGCGGAACATGATGACGTCTTCCACTGAGGAGCCGCCGGCTTCGAGGATCGCCTTCACGTTCTCCAGTGTGCGGCGGGTCTGGACTCGGACGTCGCCCTCGCCGATGTACTGGTTGGTGGCGGGATCCATGGGGCCTTGGCCCGAGACCTGGAACAGGCCGCCCTTCTGGATGCCTTGGGAGAATACGTGCGCCGGGGCCGGAGCGTTTTCGGTCAGTACTACAGTCTTTTCACTCATGCGGAGTTCCTTTCGTGGCTGATCCAGCCGAGGTCGCGGGAGATGGCCTCGGTGCTGGCTTTGAGGTCGGGCAGCAGCTCAAGCAGTCCTTCATAGCTGAGCATCACCACCGGTACCGAACAAGAGGCTGCGGCCACGACGGCGCCGCTCGCGTCGCGAATGGGGGTCGCGATGCAGTGCACGAAGGATTCGTGCTCGGCGTTGTCATGGGCCCAGCCCTGGACCCTGACCTGCTCCAGTTCGGCCAAAAGGGCCTCCGGCGAGGTCAGGGTGGTGTCGGTAATTCTTGTGTAGTCGAGTCCCGCCGCGATCTTTTCCTGCCGGCTGCGCGGCATGTCGGCAAGCAGGACTTTGGCGACGGCGGCCGAATGCAGGGACGCGGTCAGGCCGATCCGGGAGTACATCCGCACGGGATGGTGCGACTCGAATTTGTCGATGTACACCACGTCATTGCCCTCGAACGCGGCAAGGTGCACGGTGTGCCCGGTCTTTCCGTTCAGCTCAGCCAAGTACGGGTGCGCCACTTTGCGGATGTCCCGCTGCTCCAGGGCGAGCGAGGACAGCTCGAACAGTTTGGATCCAAGCATGAACCGCTGGTCCTCATCGCGGACAACGAATCGCTTTTCCTCCATGGCGTGCAGGAGCCGCATGACGGTTGTCTTGTGTACCGACGCCTTGGAGGCAAGCTCATCCAGGGTGGCCGGTTTGGCCGCAAGCTCGGCTAGCAGGTCGATGGCCCGCATCAGGCTTTGGCTCATGGTGCTGTGCTCCGATCGTGAAGGCTTCGGTCATGGCTGCTGAAGTGTCCTGCGGCGACGTGGATCGCAGCCCATTCGGCGTCTGTGGAACCGAGGATGGCCGAAAGCAGGGTGGAGCCGGGGAGCGGGCCACGATCGCCATGCACGGTGAGGGTGCAGGCTGCGGCGACGTGACCGCGGCGAAGGCTCGCCTTCTGCCCGAGGCCGAACAGCACGCCGCTGAGGTACCCGGCCGCGAAGGAATCGCCCGCGCCCACCGGCTCAAGCACGTCCACGGACAATGCCGACACCTCGGACCGCGTCCCGTCCCGTTCCAGGGCGATGGCGCTAGTGGCTTCGTTCTTGATGACGACGACGGCGGGATCAGGCATGAGGCGCCGCAGTTCAGTTTCGTCCGTAGTGCCGAAGGCGTGCTCGGCTTCGTCCTTGCCCACCAGCACGATGTCGGCGAGATTGGCCAGGCGGCGCAGTACGGAACGGTCCTGGCCGGCCCAGAGCGCGGCGCGCCAATTGACGTCGAAGCTGATGAGGCGGCCGTGCCTCGGGGCGGCGAGGATGGCTTCCGTGAGCTGAAGGCATTCGGCCGAGATCGCCGCTGTGATGCCGCTCAGGTGGATGAGCGATGCTTCGTTAAGCAAACGCTCGACGGCGGGATTCGCCAGGGTGCCCAGGCTCATCGCTGATGCGGCGGAACCCTGCCGGTAGTACAAAACTGAACTGCCGCCGTCGGGGTCTGTTCCCTGGGCTGGCACCTTGACGTAAAGCCCGGTGGGCCGTCCGGGATCGACCTCGACGCCGGAAACGCCTACTCCGTGGCTGCTGAGTTCCTCCAGGATCCGGATACCGAATCCGTCCTTGCCCACCCGGCCTACCCAGTGGGAGTCCAGGCCCATGGCAGCCAGGCCCATGGCAACGTTCGATTCCGCGCCGCCGATGCCGCAGTGCAGCTCCGTGGCTTGGTGCAGCGGGACGGGCTTCACCGGGGTGAGCATGGCCATCGTCTCGCCCACACATACAGCTGAAAGCATGAAACTCGCGCGCTCCCTCTGCCGCTTCCAGCGGCACTCGACACCCAATGAAGAAGGGATTTCCGTGGCCTGGTCAGGGAGTGCCGGGCCACGCCGCGGCCTTGACTCCCAATCCTGCACCATGTTAGACATATCACCAACAGCTTTGCAACCTGCGTTGCAAAATACGCAACGCACCGGGTTTGCGAGCAGAATGCGCACAGTGAATTGCGCACAGTGAAGTTGCGCATCGTGAAGGGATCGAACTGGTGAACACTTCCACGTCCGGGGCCGGAGCAGAGGCCGGGGCAATTGCGGCGGACGCCGTGGGCCGCCTGGCGGATGTCCGGCTCGACTGGCGGCACAAAGCCGTGCCCGCCACAGCCAACGGCACCAGCCACCGCGAGTTCCTCTCCACAACCCCGAAACTCAAGGACCTCCAGACACCGTTGTTGACGCTTGATGCCGGGGCGATGCGCGGCAATGCCGATCGGCTGGCTTCGTGGTGCGCGGAGCATGGCGTCTTGCTGGCTCCGCATGGAAAGACCACCATGGCGCCACAGCTCTGGGCCGAACAGCTGAGCCGCGGCGCCTGGGGGATCACCGTGGCGAACTTCGCCCAGCTCCGCGTGGCCCGCGCGTTCGGCGTGCGGCGCCTGCAACTGGCCAACAGCCTGAGCGATCCGCACGCGATCGAATGGGTCGCCAAGACCGCGAGTCCGGACCAGCCGATCCTGTCCTGGGTGGACTCCACCGTTACCGTGCAGGTTATTGGCCGCACCTTGGAAGCCGTTGGAAGCAACGCCGTCCTGGATGTCCTCGTTGAGCTCGGCGGGATCGGCGGCCGCACCGGGGCACGAGGCGTGGAGGCTGCACTCGACGTCGCCCGCGCCGTCAGTGCCTCCCCGCACCTGCGGCTCGTGGGGGTGAGCGGCTACGAAGGATCGTTGGCCCACACGGCCGACGCCGGCAGTCTTGCCGCCGTCCGCGGCTACTTGGGCCAGATGGGTGAGCTGCATCAGCGGCTCCTCGTGGAGGGTCTCTACGGATCCGACGCCGTCATTCTCACCGCAGGCGGCAGCGCGTACTTCGACGACGTCGTCGACGTCCTTTCGCCCTACGCCACCGCTGGCTCCGAGGCAAGCCCCCGGGTGGAACTCATGATCCGCAGCGGCGCCTACATCATCCACGACGACGGCTTCTACCGGGGCATCTCGCCGTTTTCCCGCGACGGCGGCCAGCCGTTCATGGCAGCTATGCACGGCTGGGCGCGCGTCGTGTCCCAGCCCGAACCCGGCCTCGCCATCCTCGACGCCGGCAAACGGGACTTGCCCATTGACGAAGGCCTGCCGCGTCCACAGCTGATCGGGCCCGCGCTCGGTGGTCCCATGCTGCCCCTCGGCGGTGCCGAGATCACCGCCGTCAACGACCAGCACTGCTTCATGACCTTCGACGCCGGCACCACCACCGTGCGGCCCGGCGACGTCGTGCGCCTCGGACTTTCGCATCCGTGCACAGCCTTTGACAAGTGGACCCTCATCCCAGTGCTGGCGGACACCAACGGTGACCAAACCGTCGTCGACCTCATCCATACCTTCTTCTAGGACCCTCGCCATGAAGACCCTCATCAGCAACGCCATCCTGGTGGACGGAACCGGGATGGACCGCCGCACCGCGGACGTCCTGCTGGACGGCGAGGTGATCGCCGTCGTCGCCGACGCCGGATCCCTCGCCGCGAGCGGAACCGGCGCCGAGCGGACCATCGACGCCGCGGGACTCGTCCTGAGCCCGGGCTTCATCGACATGCACGCCCATTCGGACCTGCAGCTGCTGGTCAACAAAGACCATTACGCCAAGCTGAGCCAAGGCGTCACCACCGAACTGCTGGGCCAGGACGGGCTGTCCTACGCTCCGGTGGACGACGCCACGCTTACCGGAGTCCGCGAGAAGATCGCCGGCTGGAACGACAACCCGCAGGATTTCGACTGGGATTGGCGAACCGTGGGCGAGTACCTGGACCGCCTCGACGCGTCCGAAAACGGCAAGAGGATCGCCACCAACGCCGCCTACCTCGTGCCGCAGGGAACCGTACGGGCCCTCGTGATGGGCTTCGGCGAAGGGGACCCGACACCTGAGCAGCAGGAGCGGATGCAGGACTTGGTCCGCACCGCGATGGAGGAAGGCGCCGTGGGGATGTCCTCCGGACTGACCTACACCCCCGGAATGTACGCCCGCACGGAGGAACTGGCAGGACTATGCCGGACCGTGGGGGAGCTGGGTGGTTTCTACGCCCCGCACCATCGCTCCTACGGAAAGGGCGCGCTCGGCGCCTACGCTGAGATGATCGGACTGAGCAGGGACACCGGCTGCGCGCTGCACCTTTCCCACGCCACCATGAACTTCGCCGAAAACAAGGGCAGGGCGGGCGAGCTTCTTGAACTCATCGACGCAGCGCTCGACGACGGCGCCGACATCACGCTCGACACCTATCCCTACCTCCCCGGAGCCACCACGCTCGCGGCCATCTTGCCCAGCTGGTCATCCTCCGGCGGCACCGAGGCCACACTCACGCGGTTGGCTGACCCGGCTACGCTAGCGAGGATCCGCGAAAGCGTGGAGATCTACGGCTCCGACGGCTGCCATGGCGTGGTTGCCGAGTGGCACACCCTGGAGGTCAGCGGCGTCCAGAACCCGGCACTCGCCGGCCATGTGGGCAAGACCATCGCCGCAATCGCCGCCGAATCCAACGCTGAGCCCTTCAACGTGTTCGTTCGGATCCTCCAAGAGGACCGCTTGGGGACCGGCATCCTGCAGCACGTCGGACACGAGGAAAACGTGCAGGCCATCATGGTCCATCGCACGCACACGGGCGGCAGCGACGGCCTCTTGGTCGGAGCCAAGCCGCACCCGCGTGCCTGGGGAACCTTTCCCCGCTACCTGGGCCATTACAGCCGCGACCTGGGCTTGCTGACCCTGGAAGAAATGGTCCACCACTTGAGCGGCCGCCCCGCCGGGCGGCTCAAGCTCGACCGCCGGGGGCTCGTCCGCGAAGGCTACGCGGCCGACGTCGTCCTCTTCGATCCGCGCACCGTCCGTGACGAAGCCACCTTTGAAAACCCCCGCAAGCCAGCCACTGGCATCCATTACGTGTTCGTCAACGGGACGGCAGCGATCGACGGCGGGAAGCCCACCGGCGCCCGTGCCGGCCGCGCCCTGCGCCGCAGCCCCGACGGACGCACCCGAGCAGGAAGTACGGAATCGCATGACTCCTGAAGAATTCGTCGAACAGCTTGAAGCCGACCGCACCCTCGCCGTCGTCCGTGCGCCATTTATCCCCGACGCCGCCGAGCTGTGCCACGCACTGGCCGGCGCCGGCATCCGCAGCGTCGAACTGACGTTCACCACCCCGGACGTGCTGAAGCACGTCCGGCGGGCGGCGGACACCGCCGCGAAGCACGGCGCCGCCGTCGGAATCGGTACCGTGATGACGGCCGAGCAGGCGAAGGCAGCAATCGACGCCGGTGCCCGATTCCTGGTGACGCCCGGCCTTCGCCCCGAGGTTGCGGCGGTGGCTGCGGCCGCCGGTATTCCCTTCAGTTTGGGCGCCATGACACCCACGGAGGTGGCGCAGGCCCTTGACCTCGGTTCCGCGGCAGTCAAGATCTTCCCGGCTAGGCAGCTCGGCCCGGCCTACCTTAAGGATCTCCAGGGTCCCTACCCTGGCATCCGGCTTCTGCCCTCCGGCGGGATCGACGCCTCTAACGCCAAGAGCTATCTCGACGCCGGCGCCGCAGCGGTCTGCTGTGGAACCAGCGTGGTCCCTCCCTCCGCCGTGGCCGCAGGCGACTGGGCTGACATTTCGGCCAGGGCCGCCGCCTTCACCGCCACCCTCGCGTAGGAATCCCCAGAAAGTAACCTCCATGAATGAATTCCTGAACTGGCTGCGGCACGATACCGCCGGCCTGCTTCTCCTGGCAGGGGCCGGCATTGCCCTCCTGTTGTTTCTGATCATCAAAGTCAAGGTAGAACCGTTCATTGCCTTGGTGGGTACCAGCGTGCTCGTCGCGCTGGCGGGCGGCGTGAGCATCGATGCCCTCGTCGGCTCGCCCATCAAGAGCGGTGACGCCCTCATCGAGAAGGGCTTCGCCGGGATCCTCGGACACATCACGTTGATCATCGGCCTGGGCACCGTCCTGGGCGCCATCCTGGAACGTTCCGGTGGTGCGGAGGTCCTGCTGGGCAGGCTCGTGAAGATCTTCGGCGAAAAGGGAACGCCGCTGGCCATGGGCGTCACCGGTTTTGTCCTCGGCATTCCGGTCTTCTTCGACATCGGTATTTTCGTGCTCGCACCCCTCGTCTACGTGGCGGCGGTACGCGGCGGGAAATCCCTGATTCTGTATGCCTTGCCGCTCCTCGCCGGCCTCTCGGTGACCCACGCCTTCCTGCCACCGCACCCGGGTCCCGTGGCAGCGGCTGGCCTGTTCCACGTTGAACTTGGCTGGATCATCATCATGGGCCTCGCCTGCGGTATCCCCGCTTGGTTCGCTTCCGGCATTCTCTGGGGCCAGTGGATCGGCAAGCGCGTGCAAGTGTCCGTTCCGGAGGACCGCGTGATCCCGGAGGCAGAGGAAGCCGTTGGCCACGAGCCGCCTATGAGCGTCGTTGCCCTTGCCATCGGCCTGCCGATGCTCCTGATCCTTGGCGCCACCTTCGGCAACGTCTTCCTCCCCACCGGCGGATTCCGGGATGCGCTCGTGTTCTTCGGCAATCCGGCCATTGCGCTCACCGTCGCCGTTGCACTCTCGATGTGGCTCCTGGGCACGCGCCGGGGCATGAGCGCCAAGGACCTTTCCGAACTGAGCTCAGCCTCGCTGAAGCCGGTCGGCATGATCCTGCTCGTTGTTGGAGCCGGCGCATTCTTCGGCGCCGTGCTCTCGGCAACCGGGGTGGGCAACGCCGTGGCGGACACCTTGGCCAAGGCCGGGCTTCCGGTCATCGTGTCCGCTTACGTGATCGCCTGCGGCATGCGCCTCGCCCAGGGCTCGGCCACGGTCGCGATCGTGACCACCGGCGGCATCCTGGCCCCGGCGCTCACGGCCGGACACTATTCGCAGCCGCAATTGGCCCTGATTGTCATGGCCATCTCCTCCGGCTCCATCATCGCCAGCCACGTGAACGACGGCGGATTCTGGATCATCTCCAAGTACTTCAACATGTCAGTCAAGGACACCCTGAAGACGTGGACGGTGCTGGAGACCGTGCTCTCGGTAGTGGGCTTCGGCATGGCGGCGCTGCTGTACCAGTTCGTCTAAACGCTGAGCGACACGGAAAATCCCTGGCGACCCCGGAATTCCGTGGGCGCCAGGGATTTTGCGTGTCGCGAGGCTTAAACAAAGAGCTCCGGAGTGCGTTATTGGGGGATACGCACTCCGGAGCGGACTTTGGAGCAGGTTCTTGGGGGTTCCTGCTGACAAATAGCTTACGTGCCCCAACAGCACTCCGCTACCAATCTGAATAACTACTTTCACTTTACTTTTTCCGGTCCCGGGTTCACGGCGAAACCCGGCGTTTGATCGGGGTACCCGGCCCCTTGTAGTGCACCCGGCGCGGGCCTAGCGTTAACTTGCACAGGAAGGGGTGGTCCACGTGGAGATCTTCATGTGGTGGCTGGACATAGACCTTAAGAGCAAGGAATGGCTGCGCGAAAACCTTCGTGCCACTGAGCTTCCACTGGAAGTTCTGCAACGGATTGCGGATGTCGGAGGTCCGCGCCTTGAAGAGCTGGCCGGCGGGCTGAGCGACGCCGACTGGGATTTCATTGAGACGCAGTCCGAGTTCGTGGACTGAGGCGCTTTCCTAGACCGGTTCATAAAACCGTTGCGGCTCCCGCGCCGGGATGGTTGCATGGGGTGCATGGCTACCGCAGAGAGTTATGTCTTGGCGATCGGGACCAAAAAAGGACTGTGGCTGGCGCGCAGCTCAGACCGCAAGGAATGGTCCCTTTCCGGTCCGCACTTCCTCATGAGCGAGATCCCCAGCATCGGGATCGATACGCGCGGGGACAAGCCCCGGATCATGGTGGGCGTGCGCTCCGAACACTGGGGTCCTACGGTGGCCCACTCCGATGACCTGGGCGCCACATGGACCGAGCCCGAACAAGGTGCCATCAAATTCCCGGACGGCACGGATGCCGCTCTGGAACGGATCTGGCAGATCTACCCGGACTCCGCATCCCGGCCCGGGGTGGTCTGGGCGGGTTGCGAACCGATCTCTGTCTGGAAATCGACCGACGGCGGAGAACACTTCGAGTTGAACCGCGGCCTCTGGGACCACCCGCATCGCAGCGAGTGGGGCGCGGGTTACGGTGGCGCTGCCGCCCACTCGATCGTGGTCAATCCTTCCGGGGAGAACGTCCATGTCGCCATGAGCACGGGCGGCGTCTACCGATCGCTCGACGGCGGAACCTCCTGGGAGGCCCGCAACAAGGGGATCTCGGCCTACTTCATGCCCGATCCCAATCCCGAGTTCGGCCAGTGCGTCCACAAGATCGCCGCGGATGCCGCCGTCGAAGGCCGGTTGTATGCGCAGAACCACCACGGTGTGTACCGCACGGACGACAACGGCGAGAACTGGGTTTCAATCGCCGACGGCCTTCCCGCTGATTTCGGCTTCGTGATGCTCACCCACCCCCGCCGCGAAGGGACCGCCTGGGTGATCCCGATCAAGGCCGATAGTGAGCGGATTCCGCCGGACGGCCATCTCGCGGTGCACCGCACGGACGACGCCGGGAATACCTGGAAGCGTTTGGATGTGGGTCTCCCGGACCATGAATACAACGCCGTGCTCCGTGACGCAGCCGCGGTGGATTCTGCTGAACCTGCCGGGGTGTACTTCGGAACGCGCGGCGGTTCTGTCTACGCCAGCGCTGATGAGGGCGAGTCCTTCATTGAAGTCGCCTCGCATCTACCTGATGTTTTGTGTGTCCGGGCTGCTGTTGTCTCCGGCGTCGTCCCCGCAGATGTGGCAGACGAATTGGCCGCTGCCGCCGCAGCATCCAGCCTGCCGGCCTAGGACGTACGTTGCCCGACATTACGGTGCTTTTGCCCAGCGTTCTCCAGCCCCTCGCCGGCGGGCAGTCCTATCTGACTACGCCCGCCGACGGAGCTGTGACCGTGGAAAGCTTGCTTGATGCTGTGACCGGGGACTACCCGGTGCTGGCCCGGAGGATCCGGGATGAAACCGGTTCGCTCCGCCGCTACGTGAATATTTACGTGAACGGCGAGGAGGTCCGGCGTCTGAAGGGTCTGGATACTGAGGTAGCTGCCGGCCAGGAGGTCTTGATCATCCAGTCCGTGGCTGGCGGCTGAGTGGTTCGGGGCCAGGTCAGGCCACTCGCCAGACTGTGCATTCGTCGGTATTGATGGCCTTGCGCAGGCCCGTCAGCTGATCCATGATCCAAACGACGCCGATGCCCGGGGCCGTTTCCTGGACGCTGCCCCTGCGGATGACAACGTCATCGTAGGAGGGTCCGACGGAGAGGCGGGCTTCGATCTGGTCGCCGCGGTGCAGCTGGTCAAGCGCGCGGATTCTTGTGGGGTGGGTTGATACTTCCTTCAACATGGTGGCCTCCCTGGCTGGAGCTGCCAGCATTTGCCGGCTATTCCAGTGTGGCGGGCCAATGTTGCGGTGTGGTTTCGTGCGGGTTAGCCGTGGGTAAGACTTCCGGGACAAAGAAAATCCGTGGTTCCACACGGGCCCAGAGGGCGGCCGGTGTGGAACCACGGATTTGTTTGGAGGGAGCGTCCTACTTCAGGCCGAGCTCCGCCGTCGGGGTCTTGAAGGATTCGCGGGCGGTCATCGCGGAGACCGCCGCGATGACGCAGATGACGCCGGTGAAGATGCTGATCTGGACCCAGCCGCCGGCCTTGGTGCCGCCCATTGCCGTCACGATGGTCGGGGCGAAGCCTGCCATGAGGAAGCCGATCTGCGTGCCGATGGCCAAGCCTGAGAAGCGGACCTTGGTGCTGAACATTTCGCCGTAGAAGGAGGGCCATACCGCGTTTGCGGCGGCGTATCCGAGGGAGAAGTACACCACGGAGACCAGGAACATGAGCGGCACGTTTCCGGATTCGAGCGTCAAGAGGAACACCGGCGTCATGATGGCGCTGGCTACGGCGCCGTAGATGAAGACGGGCTTGCGGCCGATCCGGTCAGCCATCCGGCCGAAGACCGGCTGGGTGCCAAGCGCGACGACGTTTGCCGCCACGACGAGCCACAGGGTGATGGTGCTGTTCACGTGGGCCACGTCCTTGGCGTAGGCAATGGCCAAGGTTCCGAAGACCGTGCTCACCGCCGAGATGAAGGCGCAGCAGATAACGCGCAGGACGTCGGCCCAGTGCAGCCGCAGAAGGTCGGCCACGGGGAGCTTGGCGATCTGGTTGTTCTTCTTGGCCTCGGCGAACGCCGGCGGTTCGTGCAGGGTGCGGCGGATGAAGAACGCTACCAGGACCACGACGGCGCTGAGCCAGAACGGGATCCGCCAGCCGATGCCGTACTTGACCTCGTCCGGGAGCGCGACGACCGGGATGAAGACCAAGGCTGCGAGGATCTGGCCGCCCTGGGTTCCGGTAAGGGTCCAGGAGGTAAAGAAGGAGCGGCGGTTGTCCGGCGCGTGTTCCAGCGTCATGGATGAAGCGCCGGCTTGTTCACCGGCGGCCGAGAGGCCCTGGCAGAGCCGTGCGAAGACCAGCAGCGCCGGAGCCCACCAACCGATGGACTTGAAATCGGGGAGGCAGCCGATGATGAACGTCGCACCGCCCATGAGCACCAGGGTAAACATCAGCACGCGCTGGCGGCCGATGCGGTCGCCGAAGTGCCCCAGGATGATGGCTCCTACGGGCCGTGCTACGTAGGCGAAGCCGAACGTCGCGAAGGACATAATGGCTGCGTTGGCGTCGGCGCTGGGGAAGAAGACGTGCGGGAAGATCAGGGCCGCGGCCGAACCGAAGATGAAGAAGTCGTAGTACTCGACGGCGCTACCGAGGAAGCTGGCGAGGGCGGCCTTCTTCGGCGTTCCTGCCGTGGCAGTGCCCGGCGTCGTAGACGGGATCGTGTGACTCATGGTGTTCCTTTTGTGTGACGGCGATGTCGCATCTGGCTGAAATGTGCGTACCTGGAACGTCGTTGTGGGTCCGGCAGCGGCCTCACACTGTAGCCACATTGTGAGAGCTACTTGTGCGATATAGCAATAATGACTGTGAGCGCAGTCACTTGTCAAGACATTTACTCACCATCTAGATATAGCTCTCACGATGTGGCAATCTTTAGTTATGGATGTGAAGGAAGACACAAAAACCGACATGATCGGCAAGGCCCTGGGCCTCCTGGTATTGCTGGGTAATGAGCCGAAGGGGGCCAGCGCCTCGGAGCTCGCCCGCCAGGCGGAGCTGCCCTTCAGTACCACCTACAGGCTGCTCGGATCCCTGACCCGCGACGGATTCGTTGACTACGAGGCCGACGGCCGCCGCTACCACCTGGGGCTTCGCGTCTTCCAGCTGGGCCAGCGGGTGTCCAATCACCATGGCTTTGCGGGTACCGCGCGGCCCATCCTGCAGCGCGTCACGGAGGGGACCGGTGAGGCCACTATCCTCTCGGTCAGGGATGGCCACCACCACCTCACGGTCAACAAGGTGGACGGTCCCCAGATGTTCCGGGTCACGAGTGATCCGGGGCATCTTGGAATGCTGCACACCACGGCCGTGGGCAAGGCGCTAGTTGCCTTCGCGGACGACGACGAGCGGAAGCAGTTGGTGGAAGAGCTCGAACTGGAGCCGCTGACGGAGTTCTCCATTACCGACCGCGACGCTTTCCGCCTGGAAATCGAGAAGGTCCGGCGCCAGGGCTACGCGATCATGGACGAGGAAAACGAGGTGGGCATGCGCGCCGTCGCCGTCCCGGTCCTCAATTCCCAGGGCGTTGCGTTCGCCTCGCTTGCCACCGCCGTCCCTGTCTTCCGAATGAGCGTGGAGCAGCTGGTGGCGGTGGTCCCCTTGCTGAAGAGCGCGGCGTCAGAGCTTGCCGACCGCCTGCCGCAGCGATAACGGCGCGTTAATAGCTATCACTTTTGTTCGCGATAAGAACACTAGTGCAATATATGAACATTTTGTGTAGTCTGATTCATACCGCCCGGCGGAGCAGCACGCTCTGGACGTCCCGAGGGAATCCAGGGAGGGCCAATCCGCGGGTGCAGTTGTCAAAGGAGCAATGAGCATGAGCAACCGAGCCGAATCCTTCCTGGTGGGCCTGATCGGTGAAGGCGTATCGCCTTCACTGACGCCGCCCATGCATGAGAGGGAGGCTGACGTCCAGGGGCTGCGCTACCTGTACCGGCCCATCGACCTGCTGGAGCTCTCCCTGCCCGGCTCCGCCGTCGGCGATTTGCTGACCGCTGCTTCCCGGCTTGGCTACAACGGCCTCAACATCACGCATCCGTGCAAGCAATTGGTGCTGCCGTTCCTGGACGAGGTTTCCGAGGACGCAAGGCGGCTTGGCGCTGTGAACACCGTGCTGATCAAGGACGGCCGCTTTACCGGCCACAACACGGACTTCTCCGGCTTCGGCTCAGCTTTGGCCAGCGGCCTTCCCGACGCCGGCCTGGAGCGAGTCGTCCAGCTCGGCGCCGGGGGTGCGGGCTCCGCCGTCGCATACGCCCTCCTTTCCGCGGGGGTCAAGTCACTGGACCTTGTGGACGTCGATCCGGCGCGCTGCGCGGAACGGGCGGCGGAACTTGCCGCGCTGTTCCCGGGCAGCACCGTCACGGCGCGCACGACGGCGGAGCTGCCGCAACTCATGCCGCTGGCCGACGGTTTGGTGCACTGCACCCCGGTGGGCATGGCCGCGCATCCAGGCCTCCCGCTGGACATGTCCCTCGTGGAACCCCGCCACTGGGTGGCTGACATCGTCTACCGGCCGATCGAAACGCAGCTGGTGCTCGAGGCCCGCGCCAAGGGTTGCCGCGTTCTCGACGGCGGTCGCATGGCCGTGGGGCAGGCCGCCGACGCTTTCCGCATCTTCACCGGCCGCGATGCCGATCCAGAACGGATGCGGGCGCATTTCCTGGAGCTGGTGGGCGCCGAGGAATCCACGGCTGAAGAGTCGAAGGCCGACAACGCATTCGCCGGGGCGGGGCACTGATGCGCACGGGAATCGCCACGGTCTGCCTCTCCGGTACGCTCAAGGAAAAGATGCAGGCCTGCGCTATCGCGGGCTTCGATGGCATCGAGATCTTCGAACAGGACCTCGTCACCTCCCCGCTTAGCCCGGAGGACGTGCGGAAAATGGCCGCTGACCTGGGACTCGGACTGGACCTCTACCAGCCGTTCCGCGACTTTGACAGTGTCTCCGAAGACATCTTGCAGGAAAACCTGCGCCGGGCGGATGCCAAGTTCAAGCTCATGTCCCGCCTCGGGATGGACACCATCCTGGTGTGCACCAACGTGGGAACCGCCACGATCGACGACGACGGCCTCCGGGCCGAGCAGCTATCCCGGCTGGCGGAATTGGCCGGGAACCACGGCGTCAAAGTGGCGTACGAGGCCCTGGCCTGGGGCAAGTATGTCAACGACTACGAGCACGCGCACCGCTTGGTGGACACCGTGGACCACCCCAACCTGGGCACCTGCCTCGACTCCTTCCACATCCTTTCCCGCGACTGGGACACCGCACCCATCGAGGCCATCAAGCCTGAGAAGATCTTCTTCGTCCAGGTGGCCGACGCCCCGAAGCTCTCCATGGATGTCCTGTCCTGGAGCCGCCATTACCGCGTGTTCCCGGGCGAAGGACAATTTGAACTGGCCAAGTTCATGGGCCACGTGGCCCGCGCGGGCTATTCCGGCCCGGTCTCGCTGGAGGTCTTCAACGACGTCTTCCGCCAGTCCGATGTGGAGCGTACGGCCGTCGACGCGATGCGCTCGCTGATCTGGCTTGAGGAACAAAGCGCCAAGTGGCTCGACGCGAAAGCGGCATCCCTTGCGGCGGAAGGCGTCTCTGGTGACTCGCGCGCCAACGCAGCCGGCCGCCGTCGTTATCCCATGGAACTGGCCACGCTGCCCAAGGTGGCTGAACCGGCCGGGTTCAACTTCGCAGAAGTCAAAACCGATGAGCCCGCACAGCTCGAAACTCTCCTGGGCCAACTCGGCTTCGAATTCGACGGCCGGCACCGGACCAAGGACGTGCAGTTGTGGTCCATGGGCCACGCCCGCGTCATCATCAACGAACAAGCGCCGTCGCACAGTGAACCCGCCATTGCGGCGTTGGGGTTCGACGTCGACTCTCCGGTGATTGCCTCGGCCCGCGCCCAGCAGCTCAAGGCTCCCGTGGTGCCACGCAAGGTGCAGGCGGACGAGGAAGTGTTCCAAGGCATCGCCGCCCCGGACTCCACCGAGATCTTCCTGTGCCAGGGCAGCCCGGACGGGACGGCGGCATGGACCAGCGAATTTAGGCAGACCCATGAATTCGGCGAAGGCCTCGAGCACCCTATAGCGGGAGCGCAAGCGGTGATCGACCACGTGAATTTGGCCCAGCCGTGGCAGCATTTCGACGAGGCCGTCCTTTTCTACACGAGCGCCCTCGCGCTCGAACCGCAGCCGTTCGCCGAAGTGCCGAGCCCCAGCGGCCTGGTGCGCTCGCAGGTCATGGTGACGTCCGACCGTGCCGTGCGCCTGGTGCTGAACCTGGCTCCGATGCTTCAGCAGGAGCCCGGCCAGAAGGGCAACGGCGCCCGCAAGAGCTACCAGGAACACATCGCCTTCGCGGTGGATGACCTCGTGGCCACGGCCCGGGCGGCGCAGGCACGGGGACTCGACTTCCTCCGGATACCGGCCAACTACTACGAGGACCTGGATGCGCGGTTCGCCTTGGATCCTGCCTTCCTGGCCACCCTCAAGGAATTGAACCTTCTCTACGACAGGGACGCCAACGGTGAATTCCTCCACTTCTACACCGCCACGGTGGGCAGCGTGTTCTTCGAAATGGTGGAACGCCGCGGCAATTACGACGGCTACGGCGCCCCCAACGCCCCCGTGCGGCACGCCGTCCAGTACGACTCGCTTCACGCCCACCACTAACCAGAAGCAACGAAAGAAACTACCCGAAAGGAGCCGGCCGTGCTGCTAGACGCAAATGCCGGGCACCACCAAGACGACGAGCTCGTACCGGCGGCCGAACCGCATGCCGGGCACGCGCCGTTGGACGCCGCAGCCGAAACCCAAGCGGATCTCAGCGCCGAGATCAAGGCCATCGGCGAAGCGTACGCCCAGGCGCTCAAGAACGGTGCCGCGCCGGAGACCCAGCCCCGCCTGGACTTTGCGCCGTACCGCAGCAGCATCCTGCGCCACCCCACCAAGAGCCTGCACCACGCGGACCCGGAGACTATCGAGCTGTACTCGCCGGCATTCGGGCACCAGGACGTGCATGCGTTGGAATCGGACCTCACCATCCAGCACAACGGTGAACCCCAGGGCGAGCGGATCATCGTTCAGGGCAAAGTGCTCGACGGCGACGGCCGCCCGGTTGCCGGCCAACTCGTAGAGATCTGGCAGGCCAACGCTGCCGGCCGTTACATCCACAAGCGCGACCAGCACCCCGCCCCCCTCGACCCGAACTTCACCGGCGTCGGACGCTGCATCACCGGACCGGACGGTTCATACCGATTCACCACCATCAAGCCCGGCGCCTACCCATGGAAGAACCACCTCAACGCCTGGCGCCCGGCGCACATCCACTTCTCCCTCTTCGGCACGGATTTCACGCAGCGCATCGTCACCCAGATGTACTTCCCGGGCGACCAGTTGTTCCCGCTGGACCCCATCTACCAATCGATCGTGGACCAGGACGCCCGCGACCGGCTCGTCGCCAAGTACGACCATGAGCTGACGAGCCCCGAATGGGCCCTCGGCTACAACTGGGACATCGTCCTGAGCGGTTCGAAGCGGACCTGGACCGAAAACGAAGCCTTTGGCGACGCCGGGGACGAGGAGTAGAACATGAGCAAGCTGACACCCACACCAGGCCAGACCGTTGGCCCGTTCTACGGCTACGCGCTCCCCTTTAATAAGGACAACGAGCTCCTCGCCCCGGGCAGCGCCGGAAGCATCCGCCTGCAAGGCACCGTGTATGACGGCGCCGGAGAAGCTATCCCGGACGCCATCCTGGAGATCTGGCAGCCGGACTCCGAAGGCAACGTAGTCCAGCGCACCGGCTCCCTGGTCCGCGACGGCTACACCTTCACCGGTTGGGGCCGCGCCGCGGTGGGCAACTCCGGTGTGTTCACGTTCACCACGGTCAACCCCGGCCCCACCGAAGCGGGCGCGGCTCCGTTCATTTCCGTCGCCGTTTTTGCGCGTGGCCTCATGAACCGCCTGTTCACCCGCATCTACTTGCCGGAAAACGAGGAAGCGCTCGCTGCCGACCCGCTGCTCAACTCCCTCGATCCCGAGCGCCGCAAGACCCTGATCGCGCGTCGCGACGCGGATGGCGGACTCACGTGGGATCTGCGCCTGCAGGGCCGGAACGAGACTGTTTTTCTCGACTTCGAAGGCGCCTCCCAGTGAGTGGCGACGGCGATTTCGGGCTGCTCAGCCCGGTTTCGGCGTCGCCCGCCGTCGTGGCGCTGACAGGTGACCGTGCGGTGATCGCGGCCATCCTCGACGTCGAAGCCGCCTGGGCATCCGTGCTCGAAGAGGCGGGCTTCGCGCCGGCCGGTTCTGCCGCCGTCGTCACCGAGGCCACGGAATCCTGGGCCTACGACGCCGCTTCCATCGCCGAACGCGCACAAGGTGGCGCCAATCCGGTCATTCCGCTGCTGGCCGATCTCCGGGGGAGGGTCAGGCAGCTCGAGGCTGGGCGCCCCGGCGGGCCGATCGGCGCGTTTGCCGCGGTGCACACCTCCCTGACCAGCCAAGACGTCCTGGATTCGGCCCTGATGCTGCTCGCGCACCGCGTGCTTTCGGCGCTTCTCGCCGAAGTAAAAGGTACGACGACGGCGCTCGCCGCCCTTGCGGAACAGCATGCGGACACGCTGTGCGTGGGCAGAAGCCTGACGCAGCACGCGCTTCCGTTCACCTTCGGGCTCAAGGCGGCGCAGTGGTTCCACGGAGTGGCAGCCGCGGCCCGTCGCCTCGAAGCGCTGGAGTTGCCCGTGCAGTTCGGCGGCGCCGGCGGCACCCTGGCCGCCGGCACCGTACTCACGGAAGGCTCGTCGTCGAGCCCCTTTGCGCTGGCGGATGCCTTGGCCGGAAGGCTGGACCTCGCTCCCGTTCCCGCACCGTGGCACACCAACCGGCTGGCGGTCACTGGACTCGGCGACGCCTTGGCTTCCCTCACGGACTCCTTCGGCAAGATCGCCTCGGACCTGCTGTTCCTCGGCCGACCCGAGGTTGCCGAGCTCGGTGAGCCCCTTGCCGCTGGCCGCGGAGTCTCGTCGGCCATGCCGCAAAAGCAGAACCCCGTGTTGTCCGTGCTGATCCGCAGCGCCGCACTCCAGGCGCCCGGGCTGGCTGCGCAGCTGCACCTTGCAGCCGCGAACTTCAACGACGAACGCCCGGACGGCGCCTGGCACAGCGAATGGCCTGCCCTGCGTGGCTTGCTTCGGCTCACACTCGGCGCAGCCACCCAGCTGCGCGAGCTCGCCGAAGGCCTCCGCGTCTTCCCAGAGGCAATGCGCCGCAACCTGGAAATCTCCGGGCCGTTACTCCTCAGCGAAGCCGTCGCATCCTCCGTTGCTCCGCTCCTCGGCGCGGACAGGGGCGAGGCGAAGGCCAAGCTGCAGTCCGTCGTCGACGAGACCCTGCAAGCACCCGCAGCCGAGCAAGCCCGGATCTACACCAAGCTCCTCCGCGAAGCCGTCCCGGCCAGCAAGCTGTCCGATGAGGAACTGCAGGCCCTTCTGGACCCCGCGAACTACACGGGTGAGGCTGCCGAGATCAGCCGTCGCATCTTCGCCGCGTACCCGGAATTCACACACACCAACCTGAAGGGAACCGATCGTGGCTAAGCCCATCGTCAAGGCGGTGCTGCTGTCCCCGCAGCGCACGCTGGGGGAGAAGCCGCTCCTGGTGGTGGGGCCCTCGCTCGGAACGTCCACCGTGCTCTGGACCGAGACGGCAGCCCTGCTCGGCAACGAGTTCGACGTCATCGGCTGGGACCTGCCCGGCCACGGCGTCTCGCCCGCGGCCTCCGAAACGTTCCGCGTCGCCGAACTCGCGGACGCGGTGATTGACTTGGTGGACTCGATCGCGCCCGGTGCCGTGTTCCACTACGCCGGGGATTCCCTGGGCGGTGCCACAGGACTGCAGCTCGGCATCAAGCACGGAGAGCGGCTCAAGTCCCTGTCCGTGCAGTGCAGCGGAGCGAAGCTCGGTACGCCCGAGGGATGGCTGGAACGTGCCGAAACCGTCCGCGCACAAGGAACCGCGGTGATGATCCAGGGTTCCGCGCAGCGTTGGTTCGCTCCCGGCTTCATGGATCGCCAGCCCGTGGTCAGCAGCCGCCTCCTGCATGCCCTGCGGGACGCCGACCGCTTCAGCTACGCCTTCTGCTGTGAAGCCCTCGCCGGATTCGACGTCCGCGCGGAACTCGGCAGCATCACTGTCCCCACGCAGGCACTGGCGGGCGTCGAGGACACCGTTGCGCCGCCGTCGTTCGCTGAAGAAATTGCCGCGGGCATCAACACCAGATTCAACACAGGTGGCGGCACCGCTATCGCTATTGCGCTCGACGGCGTCGGGCACCTTGCGCCCGCGGAGGCGCCTGCCGTCGTCGCGGACCTGATGCGGACATTCATGACGGAGGCCGGAAAATGAGCACTGATTCTTCGCAAGGCGCCGTTCAGCGCGACGCTAGCTCGCAGGAAATCTACGACGCCGGCATGGTGGTCCGCCGCGAAGTGCTCGGCGATGCGCACGTGGACCGCGCCAACGCCAAGAAGGACGAATTCACCGAAGACTTCCAGGACATGATCACCCGCATCGCCTGGGGAGGCATCTGGACCCGGCCCGGACTGACGCGGCAGATGCGCTCCGCCGTCACCATCACCGCGATGGTGGCGCACGGGCACTGGGAAGAACTGGCCATGCACATCCGCGCGGCCATCACGAATGGGCTGAGTAGGGACGAGATCAAGGAAATCCTGCTGCAGACCGCCATCTACTGCGGAGTCCCCTCCGCCAACACCGCATTCAAGACCGCTCAAGGCGTTTTCGCGGAGCTCGACGCGACCCCCGAAGCCCCCACGGCCCCTGAAGCCCCCACCCACCCAACTAACTCGCATTAGATGTCGTTTTGAGCCCTCATAACGACATTAACTGCGAGTTGGTTGGGATCACAGAAACTTAGAGGAGACCCCATGAACCAGGCGTATGTGTACGACGCCGTGCGCACACCTTTTGGAAAATTCGGCTCCGGCCTTGCCGGGGTGCGCCCGGACGACCTAGCTGCCCACGTGGTGCGCGAAGCCGTCAAGCGGGCCCCTGCTTTGGATGTTGAGCGGATCGACGAGGTGGTGTTCGGGAACGCCAACGGCGCGGGCGAGGAGAACCGGAACGTCGCCCGCATGGCCACCCTGTTGGCCGGGCTTCCGACGTCGATTCCGGGCACCACGATCAACCGCTTGTGCGGGTCATCCTTGGATGCCGCGATCATCGCCTCCCGCCAGATCAACGTCGGCGACGCCGAGCTGATGCTCGTGGGCGGGGCCGAGTCCATGTCGCGTGCACCCTGGGTGCTGCCCAAGACGTCCAAGCCGTACCCTGCTGGCGACATGACCTTGGCTTCCACCACCCTGGGTTGGCGCCTGGTGAACCCGGCGATGCCGAAGGAATGGACCATTTCCCTGGGCGAGGCGACCGAGCGGTTGCGTGAGAAGTACGGAGTCACCCGGGAACGCCAGGACGAGTTCGCGGCGGCCTCGCACAACCTCGCGGCCGCGGCGTGGGACGAGGGCTTCTACGACCAGCTGGTGACGCAGGTTCCGGGCACGGAGCTGGTCCGTGACGAAGGCATTAGGGCGGGTTCGACGGCGGAGAAGCTGGCCGGGCTCAAGACCGTGTTCCGGCCCGAGGCCGGCGGTCCGGAGGGTGGAACGGTCACGGCGGGCAACGCTTCTCCGCTGTCCGACGGCGCGTCCGCGGCGTGGATCGGCAGCGAAAGCGCCGCCGGGCTGCTCGGGCTGGAGCCGCTGGCCCGCATCGCCGGCCGCGGAGCACACGGAAACGATCCGCAGTTCTTCGGCTACGCCCCGGTTGAGGCCGCCAACAAGGCACTCGCGAAGGCGGGAATCGGCTGGGAGCAGGTGGGCGCCGTCGAACTTAACGAAGCTTTTGCCGCGCAGTCCCTGGCCTGCATCGATGCGTGGGGTATCGATCCGTCCATCGTGAACCGGCACGGCGGAGCGATTGCGATGGGCCACCCGCTGGGCGCCTCCGGCACCCGGATCCTCGGCACCTTGGCCCGCAGCCTGCAGGCTTCTGGTGAGCGATGGGGTGTCGCGGCCATCTGCATCGGGGTCGGGCAAGGACTGGCCGTGGTGCTGGAGAACGTCACCTCCGGCGTAGCCGGAAAAGGAGCCTAGAGGAAATGCTGAAATTCATTGACACCGTGGGCGAGGCCATCGCCGGCATCAAGGATGGCTCCACCGTCATGATCGGGGGCTTCGGAAATGCGGGCCAGCCGTTCGAACTCATCGACGCGCTGCTCGATTCCGGCGCCACCGACCTCACCGTGGTGAACAACAACGCCGGCCAAGGCGACCAAGGCCTTGCACTGCTGATCAAGGAAGGGCGGGTCCGGAAGATGATCTGCTCCTTCCCGCGCCAGTCGGATTCCTGGCACTTCGACGCCAAGTACAAGGCCGGCGAAATCGAACTTGAACTCGTCCCGCAAGGGAACCTCGCCGAGCGCATCCGGGCCGCGGGCGCGGGTATTGGCGGGTTCTTCACCCCCACCGGTTACGGCACCATGCTCGCGGAAGGCAAGCACACGCGCTTCCTCGACGGCAAATGGCAAGTGTTCGAGACGCCCATCCACGCCGACGTCGCACTCATCAAGGCCCTCAAGGCCGACGGCAAGGGCAACCTCGTCTACCGCAAGACCGCCCGGAACTTCGGCCCCATCATGGCCGCCGCGGCCAAACACACCATCGTCCAGGTGTCGGAGATCGTCCCGACCGGCGCCCTGGACCCGGAGAACGTGGTGACCCCGGGAATCTACGTCAACAGCATCGTGAAGGTGGCCTGACATGAGCATCCTAACGTCAACAACACCCTTGGGACGCGACGATCTCGCGCGGCTCGTGGCGCGGGACATCGCTCCCGGCTCGTTCGTGAACCTCGGCATCGGCCAGCCCACGCTCGTCTCCAATTACCTCACCGAAGAGCAGAACATCACCCTCCATACGGAGAACGGGATGCTCGGGATGGGCCCTGAGGCCAAGGGCGAGGAGATCGATGGCGACCTCATCAACGCCGGCAAGATCCCCGTCACCGAGCTTCCCGGCGCCTCGTACTTCCACCACGCCGATTCCTTCGCGATCATGCGCGGCGGCCATCTGGATATCTGCGTGCTCGGCGCGTTCCAGGTATCCGCCACGGGGGACCTCGCCAACTGGCACACTGGAGCACCGGACGCCATCCCGGCCGTCGGCGGGGCGATGGACCTGGCCACCGGCGCGAAGGACGTGTTCGTCATGATGACGCTCCTGACCCGCGAGGGCGTGTCCAAACTCGTGGAGCACTGCAGCTACCCGCTCACCGGCGTGGGCTGCGTGACGCGCGTGTACACGGACAAAGCAGTCTTCCTGATAGGACCCGACGGCGTGACCGTGCGTGAGACGTTCGGCTGCACCTTCGAAGAACTCCAAGCCCTGGTGCCGGTCCCGCTGAAGGCGGCGGGCGCCGTCGTCGGCGTCTAAAGGGCAGCGCGAGCTGGCAGCAGATGCCCTCTGGAAGCAATCCACGGGGCAAGTGCTGCCAGTTCGCGCTAATAAGATTGGTAACCATGACCGACGCAGCAGTAGCCGGAGCCCCGCAGGCGGGTGCTCCCCAGGCCAGCGACCAGTACGTGCAATCGCTGGCACGCGGATTGTCCGTGATCCGCGCTTTCGACGCGGCCAACCCCGTCATGACGCTCAGTGAGGTGGCGGCACGCACTAACCTGACGCGTGCCACGGCGCGACGGTTCCTGCATACCCTGGTTGAGCTGGGCTATGTCCGCACGGATGGCAAGACCTTCGCCCTCACGGCGATGGTGTTGCAGCTTGGCTATTCGTACCTGTCGGCGTTGTCCCTGCCCCAGCTCGCACAGCCGCACCTTGAAGAACTTTCCCTCAAACTGGGGGAGTCGACGTCGGCCGCGGTACTGGATGGCGCGGACATCTTCTACGTGGCCCGCGTGACCACTCGCCGGATCATGACGGTCGGGATCTCGGTGGGCACCCGCTTTCCCGCCTACGCCACGTCCATGGGTAGGGTGCTTCTGGCTGGCCTGACGCCGCAGAAACTGGACGAGTACCTGTCCTCGGTGGAGTTCAAAGCCCTGACGCCGCGGACCATCACGTCCCGCGAAGAGCTGGTGGCCGAGCTGGATCGCGTGCGCAGGCAGGATTGGTGCGTTTTGGACCAAGAGCTGGAGCTCGGACTTATGTCCGTGGCAGCGCCCGTTCGCAACGCTGCCGGCAAGGTGGTGGCCGCCGTCAACGTCTCGCTCCAGGCCCAAAACGTCGCCGCGCAGCGTGATCCGCGGGCCTATATCGAGTCGGTTCGCGACGAAATCGTACGAACTGCCGGGCTGATTTCGGCGGATATTGCCGCCAAGCACTAGCAGAGGCGCTCGGGGCCGAATGTCTAGAGCCACAAGCTCGTCACGCCCGTGAGGCCTTGGACCTGGACGGGTGTGTTGCTGCTGCTCGCGGCGCCGTTGCCAAGTTGACCCTGCGCGTTGTCACCCCAGGCGCGGACCGTTCCATCACTGAGCACAGCGAATGCGTCGTACATGGTGCATGCCAGCGAGCTCACCCCGGTGAGGCCCTGGACCTGCACCGGGGCGGGGCTGTCAGTGGTGGTGCCGTTCCCCAGCTGGCCATACCAGTTGGCACCCCATGCGCGGACTGTTCCATCCTTGAGGACCGCGTACGCAGAGATTTCGCTCGCGGCGACGCTCGCGACTGCGGTGAGACCCGGAACTTGGACCGGCACGCTGCTGCTGGCGGTGCCATTGCCTAGCTCGCCATACGTGCCGGCCCCCCAAGCCCGGACTGTCCCGTTCCCCAACACTGCGTAAGCCGTGCCGCCGTTGGCTGCGAGGGACACGGCTCCTGCCAAACCGGAGACTTGGACCGGGGTGTTGGCGTTCGCGTTGGTGCCGTTGCCCAGCTGGCCATAGCCGTTGTAGCCCCAGGCCCGGACCGTCCCGTCAGTCAGGACTGCGTACGCCGTGCCGTAACTGGCCGTGATGGAGGAGACGCCCGTGAGGCCGGTGACTTGGACCGGGGTGTTGCTGTCGGCGTTGGTGCCGTTGCCCAGTTGCCCGGATTGGTTGCTGCCCCAGGCGCGCACCGTCCCGTCAGTCAGAACCGCGTAGGCGGAGCCCCCGCTGGCTGTGATGGAGCCGGCCCCGGTGACCCCCTGGACCTGGACGGGGACGCTGCTGTTGCTGGTGGTTGCATTGCCGAGCTGGCCGGAGGAATTGTCTCCCCACGCCCACACCGTTCCATCGCCCAGCAGGGCGTAGGCCGTGCCTCCGCTGGCGGTGATGGATACGACTCCGGAGAGTCCGCTGACTTGGACGGGCACGCTGCTATCGCTCGTAGTGCCGTTTCCGAGCTGGCCAAAACTGTTTCCGCCCCAGGCCCACGCTGTTCCGTTGACCAGCGCGGCGTACTTGGTGCTGGGACCTTGGGCTCCCATGGCGACCCCGGACAGTCCCGTGACGCCAAGCGGCACGTTGCTGAACGAAGTTGTGCAGGTAACGCCGAGTTGGTGGTTGTAATTGTCACCCCATGCGCGGATGGTTCCATCTGCAAGCACGGCGAATGCGGTCCCTCGTGCCGCCGAGATCGATGCTGTTCCCGCTAGGCCGGTGAGACCCGTGACTTGGGTGGGAACATTGCTGTTAGCGGTAGAGCCGTTGCCGAGTTGTCCGGTCGGGTTGACGCCCCAGGCACGGACCGTCCCGTCACGCAGCACGGCATACGCCACCGGGTTGTTGGTGTCCCCTTTGCCAGCAGTGATGGACAAGGCCGTGGTGAGGCCGCTTACCTGGATGGCAGCGGGGCTGTTGGTGGTGGTCCCGGTGCCGAGCTGCCCGGACTGGTTGAGGCCCCATGCCCGTGCTGTCCCGTCGCCAAGTACGGCGTATACGCTGCCTTTGCCGGCTGCCATGGACATGACGTTGCTGATCCCCTGGACGCGGACCGGGGTGTAGCTCTCCGACGTCGTCCCGTTTCCGAGCTGGCCGCTCCCGTTCGCGCCCCAGGAACGCACGGTCCGGTCGGCCAGTAGCGCGTACGCGTTGTAGTTGCTGGCCACGATGGAGGTGACGCCGCTGAGGCCTTGGACCTGAACCGGTCTGTTGCTGCTGTTGGCGGAGGTTCCGCTGCCAAGCTGCCCGCTCGAATTGTCGCCCCATGCCCGGACGGTCCCGTCGGACAACAGTGCGTAGGCGCTGAAGTCGCTGGCGGTGACGGCGGCGACCCCCGTGAGGCCGGTGACCTGGGCCGGCGCGCTGCTTCCGATTCCTGTGGTGCCGTTGCCGAGTTGACCCACGAAGTTGGAACCCCAAGCACGGACGGTTCCGTCATTGAGCAGGGCATATGCGCCGTAATAAGTGGCCGTGATCGCGGTGACGCCAGTGAGGCCTTGGATCTGGAGGGGGGTGCTGCTGAAGGTGATCCCGCTGCCGAGTTGTCCGGTGGAACTCTCGCCCCAAGCGCGTACGGTCCCGTCGCCGAGGAGTGCGTACGCTGTGCGACCGTTGATCGTGATCGATGTGACTCCGCTGAGGCCCTGGACTTGCACGGGAATGCTGCTGTCGTTGGTGGTTCCGTTGCCGAGCTGCCCGGACTGGTTGCTGCCCCAGGCGCGTACGGTCCCGTCGGCCAGCAGCGCGTAACTGGTGGAACCATCGCCGGCGATCGACTTGACTCCCGAGAGGCCGGTAACGGCGGCAGGGTTGGCGAGGTAAGGGGTGGTCCCGTTGCCCAGCTGGCTGGATTGGTTGTTACCCCAGGTGACAGCTGAACCGCTTGACGCTCCGGGTAGGTAGTAGCCCGCGACGTCGGCGATCAGCTGCGTGGCGCCGTCGGAACGGTTGAAGAGGGTGATCTTGCCGTCGGCCCCCACGGGGACGGTGACGGAGCTCGGAACAGTCTGGCCGCTCGCGAAATTCACATTGGACGCATTCGGCCGGATGCTCCCCGAAGCGTAAGCGGTGATGAACCCGAACGATTGCGGGCCGGTGACGGTCAGGTTGAAAACCGCGGCCGCGACGTTGGCGGGAATCCCGCCCGCGCCGCCCACGCGGAAGGACACCGTCCCGTCCGGACCTGCCGGCGCGCTGCTCCGTGTATCCAGGAGTCGTGCGGGATTCACCGGAACGAAAGCGCCCGGAGCGCTCGGGGTCCCTGAGAGGAAATAGCCGGCGACGTCGGCGATCAGCTGGGTGCTGCCGGAGGAACGGTTGAAGAGGGTGACTTTGCCGTCGACGCCGACTGGAACCGTTACGGAGTTCGGAACCGTTTGGTCTGTGGCGAAGTTGATGTTTGAAGAGTTCGGCCGCGTGGTTCCGGAGGCGTAGGCCGTGATGAACCCGAACGACGTCGGATTCGCCACGGTGAGGTTGAAACTCACCGCCGAGACCGAAGCCGGAATCCCGCCCACGCCTCCCACTTGGAAAGACACTGTTCCGTCAGGGCCCGCAGGCGTGCTGCCGCGGGTGTCCAGCAGCCTGGCTGGGGCTATCGGGACGAAGGCGCCGGGTACGGTCGGCGTTCCGGGGAGGTAGTACCCGGACACGTCGGCAATCAGCTGGGTGCTGCCGGAGGAGCGGTTGAAAAGGGTGACTTTGCCGTCGACGCCGACCGGTACTGTCACGGAGTTCGGTACGGTCTGGCCGGCAGCGAAGTTCACGTTGGAGGAGTTCGGCCGTGCGGCACCGGAAGCGTAGGCCGTGACGAATCCGAACGATTGCGGGCCGGTGACGGTGAGATTGAAGACCACCGCCGCGGCCGCAGCGGGAATTCCGTTCATGCCGCCCACCCGGAAGGACACGGTCCCGTCGGGGCCCACAGGCGTGCTGGTACGGGTGTCCAGGAGCCTGGCGGGTGAGATCGGAATGAAGGCTCCGGCCGCCGTCGGCCTCGCCGAAGTTCCCACGACGGCGACCGGCGCGCTCGTGGAACCGCCCGTGCCGGCAGCCCAGGCGCCGGGCGCCGCAAGGCCGGACAAGATCAGCAGGACGCCCATTGCGCCAGCAACGCCAGTGGCACCACGCCTCAGCCACGCACGCAAAGACCCCATGAAATCTCCGAAGGACTGGGCTCCCGATGACGGGCAAGCCGGTATTGATCCTCGCGAAAATTACCACATGGGTAGATCCCGGCGTGGTTGCCACGGCGCGTTGTAGCGCGTGGGCTCGCGGCGCGGGCGAAGCTGCGCCCACCGCATCACCGCGTCAGCTTGGCGCCGTCCGGGTGTTCGTCGCCGATGTGCCCGGGAGCGTTGGCGGCCAGGACGCGCTCGACGAACGCGCTGTACTCCTCCATGTAGTGGCGCAGGATGGATGCCGTGCCTTCGTCCCTGACCGATCCGTCCTCGTTGTAGGCCGCCGGATTGAACTTGATGTAGGCCTCGGGAGCATTCAGCTGAGGTGCGTCGAGGAAGCTCAGGACGCTACGCATGGATGCCTGCATCACGGCCGTCCCGATGCTTCCGGGTGATGTGCCGATGATTCCTGTTGGCTTGCGCGCGAAGGAGTTGGTTCCCCACGGCCGCGATCCCCAGTCGATGGCGTTCTTCAAGGCGCCGGGGACGGAGCGGTTGTACTCGGGTGAAACGAACAGGATGCCGTCCGACGCCGCGATCGCGTCCTTGAGGGCCCGGCCGGCAGGCGGGTAGTCGGCGTCGTAGTCCGGGCTGTACAAGGGCAGGTCCTTGATGGGAATCTCGGTGAATTCGAGCTCTTCCGGCGCTACGCTGATGAGCGCCTTGGACAGGACCCGGTTGATGGAGCGGCTTGAAAGGCTGCCGACGAAGTATCCGATCTTGTACGTTGCCATGACTGTGTTCCTTCCCGACGGCGCGGCCGGAACCGGCTCATCGACGGTGCGGTAACTGGAGTCTCCCAGCCCACAGCGAGCTTATTAGAGCAGCCCGAAGATGGGAATGGCCGGACGCCGCCGCCACACCTACTCCCGCCCGGGCCTTCGGCGTCCTAGACTCAAGCCAACAACGGCTCGGGACAATGCTGTTCAGAAGGACGTTGGGGTTTCGGAAAGGGAGCGCGGGTGAAACTTGGCATAGCGCGGGAACGGCTCGATGGTGAACGTCGTGTGGCTGCGACGCCGGAGACGGTCACGCAGTTGGCCGGACTGGGACTGGACGTCGTCGTCGAAAGCGGAGCCGGAGGCGCTGCGGGCCACAGCGACGAGGACTACCGCCAAGCAGGCGCGCTCATCGTCCCCGACTTGGACCTGGCCCGACTGGACGTCTACGCTCACGTCCGCCCACTCGAACCAACGACGGCGGCCGCGCTGCGACGGGGCGCCGTCACCGTTGGCCTGGCCTCGCCGTCGTCGGAACTTCCCACCGTCCGCGCGCTCGCCGAAGCGGGCGTGACATCCTTCGCGCTTGAGCTGGTGCCGCGCATTTCCCGGGCACAATCCATGGATGCGCTCACCTCCCAGGCCCTGGTGGCCGGGTACCGCTGCGTGCTCGAGGCGGCCATGCGGCTCCCGCGCTTCTTTCCGCTCTACATGACGGCCGCCGGAACCATTCCCCCGGCCCGTGTGCTGGTGCTGGGAGCGGGCGTGGCAGGCTTGCAGGCCATCGGCACCGCGAAAAGGCTGGGCGCACGCGTCTCCGCCAACGACATCCGGCCCGCCTCGGCGGACGAGGTCGCATCCATGGGCGGCACCTTCATCAAACTTGACGTGGAGACGGCCGAATCGTCCGGCGGCTACGCGCGCGAACTCAGCGCCGACCGCGGTGCCCTGCAGCGTGAGCTGCTCGCCCCGCACGTGGCCCAGGCGGATGTGCTCATCACGACGGCGGCGGTCCCCGGACGGCGGGCCCCTCTCCTCGTGAGCCGCGAAATGGTCCAGCACATGCGCCCGGGCTCGGTGGTCGTCGACCTCGCCGCAGAGTCCGGCGGCAACGTGGAGGGCTCGGTACCGGGGCTGGATCTTCAAATCCCGACGGCGGACGGCCAAGGCACGGTCACCCTGGTGGGGATGAAGGACGCCGCCTCCGCCATGCCCGCTGACGCCTCGCGCCTCTACGCGAAGAACGTCGCGAACCTGCTGGCCCTGATGACGTGTGATGGTGCCGTTGTCCCGGACTTCGGCGATGAGGTGGTGGCGGGTGCGTGCCTGACGCACGACGGCGAGGTGCGGCACGGTCCGACGGCCGAGGCGCTTGCTGCGCTCTCCGCCGAGACGGCGGAATCCGTGAGCTCTGCAAACGAGGGGGTTTCCTGATGGACGGAATCGCCCTGCTCACCATCACCGTTCTGGCCGTCTTCGTGGGCTTCGAAGTGGTCTCCAAGGTCTCAAGCACACTGCACACTCCCTTGATGTCCGGCGCGAACGCCATCCACGGAATCATCCTGGTGGGCGCGATCATCGTCGCAGGGCAGGCCTCGGACCCATGGGTCCTCGCGGTGGCCTTGCTCGCCGTCGTCCTCGCCACGGCCAACCTGGTAGGCGGATTCGTGGTGACCGACCGCATGCTGGAGATGTTCCGCGGCCGTAAACGCGTTGCGCCGCCCGGCGGGAAGCCGGAGTCCATAGACGCTGCGTCCAAGGAGCGCACGCGATGACCCTCATCGATCCGGTGTGGACTTCGCTCCTCTACCTCGCGGCCGCAGTCTGTTTCATCCTCGCGCTCAAGGGACTCAATTCGCCACGAACCGCCCGGCGAGGCAACCTGGTGGGCGCATTCGGTGCGGCACTCGCCGTCGCCACGGTCTTCCTCTCGGTCAAGATGGACAACGTTCCCTGGATCCTGGGCGCCATGGTGATCGGTTCGGGCGTGGCCGCGCCGGTCGCGCGCCAGGTCAAGATGACCCAGATGCCACAGCTCGTCGCGCTTTTCAATGGCGTGGGCGGTGGTGCCGCAGCGCTCGTTGCACTCTTGGAACTTGCTCACACGGAGGACCACTGGGTGCGCGTGGCGATCGTCTTCACGCTGCTGGTGGGGGCGGTGTCCTTCGCGGGTTCCGCCATCACGTTCTCCAAACTCCAGGAGCTCATGACCACCCGCCCCGTGGTGTTCCCCGGTCTGCCGACCCTCATGGGGGCGGTGCTGCTAGCGGCGGTGGGTGCCGCCGTCGCCGTCGTTTTTAGCGGTTCCATCGCGCTCGCGTTCCTGCTTTTGGTGCTCGGTCTGGCGGCGGGCGTACTGCTTGTGCTCCCGGTAGGCGGCGCGGACGTGCCGATCGTCATCTCGCTGCTGAATGCCTTCACCGGCCTGGCCGTGGCAGCCTCGGGCCTGGTGCTTGGCAATGTGCTTTTGGTGGTGGCCGGCACGTTGGTGGGTGCCTCGGGCACCATCCTTACCAGGGCCATGGCCGCGGCCATGGGCCGCAGTGTTGCCGGCATCCTCTTTGGCGCGTTCAAGGGAGGCTCGACGGCGGGGTCGACGGCGGTGAGCGACCGCCCCGTCCGCTCCTCCAGCCCCGAAGACGTGGCCGTGCTCCTTGGCTATGCGCAACGGGTCATTATTGTTCCCGGCTACGGGCTCGCTGTAGCACAAGGGCAGCACACGGCGGCCGAGCTGGCCCTTGCGTTGGAGGCGCGGGGCATCGACGTGGATTTCGCCATCCATCCGGTGGCCGGCCGCATGCCCGGGCACATGAACGTCCTGCTTGCCGAAGCCAATGTGCCCTATGAGTCCCTCAAGGAAATGGGCGAGATCAACTCGGAATTCCGGACAGCCGACGTCGCGCTGGTGGTCGGCGCGAACGACGTCGTCAATCCGGCCGCGAAAACCACCGCGGGTTCGCCGATCTACGGCATGCCCATCCTTGAAGTGGCCGACGCGCGACAAGTAGTTTTCCTGAAGCGCTCCATGCGGCCGGGATTCGCGGGAATCGAGAACGAACTCATGTACGAACCGCAGACCACACTGCTGTTCGGCGACGCGAAGGAATCCCTCACCAAAGTGTTGAGTGCGGTCAAGGCGCTCAAGCTTAGTTAATCAAATCTGGGGTGCCCGCCGGCCTTTCTGCTGCCCAATCGGGTGAGCACACTCAGGATCGCTAGGCGAAGCTGCCGCCCAGCCGGGTGAGCCCACTCAAGACGCGGAAGAATCCAAGGCCCTATCATCGGCCGAAGACCTAGGGTGGGAACGCTCCCGCCCTTGACGGTTGCCCGGGCTTCGAATGGACGGTGAGCGGAGTGGCTGGACTCTCGATTCAGGAGCAGGCGGTGACGCGGCGCATCGGCGTCCGTTGGGCCGCCGTTGGAGCGTGCGCGGCAATGGTCCTGGCACTCCTCAGTGGCTTTGCTTTGCCGGCTCATGCGGTTGCAAACACCGTCATCACGCTGACCTTCGATGACGGCAACGCCGACCAACTGACCGCCGCAGCCACGCTGAAGAACCTCGGACTCCACGGCACCTATTTCGTCCCCTCCGGATGGGTCGATCAGCCGAGCTATTTCACCTCGGCGAACCTGCAGCAGCTTTTCGCCGACGGAAATGAGATTGCCGGGCACACGGTCACCCACCCCGACCTGGTCACCTTGACCTCGGATGAAGTGACGCGCCAGGTGTGCAACGGCAGAGTGGCCCTGGCAAACATGGGCTTCAAGGTCACCAGCTTCGCCTACCCCTTCGCCTCCTTGGATCCTGCCGTGCAGACCATCGTGAAGAATTGCGGGTTCAACAGTGCACGCGGGCTCGGGGACCTTTACAGCAAGGACGATCCCGGGCTACCGGCTGCCGAAACCATTCCGCCCGCCAACCCCTATGACACCGCGGCACCGGAGGAAGTGGACAGCACATGGACGCTGTCCAACCTTGAAAACTCCGTGACCAGGGCACAGGCTGCCGGCGGTGGCTGGGTTCAATTGACGTTCCACCACATCGCCGTGGGGACCGATCCCACCCTTACCATCAGCCCCAGCCTGTTCAACCAATTCGCTTCCTGGCTAGCGCAACAACAGGCAGCGGGCAGCATCGCCGTGAAGACGGTTGACCAGGTAATCGGTGGCGCGGTCCAGCCCCTCGTCTCCGGCCCGCCGGTGCCGCCCCCGCCTCCCCAGGGGACCAACATGATCCAGAACCCGAGCCTCGAGACACTGACCAGCGGGATTCCGCTGTGCTGGGCTGCTGGTGGATACGGCACCAACACCCCCAGCTTTTCAGTGGTCTCGCCTGGCCACACGGGCAATAACGCAGAACGCCTGACTATGAGCGGCTACGTCAGCGGTGACGCGAAACTCCTGCCAGCCCTGGATCTTGGCGGCTGCTCTCCCACGGGCACTCCGGGCCATATCTATCAGCTCAGCGCTTGGTATAAATCCAATGTCATCACCCAATTCGAGGTCTACTACCGCACCGGAACGGGGTACTGGACCTATTGGACGGCGAGCCCGTTGTTCAACGCGAGCAGTAATTGGACGCAAATCACGTGGACCACACCGGCGCTCCCGGCAGGTGCCTCGGGAATCAGCTACGGACTGAACATCCAATCCAACGGTTCGATCACCACGGACGACTATTCGATGATCGACATCACCCAGGCCGCGGCGACGGCGCCGGCTGCTCCCACGGGGGTGGCCGCGACGGCGGGTAACGCTTCGGCGGTGGTGTCCTGGACGGCGCCGGCCAACGGCGGCTCCCCCATCACTTCGTATGCGGTGACGCCTTCGTCCGGTGGCACGGCTTTGGCTCCGGTGACGGTTACCGGTAACCCGCCCTCAACGACGGCGACCGTCACCGGGCTGACCAACGGCACCGCCTACACCTTCACCGTCACGGCAACGAACGCCGTCGGGATGTCACCCCCGTCGGCCGCGTCGGCTCCCGTCACCCCGACGGCCCCAACGGTTCCGGGGACTCCCACCGGCGTGAGCGCGACGGCGGGAAACGCCTCGGCGGCCGTGTCCTGGACGGCGCCGGGCAACGGCGGCTCCCCGATCACCTCCTATGCGGTGACGCCTTCGTCCGGTGGCACGGCCTTGGCTCCGGTGACGGTGACCGGGAGTCCGCCCTCGACGACGGCGACCGTCACCGGACTCACCAACGGCACGGCGTATACGTTCACGGTGACGGCGACGAACGCCGTCGGCACCTCCGCGCCGTCGGCGGCCTCGGCTCCGGTGACCCCGACGGCCCCGGTTCCCGGGGTCGCGAACGGCGGGTTCGAATCCGGGCTCACGTCCTGGACCACCGGCGGGGTCAGGGCACCCGTGGCCTCCAGCACCGCGCACACTGGCACCGGCTCCGCGCTCCTGGGCCTGGCCTCCGGCACCGAACCGCTCGGCGACAGCACCCTGGCCCAGACCCTCACCATGCCCGCCACCGGGACCTCCACCCTGTCCTTCTGGTACCAGCCCCACACCGCGGACGACACCTGCACCGGCACCGCCTGCCGCTACGACTGGATGGAAGCACAAGTCCGCACCACGAGCGGCACCACCCTGGCGAGCCTGTTCAAGCTCAGCAGCAACTCCGGCACCTGGACCCAGCTCAGCACGAACCTCTCCGCCTACAACGGCCAAACCGTCGTGCTCTGGTTCAACGTCCACCTCGACGGCGCCAGCCCGGCGGATGACACCTGGATGTACCTGGACGACGTCACCCTCACCAACACCCAGACCACCCCCACCGCACCCGCAGCCCCCACCGGGGTCACCGCGGCGGCCGGGAACGCCTCAGCCACCGTGACCTGGACCGCCCCGAACAACGGCGGCTCCCCGATCACCTCCTACGCCGTCACCCCGCACGCCGGAACCACCACCCTGGCCCCGGTCACCGTCACC
>NZ_JAYKZI010000007.1:0-190028 GCF_036662515.1 Arthrobacter sp. S2(2024) | reverse complement strand
GACGTGACCGCCGGCACCACCGGCGGTTCGGGGGGCGACTCCTAAACAGCTTTAAAAAAGAATCGGCGGTAGTGCTCCTTGAGCACTACCGCCGATTTATTGCTACGCTCCGAGCGAGCGCCGATCCACCACGAATCCTGTGGCGGCATTCTCCCTGACTGCGTTGATACCGGCCACAAGGGCCGCAATATCCGGGAACTTGGGCGACACCGCCACTACCGTTCCATCATCGGCCTTCAACCGGAAACGGAACGATTGCTCCCCAGCTGCCAGAATTTCGAAAATGCCAGACATAAACCCTCTTTCCACCGCGGATGCGTCATTGCATCCCCTTCGATGACCACTGACTCTCGTGAAGTCCCTAAGAGAATATCGGCCATGGGAGTCTGCCAGAAGGCCTACCCATGGGTAATATTCAACCTTTTTCGGTAGACCTATATTGGAGTGCAAGGTGAACCTAGAGACCCCGCGAAGGCACATGGATAAGGTGAACCCCATGAACGATTCCAGCCCCGTAGCCACCACCGGTGTATTGTTGGCCGGCGGCGCAGGGACTCGCCTGGGACTCGGCCCCAAGGCGCTGCTGCCCTTCCGCGGCCGGACCTTGGTGGAAGTGCTCGCCAAGACATTGCTCGACGGCGGATGCCTCAAGGTAGTCGTAGTGCTCGGTGCCGGAGCCGAGCAGGTCCGTCGCGCTACGGAGCTGGACCAGTACCTCGTCGTCGACAACCCGGAGTGGGCGACCGGCATGGCCAGCTCGTTCCGCACCGGTATTGCGGCAGCTACACACGGCCACAATGTCATGGTGACTTTGGTGGACCAACCTGGGGTGACCCCCGCCGTCGTCGCCAGGCTGTTAGCAGCGCACCAAGCTGGCCGGGTGACCGCGGCGGGATACCCGGAAGCCGCCTTCGACGGTGGCCACACAACAAAGCTAAGGCGCGGCCACCCGTTGATCATCGACGTCGGCCTCCGCGCCGAGGTCGCGGAGTCCGCCGTCGGCGACGACGGGGCACGCCGTTTCCTCAAGGCGCACCCCGGACTGGTGGACGTCGTCGACTGCAGCGACCTCACCGACGGTGCCGACGTGGACACGAAGGACAAACTGCACCTCCTCCGCGACTAGCCCCCCATCGCGGCCCGGCCACCCAACTAACATGCAGTAGATGCCGTCATGAGGCTCGATAACGACGTTAAATGCGAGTCAGTTGGGTAGGGGTGGAGGCGGCGGCGTCCTTCAGCGCCAGGTAGATCTTGTCCCGGGCGATGGGGAGCGCCACGAACCTCACCCCGGTGGCGTTCCGGATGGCGTTGGCCAGCGCGGGTGCCACGGGATTGAACGGGCTCTCGCTCATGGACTTCGCACCGAGCGGCCCCATCTGGTCGTTCGTTTTCGCGAAATAGACCTCGCTGCGTGGCACGTCCGCGAAAGAGGGGATGTGGTATTGCCGCAGGATGTCGGTGGTGACCTTGCCTGCGTCGTTCACGCGGACTTCCTCATACAGCGCAACACCCAGCGCCTGGGCGATTCCGCCTTCCACCTGGCCTCGGCACTGCCGTGGATTGACCACGACGCCGGCATCGGCCGCCTGGACGCTCTGCAGGATCCTCAGTTCCCCCGTGCCGGTGTTCACGGCCACCCGGAATCCGTGGACGTTGAAGGCGACCGAACGCGGAGTTCCGCCCCAGCGCCCTTCGGTGGCGAGTTCCATGCCCTGCTGCTGTGCGGCGTCGTACACCTCGGTAAAGGGAACCACCCGCTCACCCCAACGCACCGCACCGTCCTCGAGCACGCAGTCCGCCTCCGGCACACCGGCGAACGCGGCCGCCACAGCCCGGATCCGGAGCGCGAGCTCCTGCGCCGCGAGCAAGGTTGCCTGCCCGGCCACGACGGTTCCAGCGGAGCCGAATGCGCCGGTATCGTGCTCCACGAGGTCCGTGTCGGACTGGCGCACGGCCACGTTCGACGCCGTCGTGGCCAGGGCGGTCGCCGCCAGTTGGGCGTGGACCGTGGTGGTGCCGTTGCCGAACTCGGCGGTCCCGACGGCGGCGTCGAACGTACCGTCCGGCAGGAGCCTGAGGCGCGTGTGGGCAAAGTGGCCGCGGGGCGGAACGGTGTCGATCATGGACAGCGCGGACCCGACGCCCGTGACCCACCCCGGGCCGAAGTTGTCGAGGCCGGCATCCCGGTAGCGTTTCTCGCCCCGCTCGAGGGCATCCCGGACCAGAGCCACACACTGGTCCAGTCCGTAGCTCCCGTAGTAAACGTCCTCTTCCGGTTCCGGGTTCGTGGAGAGCATGTGGTCCCCCGGCCGGACCATGTTCTTGAGCCGGAAGTCCAAGGGGTCCATGCCGATTCCGACGGCGAGCTCGTCGATGGCGGATTCGATCGCGAAGATCATTTGGCTCAGTCCGTAGCCACGGAAGGCGCCGGCCGGGACTGTGTTGGTGTAGACGGCCTGCGCATCCACTTTCTTGTTGGCACATTTGTAGACGGCCAGGGACTCGCCGCAACCGTGGAACATCACTCCGGGCGCGTGGTTTCCGTACGCGCCCGTGTTGGTGACCACGTCCAGCTGCATCGCCGTCAGCTGGCCGTCATTGCTCGCCCCTGCTTTGACCTTGATAGTGAAGGGGTGGCGCGTGGTGGTGGAGGTGAATTGCTCGGTGCGGGTGAATTCCACCTGCACCGGCCGGCGCAGCTTGAGTGCCGCCATGGCTACGAGGTCCTCGGTGAGCACTTCCTGCTTGCCGCCGAACCCGCCTCCCACGCGGCCTGCCACCACGCGGATGCGGTCTTCGGGAAGGTCGAACACGCGGGCAAGTGTTCGCCGGACCAGGAACGGGACCTGGCTGGAGGAACGCACCATGAGCCGGTCCTCCCCTGGATTGTCGGAGGGCTCCACCCACGCGATGGAACAGTGCGTTTCCATCGCGACGTGCTGGACCCTCTGGGTCTGGTAGGTGTTCTCGTGGATGAAGTCGGCCGCCGCGAATCCGGCTTCGACGTTCCCCAGCTCGGAATGGACCTCCGCCACGACGTTGTTCTGCGGGCGGGAAATCCGTGCCGTTTCCCCGTCTTTCTCCCCATGGATCGCGGGCGCACCCGGCAGCAACGCGTCCTGTGGCGAGAAGACAGCGTCCAGGAGTTCATATTCCACCTTGATGGCCCGGGCCCCGGCTTCCGCTGCGCCCACCGATTCGGCGACGACGGCGGCCACCCGCTGGCCGATGAAGCGCACTACGTTGTCGAGGACGCGGGTATCGTCGGGATCATCGGTGTAAAGCTCGTGCTGGGCTGTGGAGAACAACCGGCCCGGAGCGTCCTCATGCGTGAAAACCGCGACGACGCCGGGTACTTGGAGGGCCGCCGTCGTATCGATGGAAACAATCCGGGCATGCGCATGCGGCGAGCGCAGCAGCTTCAGATGCAGCAGGCCAGGGAGCTGTTCTGCCGGGACGTCGAGGGTGTAGCGGGCGGTGCCGGTGACGACGGCGCGCCCCGCCGGGGCGGGAACGTTGTCGCCGAGCTGACCTGAACCCTTTGATCCCGCGCCGGACTGCGACGCGGCGCCGCCGTCGGAGGTGTTTTGCCCGTCGCCGGCGTCACCGCACACTGCGTCCGCGATGGAGCGGTAACCCGTGCAGCGGCACAGGTTTCCCTTGAGGTTTCGGGGGAGGTTGGCTTTCTGTTCCTCGTCGAAGGTGGCGGCCGTCATCATCATGCCGGCCGTGCAGAAACCGCACTGGAAGCCCTGGTTATCGAGGAACTGTTGCTGCACCGGATGGAGCTCGCCCTCGCTGGAAAGCCCCTCGACGGTGGTGACCGAGTGCCCTTCGGCGCGGACGGCGGGGTAGATGCAACTGTGCACGGGTTTTCCGTCCACGTGGACGGTACAAGCGCCGCAGTCGCCGCCGTCGCACCCTTTCTTGACGCCGAAGTTGCCCTGTTCGCGCAGGAACGTCCGAAGGCACTGGCCCGGGCGTGGAGCGGCCTCGGTGGCTGTTCCGTTGATCTCGATTGCCATGCTCAGGCCTCCTTCTGTGCAGGTTGGGTGGATGGTTGCGGCGAGGTGGCGTGCGGCGGCCAGAAATCGCCCGAGACCGTGGGCGGTCCGGCCGGAACCGGATCAAGCAACTCCGTCCGGATCTCCTCCGCAAGGCGGAACGTCATGTCGCGGCGCCATTCCGGGAGCCCGTGGATGTCGTCGTGGTACAGCTCCGCAGGGATTGAATGCCCGACGGCGGCGGCCAGCCGCCCGGCGTCGGGAGCCTCCGCGGCGGCGAACCGCAGCTGCACGGGCCGTTTGGTCGCGGCGGTAACGGTGAGGACGAAGCCGCCATCGGCGTCGAGCCTTCCGATCAGCAGCACCCCGGATCGCCCGAGGTTGCTGAGGGAGAGCCGGCGGAAGGCGACCTTCGCAGCCAAGGCCGCCGCCGGGAGCTGGATGCTGCGCAGGAGCTCGCCTGGGGCCAGGCAGTTTTTCCCGTCCCCGGTGACGAATTCGGCGACTGGAACGGTACGGCTGCTGCCGTGGCGTCCGAGGATGGTGGCCCTCGCATCCAGGCCGGCGCACAGCGAAATCATGGGCCCGGCGGGGAGGGATGTGCACACATTACCGCCAACGGTGGACATGTTCCACACCTTGAACGAGGCTACGAAAGAGTCGCAGGACGGACGGAAAAGATCCAGTCCCGGCCAGTTCCGGCCAGCCACGGCGTCCGACACGGGCAGGGCGTAAAGCTCGGCGACGGTGCAGGTGGCGGCCAGTTCAATGCCTGCGTCGCCCACGGTGACGGCCGGCCAGCCCGCGTGCCCCAGATCGAGCAACCGTTTGAGCGGTTCTTCGCTGCCCACGGGGCTGCCGTAGGAGAACAGGACCGTGCCGCCGGCAAGCCAGGCGTCGCCCTCGCGCCACTGGCCTGGATCCGTGGTGGCAACCACGGACTCGATAGTGTTCATGTCCATGGGGTCACCTTGCTTTGTTCGGGGGTGTTGGTCTGATGGATCGGTCCTGCGCCGTCCTTGAGCGAACCCACGGCGGAGGCCGGGCGCGGCGAGCGGGACGCGAGGATTTCGGCGGTAATGGACACGGCCACTTCCGCGGGAGTCACGGCGCCGAGATCCAATCCGATCGGCGAATGCAGGCGTTCGAGGGCATCTGTCGGGATGCCGCAGGCAAGCAGTCCATCGATCCGCTGCCGGTGGCTGCGCCTGGAACCCATGGCTCCCACATAGGCGAGATCCAGATCGAGGGCTGTTTCCAGCAGGGGAATATCGAATTTGGGATCGTGGGTCAGCACGCACACCACCGTGCGGGAATCGATCCGGCCGGCGGCTGCTTCCGCGGCAAGGTAGCGGTGCGGCCAGTCCGTGACGAGGTGGTCGGCGCCGAGGAAACGGCCCTGGCTCGAAAAAGCGGGCCGCGCATCGCACAGAGTGACCTCGTAGCCCAGGAGTTTCCCGGCGGGGAGCAAGGCCGCGCCGAAGTCGTTGGCGCCAAAGATCAGCATGCGGGCCGCGGGCAAGCGGGTTTCCACGAACAGGGTGATGGGTTCGGCTTCCGGCACGGAACCTCCGCAGCCTTCGACCGGGGCGAGCCGCACCAGGCCAGCACGGCCTCCATGCAGAAGGGGTTCTAGCTGGGCCGCGGCCGCGCGGATCACGGCGTCATCCCCGCCAAGAAGGTCTGAAAGTTCCCGCGAACCAGCGGCGGAAAATCGCGCCGGATCAGGCACGACGACGGCGCCTCCCGGGGCGTCGAGCCTGCGGATGAGTGCCAGGGAAGAGCCTCCGGAAGCGGCATTCAACAAGGCCAAATCCAGGCCGGCGGGCCCGCTCGGCTGGATGTGGACTTCCAGCTCGCCGCCACACGTGAGCCCGACGGCAAACGCGTCCTCGGCGCTGTAGCCGAACGACTCAAGGCGGCTGCCGCCGTCGTGCATTGCTTGAAGGGCGGCTTCCACCACGGCGCCTTCCACGCAGCCTCCGGAGAGGCTGCCAAGGACGTCCCCGTGTTCGGAAACCAGCATGGACGTGCCGAGGGGCCGGGGGACCGAGCCTCCCGCGGCCACGATGGTGGCAACGGCGCATCGCTGCCCGGAGACCGCGGGCCGCCATGTGCCCAGCGAGGGCATCAATTCCAGCATGGCAACACCTCCTTTACCGAGGTCCCGGACCGGAAACCCGCCCGGGGCAGTGTGCGATCTTGCCTCATATTCTCATTCCTTGCGTCTGTACAGGAGAGCTTCGGGTAAACAGGCGACCCGTTGCGTGAAGAGGACCGGGGCGGGCCTCTCATTTCCCACCCCGGTCCTTAGCGGAGCGGCCGCACCTCACCGCCGCCCGCCGTCGTCGTCCGCATGATGCGGTTGGTGACGATCGGCGGACGCCTATTCATTGCGGTGATTTGCGGCCGGACCGCCGTCTCAACGGCCGGCTACGCTCCCATCAGCGCGCTGATCGGCCCGCGGGCGAAGTAGACCAAGAAGCCCACAGTCACCACCCACATGAGCGGATGGACCTTCCTGCCCTTACCCGAAGCCGCGTGGATCACGGCCCAGGAGATGAATCCGACGCCGATGCCGTTGGCGATGGAGTAGGTCAGCGGCATGGTGACGATGGTGAGGAAAGCGGGCAGGGCCACGGAGAACTTGGAGAACTTGATCTCGCGGATCTGTGCCATCATCATGGCTCCGACTACCACCAAGGCTGCGGCTGCGACCTCGAGCGGAACCACGCTGGTGAGCGGGGTCAGGAACATCGACCCCAGGAACAACAGCCCGGTGACTACCGACGCCAGGCCGGTGCGGGCGCCTTCGCCAATCCCGGCAGCGGAGTCGATGTACACGGTGTTGGACGAGCCCGACGTCGCGCCGCCGGCTACCGCGCCCAGGCCTTCGACGATGAAGGCCGACTTGAGCTTGGGGAACGTCCCGTCCTTGTAGGCCACGCCGGCGCTCTTGGCGAGGCCGGTCATGGTGCCCATGGCATCGAAGAAGTTGGTGAACACCAGGGTGAACACCAGCATCGTGGCGGCCAGGCCGCCGATCCGCGAGAACGAACCGAAGAGGTCGAAGTGGCCCACCAAGCTGAAGTCCGGGGCCGAAACCAACTGGCCGGACAGCACCGGAGTGTTGAGGTGCCAGCCACCGGGATTGGCTGCGCTGCCAGGCCCGATGTGCATGACGGCCTCGACGACGGCGGCGAGGATTGTGGTGGCGACGATTCCGATCAGGAGGCCGCCCTGGATCTTACGGGCCACAAGGATTCCCATGACCAGCAGACCGACAATGAAAACAAGGGTTGGTATTGAGGTGATGGAACCATCGTTGCCGAGCTGAACCGGCGGTCCGCCTTTGGTGGCGCGGACGAAGCCGGAATCGACGAAGCCGATGAAGGCGATGAACAGGCCGATGCCAACGGTGATGGCGGCCTTGAGTTCCTTGGGGACGGCCTTGAAGATCGCGGTCCGGGCACCTGTGACGCCGAACAGGACAATCAGGATGCCGTTGATGACCACCAGGCCCATGGCTTCCGGCCAGGTGACCTCATGGATCACGGCTACTGCCAGGAACGAGTTGATTCCCAGGCCCGCGGCGAGCCCGAACGGCAGGTTCGCGATCAGGCCGAAGAGGACCGTCATGACACCGGCGGTCAGGCCGGTGACTGCCCCCACCTGCGCCGCGGACAACCATCCGCCGGCCACATCCGTGGGTGCGTTCTGGGCTGAGAATCCGCCGAGGATCAGTGGGTTGAGGATAACGATGTAGGCCATCGTGAAGAACGTGACGATGCCGCCGCGGAATTCGCGGGCCAGCGTGGAGCCACGCTTGGTGATCTGGAAGAAACGATCCAGGAAGGAGTTCGACGCGGGGGGCCTGGGGCTGCTGCCCCGCTGTGCCAGTCCGGTTGCCGTGTGCTTTTCGCGTGCCTCTGTCTGCCCTGCGCCGGAAGGCGCAGCCTGCTTTTCAGTTGCCGTTCGCATTTCTGCGGGGTCCAGGATTGTCATTTCAGCCACCGGGCCCTAGTAGTCAATCCTGGAGTCAAGCGTGTTCCAGGTGTTGAAGGGTTCCAGGGTGGCCGGGGCCTGGGGGTCGCCCAGTTCCAGCTTGGTGACCGGCATGAGCGTGTCCCGGTCCTCGTTCTCGAAGTATTCGTAGAAGACGGCGTCGTCGAAGCCGACGGATGCGGCGTCGTGCCGGTCTGCTGCGAAGACCACGTTTCCGATGCGGGCCCAGAGCGCCGAGGCCAGGCACATGGGGCATGGCTCGCAGCTCGTGTAGAGGGTTGCCCCGCTGAGATCGAAGGTGCCGAGTTCGCGGCACGCATTGCGGATGGCGGTGACCTCGGCGTGGGCCGTGGGGTCGTTGGTAGCGGTGACCCGGTTGACGCCTTCGAAGGCGCGGCCATCCGCGGTGACAATGACGGCGCCGAACGGGCCGCCGCTGTTGAGGACATTGGCTGTTGCCAGCTCAATGGAAGTGGCCAAGAAATGTTCGGCCGTGACGGTGGTACTCATGTGCGACTTCCTTAGTGCTGAGGAAGCCTGTAACCAGGGAGGCATCTGAACATGACAGACCAGTGCTGCGATTACCAGGCTTCAGCATGTGCTTTTGAAGGTTTCGCCTGGTAGATAGCTTCCCGGAGTCCGGGTGCCCGCCTTTGGCAAATTGAGATTAGCACCGGTGGTGTGAGCCGCGCCATAGTTTCTGGAAAAAAAGTTTCAACATGTGAAATTCATGCTTGGTGCCCGGCAGGGGAGCGTTTCGCCGCCGGTCACATTGACGCACTTCGGGGAGCCACCTACGCTGGGTGCCACCGGCAGGGTTGACCTCCGGAACCTGGATCAGCAGACAGGAACCACTGAGCTGGAACGCAACTACGCCGACCAGACAAGGATCCCCGTGTCCCAGACATCCGATTTCCAGCCAGCAGCCCCGGCAACGGATCCAAGCTCTTCCCGGCTCTGGATCAAGAATCCCCTCGCAGTGTTCACCGCCAACGGCCTCGACGCCCGCGGCGGCATCGTGGTCAGCGATGGGAAAATCGCAGAGCTCGTCCCCGCAGGAAAGCGTCCATCCGCGCCCTGCCATGAAACGTTCGACGCCGGCAGCCACGTCCTGCTTCCCGGGCTCATCAACACGCACCACCACTTCTACCAAACCCTCACGCGAGCCTGGGGCCCAGTAGCCAACGCTCCCCTGTTCCCCTGGCTGCAGAACCTGTATCCCGTATGGGCGCGGTTGACGCCGGACAGCCTCGAGCTTGCCGTGAAGGTAGCACTCGCGGAACTCCTGCTTTCCGGCTGCACCACGGCAGCCGACCACCACTACCTCTTCCCCGCGGGACTTGAGGACGCGATCGACGTCGAGGTCGGCGTCGTGCGTGAACTCGGCATGCGCGCGACCCTCACCCGCGGGTCCATGACGCTCGGCGAGGACGACGGCGGCCTGCCGCCGCGTTCCACCGTGCAGCGTCCCGAGGTGATCCTCGCGGACAGCGAACGGCTGATCGGGAAGTATCACGAGCGCGGAGACGGAGCGGTTATCCAGATCGCCTTGGCCCCTTGCTCGCCGTTCTCCGTGACCAGGGAAATCATGGCCGAGAGCGCCGCCATGGCCGAACGGTTGGATGTCCGGCTCCACACCCATCTCGCGGAAACCATCGACGAGGAAGATTTCTGCCGTGAGATGTTCGGGCTGCGCACCGTGGACTATTTGGACAGCGTCGGCTGGCTTGGAAAACGCACCTGGCTGGGCCACGGCATCCATTTCGACGACGACGAGATCGCCCGGCTGGGTGCCGCGGGCACCGCCGTCGCGCATTGCCCGACGTCGAACATGCGGCTCGCGTCGGGCACCGCACGGGTGCTGGAACTCGAGGCCGCCGGGGTTCCCGTGGGGCTGGGAGTGGACGGTTCGGCGTCGAACGATGCCTCCAACATGATCCTCGAAGCGAGGCAGGCGTTGTACCTGCAGCGGCTGCGCTACGGCGCGGACGTCCCGGTGGAGCGCGCCCTCGGTTGGGCCACGCGGGGCTCCGCTGCAGCGCTGGGCCGCACGGACATCGGGCAGATCGCTCCCGGCATGCAGGCCGACCTGGCCTTGTTCACGCTCGACGGGCTGCGCTTCTCCGGCAGCCACGATCCCGTCGCGGCCTTGTTGCTCTGCGCGGCGGACCGCGCCGACCGCGTCATTGTCGCCGGTAAATGGCGCGTTGTGGACGGGCAAATTCCCGGCCTGGACATCCCGGAACTTATTGCCAAACATTCAGCCGCCGCACAGAAAATCATCAGGGGTAAGGAGTAGCCTCTCGATTAGGTCGTAGATCAGGAGGCACATCATGACCGTCCCCCAGCACAACACGCCGACTCCTCCAGGTTGGTACCCGGACCCCTCAGGCTCCGGGCAACTACGGTGGTGGGACGGTAACGCCTGGACCGGGAACGCGTGGAACCCGCCGGCCCAGGCCGGCGCGGGTCAGGCCGGCCCAGGTCAGCCCGGCCCAGGTCAGACCGGCGCAGGCCAGGCTGGCGGGGGTCAGGCCGGCCCAGGTCAGCCCGGCGCGGCGTGGCCCGCGGCCGCAAGGCCCGGGCAATACGGGGGGCCTCCGCAATACGCGGGATCGGTCCAGCCCGCGCCGCGCCCGGAAATCAGCAGGGGGACGCCGGTCTACAATCCGTTCATCTGGCTCGTCACCCTGCTGCCAGTGATCACCCTGATCATCCTGTTGCTCTGGAACCCGGTCTTCCACCTGCGGTATGTCGGCGCTCGGCGCGTACCCACCCTCGATCCCAGCGCGTTCAGCGTTCCCTATTTCCTGCTGGTCATTTCAGGCTGGCTCATCTACGGGGTCAGCGTCCTCTTGTCCTACCTCGACTGGCAAAAGTTGCAAAGGGACGGGGTGGTCCGCCCCTTCCATTGGGCATGGGCCTTCCTCGGCGCCGGAGTCTACGTCGTGGGCCGTTCAGTGATCGTCCACAAGGTCGCGCCGCAGCGCGGACTCGCGCCGGTTTGGGCACTGATTGGCCTGACTGCCCTGAGCCTGATCCTGGTGTCCGTCNTTCCTCGGCGCCGGAGTCTACGTCGTGGGCCGTTCAGTGATCGTCCACAAGGTCGCGCCGCAGCGCGGACTCGCGCCGGTTTGGGCACTGATTGGCCTGACTGCCCTGAGCCTGATCCTGGTGTCCGTCAAAGCGAGCATGATCATTTCGACGATCGCCAAGGCTTTGCCAATGTAGCTTCGCCGGACAGACTTTGTCCCGCGACGCTACTTGTCGGTCAACCCGAAGCGGCGGGCGGCACCTCCCCAGGTGCCGCCCGCCTTTTTGGCTCTGTTGCGCAGAGTCCCTCATCCCCAGGGGCAGGAGCCCTAGGAACGCTGCCGGCCGAACACCGGAAGGGCACGCAACCAACGGGAGAAAGTCCCGGGCGTGCGGTCACAGTCGGCCGGAATGTAGAAGTCGGGATCCGTGGCGCCGAACGGCAGGTACAGTTCCTGGCCGGGCGCCGGGAATTCCACGACGTTGTTCTTATCCTGCGAGTCCATCTGTCCTCCTATTTCATGCGCTCAAGTTCTCCGTGGCGATGCGGTTGAAGCTCTTCGTTACTTCCACATCTTGGAAAACATTTTTTGTTATATGGAAATGGTAGAGGGGATTCCCGAACCGCGTCAAGGGGTGTCCGCGGGGCCGCGCCCCTGCCGCCAACCGCCGTCGGTCACATTCGGAAAGTAGATAACGATTCTCCAGAAGTGATGTACACCACTGGCAAAGGTGGGCTACGCTTTCTTCAATTCGTGGCGCAGGTCACGTAACCTGGGAGCAGCAGGCAGGGTCGTAATGAGCTGGCATCAACGGATGCCGGCTCTTTTTTGTTGGGTCGGCTCCACCAGAAACGCGTACGAAACACGCGCTTAATTTCATTGGTGGACCTTAGGGGTTCCACCTCATAGAAGTTGGGATATGACCATGAGCAACAAGATCGTCCTCGGCGACAACCAGTACGGCAAGGCTGAAGTCCGCGTCGTCAAAGTCACCCGCGACACCGACCGCCACCAGATCGAAGACCTGAACGTCACCTCGCAATTGCGTGGCGACTTCCAGGCTGCGCACCTCCAAGGCGACAACGCACACGTGGTCGCCACGGACACCCAGAAGAACACCATCTACGCCTTTGCCCGCGACGGCATCGGCTCCCCCGAAGCCTTCCTCCTGCGCTTGAGCGAACACTTCACCTCGGGCTTTGAGTGGGTCACGGGCGGCCGTTGGGAAGCCGAGGCCTTCACCTGGGAGCGCATCCAGGCACACGGCTCCGAACACGACCACAGCTTTGTCCGCAAGGGGCAGGAAGTCCGCACCGCCGTCGTGGTCCGCGAAGGCAACACAACGCACGTCATCTCGGGCCTCAAGGACCTGACCGTCCTCAAGACCACGCAGTCCGGCTTCGTCGGCTACCCCCGCGACCGGTACACCACGCTGCCCGAGACCACGGACCGCATCCTCGCCACCGACGTCTCGGCACGCTGGCGCTACAACACCGGGCTCGACGCTGCCGGGACCGACTTCAACAAGAGCTACGAGGACATCAAGGCCCTGCTCTTGGAAGGCTTCACGGAGAACTACTCCCACGCCCTGCAGCAGACCCTGTTCGACATGGGCAAGAAGGTCCTCGAGGCCCACAGCGAAGTGGACGAGATCAAGTTCTCGATGCCCAACAAGCACCACTTCCTGGTGGACCTCAGCCCGTTCGGCCTCGACAACCCCAACGAGGTCTTCTTCGCCGCCGACCGCCCGTACGGTTTGATCGAAGCCACGGTCCAGCGCGATAACACCACACCGGCCCCGGCTGCGTGGAACGGCATCGCCGGCTTCTGCTAAGCCTCTAAACACCCGCCCAACTGACTCGCATCAAATGCGAGTCAGTTGGGAGGCCATACCCAAAACCACCTTGTTAGCCAGACAACGTTAGCCAGACAAAGACGTCTGCCATGAACCAAGAAAGTCTGCCATGAACACCAAGAAGAAAACCCGCCCCGCAGGGTCCGGGCCAGCCCGCCCCGAGGACCAGCGCCTCTCGATCGGGAGCACGTTCGCCTACGGCTTCCAGCACGTCTTGACCATGTACGGCGGCATCATCGCCCCGCCGCTCATCATCGGAGCCGCCGCGGGCATGTCCTCGCAGGACATCGGCCTCCTGATCGCGGCCTGCTTGTTTGTCGGCGGCCTCGCCACCATTCTTCAGACGATCGGCATCCCGTTCTTCGGATCGCAGCTGCCGCTGGTCCAGGGCGTGTCCTTCGCCGGCGTTTCCACCATGGTGGCGATCGTCCACGGGGGCGGCGGGATCCAGGCGGTGTTCGGCTCAGTCATTGTGGCGTCCTTGATCGGCCTGGCGATCACTCCCCTCTTCTCCAAGATCATCAAATTCTTCCCGCCTGTGGTCACGGGTACCGTCATCACGACAATCGGACTGACCCTCATGCCCGTCGCAGCGAACTGGGCCATGGGCGGCAACAGCGCGGCACCCAACTACGGCAGCATGGCGAACATCGGACTCGCCGCGGCCACGATGGGAATCGTCCTGCTCCTGAGCAAGATCGGCAACGCGGCCATCTCCCGCCTGTCCATCCTCCTTGCCATGGCTATCGGGACCGTCATCGCCCTCGCCACGGGCATGGCAGATTTCTCCAAGGTCGGCCAGGGTCCGATCGTTGCCTTCCCCACTCCGTTCGCCTTCGGTGCTCCCACCTTCGAAATCGCGTCCATCGTTTCGATGCTGATCGTCATCCTGGTCACCCTGACCGAGACCTCGGCGGACATCATCGCAGTTGGCGAAATCGTGGGCACCAAGGTCGACTCCAAGCGCATTGGAAACGGACTACGCGCGGACATGCTCTCAAGCGCCGTCTCACCCCTCTTCAACTCCTTCACCCAGAGCGCCTTCGCCCAGAACGTCGGCCTCGTGGCCATCACCGGCATCAAGAGCCGCTTCGTGGTCAGCGCCGGCGGACTCATCCTGGTGGTTCTCGGCGTGCTGCCAGTCCTCGGGCGAGTAGTCGCAGCGGTTCCGACGCCCGTCCTGGGCGGCGCCGGCGTCGTACTCTTTGGAACCGTGGCCGCAAGCGGCATTCGCACGCTCTCAAAGGTGGAGTACCGCAACAACATGAACCTGATCATCGTGGCGGCATCCATCGGCTTCGGCATGATCCCGATCGCCGCCCCGAAGTTCTACGACCAGTTCCCGTCATGGTTCTCCACGATCTTCCACTCGGGCATCAGCTCGGCCGCCATCATGGCCATCCTGCTGAACGTGCTCTTCAACCACTTCAAGGCCGGCAACTCGGACAACCAGTCCGTGTTCGTCGCAGGCACGGGACGCGTGGTCACCGAATCGGACATTGCGTGCCTTGCGAACGGCGACCGGTTCGAGAACGGCAAACTGATCGACGCCGAGGGCAAGGAAGTGCCACTCACGTCGTCCACCGCCGTCGAGCACTGACGGTTCTAAAGCGCCTTTCTGCGCCGAACTGGCAGGTGTTGCCCCTCTTCCTCAGCCAAGGAATGGGGCAACACCTGCCATGTCGCGCTAGTTACGGGTCCGCGTGAGACGGTTGTTTCATGAGGATCGATGAGCGAATCGAACAACACTACTCGGAGCTTGGGCCGCAGGAGCAAAAGGCCGCGGATACCCTGCTGGACCGCTTGGGCGACCTTGCGGTCTACAACGCGGCCGAGCTCGCCCAGCTAAGCGGCGTTTCCAAGGCCACCATGAGCAGGCTCTTCCGCCGCCTGGGATTCGCCGATTTCAACGAGGTCAAGGAACACACCCGGAGCCTGAGGTCCAGCGGAGTGCCGCTCGCCAGGCAGGAGGCCGACGGCGGGATCCCCCTGCATTTGGCACAGGAGCAGCAGAACCTGGACCGCCTTTTCGATACGCTCGACGACGATCGCCTCCTCAAGGTGGCACAACAACTGGCTGAGGCCCGGAATGTCCTTCTGATCGGTTTCCGCAACAGTTTCCCTGTCGCCCTCCATTTCCGGCAGCAGCTTCTCCAGTGCCGTTCGTCGGTGGCTCTGGCCCCTCAGCCGGGCCAAAGCGTGGGCGAGGAGCTCGCCGGACTGGACGGGAACGACGTCGTGGTTCTGCTTGGATTCCGGCGCAGGCCCGACCGTTTCGACCGTGTCCTGAAGGCCGCTACCGCCACCGGCGCGAGCACCATCTTGATCGGAGACCCGAGCGCGCGCTGGCTGGCGGCCGACGCCTCCGTCTGGATCGAATGCCCTGTGGAGGGCAGCGCCGCCTTTGACAGCTATGCGTCGGCCATGAGCCTCGTGAGCGTCCTCGCGAACGGCGTGTTGGCGGCGAAGGGCCGTTCAGGAAGGGATCGCGTCCGGGAAATCACCGGGCTGTTCGACTCACTGGAAGAGATCGAGCGACGGTAGTCCGAAGGCGGCCGTGCTCGGCTCGCTCGCCGGGCCCGGCGCCAAGCGTAAAGAAGAGTTAGCGGTCCGGAAACTGAACTGAAACATCTGTTCCATTGAATTGAACCAGTGAAACGACTGCCCCGGTCGTGGAAAACCCTGATTCGAGGAACCGATGGCCGAAGCACAACTCGCCCCAGAGAAGACCGGCACCCTACTTGGCCACCCGATTGATGAAGCCGCCGCACGCCGTGACCCGCGGCTCAGCAACGAAGACCTGGTGCCCCTGAACAACCAGCGCTGGAACAGCTACAACCTGTTCGCGTTCTGGATGTCGGACGTCCATAGCATCGGCGGCTATGTGACGGCGGGCAGCCTCTTTGCCCTCGGCCTGGCGAGCTGGCAAGTGTTGGTGGCCCTGCTGGTGGGCATCGTGATTGTCCAGGTGTTTTGCAACCTCGTGGCGAAGCCCAGTCAGAAGACCGGCGTCCCCTACCCCGTGATCAACCGGGCCGTCTTCGGCGTCAAAGGTGCCAACATCCCGGCCATCATCCGCGGTCTCATCGCTGTCGCCTGGTACGGAGTGCAGACTTTCCTGGCCTCCGAAGCCCTGGTGATCGTGTTCCTCAAGTTCTTCCCGGCCATGAAGCCGTTGTACGACGTCCATCAGTACGGCTTCCTTGGCCTTTCTGCCCTGGGTTGGATTTGCTACGGAATCCTCTGGGTAGCCCAGGCCGCGTTGTTCTGGAACGGAATGGAAACCATCCGCAAATTCATCGACTTCGCCGGACCGGCTGTCTACGTTGTCATGTTGGTTCTTGCGATCTACTTGGTATCCAAGGCCGGCGTCAGCAACATCAGCCTCAACCTCTCCGCCGGCGAACCGCTCGACTTCGCTGCGTCCATCCCGGTCATGATCTCCGCGATCGCCTTGGTGGTGTCGTATTTCTCCGGCCCCATGCTCAACTTCGGCGACTTCGCGCGTTACGGCAAGAGCTTCAAGGCCGTCAAGAAGGGCAATCTCCTGGGCTTGCCCGTCAACTTCTTGTTCTTCTCGCTACTCACGGTCATCACGGCGTCGGCCACCACCCCGGTCTTTGGGCACCTCATCACGGACCCGGTCAAGACCGTGCAGGAAATCGATTCGGTGTTCGCCGTGCTGCTCGGCGGATTGACCTTTGTCATCGCGACCGTGGGCATCAATATCGTGGCCAACTTCATCTCGCCGGCGTTCGACTTCTCCAACGTGAGCCCGCAGAAAATCAGTTGGCGCATGGGCGGCATGATCGCCGCCGTCGGATCCGTCATCCTGACCCCGTGGAACTGGTACTCGAACGACGACGCCATCCACTACACGCTCGGCGTTCTGGGGGCGCTCATCGGCCCGCTCTTCGGCATCCTCATCGCCGGCTACTACCTCGTGGGAAAGCAGAAGGTGTGGGTTGAGGACATGTACACGATGAAGCCAAGCGGCAAGTACTGGTTCCGCAACGGCTACAACCCCAACGCGGTCAAGTCAGTGGCCATCAGCGGCGTAGTGTCGATCGCCTCGGTCCTGATTCCCAAAGCGCTCCTTGACTCCGGAGCCACCACAGTCAACGCAACTTGGATCGGCAACTACAGCTGGTTCCTCGGTTGTGCCTTGGGCCTGCTGACCTTCTGGTACTTCGAAAAGCGATCCCCCATGATCAACCTGGAGCCTAACGGCGTCGAAGTGAACGACGGCGCCCTCGCCTGAGCGCCCGCCGTCATCAAACAGAAACCGCCGGACGCTCGCTCACTTATAGGGCCAAATTCCAGGACGCTCGCTCACCCCGTGAGCGAGCGTCCGCCCGAAACCCGACATAGGTGAGCGAGCGTGCGCCAAAAACCCGACATAGGTGAGCGAGCGTCCGGGACGGTTAGTTCTGGTTCAGCTCGGCCGAGATCGCGAGCGCGGCTTCGCGCAGGAGCGGCACGGCGCGGTCGGCGAAGTGCTGGTCCACGCGGGACACCGGTCCGGAAACCGAAATAGCCGTGGGCGTCGGAGCATTGGGCACAGCCATCGCGAAGCAACGGACGCCGATCTCCTGCTCTTCCTCGTCGATCGAGTAGCCGCGTTCGCGGATCCGGTTCAAATCGGCGAGCAGGGAATCGATGTCCCCGATGCTCTTAGCCGTGGGAGTCGGCATGCCCGTGCGGGCCACGATCCCGCGGACCACTTCGTCATCCAACTGGGCCAGGATGGCCTTGCCGACGCCGGTGTCGTGCGTATGGGCGCGGCGGCCCACCTCGGTGAACATGCGCATGGAGTGCAGGGACGGAACCTGGGCAACGTAGATGACCATGTCGGAATCCAGCACGGCCATGTTGGACGTTTCGCCGAGCCGGTCCACGAGGGACTTCAGCTGGGGGCGGGCCAGTGCTCCGAGTTGCTTGTTGGCGCCTTCGCCAAGCCGGATGAGCCGGGGGCCCAGCGCGTAGCGACGATTGGGCAGTTGCCGGATATAGCCGAGGGACACCAAAGTGCGCAGCAGGCGGTGGATGGTGGGGAGCGGCAGGTCTGTCGACGACGACAGTTCGCTCAACGTGACGTCTCCGCCGGCGTCGGTGATGAGTTCCAGCAGTTCGAAGACGCGCTCGACGGACTGCACGCCTCCCGAGGGCTTTTCAGCCATTCCGTTGTCTCCTATGGCTCGGAATCCGACAACTCTTATCCGCATCGTGAAAAGAATTGCTTAGAACACTCAAGATACAGCACGCGACGCCGGAATGCTTGCCTGCCGATCAGGGCTTGTGTTTCCACTTTGTAGATAATAATATCCATAATACGAAAACATTCGGTTTGAGCGGAGGCCCGCTATGGGCCTGTACGAGGAGGAAATTCAATGGCGAACCCGAGCCCCGGAAATTCGATCACCCTGCGCGTCGCCGCGCCGTCGAGCTTCACTGCCACGAGCGAGCTGGCCGCTGCGGTCGCCGCTGCCGGTGCGGCCGTCACCGCGCTGGATGTGACCGAGTCGCACCACGACACCCTGGTTGTTGACGTCACCTGCAACACCACGGACGAAGACCACGCCAACCGCGTCAAGGACGCCCTCAACGCGCTCGACGGCGTCACGGTCCAGCACGTCTCGGACCGCACCTTCCTCATGCACCTGGGCGGCAAGCTCGAGGTCGTCCCGAAGGTGGCCCTGCGCAACCGCGACGACCTTTCGCGCGCCTACACTCCCGGCGTCGCTCGCGTTTGCCTCGCCATCGCCGAGGACCCGGCAGCTGCCCGCAACCTGACGGTCAAGCGGAACACCATCGCCGTCGTCACCGACGGTTCGGCCGTCCTTGGCTTGGGCAACATCGGCCCGGCCGCGGCACTGCCTGTCATGGAAGGCAAGGCCGCGCTGTTCAAGCAGTTCGCCAACGTCGACGCCTGGCCGGTCTGCCTGGACACCCAGGACACTGAAGAAATCATCATGATCGCGAAGGCCATGGCTCCGGTCTACGGCGGCATCAACCTTGAAGACATCGCAGCCCCGCGGTGCTTCGAAATCGAGAAGCGGCTGCGCGACGAGCTGGACATCCCCGTCTTCCACGACGACCAGCACGGAACGGCAATTGTCACCCTCGCGGCCCTCGTCAACGCGTTGCGCGTGGTGGACAAGAAGCTGTCCGAGGTCAAGATCGTTGTCTCCGGCGTCGGCGCTGCCGGCTCTGCGATCATCCAGCTCCTCAAGGCGCAGGGCGCGCAGCACATCGTCGCTGCCGGCCGCTCCGGCGCTATCCACTCGGGCGAAAAGTACGACGACGAGCACCGTTCCTGGATCGCCGCGAATACCAACGAGGCCGGATTCTCCGGCACGCTGCACGAAGCCCTCAAGGGTGCGGACGTGTTCATCGGCGTCAGCGCTCCGCACGTGATCGGCGAAGAGCAGGTCGCCTCGATGGCCGAGGACGCGATCGTGTTCGCCATGGCCAACCCCACCCCCGAAATCGACCCGGTGATCGCGTCCAAGCACGCAGCGGTGGTGGCCACCGGCCGGAGCGACTTCCCCAACCAGATCAACAACGTGCTGGCCTTCCCGGGCTTCTTCCGCGGACTGCTCGACGCCGGAGCATCGGACATCATCCCGGAAATGCTCGTGGCCGCGGCAGAGGCTATCGCCAACCGGGTCGCAGATGATGAACTGAATGCGAGCTACATAATCCCCAGCGTCTTCGACCCCCACGTTGCAGCCGACGTCGCCGCAGCCGTAGCAAATGCAGCAAACGCAAACGCGCGGAAGCAGCAAACGCAGGCCGCTCGCGCTCTCTAGGAAAGGACCACCCCATGGCTCTCACAGTCACAGACCCCCGGCCGATCGAACGAGCCGAGGAGATCCTGACTCCCAAGGCGTTGGCCTTCGTGGAGGAACTGCACCGCCGTTTCGCGGGCACCCGCACCGAGCTCCTCGCGGCCCGCGTCGCCAAGCGCGAAGAAGTGGCCCGCACCGGCCGCCTCGACTTCCTGCCGGAAACCCAGGACATCCGCGACGGCGACTGGAAGGTCGCCGAAGCACCCGTGGCCCTGCAGGACCGCCGGGTCGAGATGACCGGCCCGGCCTCCCCGGCCAAGATGGCAATCAATGCCCTGAACTCCGGCGCCAAGGTGTGGCTCGCCGACCTCGAGGACGCCAGCACCCCGACGTGGGCGAACGTCATCGACGCCATCCTGAACCTCCGCGACGCAGCCCAGGGCACCCTGAGCTACACCTCCCCGGAGGGCAAGGAATACCGGCTCCGCACGGACGCGCCGCTCGCCGTCGTCGTCGCCCGCCCCCGCGGCTGGCACATGGACGAACGGCACCTGCTGCTCGACGGCGAACCGACCGTGGGCGCGCTGGTGGACTTCGGCCTGCACTTCTTCCACGTCGCCAAGCAGCTCCTGCTCAACGGCCACGGCCCGTACTACTACCTGCCCAAGATGGAAAGCCACCTCGAAGCCCGGCTGTGGAACGACATCTTCGTCTTCGCCCAGGACTACCTCGGCATCCCGCAGGGCAGCGTACGCGCCACCATGCTGATCGAAACCATTCCGGCCGCGTTCGAAATGGACGAGTTCCTCTACGAACTGCGCGACCACGCGTCGGGCCTGAACGCCGGCCGTTGGGACTACCTGTTCAGCATCGTGAAGTACTTCCGCGACGCCGGCGAGTCCTTCATCCTGCCGGACCGCGCGTCCGTGGTCATGACGGCCCCGTTCATGCGCGCCTATACGGAACTGCTGGTCAAGACCTGCCACAAGCGCGGCGCCTTCGCCATGGGCGGCATGGCTGCCGTCATCCCGAACCGCCGCGAACCCGAAGTCACAGCCCAGGCCTTCGAGAAGGTCCGCGCGGACAAGACCCGCGAGGCGAACGACGGTTTCGATGGTTCCTGGGTGGCCCACCCGGACCTCGTCTCCACGTGCCGCGAAGTGTTCGACTCCGTGCTCGGCGACAAGCCGAACCAGCTGGACAAGCAGCGCCCGGAGGTCTCCGTGACCGCCGATCAGCTGCTGGACATCTCCTCCGCCGGTGGCCACGTGACCGAGGCGGGGCTTCGCTTGAACCTCTACGTCGCCGTCGCGTACACCGCGGTGTGGCTTTCGGGCAGCGGCGCCGTTGCCATCCACAACCTCATGGAAGACGCCGCCACGGCGGAAATCTCCCGTTCCCAGGTGTGGCAGCAGATCCGCAACAAGTCGGTCCTGGCCGACACCGGCAACACGGTCACCCGCGAGCTGGTCACCCGGATCCTCGGCGAAGAGACCGACCGCCTGCGCAGCGAGGTCGACGCCGAGTCCTTCGAGAAGTTCTACGAGCCGGCGAGCCGCCTGATCGCGGACATCTGTCTCTCCGAGGACTACACGGACTTCCTCACCACTCCCGCCTACGAGCTGGTGTAGGAATGGCCGCATCCTCCTTCTCTGCGGCCGATTTCGCCGCGATCGACTCCCAACTGGCTGCCACCGACCAGTTGCTGGAGCGCAATTACCCCGGCGACGACGGCACCCGCCAGCCCGTGCACACGGTGTACGTCCCGGCGGACCGTTTCACGCCGTCGCTGTCGGCTGAATGGGGCGCCCAGGCAATCACGACGGCGGAGGCCCACGGCGGTCTCGAAAGGCTCGGTACGTTGCTGGGCCAAGAGCCCGAACTGGCTGCCGCCGTCGCCACCCGTGTGGCTGCCAAGTTGCGCAGTGAACCGATCGAGGACTTGCGCCTCGACTTCGAGGACGGCTACGGCGACCGGGGCGACGAAGCAGAAGACGTCGCGGCCGTAGCGGCTGCCCAGGCTGTCAGCGAAGCCGTTGCCGCGGGGTCCGCGCCGCCGTTCATCGGCATCCGGTTCAAGTGTTTCGAGGCCCCCACCCGGGCACGTGGCCTGAAGACCCTGGACCTGTTCGTCTCCACTTTGGCCTCGGCCGGAGAACTGCCCGAGGGACTCATCCTGACCCTGCCGAAGGTCACCACGGTGGCGCAGGTGCAGGCCATGGACTTCGCGGTCTCCCGACTGGAGGAGATCCACACGCTCCCGGCGGGCCGGCTCCGTTTCGAAGTCCAGGTGGAGACGCCGCAACTGATCCTCGGCCCGGAGGGGACCTCCCCCGTGGCCCGGCTTCCGCACGCAGTTCCGGGCCGCATCAGCGCATTGCATTACGGCACCTACGACTACTCGGCTTCGTTGCAGATCTCCGCGGAGTACCAGTCCATGGAGCACCCGGTGGCGGATTTCGCGAAGGAAGTCATGCAGCTGGCCGTTGCGGGAACGGGCATCCGGCTCTCCGACGGCTCCACCAACATCATCCCGGTGGGCGACAACGTGGAAAACGCGTGGAAGCTGCACGGCCGTTTGGTCCGCCGCTCCCTTGAACGCGGCTATTACCAGGGCTGGGACCTGCATGCTGCCCAGTTGCCGAGCCGTTTCGCCGCAACGTATGCCTTCTACCGGGAGGGCCTGCCCGCCGCCGCGGCCCGCCTCCGCAACTACGTGGAGCGCACCGAAGGCGGCGTCATGGACGAACCCGCCACCGCCCGGGCCCTGGCCGCTTTCGTCCTGCGCGGCGTCCAGTGTGGAGCGGTGGGTGCCGAAGAAGTGCTGGCGCTTGCCGGCGTCGAACTCCCCCGGCTGACTGCACTGGCGCATCCCCGGCTCGCACACACCACCTCCAAGTAAGGATCCAATGATGGGCAAGTACTACTATCCCGAGGGCGGCCTGCCGCCCCAGACCCACCTCACCACCGAACGCGCAATCGTCACGGAGGCCTACACGGTCATCCCCAAGGGCGTGCTGACCGACATCGTAACCAGCAACCTGCCGGGCTTCTCAAACACGCGTTCCTGGATCATTGCCCGCCCGATCTCCGGATTCGCCACCACGTTTTCCCAGCTGATCGTTGAGATCGGCCCGGGTGGCGGCGCTCCCAAGGCCGAGTTCGAGGCCGGCGTCGAAGGCGTCGTCTTCGTCACCAAGGGCAAGGTCAACCTGACCCTCGACGGCGAACTGCACCAGCTCGAGGAGGGCGGCTACGCCTACCTCGCTGCCGGTTCCAACTGGGGCCTTGAGAACGTCTCGGACGACATCGTCTCCTTCCACTGGATCCGCAAAGCCTACGAGCGCCTTGAGGGCTATGAAGCCAAGTCCTTCGTCACGAGCGACGACGAAGTTGAGGCCGGGGAAATGCCGGACGTCAACGGCGTCTGGGCAACCACACGCTTCGCGGACCCCAACGACCTGGCCCACGACATGCACGTGAACATCGTGACGTTCCAGCCCGGCGGGGTCATCCCGTTCCCGGAAACCCACGTCATGGAACACGGCCTGTACGTCCTGGAGGGCAAGGGCATGTACCTGCTCAACAATGACTGGGTCGAAGTGGAGGCGGGAGACTTCATGTGGCTGCGCGCCTTCTGCCCGCAGGCCTGCTACGCCGGCGGCCCGGGTCCGTTCCGCTACCTGCTTTACAAGGACGTCAACCGTCAGGTCAAGCTGACCTAAGGCACTCCTTTCCCAACTGACTCGCAGTTAGTGTCGTTATGAGCGCTCATGACGACACCTAATGCGAGTTAGTTGGGTTTGGGGCCGCGCCCGCGTTTTCGGCGTTGACCCCCTCGCTTCCGAAGAGGACGATCGAAACTACGGGGGCAAGGGCGCCTGGCCGTTGCCCGGCAGCGTAGCTTCAGGAGGCAGCCATGGAGGCGGCGCGGGCCTCTCGGACTTCCCGCGTATCCCGGACTTCGCGGCGAGCGCGGATGGCCGTCGTCCTGGCTCTGATCCTGGCGTCCGGTTCATGCACCTACCCTCTGACGGCTGAACCCCCGGCGAGTAGCTCGTCGTCCGATTCCCAAGGGGCAGTACCCGAATCCCCCGTTGCGGATTTCTTCGCGCATGAAATGCTCAACCGGGGTGCGCCGGCCGTCGTCGTCCAGATCAAAGTCCGGGGCCGGGAATGGTCCCAGGCCTACGGCAGCCAAGACGTCGAGACCGGCGAACCGGTGGCCGTGACCGACCGGATCCAGGCCGGCGGCATCACCCAGTCCATGGTGGCGGTCTCGGTGCTCAAGCTGGTCCAGGAAGGAAAGCTGGGCCTCGAGGACCCTGTCACTCAGTACTTCCCGGAATTCGGGCAGCTCGTCCATCCACCGGGCCCCGTCACAGTCCGCTCCCTGTTGAACCACAGCTCCGGCCTGCCCGACGCGCCTGTTGCCATCCTGAAGGCCATGCCGACCAAGCGGGCCATCGACACGAGGTTCAGCATCGAGGACTACCTCCGCATGGCCGGGACCGTGCCGTGGACGCACGCGAACTTCCAGCTGTTCCGCTACTCGGATGCGAACTACTTCGCCTTGGCGGCGATAGTGCAGAAGCTCCGCGGCCGGCCGATCGGCGATGTCCTGAAGTCAGATATCTTCGTGCCGCTGGGAATGAGCCACACCTCGCTGGCATCCGAACCTGACCGGGATGCGCGCGACATGATCCAGAGCTATGAATTCATCGACGGCGAGCGCGTCAACGCCTCGCAGCCGGAGTATCTCGTCGGTTCCCCCGCAGAGGGCGTCATCTCCACGGTGGGCGATATCAACACGTTCTACGCAGCGCTCATGCAGGGCAGGCTACTCACGGCGAGCACCCTCCGCGACATGCAAACCCTATGGCAGGAGAACCACGGACTCGGGCTGCAGCGGTGGAATGACGAATGCACGAACGGCTTCTACTACGGCTACGGCGGGAGCACCTGGTTTGCGAGCATCGCGTTGTCCACGAGCGACGGGAGCCGCCAGATAGCCATGAGCTTCGCCTATCCATCCGACACGGACAAACACATTGAATCGACGGATGGCAGCGGCCAAGCGGAGTTCGAGCAGCTCCGGCAGGTGGCCATCGCCACCATGAACGGGCTGTGCTGAGTCACGACGCATCCTGCTAGGGTCTGTGCATGGATGAAAAATTGGGGAAATTCATCGAGGACTTCGGAACACTGACAAGGCTCTCCCAGCTTGGCTTTGACCATGGCGACGACGGCGAACAACTTCTACAGGCACTGACCGGGCACCTCGCGGTTCCCGCCCATGAACTGTCCGTCGTGACGGAGGAGATCCCGCAGCACCGTCTGGTGGATGTGGACATCGTGATGGAAGGGCTGGCCGGCCGCGACCCCGACCGGCGGCTGGTAGGAATCGGCGGCGGCGATCAGCGCCACCACATGTCTTTCAGCGACATGTTGCAGCAATCCCGCAGCTACCCGAGGTTTCCCCTCAGCCAGCCGGACTACAGCAACCTGGCCACCGGTCCGGACCAACAGCGCCAGGCCGTTGCGCTGGGGCTCTGGCTCTTCAGCTACGCCGGATCACCCATAGCGGTCCTCCAACGTGGTGCCAAGATCGAGCGTGGCCGGCAGACTGCGTCGCTCGAAGTCCTGGCCACCCACCCTGCCGTCGCGTCGAGGTTCCTGGCCGAGGTGCGGCGCGAAATGGAGCACAAGAGCGTTTTCAAAGGCCAAGTCATCTCGCTCTCCGTCAGCGACTACGGGCCGGGCATCAGCGGAGTGACCTTCATCCGGCGGCCGCAGCTCGCCAACAGTGACGTGGTCCTTCCGGACGGGCTCCTCAGCAAGGTGGAGAGCCACACCCTTGGCATCGCACGGCAAGCGGACATCCTTGCGGCACACGGTCAGCATCTCAAACGCGGCCTCCTACTCTATGGAGCGCCCGGGACGGGCAAGACGCACACGGTCCGGTACCTGCTGAGCCAAAGCGAAGGTACGACGGCGGTGCTCCTCTCGGGCGGCTCACTCGCCAGAATTTCCGAGGCGGCCAAGATCGCGCGGGCCTTGGCGCCGTCCATCGTGGTGTTGGAGGATTGCGATCTGATCGCCGAGGACCGCAGCTTCGGCCACGGGCCCAAACCGTTGCTCTTCGAGGTACTCGACGCCATGGACGGGCTGGACAACGACGCCGACGTCGCGTTCGTTCTGACCACCAACCGGGTGGAACTTTTGGAACGGGCCCTCGCCCAGCGGCCAGGACGCGTGGACCTGGCAGTGGAAATCCCACTTCCGTCCAAGCACGAGCGGGTGGAACTTCTGCGGCTGTATTCCAACGGAATCGCGTTCTCCCCCTCGGCGATCGAAGCCGCGGCAGGCCGGACCGATGGCACCACGGCGTCGTTCGCGAAGGAGCTGATCCGACGCTCGGTGGTCGCCGCCGCGCTGGCAGACGAGACTCCCGGAGACCCGCACCTGGGCACCGCGGTGGGACAGCTCATGGCCGACGGCGAGGCCCTGACCCGTAGCCTGCTCGGAAGCAACGGGAGCGCGGAGTAACCACGTTGTCGATCGTGAGCACTGTCCTTGGCGCCAGGGCCAATCCGGCGACAGGAATCACTCAGGCCGGAGACTTCTCCTGTTCGGGTTCCTGGTCGGCGGGCGTCCACGTGAGCTTGACCGTGGCTCCGTCGTTGTTCTCGTCGATCCTCAAGCGCAGTTCCTCGCCATAGAGGAACTCGTGTTCAAAATGCCGTCCGTCAATGCGCGCCGCATCCAGGAGCTTTGTCATCGCCGTTGCCATCGCCCGGCCCCAGTCATGCGGATTCTTGCTGGACGCGTCTTCAAGGGCTGAATAGCTGACCATAGATCAATTGTTCTCCGGCTCGCGACGTTCTGCCAGACCTCGGTCCGGTCCGGACACCAGCCGGAAGCAGTTTCCGGCTTCCTCCGGTGGCCGCAACTCTTATGATGCACTCCTCGGGCCCGGCTGCAGGCTAAGTCCCGCTGCGGCCATGTCCGCCGCGAGTACACCGGTGAGTTTGGCGTGCCCGGCAGCGTTCAGGTGGACGCCGTCCACCAAGTCCCCGGCAACCTGGTATTTGCTGATCCAGTCCCCGACGCTAAAGAACGGAGCACCGGCCTTGGCCGCAATATTGCCCAGCAACGCGTCAACCTCGGTGCGGCGCCCCCCGCCCGCGTTGGCACCCCTGGCAAGGGTTCCGATCATCACGAGCTTCGCCTGCGGGTACCTCTTTTTGAGGGCGGCGAGGAGCCTGTTGGCGTTGGCCGTGATCTGCTCGTCGCTGGCGTTGTGGGAGGCATCGTTGCCTCCACCTTCGACAACGATCAGCGGCGGCGTCCCGTAGGGCAGGACCCAGTCTCCGCGCTGCAGCGCGTCGATATAGTTTCCGCTGCTGCTCGTCGCGGCGACGTATCCTGTACCGCCCCGGGCCACGGAGTACACCTTGTAACCAAGCGAGCCCAAAGCCCCCCGCGGCCATGAGCCCAGGGGCTCAGACTGGGAGTCCCCGATGAGGACGGCGGTGTGCCGGACGTCCGCGAGGATGATTTCGTTCCGGTTGTTGCTGGGGTTCTTGTACAAGGACCCCACGGGAAGCTTTGACGGATCTTGTCCGGACTCAGGTTTCTTGGGACTTTGGCCCGCTGCGGCTGGACTACCCGAGGGTGCAACGGGTGCCGCTGTCTGCCTGCCGCTGGATGAGTCGCCCGGTTCAGCAGGCGCCTGCGAACAGCCTGCCAAAAGTGCTCCGGCGGCGATCACGGCTGCGGCGGAGCGGAATATGCGAGATTTGTGCATCGGCCTGTCCCGGGCTTGCTTTCTGTTCGTTTTAGCGCTGTAAAAGCAACTTTCCATTGCTCATAGACCGGTGGCGGAACGAGCCGACAGCCTGCCTACGTCGGAGTCTATTGGATCGGGACGGGGAAGGTCACGGCGAGGTGGGAATTATCCTCGCCGGATGGCCGGTGTGGAAGAATTTCATTTCGCACCCCCATCATTCCGACGCACAGATAGGAACCACGTGCACGCACCGGCGCCCGAGCCGGAAACCCGCTCCGTCCCCGATGTCCGTTCGCGGCGATCATGGACGGAAAGACTGCGCTCAGCGCAGCTCACCTTGGGTTTTGTCATCGTTTTCTGGGGATTGGGAGCGCTGACCTCCAGCCTCGCCACGGGGCCGGACGCTCAATTGCGGCTCAATTTCGCACTGACGCCTCGCTCCGTACCTGATCACTGGTGGGCCGCGGCGACGTCCGCCTTCTGGGCCAGGGACCTGACGGGCTATGTGCTGGAAACTGCTTTGGTGCTGTTGCTGGGCCTCCCGCTGGAACGCCGGATGGGACAGCGGGCGTACGCAATCGCTGCGGTCTCCAGCCAGATTCTGGGCGTTGGCATTGCCCTGGGATTCCTTGCCTTGGCCCAGGGCTTGCTCGGTAACTGGACAGCCGAGATAGGCAGCCACCTCTTCGTGGGTCCGAGTGCGTTCATCATCGGTACCGCCATGGCGGGTACTGCGTCCATGGCAACCCTGTGGAGGCGCCGGATCCGGCTTGTCGTCTTCGCCTTGTTGCTCCTCCTGGCCCTCTACAGCGGAGGGTTTGCGGACTTGGTCAGGCTCGGCGCCGCAACCGCGGGCACGGTTCTCGGGCCCCTGCTCATGGGCCGCCGGCCGAGGTTTGCACGCCCGGTCAGTTCCCGGCACGAAGGCCGGGTGCTCCTTTCGCTTCTCCTTGCCGCATCGGCGATCGGTCCGGTAGTCGCCGGCCTCATCCCGCATGCAGTGGGGCCGTTGTCCATCCTGCGTTTCCTGTTCACCAACATCCAGCCTGTCGATCCCCAAGCACTCCAGAACGTCTGCTCCGATCCGGCGCAAGCGAAGGACTGTGCGGTCGCGCAGTTGCAATTACGTGCCGGGGCCGGTGGGATCTTCATGGCCATCCTTCCGTCCTTCCTCTTGCTGCTGCTTGCGGAGGGCCTGCGCCGCGGACGGCGCTTTGCCTGGGTGGGGACCCTTTTGATCCAGGTGGGGCTTTCCGTTCTCGCCGGAATCGCACTCGCCGGAGTCTTGCAGCAGACTACTTCAGACACCGGCGCCAGCGAGGGGATTGTCGCAATCGAAGGATCGGCTTCCTCGCAGCCGTTCACTTTTGCCCTGCCGCTGCTCCTGCCCCTTGCGCTGACCATCATTCTGCTCGCGACCCGGCGCTTGTTTCATGTCCAGGCCCCGAAGGGGACCTACCGGCGCCTCGCGGTGCGTGTACTTGCGATGGCTGCCGTGCTCAGTGCCGTCTATGTCGGCGCCGGCCTCTTGCTCGCCCAGGACTTCTCCCCCGTTCCGGGACTACCGGAACTACTGGCGGATGTCCCGGACCGCTTCCTTCCGCTGGGCTTCGTCCTGGATGTTCCCCCGGCGATCTTCCCCCAAGGCACGGCCGCCGTTCTCGTGTACGAGGGCGTCGGCGTCGTCTTTTGGGCGGTCGCCGGTGTCCTGATCTTCAGGACCTTCCTCCACCAGGCCCACACCCGGCACGACGCCAGTACGGAGCGTGCCCGGAAAGTCATCAAGACGTGGGAGGGAAGCTCACTGTCCTGGATGACCACGTGGCCGGGAAACATGTACTGGTTCTCCCCTTCCGGGCAGTCGTTTGTTGCCTACCGTGTGAGCACGGGGGTCGCCCTCACGCTCGGCGGCCCGGTGGGACCCACATCCGAGAAAACCGCCGTCTTCGAAGAGTTTGCCCGTTATTGCAGGGGCAATGGGTGGACGCCGTGTTTCTACTCGGTGCCCCAAGAGTTGCGCGACCATGCGGATTCCGCCGGATGGAGCTCTGCGCAGGTAGCCCAGGAAACGGTCCTGCCATTGCATTCGGTCTCCTTCAAGGGAAAGAAGTTCCAGGACATCCGTACGGCGTTGAACAACGCATCGAAGGCGGGCATCCGCTACGAATGGACGAGCTATGCCTCGGCTCCCTTCTCGGTCCAGGTCCAGATCGAGGAAATCTCCGAAGAATGGGTGGCAGACAGGAACATGCCCGAAATGGGCTTTACCTTGGGCAGCCTCGACGAACTCGACGATCCGGAGGTGCGCTGCCTCCTTGCAATCGACAAACGCCACACGGTCCACGCAGTCACCTCTTGGCTGCCCGTATACCGCAACGGTCACATCGTCGGCTGGACCCTCGATTTCATGCGTCGCCGTAGCGGCGGCTTCCGGGCCAGCATCGAATTCCTCATCGCGTCCGCGGCCCTCAGCCTCAAGGATGAAGGATGCGAATTCGTGAGCCTCTCCGGTGCGCCCCTGGCTCGGGCCGAAGAGGACCCTTCCGAGATGCCACGCCCGAAGCCGCGATCCCGCCCTCCCGGCAACCTCGACCGCCTGCTCGACTGGTTGGGGGCGACTTTGGAACCGGTCTACGGATTCCGGTCCCTCTTGGCATTCAAAGCAAAATTCCGGCCCCGATACGAGCCGCTCTACATGCTCTACCCCGACGCCGCTTCCCTGCCCGCCGTTGGGACCGCAGTGGCACGGGCCTACCTGCCAACGCTCAATCTCGGAGCGGGCCTGGCCTTGGCAGGCCGGATCTTCCGATGGCCCAAGCGCTCCGGAACGTCAGGGCGAAACCGCTCCTGAGGCCGACGACGGTTCTGGTGCCTCTGCAGGAGAGCCCGACGCCGGGACCCCGCCGATCGGGACATTGCTGTGGTGCGCTTTGCCGTGGTGAAGTTGCAAGGCGCTGAGCACCAAACCGAAATGGCTGAAGGCCTGGGGCGTATTGCCAAGTTGCCGGCCCGCGTGTGCGTCCCATTCTTCGCTCAACAGGCCCACGTCATTGCGCAGGGCCAGGAGCCTCTCGAAGAGGGCTGTCGCCTCTGCCCGGCGCCCGGCGCCCAAGAGTGCGTCCACCATCCAGAAGGAACACGCAAGGAAGACGCCCTCCCCGCCCGGCAGTCCGTCGTTACTGTCTTGCGGGCGGTAGCGCAGCACAAAGCCGTCTTCGGTCAGCTCACGCTGGATGGCGTCAATGGTGCCGATCACGCGCGGATCGTCGTGCGGCAGGAAGCCCACCTTGGGGATGAGGAGAAGGCTCGCGTCCAGCTCCTTGCTCCCGTAGGACTGGACGAACGTGTTGCGCTCCGCGTCGAATCCGTGGGTCATGACTTCGTCGTGGATGGTGTCCCGCAAAGCCTCCCAGCGATCCAGCGGACCGGGCATCCCGGCTTCACGGATTCCGCGGACCATGCGGTCCGCCGCAACCCAGGCCATCACCTTTGAATGCACGAAGTGGCGCCGCGGGCCGCGTACTTCCCAGAGCCCGTTGTCCGGCTTGTCCCACGTGCTCTCAAGGTGGCGCATGAGGGCGGTCTGGATGGCCCAGGACTCATCGCCGACGGTCATCAGCGATGCCCGGGTCAGGGACAGGCAGTCCAGGACTTCTCCCCAGACGTCCAGCTGGAGCTGCTCCGCTGCCGCATTCCCGATGCGCACCGGTTTCGAACCCTGGTATCCGGAAAGCCACGTCAGCTCCGACTCGGGCAACCGCCGGCGACCGTGCAGGCTGTACATGATCTGGAGGTCGGCCGGGTCGCCTGCCACTGCGCGGAGTAGCCAATCCCGCCACGCGCTGGCCTCCTCGGTGTAGCCCGCGGCCAGGAAGGCTTGAAGGGTCAACGTGGCATCACGCAGCCAGCAATAGCGGTAGTCCCAGTTCCGCGGTCCGCCGATCTGTTCGGGGAGCGAAGTAGTGGCGGCGGCAACGATGCCCCCGGTTGGCGCATAGGTGAGGGCCTTCAGCGTGATCAAGGAACGCTGGACGGCTTTCCGGTAAGGCCCCCGGACGTTGCAACGCTTGGACCAATCCGTCCAGAATGCCGAGGTGTCTTCGAGGGCGATATCCGCCTCGACGGTGCGGGGCCGCCGTTCGTGGCTGGGCGCCCACGTCAGGACGAAGGGCACGTGGTCACCCGCGTTCACGGTGAACTCGCTGACCGTGGTGAAGTCCTTGCCTACCAACGGCGCAGGGGTCTTGAGGTAGACGGAGTCCGGACCGGCAACCGCGCGGAGGCCGTGCCTGTCGCGGCGGACCCAGGGCACCACGTGCCCATAGTCGAACCTCAGGATCAGTTCCCCGCGCATCTTGACCGTCCCGCGGATCCCTTCCACCACGCGCACGATGTCCGCGACGGCGTCGCGCGGCGGCATGAAGTCGATGACCCGGACGTGCCCTTCTTTGGTTTCCCACTCTGTTTCCAGGATGAGGGTCCCGTCCCGGTACTGGCGGCGCGTGCAAATTCCCCCGGCTTCAGGTGCCAGGAGCCAACGCCCCGCTTGGGGGGAATCCAGGAGCGCGGCGAAGCACGCCGGCGAATCGAAGCGCGGGAGGCACAGCCAGTCCATGGAGCCCGCCGTGCTGACCAGGGCTGCGGTGTGCAGGTCCCCGATCATCGCATAGTCTTCGATTCTTTGGCCGGTAGGCGGTTGACCGTTCACTGTCCCTTTCCTAGTGCTGATTCAATGGCGGCTATGGCCTTGGCCGTGATCTCTTCCCGCCGGCCGGAGCCATCGACGGCGAGGACTATCCCACGCTCGGAGTACCGCTCGACCACCGCCTGTGTCTCGTTGCGGTAGAGCTCCAGGCGACGCCGGATCACCGGTGCTGTGTCATCGCTTCGGCCCTGCACCTGTGCCCTGCGGAGCATCCGCGCGACGAGCTCGTCGTCGTCGACCGCCAGTTCGACGACGGCATCCAGCTGCTGCCGGTTGCCGGCCAGAATGCCGTCCAAAGCCTCGATCTGCGCCGTGGTGCGGGGATATCCGTCAAGGAGAAATCCTGCCAAGACGTCGGTGTTGCCAAGCCTCTGGCGGATCATGGCGTTGGTGACGTGATCCGGCACGAATTCGCCGCTGTCCATGTACTTGCTGGCCTCGGCTCCGAGTTCCGTCTTGCCGCCGACGTGCGCGCGGAAGATGTCTCCCGTGGAAATGGCAGGTATGCCGAAATGACCGGCGATGTGCTCAGCCTGGGTACCTTTGCCCGAGCCAGGAGGGCCCATGATGATCAATCGCGTCATGATACTGTCCCGTTCGTGAAGCGGTTTGCGTGCCCCGGCATTGTGGCTCGAGCTTAGCAACTGTGGAGCGCTCGCGGCAGGGCCAAGGCAGCCTGCTTCAGACCGTCGCGGGGTCGGTGTTGGCACCGCACAGGATCACGGCCACCCGTTCCCCTGCTGCCGGAACATACGCTCCGGAGTTCACGGCCGCGAAAGCGGCGGCTGCGCCATGTTCCACGACAATCCGGTACTGCTCCCAGAGCAGTGAGCGCGCCGCGGCGATGTCGTCGTCGGACACCAGGACCGTCCGGACGCCTGTGCGGACGGCCACCTCGAAACCGATCCTGCCGATCTGCCGGGCACCCAGGGAATCCGCGGCGATCCCGGAGACGGCCACATCAACAGGTTCCCCTGCAGCGAGGGCCGAATAGAGGGTGGGAGCGTTGTCCGGCTCGACTCCGACAACCCTGGCGTGACCTTCGACGGCGGCCGCGATTCCTGCCATGAGCCCGCCGCCTCCAACGGCCACTACAACGGTGTCCACCTCTCCCAGCTGTTCCAGCAGCTCCGAGCCGACAGTGCCGGCGCCGGCGGCGATTTCTGCTTGGTCGTAGGCATGGCAGTAGACGGCGCCGGTTTCCGCGGCGTAGTCCAGGGCGGCCTCAAACGCTTCGGCGTATTCGCTGCCGCGCTGGACCACCGAGGCTCCGCTGGCCTTGAGCTTCTTGACCTTCACGGCAGGTGCGGTTTCGGGGACAAAAACGGTTGCGGGCACTCCGAGTTGCGCCGCGGCGTAGGCATTCGCAAGCCCTGCGTTGCCTCCCGAGGCGACGACGATTCCAACATTGTCCTTCAGCTCGCCGCGCTCCCGGGCGGCAAGCACGCGGTTGAAGGCACCCCTCGCCTTGAACGTCCCGGTGTGCTGCATGAACTCGCATTTGAACCACAATTGCCCTGGCACCGTCCCGGCATCCGCCTCGAAAACGGGCGTGCGGCGGACCCTCCCCGCAATCCGGGCGGCAGCTTCATCGACGTCGACGCGTGTGATCATGGTAGGTCCTCGTTCCGTGCAGTCAGATCCTGGGCAGGCGCTAGCCTCAGGCTATCGCTTACCGGGCCCACGCTTAGAGGGACTCGACGTCGGCCGTTCCGAGCTGTTGCCGGCGGGCCTGGCGGTTCCGCAGCCAACGGCGGGCAAGGTCCACTGCGGCCCAGATTCCGGCGAGGGGAGACAGCACGACCACGCCGTAGATGAAGATCATCCACGTCAGGATGGCCAAGGGCTGCTGCGCTCCGCTCAACCAGGAGAGGCCGCCGAGCAAGCCGATTGTCCAGAACAAAACCACTCCCACGAGCACTGCTCCCGCCGGAAAATACTCGCTCCTCACAACAGCCATCAGCGTCTCCACCGGCTGCCACCTGCCTTCCATCACCGCGCCCGAATAACTTCAGTATGCATCCGGAAAAACGCCGGACACGGCCAGCGCGCGGGCGAAGTGACGAACATAACCAAGGGGGGCGTGTCGCCACGGATTCGGGAGCCTATGTGACGGGTGGAATGGCGGCGTAATCTGAAAAGACGCACGGTTGATAGCTGGAAAAATGGCTCGGAAAAACAACCCGAAAAATGGTTTGGCCAGGGTCCTGCGAAGGATCTTCGGATTCTTCCTGGTGAGTGCTGTTTGTGGCGTCTTGGCCGCCGGGCTAGTAGTCCCCGGCGTGGCGTCGGCCGGGATGGCTGTCAGTGGTTCGATCCAGTACTTCGACAACCTCCCGGGTGATCTGGTGGTCAATTCGCCGTCGCAGTCCACCAAAGTGCTCAGCGCAGACGGAAAGACGATCGCCACCTTTTATGCGGAGAACCGTGTCCGGGTCAGCCTGGACCAGATGTCGCCGTACATCAAGGAAGCGATTGTAGCCGTCGAGGACAACCGCTTCTACGAGCACGGCGGCATCGATCCCCAGGGGATCCTCAGGGCATTGGCCTCGAATTTCACCAAGGGCACCAACGAGGGTGCGTCGACCCTGACCCAGCAGTACGTGACCAACGTACTCAACGAGTCCCGTTTGGCGGCAGGCCAGACCGGGCAAGTGGTGCTGAGCGGCCAGAAAACCCTGGGTGACAAGGTGCGGGAGATGAAACTCGCCGTCGAACTCGAGAAGAAGTTCACGAAGGACCAGATCCTGGAGGGCTACCTCAATATCGTGTTCTTCAACCGGGACGCGTACGGCATCGAAGCCGCGGCGGAGCATTTCTTCAGCGTTTCCGCGAAGGACCTGAGCCTTCCGCAGGCGGCCCTGCTCGCCGGCCTGGTCAACAGCCCCAGCTACTACGACCCGTCCGTCCATCCGGACAACTCCATCAAACGGCGCAACCTGGTGCTGGCCGATATGCTCGCCCAGCACAAGATCCAGCAGGCAGCCTACGCGGCCGCGGTGGCCACTCCCCTCAAGCTCAACATCACGCCGGGGAAGCAGGGCTGCGCGGCTGCGGACATGGCAGTGTACTTCTGCGACTATATCTCCCACCTGATCCTCAACGACCCTGCATACGGTGCCACCGTGGCTGACCGGGAAGAGCTCCTGTATCGCGGCGGCCTGACGATCAGCACCACCTTGGACAGCCGCTTGCAGGCGGTGGCCCAGCAGCAGGTCGATGCCACGGCAGGAGCGAACCCGGACAAATGGGGCGCCTCCCTGGTCTCGGTGCAGCCCGGCACGGGAAAGATCCTGGCCATGGCACAGAACACGGTGTTCCTGGCCGAGCCCGGCAAATTCGATACCCAACTCAACTTCAACGTTGATTCCGTTGACGCCAACGGCAATGACCTCAACGGAGCCGGGGGCTTCCAGCCAGGTTCCGCAATGAAGCCATTCACTTTCACGGAGTGGCTCAACGAGGGCAAGTCCTTGACCACGGTGGTGGACGCGTCGCGGAGGGTCTATCCGCTCGGATTCCCTTGGAGGGACAGCTGCGGGAAGGTACTCGGCGGCTACAGCACGGCCCAGAAAATCGCGGGCCTTGGCACGGCTGACGATCTCCGCAACAACGACGAGGGCTACTACCGCCCGATGCCCGTCAACTACGGGCTCTACAACTCCATCAACACCGCAACTTTTGCCGAGGCGAGCCAACTGGACTTCTGCGGCATCCAGAAAGTGGTGGATGCGGTGGGTCTCCACAGTGGCGTGGACACTGCACCCGTGAACATGCACCAATTGGGCAATCTCCTCGGCGGCACCGAGGTGTCCCCACTCGTGATGGCCGATGCCTTTGCCACTTTCGCCAATGACGGCACGTACTGCGGGCCGATCGCGATTGTGGGCATCACGGATCCATCCGGCGGGAAGCTGCCGGCCCAAGCCAGTTCATGCCGCCCGGCCATCAAGCCCGACGTTGCCCGCGGCGTCAACTCGGTTCTCCAAGACGTCCTGAAACGGGGATCCGGTATCTACATTCAACCGAAAGTCCAGGCCTTGTTCCCTACCGCGGCAAAAACGGGAACGAACAACAGCAATGGCTCTACTTGGGTGGTCGGATACACCACCGGGCTCGCGACGGCGTCCTTCTTCGGCGACACGATGGCAGGACAGAGCCGGGCCGGACAGAACGTCACCATCAACGGCAAGTTCTACACCGCCATCGACGGTTACATGCTGGCAGGGCCGCAATGGGCCAACTACATGACGCAGGTCGCCGGGCTGTATCCGGCAACAGCCTTCCCGGTGCCACCTGCGTCCATGGTCGGGACGCCCACGCCGAGTCCTTCACCCCGAGTTTCAGAATTCCTGTCCAGTAGCACGGATCGTCACTTCGGAGACGTCGACGCCGGGTGGCTGGTCACTCACGAATCGAGCCTTGCACGTAGCGGTACAAGGCTTGACGGGTGGTCATGCCTGTCTTCTTCAGCGCCCTCGAGATGTGGTTCTCGACCGTGCGCAGGCTAATCGCGAGCCGGGCAGAAATCTCGATGTTTGTTTGACTGCCGGCAAGTATTGCGACTTCGGTCTCCCGGACCGACAAGGTCGGCGACAGTTCATGACCAATATTGAGGCTGAGGTGTTCGCCTGCCATCGGAAACCTGCCGTCGAAATGCCGTTCTGCCTGCTGCATAGCAGCAGCCGCCGTCCTGACCCGTTCCAAAAGACGACGCTTGGATGCGCCTTTGAGCAGCAACCGGACAGCGTGCAGATCAGCATCCGGCCGGTATTTGTCCAAGAGGACCTTGAGCAGCCCGTGGTCATCGTCTACCACTGCTTCGGCTATGGCCAAAAACTGGTTGTGGGATGTGACCTTCGAGTTCCGAAAGACGTGTTCCGCCCTCTCAAGGACCTCACGGCTCGGAAGCAGGCACATGATGAAAACCGAAGTGTAGGCGGCTTCCGTGAGGAAGCCGCGATCCAATTGGGCGTCGATGAGGGTAATGGCACTCGCGTCAAACGACTGCGGATCGTCGTACCGCTGGGCAAAGAGGTCAAAAACGCCCTTGCCAGTCCCCGGAAGAGGGCCGATATCGGCTACATGCGTCCTGGCTTGGGCACCCACCGAGGCGGGCTCTTTCTCTTCGTCCATCAAAGCCCGGAGTCCCACAAGTCGAAGCATGGCGTCATGCAGGGCACTTGCGAGGAATCCTGGGCGGCCGAGCGCGAACACGCTGCTCATCATCAGATCGGCATGCTGGCCGAACCCCGATTGTGTAAGCGCCAGCGCGGCCACGTAGCTGTTCGCGACGAAGCCGAACCGGTCAAGGCCGCGGCGGGCCTCGATGCGTCTGTTCAGGGAGAACACCAAAGCCTCGTCTAAGCGCCCCGCGACAAGCAGGGCCAGTCCCCGGACGAATGGCTCGATGCCCGACGCCAAACCGAAATCATCAGTTGACTCCAGTGCCTTGAGTGCTGCCAGTCCATCGAAGCGGTAGACCTCCAATATGGCCCGCACCACGGTCAGGACCCCACTCTGCGGATGCGCGTTTCCGTAGCTGTCCAGGATCTCGCCCAGGTTTGCCGGCATTCGGTCATACGAGGCGGCGAGGAACAGGCCGAAACCCTCGGCCTCGGCCTCCTGCTGGGGACTGAGTGCAGCAAGTTCGGAGAGCATACCTTGAGCTGCTGCTACGTCATCACCGCGAGTGATTGCCCAGAGCGCCCGCGTCATAGTGAAGAAAAGGGAGTCCTCCGCTTTGCCGTTGACCATGACGGTGTGGGCAAAGACGTGTTCGATCCGCTCCGGGTCTATGGGTCCGCCCCAGTAGAACTTGAGGAACGCGGCCGAGTTGGCCATGCTTGGGTCCGCCTCCCACTGTTCGTAATGGGCTTCCTCCCGCACGCGCAGCTGTTCTTGGAAGTGACGGGCAGCCAGCGTGCCCCCCGCTCCTGATTCTTCCCTCAGCTGCCCGACGGCGGCAGCAACGGAGGGCGTCATGAATCGCCCATTCCCGGGGGCGGGCGCGAGCGCCTCGGCAACGTTTTCGATCCGTTTGACCAGTACCCGACGAGAGTACAAAACGTGATTATCACGAAAGTAATCAACCAGGAGGGGCGGATTTGAGGCCACGCAGAGCTCTCCGTCGATGTTTTCGGACACAGCGACCAGACCACGCCCTTCGAGCCTGTCGAGCATTGTTGTGGCAACGATCGAATGTAAGGAAGCCACCGACCGGGTGCCTAGCATCGACAATGCGTCCAGCGCGAGAAGCTCGTCGGGTTCGAGGCCTTGGAGGAGTGCTTCGGCCGTTCCGCGGAGATCCTCGTTCCAAAGGGTATGGCCGGTCATTCGCCACTCTCCCTCGCAGAGCGTTAGCAGCTTGTTGAGGACGCCGCTTTGGGCGATCCTTACCACCAACCTGGGGTTGCCCGCGGACTTCATCAGGATGTGGGCGGTGACATCGACGTCCGCGGGGGCAGAAAGTGTTTCGGCGATAAGCTGATTGACTTGGTCGTAGCGGAGTGATGGGAGCCGGACTTGTGCTTCCGGCCATCGTTCCGGGACGAGCACGGAGGTCCTCGGATAAATGGGCGAATCGTCCATCGACATGATCAGCGGCCTCTGGGACCGTCTTTGCGCGATGTCCAGGACAGCGAGGGACTCATTATCAAGCAGGTCGATATCGTCGACCACAATGATCCTTGATCCGCGTTGCGAAAGTTGTTCGGCGAGAACGTCAGCCATGCCCAAAGGGCCCGTATGGCGCCCTCGCATATCCAGGCCAAGGGAAGCGATTCCGGCGAGCGGCGTCTGTTGGAGAAGGCGGGCTCCAAACAGGCTGTAAACCTCGGCGCCGGTCTTTTCCAGCTCCGTGATGATTTCGCGGATTGCAGTCGACCGCCCGCTTCCAGCGCGACCAACAATTCGCACGCTAACCCCACGTTTAGCAAAGCCTAGTGCCCGGCGTATTTCTTCCTGGAACACTGAAGACTCCTAACTCTCCGCCCACTACCATTTGAACCCGCGGCAAGTACTTCACCACGGATATCGAGACGAGTCCGGCCCGAACATTCAAACACGCTAAGGAGGCGCGGACTGAAGATTGCGGCGCTTCCATGCGGAATCAGGCAACCAGGACAAAATTATGACGATCACTCAAAGATCACTGGAGGCTGTCTGCTCCGGGCCTTGCAGCCAACTACCGCGATGGGAACCGCGCATGTTGACCACGGCCTCGCATGTGTCCCAGGCCCATCCGCAATCCGTTGCGAATCGTATTTCCATGGCGCTGACGATCTCGCCGCCATGGAGAACATCGGATTGGCGGACGATATAGCCAAAGTCCAAGCTCACGCTTTCGCCAGATCCGAGATATGGAATGGTCATTCGCTCAGGGCCGGGCTGGGAATCGAACGCCAACTGTTCAACGTTGGCGTTGGTCAATGAACGCGAAATAAGCTCCACTGCTGCGACAGGCCCCTGTGAAGCGTTATGGATCAATGCAGTGAAGGATACGGTTTCGCCAGCCCGGGCAGAGTACTTGTCAGCGAAATGCAGCAAGGAAAGGGCTGGCAAACCAGAAGCCGTGGGGGACCTGTGGCGTCCGCTCCGTCCCGAAAGACGGGAGCGGACAAGCCAGTCATGAACATGACTCATTCGGGCCCCGGGGAGTAGCTGATCCTGCAATTTAATCAGCACTTCCGCCTGCGTGCTCTGGCAGCAGAACCTTGTGCCAATCGCGCCGGGTCCAGAATGAACAGGGCCAGCAACGCAAGCCCGGCCGCACCGGCGATGAAGATGCCGTATGAGGACTGCAGGACGGCTGCCAGATAACCAAGCCCAACGATGTGCCAGATGTATTTTCCGGCAGTAGTCACCTTGTAGGGCTCGGGGTCGTTCTGGGTGTTTGCATCCCCCTTGAGCGTGTACTCGTAGACGTCTGGTGTTGGTTGAACGGACTTGACTAGCCGGTGCGTAACCAAACCCAAGCCGCGTGGACGCTCCACCGTGACAATGCTGCCGTCCTCGATTTCGCCGGCAGGTACTTGTTGCGACAAGACGACCGACCCCACCGGTATTGTCGGTTCCATTGATCCCGAAACCACAACAAGGGGCCGAATTCCGAAGAGAAGCGAGACAGCGAACACAAGAATACAAGCGGCACCCAGGAGCGCACCGAGCGACAAGAGGATCGAGCGGAAAGCACCGTAAGCCCGGAACGCAGGATGCTGGCGCACTTGCTCCGACGTCTCCTCAGGGACCTCCTCCTGCCGGAATTCTCCCTTTGCCGGCTCACCCCCTGCCTCGCTCCGCAGTTCATCAATCCCGCCGTGCTGTTCCTCAAGGTCCGCCGGGCTGCCCATCCGGGCGCCTACCTGGTCCTCTTGGCTTCCCTTCAACCGGTGCGTTTCCGGATTTCCACTACGAGTGTTCACGGGGCAACTGAAACCGCGTCGAAGTGCACGGCGAGCGCCGTCTGTCCACCGTTGTACTTCTCCACGTCCGGGCCGTCTACATAGGTGATAGTGAGTTTCAATTTCTTCGAAGAACCGTCCGCGGCAGGAGTGTAAGCATCTCCCTGGTTCAACACCGCACCCCAGCGAGGTTCAAGGACACCCAGCGATCCCTTTGCTTGGTCCCACCTGACATTGGTGAACAGCACCTTGCCCGTTTCGTCCGCTGCGGTAAACGTCAGGAACGGAAGAATATTCGGTACCCCTGCAGCAACCGTCCCATCGCCGTTTCGAAGGATGATTTTGAAACTCGTATCCGCCTTGAAGACAGAAGTGTTGTTGAACACCGGGATCATGGTGACGACCGACCTGCCAGGTATCAGGTCAGCCGCTCCCGCGACGGCCCAATCAAATCCGGCTTCCGTATCGGCTTGTTCCACGGTTCCGTTGTCCCGCACAACGCCAATATCAAAGCGCGGAGTCTCGATGAGGGCCTCGCCGACGATGTTTAGATTGGCAAAGTCGTATGCCGCAGCGCTCGTGGCCGTAACGGTCGCCGCGACAAGTGCGCCTGCCGTGACTGCGAGCCGGAGTTTCCCGCTCCGTTGCCCCACCCCTTGCCATACCGGTCGTTTCATAGTCAGCTTCCTCATTTCGTCACCATTCCGAGATCCCACGAGACCTTGCGGTTGGCGATTTGAGTTCCGATGGGGAGCCCAATCGCTCCTTGGGGGTTGTATCCCCTGCCCCAGAAGGAACCATCAGATTTTTGCCAGAGGTAGAACCCTTGGCCCGATCCGTACTGCACAACGCCAGTATCGATTCGGGTCGGGTTTTGCGGGAATTGACCGTAATCGTCGCTGGCGCCATAGCCCCAGAGCTCTCCGTCGCCGTTGAGCAATGCAACACCGGTGAACCCGAACTGCATGGATTTAATCTGGGACAGCGAGGGAACCACAGTGGGCACCGTCGGTGTGGTGGTTGGACCTCGCCCGGTACGGCTAGCGTCAGTTCCCCAGCTCAGTACCTGTCCGTTGGAGAGCAGGGCACCACCCATGTTGATGCCGCCGTCGACCGCAACAATATATGGAGCGCCAGGCGCCACGTTTCGCTTGAACCAAGGCGCAAGCGGACTTACGAGCCTGGGCGTCGCACCTGTGTCGAGTAGGCCCGAGGGCAGGCTGTTTCCGCCTATGCCTCCCCAATAGTAGACGTCGCCGCGCTCCAGAATGAGGAAGAAGTTGGTGTAGGCGCCTTTGAGGTAAATAGGCCGGTTACCGGCGACCGAGGGGTCCGGCAGTCCGGCAAGCTGGCTTGCACCGGGGGCAGCGTTTCCGCCGTAGCCAAGGGGATACCCCCAATGCCAGATGGTGCCATCACTTCGGATTCCGGCACCGGCATATTCAGTGGAGGAGATCGCGATGATTTTGTCCAGGATTGCCCCGGAACCATTCCACGCCGTGTTTATCCGGACTTGCTTCGCGTTGCCATTGGGCTTCGGCGCGTCTGTGCCGTCACGGAAGTTGTAAGAGCCCCATCCCCAGACCGTGCCGTCCTTGTCCAGTGCGTTGGCGTTGTATATCTGGCCGGTCGCTTGCCGAACAATTCCGTCGGGAATGCCGGCGACCTTCTGCGGCGGCTTCTGCCACCCGGAGGTGGGAATATCGCCGTTGATCTCGTAGAACGTAAGGCCCCACACGTAGACGTTTCCGTCGTTTCCGACTCCCATCCCTGTATCTACCATGCGGGAGTTCTTGGAGACGCCGACGGCAAACGGAGGCCCGGCATTCGCTGGGATAGCCTCCGAACGGGCGTGCGTCTTATCCTTGTACGCGGCACTTGTGGCTACGGGAATTTGAGCAGCACCGACAAACGTGGCGAGCCCAAAAAGGCCCGTCGCCGCGAGGCATTGCCGACGAGAAATGTTTGAAGGCTTACTCATGAGCGGGCTTCTTTCGACGTACGAGGATGAGGCCAAAGCCGACGGCCAGCAGGAGCGCGGCCGCGACACCGACTGGAATCAAGTTCCTGAGGCCTGTATGCGCAAGATCGGATCCAGACGCGGGTTTTTCTGGCGTGACATTGGGTCGATCAATGCTTGTGACGAAGTGGAATTTCAGGTTCCCGCCAGCGCCTTGGTAGGAATTGTCAGCGTCGCGTGGGAGCGTCACAGTCCCCACCAAGTTGTATGAGGCGCCGGCTTGAAGTTCGGGCAGTCTGATCGTGCGCCCGAGCACTTCTCCAACACGGATCCGCTCGACGACCGCAGTGCCATCTGGAGTATTCATCGTCAGTTCCATCGGCGCGGCTCCGGAGAAGAGGACATCGGAACGTCCCGAAATCTCCAATGCAAGCGGCACCGGTGAGTCGACTAGATTCTTGACGGACATGTCCCATTTCTGAGATTCCCCAGGAGCCGGAGCGTCAATAACTAGCGACGTCGGTGCCGTATCGATGAGATCCGAGGCCACAGCCGAGGCGCCGGCAGACTGCACAAGTCCAAGGAAGACCGCGGCAATCACCGCGATCAGCGCGCGGATGCTACGGGGCGCGATCATTTGCTTTCTCCGTTGGTCAGTACGCCAAGTTGGGTGGATTTTCCGCTCGCCTGTGCCCCACTGTTGGGCGCCAGGACCGCTGATACGCGGACAGCACGCTGTTCACCCGGAGCGACGTCCTGGAACGTGAGGCCAGCCTGATTGACCTGCTGTGCGGTGGCGTTTGCGATCGCGGGCGTTGCTGCGCCGTCGAGGTAGACCGTGAAAAGCAGCGTGCCGAACAGATCACCGCTTTGTGGGTCTGGATCGTATAGGGAAACCGTCAAATTGCCGTTCACCCCTGGTTTTCGGTTCGTTACCGATACATCGAACTCAACAGGTTTGCTTTCAGAGAAGACCGTTCCCGCTGACAGCGGCAGGACAACGGCCGTCTCCGGCGTATCAGCATCGCGAAGCACTCCCGTGCTGTCCCGTACCGCAATGTCGAAGCGATTCGGATTGCCGAGGCCTGAACCAGCGATGCCCGTCCCCAGGTTCACGCGGGCGAAGTCCGTAAAGGCGGCCGCAGTGGTGCCGGCGCCGAGAACCAGCACGCCTGCCGCGAGCCCAAGGGTCAGCCGCTTCCATCCGTCACGCTTCACCGTCCTCCTAGTCATGGGTTCACCGCCTCAAAGTTGAACTGGATATCTGTTGCGGCCATCTGCCATCGGTTGTCCACCGTGTCGGGAAGTTCGACCCGAACATCGAGAAGCTTGTATTCGCCGGCACGCAATGGATCAGGCCAGGTGATTGCCGTCAGCTGCCCTGCAGGGACGTGGTCAAGGAGAACCTTGCCACCATCCGAAACTGTGAAAACCAGCTGGTCGAAGAGTTCCAGGTAGGTGCCGGTCTGCGGATTTTTCTCAGCGCCGCGTGGAAGCGGGTCGAGGATGCGCAGGCCAATGAGGCTGGACAGGCGAGGGCTGTTGTTCTTCGCCGCGATCCTCAAATCCAGGACACTGCCTGGGGCCATGGTGTACCCGCTGTTATCTCCGGTCAGGATGATGCGCAGTCCTCGCGGGTTGGCTTGGTCCCAATCTGCGGGGGTCGGCAGCCATGAGGGATCAGCTTTCCCTGCGGCCACAATGTCAAAAGTATTGCGGGATCCGTCCAGTGCGACGTCAACGTCAGCGCTGTCGGTAAATGAGGCGGCGGTGATCAGCGTACCCGCCGCAACCAGGGATCCGGTTGCGAGTAACAGCCGCAACCGCCCGCGGCGTTGAGTCCTCATACTGTGTCCTTCATGGGTCCGAGCGCTCCGTTCATTGAGGCCCCGTAGGCCAAGTGCAGGTGGGGACCCGAAGGCCCCCACCTGTTGTCTTTCCGACTACTTGACGGAGGAGGCGTCGAAGTGGGCCTGGACGTAGGAGACCTGGCCCTGCAGTGCGTTGTTGGCAGCTGCACTACCCTGGTCGGGGAGGTTGATGCTGACGCCGAGGACGCCTTCCTTCCCGGCGGTGTAGGTGCCCAGGTCGAGGGCGGTCACGTCGGCCTGCTTGACGTTGGTAGCGATTGCCTTGCCGTCCAAGGTGACGCTGTAGCGGAGGGCGCTAACCAATGCGGGGCTGGAGGTGTAGCCCGCGCGGTCCTGCAACCCGAAGGTGATGGCTGCGCCGAGGGCGGGGCTCTCATTGCGGAAGGGGATCGACACGGACACGGTGTCGCCCGGGGTGATCAGGTCCGCGCCGGGAACCTTGACGTTCACACCTGCGGCAGTGTTTGCTTCCTGCCATGTGCCCGGAACAGGCAGGCCGGCGGTGTCCGTTCCAACCACCTGGATGTTGAAGCGGTTGTTGCCGCCAACGCCGGAATCAGCGGTTCCGTTGCCAATGTTCAGGTTGGCGAAGTCGGTGAACGCAGCAGCCGTCAGCAGCGCGGTGACGCCCAGCAGCGAACCGCCGGTTAGCAGGGCACGCTTACGACCGGAGCGAAGTTTGGTAGTCAAGAGGAGTTCCTTTCACGAGGTTGTCGGCGGGTTCGCCGACAGTGCGAGTGACTGCATCGGCAAGGGACAGGTACATTCCCTTGAACACCGGCGCGCGGTGTGCAACCAACAAGAAACTAAGGTCGCAATTGGGCCACTGAGTGGTGTTTCCCCGCAATTGAGTGGCAAAAAGGGGCAAATTAGGTGGTGCCGAGAGGGATCATTGAGTGTCGACGGTCTCAAACTCCGTTGAAAACTCCTCCGAAGAGCGGAGCCGGTTCAGCGCCGAAGTTCTCGCCTTCGCGCTGGCAGAATTGCTCTCTGCGGACGAAGCCAGGCCCACTGATGCACGGCGATCGCCACGGTAACGGGGTCCAGAGGTACTTTGCCGCCCACTGGCTGGGTGGCCGCCGCTAACGACGTCTTTCTCGGGGCCGTACCGATGACAGAAGCCGGCGTACCCCCGTCCGCACCCCCGGGGTACGCAGATTTCCTGTGAGTTTCGGAAGAGTTCGGCTACCCGCAATTGAACCTGTCATGAACGTTTCCACAGTGAGGCCCAATCGGCGGGACGGATCCCTTCCCCGCAACAAGAATCATCCGGGGACGCATTCTCGATCGATAAGAACGCAATAGCGAAGGGTCTTATTTTGATGAAGACAGCCAAGAAAAACGGGCTTGCCACAGCAGCGGTCCTGGGCGCCATACTGATGGCCGGATCCGCGGTGGCGCCGGCGATGGCCGACGACGCTTCACGCGGCGGCCAGGATGTCCAGGGCCAGCAAGGATCCGACAGCAAGGGCCAGGGCGGCCAGGGCGAAACATCGAAGCACGTCCTGCTGCTTTCGGTGGACGGCCTCCACCAGAAGGACCTGGATTTGTACGTGCAGAACCACCCGACGTCGGCACTGGCGTCGCTGGTCAACCACGGCACAAGCTACACGCACGCCCAGACACCCGTGCCTTCGGACTCCTTCCCCGGTATGGTGGGCCAGCTGACCGGCGGAAATCCCGGGACCACCGGCGTCTACTATGACGACACGTTCAACAGGGCGCTCCTGCCGGCCGGCACGACGGACTGCAAGAACACGGCGCCCGGCGCCGAAGTGGCCTTCACCGAAGCCGCGGACAGGAACCAGAACGCCCTCGACGCCGGCCAAGGCCTGGCCGGGCTTCCGGCCAGCATCCTTAACATGACGGGGCAGCCCGGCGCACTCCTCGACCCGGCCACCCTCCCGGTTGACCCGGCGACGTGCAAGCCGGTCTATCCGCACCAGTACTTGAAGGTGAACACGGTCTTCGAGGTGGCGAAGAGCGCCGGCCTCACCACGGCGTGGTCGGACAAGCACCCGGCCTACGAGATCCTGAACGGCCCTTCAGGCAAGGGCCTGGATGACCTGTTCACCCCTGAGATCAACAGCATCGCCCCCGCTCCCTTCAATGGCGACTGGACCAAGGACAACGCCGCAACCCAGCAGTACGACGGCTACAAGGTCCAGGCCGTGCTGAACGAAATCGACGGCAAGGACCACTCCGGCACCAAGACGGCCGCAGTACCTGGAATCTTCGGGATGAACTTCCAGGCCGTGTCGACGGCCCAGAAGCTCCCGACGTCGGACGGCCTCACCGGCGGTTACCTCCAGGGCGGCACCGTTCCCGGGCCGCTCTTGAGCAAAGCCCTTGACTTCGTCAACGCTTCTGTCGGTAAATTCGAGTCCGCGCTTGCCGCCTCCGGCCACGCAAAGGACACCACGGTGATCCTTTCTGCCAAGCACGGGCAGTCGCCGATGGACGCTTCGACGCTGACGAGGGTGCCTGACAGCGCAATCATCGACGGCCTGAACGCAACGTGGAAGTCGGCCCACCCCGGCTCCGCAGACCTCGTGGCGTTCTCCACCGACGACGACATCATGCAGCTCTGGCTTTCGGACCACTCGCAGGCCGCAGCGCAGTTCGCCAAGGACTACCTGGCAGCGCACCCTGCCGCCGGTAACGACATCAACGGCGCCGCCAAGACCGTGACAACCTCAGGCTTGAGCAAGGTCTATGCGGGCAGCGAAGTTGCAAACTACTTCGGCACCCAAACCAGCGATGCACGCTACCCGGACATCCTCGGCATCGCGCAGACCGGGGTGGTTTACACCGGCGGCAGGGCCAAGATCGCCGAACACGGCGGAGCCAGTGCGGACGACCGCGATGTGCCGCTCGTGGTCTCTGGCGCCAACGACGAACACGCCCGGACCGTGACCACCGCGGTCGAGACGACACAGATTGCGCCGACCATCCTGAAGACGCTTGGCTTGGACCCGAACAAGCTGCAGGCAGTGCAGATCGAGGGGACCAAAACCCTCCCCCAGCGCTGATCCAGCGCGCTCAAATCATTGGAGGGGTTCCACGGCCGGAAGGCCGAGGGGCCCCTCCCTTGTACTCATCCGACCCTGGGCTCGACGAAATGGACCGGTCCGCTGGCTAAGCCTGCATTGGGCGCGACGCCCCGTCTGCTTACAATCAAACGTCAGCAACTACTGAGGGAACCATGAAGAAAATCACCACAACCCTGCTCGCGGCCGGGCTCCTCCTCTCCGCTTCAGCCTGCTCGGCATCGCAGCAGCTGAGCACCGCGGACACCTGCAGCAGGGTCAAGACCGTCATCTCGAACCCCACGAACACCACGGACAAAACGGGAACCATCCGGGTAGCCAACCAGCTCCGCCCGATCGAAGCCGTGTCCTCGGATGAGCTGAAGCCCACCCTGAAGACGCTTGTGGACTACCTGGACGAGTCCTCGAAGGACAACCCGGATACCGCGAAGCTCAATGCCATGAAGAACGATTACCAGAACGCGGGGACCAATTACAGCAAGTATTGCGGGGGCTAAAGACAGTTTGCATTACCTCCCCGAGGACTGGCCATGGCCGCCCAGTCCTCGGGCGGCCTCGCCCTTCCGCTCTGCGCGGCACGGAGACTCCGTTCAGGGCAGCCACCAGTAACAGCTGCAGCTCCGGAACCCGCAGCCCAGCGCACGTTAAAGCGCGGTGTGCTTCCCGAACGGATGGTGGCCCGTGGCTGGCTGTCCGTGGCTCCCCAGCCATTCGGACAGGGCCTCGCGCAGGATCTCGCTGGGCGTGAGGCTGAGCGTTTGCGAAGCCGACTCCAAGGCACGGTCCAGTTCCTCAGGGATCTGGAAATCCAGGGGCGAGGGATGGTTGCTTTCCCGGGCTTCGGCAGGCAAACCCTCACCGCGCAACAACTTGCCGACGGCTGGCTTCATGTCGTTTTCGGTCCACGCCGAAAGTCGCTCGAAATGAGTCACATCTCGTGTCATGATTTTCCCTCCCAACAATCAAGCATCCTCCGTTGGAAGGCCGCAGTCACCCTCTACGAGTAATTACTCTCTAACTATCGCGAGGTTGCGTCGAACGCAGCGAGGGCGTTGGGTCATGTCCCGCTTCTGCGCCCTGCTATTCGCTGGATGATCGTCACGATTTTAGGCGGACCAGGCTGCCTGACGACGCCAAGTTGGAGCATTGCGGTGAGGTCATCGCGAGTGGCCCAATGCTCAGCCAGCTTGCCGTCCTCGATCCTGAACCAGTGCGACTGACGCGCGGACATGCGTCATGGTCATGTCGGGAAACTGGGCAAGTAGCCACTGTACGGTCGCGCGCATCGCTTGGGGTCCGACGACGGCGCCCGGCTCGGTAGTCCCGAAAGGAGCCTGGGCGTGCTCGACGTATGAATCGGCCATGATTTGCTCACAAACGTCCAGTTGTCTCTGGTTCCAGATTTCCTGGAAGTGGCGCCGTACCAGTTCCTTGTTGGCTTCACTCATAGGAAGGCCTCCTCTGGATAGATGGTCCCAGCGGAGGTCGACCGGGCCCGTTCGAAGACCCAGGAGTCGCGGAACGGACCCGGCGCTCACGCTAAAGGGTGAGACCGCGACGGACATCGATCAGCCAGGGCTGGTGCCGTCAGAGTGATCTTAGGGCTTGCGTCGATTCCGGTCTAGGGAATCGGACGCCCGGAGTGATAAAAGCTCAGCGGTGCAAGAGGTAGTCGGCCACCCCAACCGGATTCGACAGCCCAAGGAGATGCCCGCCGGGCAGCACATCCGGCTCGAGCCCGAGGCGATCCCGCGCGACCCTCTGCTGGAACTCGAGCGGGAAGAACCGGTCCCCCGCGCCGCTGAGCACCCTGATGGGCACGGCCGGCCACTCCACGAAGTCGCAGCTCGACGCGAAGACTGCGTTTGCCTCGGGCCGCTGGTGCGGTTCTCCCTCGGCCGCGACCTCCGGTGAAACGTCATGGAGGAAGTACTCGTTCACATCGAACTCCTTGCCGTAACCGCCGGCCGCGGCGGCACGCTTGCGTGCGTCTTCCCAGCCGGTGTAGTCCCACCATGTTCCAGGGGTCTCACCCGGGTTGGGAATCATTGCGTTCACTAAGACGATCTCTGCGACGCCGGTCCGGGCACCCACCATGGGCGCGGTGAAACCGCCAAGCGATTGCGCAACGAGCACGACGTCGGGCCGGCCACCGATTGCCGCCTCAACCAAGCGCGCGTACTCAGGCAAACCCGCATTTTCGACGTCTCCCGGCAGATCAACCGCAACAGCATCGTGGCCTGCTTCTTGCAAGAGGGGGACGACGCGGCTCCAATACCAGGCTGAGCCGCCTGCTCCGGGTACCAGCACGAACGCGCTCACGAGGCGTCCCCGAAGAAATCATGGACGAACGGACCAAGGCTCGGCGTCGAAGTCATGCCCCACATTCTTCCCCAGATCGACGCGCCCGCAAGGGACCCGATGAGATCCCTTCGCCCGGTCTTTCCCTGCAGAAGGCCTGGTGGGAGGATGCCTATAGGCGCGGGCAACTACGAGAAGGACGGGAAACGGAATGTCGACCCAGGAATCCGTGGAAACAGAACGCAAGTACGACGCTGACCTGGAAACGCCTCTTCCCGCGTTCGAGGACATTGCCGGCGTCGAACAGGTCGCAGACCCTGCAGATCATCAGCTCGAAGCCGTCTACTTCGACACCGAAGGCCTCATCCTTGCCAAGCACCGCATCACCTTGCGGCGCCGCACCGGCGGCACCGATTCAGGCTGGCACCTGAAACTGCCGGCAGAGAGGGACAATCGCGTGGAGATCCATGCGCCGCTGGGTCAGCCCGAGATCGTCCCCGAGGAACTCGCGGAGAGGCTCCTTGTGTTCACCCGCGGCGATGAGCTCAGGCCTGTGGCCCGGATCCACACCCGCCGCACTCTTCACCGGCTACACGGAAGCGAGGACGTCACCCTGGCCGATTTCGTGGATGACCACGTGACCGCCGAGACCTTGCACCCAACTCAATTGGAGAGGCAATGGCGGGAATGGGAAATCGAGCTGGTGCACGGCGATGAAGCCCTGTTTGAGAGCGCGGACCGCGTCTTGTCCGGGGCCGGCGCAACCCCATCGGGGCACGCGTCCAAGCTGGCCCGCGCATTCGGAACGTCCTGGCCAGCTGCGGTACCGGCGCCGCCCAAAGCCCGTCCGAAGGGCTCTGCCGGGGATGCAATAGTTGCCTACATCGCCGCGCAGATAGCTGAAATCACCCAACTGGACTCCGGAGTCCGGCAAGGCGCCGACGACGCCGTTCACGGCATGCGCTCGGCTACGCGGAGGCTCCGCTCAACTTTGTCCGCCTACGGCAAGCTCTTCGACGCCGACGCCGCGGATCAGCTCAAGACCGAACTGAAATGGCTGGGCAAGGTCCTGGGCAAGGCCCGGGATGCCGAGGTCCTGCGCGACCGGATCGGGGAACTGATGAATGAGCAACCCGACGGCCTAGTGCCCGCTTCAGCTGCCAGCAGGATCAATGACGAACTTGAGACAGCCTTCAACTCCGGGTATCGCAACATGCTCCGCTCTCTAGGAACGAAACGCTATTTCCGGCTCCTGGAGTCACTTGAGGAATTCCGCGACGAGCCTCCCACGAAGCCTCGCGCCGGGAAGAAGGCCCGTCCCGTCACGGCCAAGCTGGCCGGTAGGGCGATCAAGCGGCTGCGCCGGTCCCAGAAGGCAGCCGCAGGGCAAACCGGCGTCGAAGGCGACAGGGCATTGCATCAGGTCCGCAAAGACGCGAAACGGCTGCGCCATGCGGCCGAAGCACTGGCGGACGTCCACAAGAAACCCGCCGTGAAGCTGGCACGGAATGCCCAGAAGATCCAGAAGGTCCTGGGAGAGCACCAGGACAGCGTTGTCAGCCGCTCAATACTGCTCCGGCTCGCAAGCGATACCGACGGATCGGTGGAGGACAACTCACCATTCGCTCCCTTGCTCGCTGCCGAAGAGCAGCGAGCAGCGGACTCCGGGGCCCGCTATGAAAAGCTCGCCAAGAAGCGCCTGAATTCCCTGTGATGAACGCAACTGCGGGAAAGGCGGCTAAGCGGCACGGGGCTGGACCTCAGAGGCTCAGCCTTCGCACTCCACGCAGTACGCGTGGCCGTTCTTTTCACGGGCAATCTGGGAGCGGTGACGGACGAGGAAACACGAGTAGCAGGTGAACTCGTCTTCCTTCTGGGGAACGACTGCAATGATGAGTTCCTCGGCTACGAATTCGCCGCCTGGTACCTCATTGCCTTCAAAAGCATCGGCCTCGTCCAGCTCCCGAACAACGCTGCGGGCGTCCGGAGCATTGGCAGACTGCAGGGCCTGGAGTGACGTGCTTTGGGATTCCGCGACGTCGGAGCGGAGTTCGTCGTAATCGGTTGCCACCTGGGGTTATCTCTTCTCTTGTATATTTGCTGGCGAATGTGCAACATACACCATGCAGCTGCTATTCCCCACATAGTGGCAAAAATCGTGGCCCGATCGTCATGAGAGCTCCCGACGGCGGCACGGGACCCGGGCGCCCGATCAGGCCTTGCGTACGCCGTCAGATCCGGCATCGCTTCCGGCCTGGCGACCGACATCGCGGTGGAGGTCCTTGTCCAGCCCGTGGCCGCTGGCGAGTTGGGCGAGAAGCACGTCAAGCTGGCCAATCTGCTCCGTTGTCAGGGGGGCCAGAAGCTCCGCTTCATGCTGTTCCGCGATACCTCGCAGTTCACGCAACACGCGTTTGCCGGCGTCCGTGAGGTGCAGTTCATAGTTCCGCCGGTCCGTACTGCTGCGGATCCTCTCAACAAGGCCGCGCTCCTGCAGCGAGTCGATGAGTGAAACCACCCGGCTGGGGACGGCGCCGAGCCTGTCCGCGAGGGAGCGCTGGCTCAACCCGGGGGCGCGTCCGAGCAGGCGGATGACGCCGGCGTCGCTTGGCGTGAGGCCGATCTCCCGTGTGCGGTCGGCAAAGCGCGACGACGCGACCGCGCCTAACTGCGACAAGAGAAAAGCGGTCCGGTTCGGCCGGCCCGGTGTGGCTAAGTCCATGGATTCAGAATACAGGCTTGACAGAATAATTCTAGAGGTGAACTATTTCAGTAGTGATGCAATTAGGAAAGGTTCAGCCATGAGTAGTCGTTCGATTCCCGACGAGGGCGGCCGTCCAGCCAGGTCAGGCGGCCCGCACCCCGGCATTCTCGCCCTGGTCAGCTTGGGCATCTTCCTCGCCAGCCTCATCACGTCCGCAATCCTGACAGGCGGCCAAACGTTCGTCTCGCCCTTTGCTTCAACCGGACAGGTGGCCGCTTTCTTCCAGCAAAACGTCGCCGCGGTGCGGGTCGGCGGCATGCTCCAATTCGGTTCTGCCGTGCCCTTGGGGATCTACGCGGCCACCGTCTACGCCCGGCAGCTCCGGCTCGGCGTACGCGTTCCCGGACCGGCCATCAGCTTCTTTGGCGGAGTCAGCGCGGCCATCTTCCTCATGGTGTCGGGCTCCCTGACCTGGTTGCTGAGCCGGCCGGAAATCACCACGGATGGGACGCTCACCCACGCACTCGCGTTCCTCGCATTCGTAACCGGCGGGGTCGGCTTCGTCGTCGGAACCGGCCTCCTCATGGCGGGAATCGCCGTCCCGGCCCTGATCCTTGGCTTCATGCCCCGTTGGTTGGCTTGGACCGGCCTGGTCGTCGCCGCACTGTCAGAGTTGAGCTTCCTGTCGATGGCGATCGATCCTCTTCAGTTCCTTCTGCCGCTCGGACGCTTCGGCGGGCTGCTCTGGCTGGTTGCCGCAGGCTTCCTGCTCCCCCGCAACCGGGCGGCCGCGAACCAAGAGCCCCGGCCGCATACGCCGCGGACAAGCCGGACAGCGCCATGACGACGGCGGATTCCACCCGGTCGATGTCAGGCAAGGTCGCGCTTGTGACCGGAGCGAGCCGGGGAATCGGTGCGGAGATCGCGGCTGCGCTGGCCGGTGCCGGTGCCGACGTCGTCCTTGCCTCCCGTGACAGTGTTCGACTGTCTCGGCAGCTCGCCGCCATTAGCTCGGGTGGCGGGAGAGCGGTAGCGATGTCCGTGGATGTGGGCGATGAGGACTCGGTGAAAGCCCTGCTGGCCCAGATCCTGGACCGCTTCGGCCGGCTCGACGTCGCCGTCAATAATGCCGCAGGCGGCGGGCGGACGCCGGCGCCCCTGGCCGAATGGGCGAGCGCGGAGTTCGACAGCGCCATCTCAGTCAACTTGCGCGGAGTGTTCCTCTGCCTGAAATACGAAATCGAGCTCATGCTGGCGAGCGGGAACGGCGGAGCGATCGTCAACATGTCCTCCACGGCCGGCGAACAAGGAGTCGCCGGCATGAGCGGCTACGTGGCGAGCAAGTTCGGCGTCGGCGGCCTGACCCGGGTGGCCGCGCTCGACTACGCTTCGCACGGGATCCGGGTCAACGCGATCGCTCCCGGCCCTATCCTCACCGAGCGGCTGGCCGGGGCCGGCCAATCCGCCCAGGATCGGGTGGCCGCCGCCGTGCCGCTCGGGCGGATCGGCTCCACGGCCGAGGTTGCCGCTGCCGCCGTCTGGCTCTGCTCGGAGCAGTCCTCGTTCGTCACCGGAACCGTGCTCGCAGTCGACGGCGGCCGGCTGGCCGGAACGCCTGCGTTCAACACCAAACCTCCTGCCGCATAAGGTCCCGGCCTAACCGGATCCGCTCCAAATGCGGCGCCACCACGGCCGCGTGTCCACAAGCTCCTGGTTCACGGCTTCCTGGGCCGCGGTTGCCTCGGCAGCCGCAGCACGGCGCTCGCGCCAGCGTTCCAGCTCGACGCCGATATCGCGGGTTTTCGTGATCACTGGAGGACCGCCCTGGAGCTGGCGCCGCGCGTCAATGACCCGGGCGTTGAAGTCCTCCACCAGATCGCGCACCTGCTTTTCCGAATACAGGGCGTCAAGCTTCGCATCCAATTCGGCATCCTCGGTGCGGAGCAGAATGGCTTTTGGGCCGAGGCCGCTGAGATGTTCGCGCTGGATGAGGCCTTTGACCCACCAATCGGGATCGTAGCGCTCCCCCAGCCCTGGGATCGGCTTGCCTGCGTACTTCAGATTGTCGAACTTCCCTTGCGCCATGGCGTCGCGGATCAGGTATTCCACCCGAGCGGCGTCGTCCACCTTCTTGCGCTTCCGCCGCTCTTCGTCGTCGGCGGCCTCGAGTTCCGCTTCTTCCCCGGCCGTCATACCGGTGGCGCGGACATTCCGCAGCTCCATGGCTCGCTCCAGCCGGCGCTTGAACGCACCGTTTTCGCCGTTCACGGCTAATCACCGCCTTCGCTTGCGGAAATCCTGGATCTGCGTCCAAGTATCCCGCAAATGGGACATTGGCGGGATGGCACTTGCAAACACCGCCTCTGTTCACGCCTAGCGCAGCTCACTAACCTGACTGGTAACGGCTAGTTCAGGAAGAGGTAACCATGGACGAACAGGGCATTCTGCACCACATCCAGTCACTTGTGGAGGAGGAGCGGGAACTCCGGGAGAAGGCAGAGGCGGCCCCGCCGGGTCCTGCGCATGCCCCCGACCGGGCAAGGCTCGAGCGCATCGAACAGGACCTGGATCAGAGCTGGGACCTGCTGCGCCAGCGGCGGGCCAAGAGGCAATACGGCGAGAACCCGAACGAGGCCAAGCCACGGCCCCCAAAGCAGGTGGAGGGCTACACGGGCTGAAGCCGCAGGAAACGAAGGACGACGACGGCGGGACGCTCCCGCCGTCGTCGTCCTGCTTGAAGATGCGCTCTACAGCGCCGACCAGCCGCCGTCGGACGCGAGGATGGCGCCGTTGACGTTGGTGCCGTCGTCGCTGAGCAGGAAGGTGATGGATGCCGCCAACTGGGCGGCCGTCGCCGGCGTGGGGACGGTGGCCTGCATGAGCGGACCGAGGCGTTCGGCGGCCAATTGGGAGCCCCACGTTGCCTCGATGTTGGTGATGGTTGGCCCGGGGGCAACGGCGTTGAAGCGAAGCCCCTTCGGCCCGTACATCACGGCCGAGTTCTTGGTCAGTCCGACGACGGCGTGCTTCGAGGCCGTGTAGCTCGCGCCGGCGGCGGAGCCGCGCAGCCCGGCCTCGGAGGCGACGTTGACCACGGAGCCGGTGCCGGCCTCCAACATCAAGGGCACCACGGCGCGGGTCAGGCGCATGAGGGCTGTGACGTTGATCCGGAAAACGCGCTCCCACATGGCGTCGTCCACTTCGTGGATCGGGGTGAAGTTATCCATGATCCCGGCGATGTTGGCGAGGGCATCCACACGGCCGCCGGCAGCGACGACGACGGCGGCAACGGTCTCCTCGGTTGAGATGTCGCCGGCCACGGGCAGCAGGTCCAGGCCGCTGTTTTCCTCCACCAAGGCGTCAAGGCGCTCCTTGCTGATGTCGGCGGCGATGACCCTGCCGCCTTCCTTCGCGATGCGCAGGGCCGTAGCTTGGCCGATGCCCGAGCCAGCTCCGGTGACGATGACTGTCTTCCCGGCAAAACGGCCATTGATGGCGGCTTCCTGCCATGGAGTTTCGTTGCCCATGTTGTTCCTCCTGAAGGTGCTGGTGGCGTTCCATCCACTTTATGACACTCCGTGTCATTATGTAAGAGTGGATACTGGAGAGATGCCCTCAGACCATACAAAGCCCGTCATCGGGCGCTCCACCGGACGCCCGGCGACGATTGATCCCGACGCCGTGGCCGGCGTCGCGCTCCGGCTTTTTGCCGAGAACGGCTACGAGCGGACGTCAATGGAGGACATCGCGCGCGAGGCGGGAATCGGGCGGAAGAGCCTGTACCGCTACTTCCCCAGCAAGGCTGACCTCGTCTGGGGCGGCATGGAACCGGTAGTGGAAGCTTCGGGCCGTGTGCTGGAGGCCGCCCGCACAGCGGAGCCGTCCGACGGCGGAGCGTCCGACGGCGGTATCCTCGCAGGACTGCGGGCGGCCGCCATCGCCGGGATTTCGGCGATCCCCGACCTTTCCGTAACGCGAGGGCGCCTGCGCCTGATCGCAGAGCACCCGGAGCTGGCGAGCAGGAGCTACGATGCCCTGGCTCCACAACGGGACGGGGCACGGCTTTACCTCGTTGCGCAGGGCGTCCGCGAAAGCGCGGCACGCTATCTGTGCGCCGCCTATCTCGGGGCGACGTTCGAGGCCTGGATGCAATGGGCCGCCGGCACGGATCCGGATCCGGGGCCTTACCTGGCGGAGGCCGTTGGCGTACTGCGGGTTCCGGCTTCCCGGCCCGGCGGATAACCTGTGCCTGGGAGGGCAAATGACAGTTCGAAGCGCGGGCATTCTGTTGTTCCGCCGGAGCTCCACTACGGAATTGGAAGTATGGATAGCCCACATGGGCGGACCCTTCTGGGCCCACAAGGATGCACGCGCCTGGTCAATTCCCAAAGGCGAATACCTCGAGGATGAGGACCCCCTGATGGCCGCGAAGCGCGAATTCGCCGAGGAGATAGGCACACCCCCGCCGGCCGTCGAGTATCACCAGCTAGGCATCTTCCGGCAACCGTCGGGCAAACTCGTGGCGGCTTTCACGGCGGAGTCGGATTTTGAACCGGAGAACATCGTGAGCAACACGTTCGAGCTTGAGTGGCCGCGCGGATCAGGTGTCATCCGGAGCTATCCGGAGATTGACGACGCCATGTGGGCCACGGAAGCCGTCGCCCGCACCAAATTGGTGAGCGGGCAGGTGCCGATCCTCGACGCGTTGATCCGGCACCTTGGGCCACACTAGCTCTGGACGAGCGACTCGATTGGCCGCGGGGAAAGAATGGGATCCGCGTGCCGGTGGACGACCTTCCACTCACCGTCTTCCCGGCGGAAAATCGTCGTCACCCGAAGGGGAATCGGGGACACCTCATCAGATCCGCCAACTTTGGCCCGCGCCCATTCAATTTCGACGATGTACGCAAGCTCCGTCCCGGCATCGCCGGAGATTCGCTCGAACCTGATCGGCTCGCCCTCCCTGAGCCCGGAAGACGCCCGATCCATGGTCGCCTCGACTGCACTCGGGCCCCGCGCAGGCGGGCCGAGAGGATTAGCGAGCGTGACGTCGTCGCGCTTCGAGAACAGTTTCTTCTGGTGTTCCGGGTCTCCCTTGATGAATGCATCGAGCGCTCGGTGGTACTTCTCCACCATCAGGTCGAGATCGGATTCCGGCATTGCTTCCTCCAGCCACGCTCTTGCCCTGGCGCGGCGCCAAGGCCCCGTATTCGGCCATGGTGGCACCACTCACCGGGGATGTCCATACAACGAATATCCCGCAACAAGACCGGTCAGGAATGGAGAAGCGCCGCTCCCGGGCCGCGCCTAGAATGGCGGTCATGGACAACACCGTCCAGGCCAGCTTCGTCCCCTAATGACTTCAGGAGTGATCATGAGCGACTCTTCCAACGAGGGAATCAAGACCGTGCTGCATCCCGTTTCCGACCTCGCCGCCGCGAAGGCGGTGTACACCGCTTTGCTCGGGACGCCGCCGCAGGCCGACGGACCGTATTACGTCGGCTTCGACGTCGCGGGCCAGCACATCGGGCTCGTCCCTGGAGGCGGACCGCAAGCCATGACCTCGCCCGTCGCCTACTGGCACGTTTCGGACATCGAGGCAAAGCTGGCAGAGGTGACTGCCGCCGGCGCTACGCTGAAGGAAGCAGCCCGCGACGTCGGGGGCGGCCGTTTGGTGGCCACCGTCACCGACCCGGACGGCAATGTCCTCGGGCTACTTCAGGATCCTCACTAGCCAAGCAATAGCCGACGAAGACCGAAGACGACCCCGCGTAAAAGATGGAGACACGATGAGCACGGCCACGAGCACGGACACCCAGTCGCCTGAGCTTCATACTGCCGACACCCACGATCTGATTCGCGTACAGGGCGCGCGGGAAAACAACCTCAAGGACATCAGCATCGAGCTGCCGAAGCGTCGGTTGACGGTGTTCACGGGCGTCTCCGGTTCGGGCAAGAGCTCCCTCGTGTTCGCCACGATCGCCGCGGAGTCGCAGCGCATGATCAACGAGACGTACAGCACCTTCGTGCAAGGGTTCATGCCGACCATGGCGCGGCCGGATGTGGACCTGCTCGAAGGGCTCACGACGGCGATCATCGTCGACCAGGAGCGGATGGGCGCGAACCCCCGCTCCACCGTGGGTACCGCCACGGATGCGAACACCATGCTGCGCATGCTCTTCAGCCGGCTCGGCCAGCCGCACATCGGATCGCCCCAGGCGTTCTCGTTCAACGTCGCTTCGATCTCGGGCGCGGGCGCGGTCACTGTCGAGCGCGGCGGTACCACCACGAAGGAGCGGCGGAGTTTCAGCATCACCGGCGGCATGTGCCCGCGTTGCGAAGGACGGGGCTCGGTCACCGACTTCGACCTCACCGCACTGTACGACGCCGGCAAGTCACTTAGCGGGGGCGCGCTCACCATCCCCGGCTACAGCATGGATGGCTGGTTCGGGCGCATCTTCAGCGGCTCCGGTTTTTTCGACATGGACAAGCCGATCAGCAAGTACACCAAGAAGGAACTCCACGACCTGCTCCACAAGGAGCCCACCAAGATCAAGGTCGAGGGAATCAACCTGACCTACGAGGGCCTGATTCCCAAGATCCAGAAGTCCATGCTCTCCAAGGATCCGGAGGGAATGCAGCCACACATCCGCGCCTTCGTGGAGCGGGCCATCACCTTCACGATCTGTCCCGATTGCAACGGAACCCGGCTCACCGAGGCGGCCCGTTCGTCCAAGATCAAGGGAATCAGCATCGCGGACGCCTGCTCGATGCAGATCAGCGACCTTGCCGAATGGGTGCGCGGCCTCGACGAACCCTCCGTGGCACCACTCCTCAAGGGACTGCGGCACCTCCTCGACTCCTTCGCGGAGATCGGGCTCGGCTATCTCTCGCTCGACCGGCCGGCCGGAACGCTGTCCGGCGGTGAGGCACAGCGCACCAAGATGATCCGGCACCTGGGCTCCTCACTCACCGATGTCACCTACGTCTTCGACGAGCCCACCATCGGCTTGCACCCGCACGACATCCAGCGCATGAACAAACTGCTGCTGCAACTGCGGGACAAGGGCAACACCGTACTCGTCGTGGAACACAAACCGGAGGCGATCGCGATCGCCGACCACGTCGTCGACCTCGGTCCCGGCGCGGGCACCGCCGGTGGCGAAGTGGTCTTTGAAGGCACCCTCGAAGGGCTGCGTGCCAGCGGCACCCTGACCGGGCGCCACCTCGAGGACCGCTCAACCCTCAAGAAGACGGTGCGGGCGTCCGCCGGCGCACTGGAGATCCGTGGCGCGAGCGAGAACAACCTGCGCGACGTCGACATCGACATTCCGCTCGGGGTCCTGGTTGTCGTCACGGGCGTCGCCGGATCCGGCAAGAGCTCGCTGATCCACGGCTCGTTGTCCAAGCGGGACGGCGTCGTTTCGATTGACCAGGGGGCGATCAAGGGTTCGCGGCGGAGCAACCCCGCGACGTACACCGGTCTGCTCGAGCCCATCCGGAAGGCGTTCGCGAAGGCCAATGGCGTGAAGCCTGCGCTGTTCAGTGCCAACTCCGAGGGCGCATGCCCCACCTGCAACGGCGCGGGCGTCATCTACACGGATCTCGGGTTCATGGACACGGTCTCCACTCCGTGCGAGGAATGCGAAGGCAAGAGGTTCCAGGCGTCGGTGCTCGAATTCCGCCTCGGCGGCCGCAACATCGCCGAGGTGTTGGCGATGTCAGTGAAAGAGGCCGAGGAGTTCTTCTCCGCGGGCGAATCCAGGATCCCCGCAGCGCACGCAATCCTGCAGCGGCTGGCCGACGTCGGACTCGGATACCTCAGCCTCGGCCAGCCGCTCACCACCCTTTCCGGCGGCGAGCGGCAGCGGATCAAGCTGGCCACCCACATGGGCGAAAAGGGCGGCGTGCTGGTTCTCGACGAGCCCACCTCGGGCCTGCACCTGGCCGACGTCGAACAGCTGCTCGGCTTGCTGGACCGGCTTGTCGACTCCGGGAAGTCGGTCATCGTCATCGAGCACCACCAGGCGGTCATGGCGCATGCCGACTGGATTATCGACCTTGGCCCCGGCGCCGGTCACGACGGCGGACAGATCGTTTTCGAGGGCACCCCCGCCGACCTCATCGCAGGGCGATCCACCCTTACCGGCGAGCATTTGGCGGCCTACATCGGCCGGTGAGCTCGCGGGAGGGCGCTCCCTAGCTTTTGGCGGCGCCCGGTGAATGGAGGAAGAGGCTGGCGAACGCGGTAAGGAGGAGCAGCGACGCCGCGATGATGAAGCTGGTCTGCATCCCGTGGACGAAGTTGCTGCGATCGGCGATGAGGGCGCCGAAGACTGCGATGGCGACGGCGCCGCCCACTTGGCGGAAAGTATTGAAGACTGCGCTGGCCGTGCCCGCCTTTTCGCTCGGCACGCTCGCGAGCACGACGGCGGTGACCTGCGGCATCGCGATCGATCCGCCGGAACCCGTGAAAATCAGGAAGGCACCGACGAGTAGCGGAGATCCCAACGGTGCGGTGAGAAGCATCGCGGTGAGTCCCACCACCATGGACGTCAATCCGACAACCACCGGCACCCGCGTCCCGAACCGGTTCGAGAGGGTTCCGCTGACGATGTTGCCGACGATGCTGAACGCAGCGGACGGAAGGAACGTGAAACCGGCCTGAAGCGGCGTCAGCCCGAGGTGCTGCTGGAGGAAAAGGCTGACGACAAACACCGTGCCGAAGTGGCCCACCATGAACGCGAAGCCCACCGAGAGCGAGATTCTCATGCCGGTGGAGCGAAACAGTTCAAGCGGCATCATCGGGTGCCGGCCGCGCGCCTGAATCAAGAGGAAGGCCGTGAGGCTTACGGCTGCCAGTACCAGGCTCCCGATGACGGGCACCGTGCCGAACCCCTCGGTCCCTCCCGTGATGAGGCCATACATCAACGTGGTCAGGGCAACGATCGCCGCAGCCTGCCCGGCCCAGTCGAACGGAGTCGGCCGTCGGGGCGACGTGGCAACGGAAGCCAGGAGCACCAGCATCGCGATGCACACGGGAAGGTTGATGCCGAATACGAGCCGCCAGTCCAGGGTGGTGAGGAGCCCGCCGACAAGGGGTCCCACTGCTCCAGCCACGGCCCCGCCGACTGCCCAGATCCCCAGCGCATGTGCGCGACGGCGGGGATCGGGAAAGGCCTGCCGAATCAGCGCCATCGACGCCGGCAGCATGATCGATGCCGCACCTCCTTGGAGGAAGCGGGCAGCGATGAGGATCCCCGACGTCGGCGCGAGGGCGCACGCGACCGACGCCACCAGGAACAGTGCGATGCCCCATCCCAGCGCTCTTTTCGCGCCGATCCGGTCCGACAGGTTACCCGCGAACAGCAGTAGCGAAGCGAACATCAGCGTGTAGCCGTCGATGACCCATTGCAGGCTGGCTGTTCCGCCCCCGAGTTCCTTGCCGATGCTGGTGAGCGCGACGTTGACGATCAGGATGTCGAGGGTGATCAGGAAAAATCCCAGCGACGCAATCATGAGCGTGAGCCGTGCGCGGGGCGCATCGGCCATGGACGAGGGAGGAACCGGAGCCGGCAACGTGGTTTCGGGACGAGTCATGATTTAAGGAAACAGCGTGTTGAGAACATCAGGGAGTCTCTGTCTTGAGGGGTACTGGCAGTGACCCCCAACGGAGGTGCCGCCACCCGGCGATGCGCTAACCGGCAAGTCCAAGGAACACCAGCAAAGCTCTTTCAATCTCTACGAGCTGTGCGGATGTCAAACGGCCGACGCGGCTTTGCACGTTGGAACGCCGGACCGTCGTCAACTTGTCGATCATCACGTGGCTTTCCTGCCGCAAGCCGGACAGCTCTGAGGCTGAGACACTGACCCGAAGGAGGGGTGCGTCGATGAGGTTTGTTGTCAGAGGAAGAACCGTGACGGAATCGGTGACGTCGAATCGGTCATCCTGGATCACAAGCGCTGGCCGCGGCTTGGAGGCGTAGACACCGCCAGCCACGGTCCAGAGTTCGCCACGGTTCACTCTTCGTCCCAAGGCGCTGACACAGCCTCGATGAACTCCTGGTCATCGGACTGGCGATCAGCAGCTGCTGCGGCAGCGGCCTGCCGGTGTGCTTCGGCGTCGAAACCGTCGGCCCGAACGTCCGGTACCCACACCTGGATTGGGCGGAAGCCGTGTTCGCGCATCCGCTTACGGTACTCGCTGACCCGATCTCGAACTGCCATGGAATCCATGTTACATGTAACACCGCTGTGGCGACAGGTTCAGAGATGCCCTCACTCGATGTGCCGTCGTCGGGCGCTAAGCCACCAGCTCCGCGGCAGCGCTGTCCATGTGCTCAAGGATGGTTTTGCGGGCCAGGGATACGTCGCCGGTCTCGATGGCGGCCACAATGTCGTGGTGACGCTCGACGCTCATGTTCTTGACGCCCTTTTCCAGGCCGGCGAACATGATGGACATCCGGATGGATCCCTCCAGCGATTCCCAGGAATGGAGCAGGGTCTCGTTGCCCGTGAGGCGGCACATGGTGCGGTGGAATTCCAGATCGGACTCGATCCGTTCCTCGAGGCTTCCCTTGGCGGCGGCCGCCATGGCATCGATGGCGGTACGCAGCGAAGTGATCACTTGTTGGCGGTCCGGCAGCTCGCAGAGCGTGCGCGCCGCAAGGGACTCGAGGGCCGCCCGCACGGAGTAGATATCGCGGATTTCCTTGGCATCGAGGTGCCGGACGGAAAGCCGGCCGCGGGGTCCTGCAGACAGCAGCCCCTCCTGCTCGAGTTGACGCAGGGCTTCCCGGAGCGTTCCGCGGCTGATCTGGAGCATGTCCGACAGCTCGGTCTCCACCAAGTGCCGGCCGGGCGCCAGCTCGCCGCTCGTGATGGCGGTGCGCAGGGCAGAGAGCGCCTGCTCGCGGAGGCTCTTCTTTTCCAGTCCCAGGAGGGGTGCTGTTGCTCCGGCCATCATGTCCGTCCTCAATGTCAGTGGTCGACTGTTTACAGTCGGTGTGTTAACTGTTGATCTTACGTCAGGAGCGCGGAACCGGCCCACGCCTGCTCCGCGCTCCTGCGTCCTTTGATGAACCGGGTCAGCCCAGTTCCGCGAGGACCTTTGCCACGATCCGTTGCACGGACAATCCGTAGCGCTCGTGCAGGGTGGGCAGCGCGCCAGCGTCGAGGAACTCGTCGGGAAGTGCAACGGGAACCACGCGCTTGCCCAGCCCGGCAGTGACCACGGCCGAGGCCACGGTTTCGAACAAGCCGCCCACCACGCTGTGGTTCTCCAGCGTGACCGCCAGGCGATCGGTGTTCAGTTCCGCCAGGACGGTGGTGGCGTCGAACGGCTTGATGGTTGGCGCGTGCACGACGGCGACATCCACCTTGTGTGCGGCGAGCGCCTCCGCTGCCTGCAGCGCACGCATGGTCATGAGCCCGCTCGAGACGAACACGACGTCGTTTCCGCCGCGCAGCACCTTCGCCTTGCCGAGTTCGAACGTGTAGTCGTACTCGTCCAGCACGGTGGGGACGTTGCCGCGAAGGAGGCGCAGGTACGTAGGCCCGTCGCTGGCTGCCAGCTGCGGCACGGCCTGTTCGATGTCCACGGAATCGCACGGATCGACGATGGTCAGATTCGGCATTCCTCGGAAGATCGCCATGTCCTCGGTGGCCTGGTGACTGGGGCCGTAGCCCGTGGTCAGGCCCGGGAGCCCGCCCACGATGTTCACGTTCAGGTTCGGCTCGGCGATGTCGAGGCAGAGGAAATCGTAGGCCCGGCGCGCGGCGAACACAGAATAGGTTGAGGCAAACGGAATCAAACCTGTCTCGGCCAAGCCTGCCGCCGCACCGAAGAGCAACTGCTCAGCCATGCCCATCTGGAAAAACCGCTCCGGGAACGCCTTCGCAAAGACATGCATGTCCGTGTATTTGCCGAGGTCGGCGGTGAGTCCGACGATTCGCGGGTCGGCCTCGGCGGCCTTCACCAACGCGTGGCCGAAAGGCGCCGACGAAGTCTTCTGGCCCGGGTCGGCGAAGGACGCGATCATGGCCGACGTTTTCAGCTTGGGTGCTGCGCCTTTCGAAGCGGTGACGGTGCTCATCGGCCGGCCTTCCCGTTGGATCCTGCGGTCAATTGCTTGCGGCAGAGCTGCCATTCGTGTTCTTCGATGCGCATGAAGTGCGCCTTTTCGCGTTCTTCGAGCAGCGGCACGCCGCGGCCCACCTTCGTGTCGCACAGGATGACGGAAGGACGCCCGACGGCGGCGGCCTGGCTAGCCGCGTTGTCGAACGCGGCCAGCAACGCACCGACGTCGTTCCCGTCCACCCGCTGCGTGTACCAACCGAAGGCTTCCCACTTCTCCGTCACGGGTTCGGTCCGGAGGACGGTGTCCGTCTTGCCATCCGCCTGGAGGGCGTTGATGTCCACCATGGCGGTGAGGTTCCCCAGCTGGTGGTGGTGCGCGCCCATGGCGGCTTCCCACGTGGACCCTTCGTCAAGCTCACCGTCGGAGAGGAAGTTGTACACCCTCGCGCTGGAGCCCTCTCCCGATGGAGCGCGGTGCCGGAGGCCAAGGGCAATTCCGACAGCGATGGAAAGCCCGTGGCCAAGCGATCCGCCGGAGATTTCCATGCCCGGCGTGTATGTCGACATCCCGGACATGGGGAGGCGGGAATCGTCCGAGCCGTAGCTTTCGAGTTCCTCCACAGGAATGATCCCGGCCTCGGCCAGGGCTGCATAGTGGCCGATTGCGTAATGGCCGGTGGAAAGGAGGAAACGGTCCCTGCCCTCCCACTCGGGATCATCGGCGCGGTAGCGGAGCTGGTCCGCGTAGACTGCGGCGAGCATGTCCGCCGCTCCGAGTGCCTGTCCGACGTAGCCCTGCCCCTGGACTTCGCCCATGTTGAGGGCGTGGAGCCGGATCCGGTTGGCAGCTGCCGCCACCCGTTCGATGCGTTCCATCGCGGTTTCTCCGATTCGTCCGGCCGTGTTTTGTTCCTGCGCCACCGTCATTAGACATTCACCGACTGGGGAGTGCTTTTGGTGGCCTCATCGGCCAACTGGCGTTCCTTCTTGCCCCAGGTTTCGCGGGTAGCCAATGCAGCCCAGAGGCCGATCGCGGCGTACAGGCCGAAGAGCACGGCCGGGCCCATCCAGCCCATGGCGACGAAGAGCAGGGTGGTGATGAAGGGGGTGAAGCCGGAGATCGTGGCCGAGATCTGGTAGGCCAGTGAAGCGCCGGAGGCACGGGTCTTCGCTTGGAACAACTCGGGGAACCAGGCGCCCTGGGCGCCGGCGAGGGAGTTCTGGCAGACGCCGTAGGAGACGGCGATCGTGGCAATGATGAAGATGAACAAACCGGTGTTGACCAGCAGGAACATCGGGATGGCAAACAGCACGGCGAAGGCGCAGGACCAGATGTAGACGGGGCGCCGTCCGATCCTGTCCGTGAGCCGCGCCCAGGCCTGGGTTGCGAAGATGCCGATGGCCGAAGCGATGCAGAGAGCCACCAGGGTCTGGGTCTTATCGGCCAAATGCTGGCTGTTCAGGTAGGAAATCATGTACGTGATGGAGACGGCGTAGCCTGCGGTCTCGGCGATCCGGAGGCCGATGCCCTTGACAATGTTGCGCCAGTCGGTCTTCAGGACCTCCACGATAGGCGACTTCACGATTGCGCCGCTGTCCTTGACCTCGTCGAAGACGGGAGATTCCGGGACCTTGGAGCGGATGATCAAGCCAACGACAACCAAGACGATGCTGGCGAGGAACGGGATGCGCCAGGCGAGTTCGCCGCCGAGCTGGACGCTGACAAGGAAGACCAGGTTTGCCAGCAGCAGGCCCACCGGGAATCCGGCCTGGACGATGCCGGTGTACTTTCCCTTCTTCTTCCAGGGCGCGTGCTCATAGCTCATCAGAATGGCTCCGCCCCATTCGGCTCCGAAGGCCAGGCCTTGGACGATGCGGACGAACACCAGCAGTGCCGGAGCCAACAGGCCCACTTGGGTGTAGGTGGGAAGCAGGCCGATCAGGAAGGTGGCCACGCCCATCAGGATAAGGGAAGCCACGAGGACCGGCTTGCGACCCAGCTTGTCGCCCAGGTGGCCGCCGATGATGCCACCGATGGGACGGGCCGCGAAGCCGACGCCGAGGGTCGCGAAAGCGGCGAGGGTGCCGGTCACGGGATCGCCCGTGGGGAAGAACGCCGTTCCGAAGTACAGGGCAGCCGCGGTGCCGAATCCGATGAAGTCATAGGTTTCGATAACCGCGCCCACTCCGGAGCCGATGGCGACGCGCCTGGCGTCCTTGGTGCCGTGGACCGGACCGCGCATGGTCAGAGCTTCTTTGCTCATTGGTGAATCCCTTTCGACGAGCGACTGAGGCTAGGCGCTTCAGCACTGTCGACTGTTAACACATGATACGCCAGTGTGACCTGCATCATCCATTTCTGTCAACAGTCAACTTCAAGGGTTGACTGTTAACAGTTAACTTAGCTACTGTGGTTCCCATCACTACTGCCTTCGGGCACGACTGGAGGAAACGAAGATGTTCAACTCCCGACTCGGTTGCTCGTCCATCAGCTTCCGGCACCAGGATCTGCCCGCCGCCCTGCGCACCATCGGCGGTTTGGGCTTTGAGGAAATCGACCTCGGCGCGCTGCCGGGCGTCTGCGATCACCTTCCCTATGAGCTTGATTCCGACGCCGTCTCGGCCGTGACCGCGGAGGTCGTCGCCTCAGGGTTGCGGGTCCGTTCGGTCAACGGCGATATAGGAGACCTCAACGCAGTGCTCGACGCCGGCCAGCGCGCTGCCCGCGAAAGTCACCTCGACGCACTCCTCACCCTCACCGCCAACACCGGGGCGAAGGCCTTGGTCCTCCCGTGCGGAGCGTTGTCACACGATCCCGTCCGCGGCCTCGACGAGGACCTGGACACCATCGCAGCCCAACTCGTCGGTGCCGGACAGCGCGCGGCGGAGTTCGGCGTCGAACTCTGGACAGAATCGCTGCACTTCCTCCGGTTCTGCTGGAACCTGGAACGCGCAGAACAGCTCGCCACGCGGCTGGCGGGCTCCGGCGTCGGGATTGTCATGGACTTCAGCCACATTGTCGCCGCGGGCGAAGATCCGCTGGAGTACATCGAACGCCATCGGGGCCGGATAGCCCATGTCCACTTGCGGGACGCCGTTCCGGGCAACATCAACCTGAGCGTCGGAAACGGCCAGGCGGACTTCGCCGCCGGACTCAGCTCGCTCGCAGCCACCGGTTACAGCGGCCATTTCTCGCTCGAGCTCGAAACCCGCGACGTCACCCACGACGAGCGTCCGGCAGCGTCCGCCAAAGCCGCCAGCTTCATCACAGACCTCATCTGACTTTCACACCAACAAATTCAAGGAGCATCATGACCACCACCATCCAGCGCACCGCAGTCCTCACCGGGGCAACCTCGGACCGGGGAATCGGCATCACCACCGCACGCCGCTACGCCAATGATGGCTGGGCCGTCGTGATCCTGGACCTCGACGGCGAGAAGTCCGCCAAGGTCGCGGCGGAAATCGGCAACCAGTTCAACGTCCCCGCGTTCGGTTACGAGATCGACGTCGCCAACGAGGCTTCCGTCACCGCGGCGTACAACGCAGTCGCCGCCGAGATCAGCGCAGGCAACCTCCCCGCCGTCGGCGCCCTCGCGAACATCGCGGGCATCACCTCGCCTGTACCGTTCCTCGAAACCACGCTGGAACTGTGGCACAAGATCATGGACGTCAACGCCACCGGCACCTACCTGGTGACCAAGGCCTTCCTGCCGGACATGATCGCCAACGGCTGGGGCCGCATCGTGAACATGTCCTCCGTCTCCGCCCAGCGCGGGGGCGGCGTGTTCGGCAAGGTCCCGTACTCCGCCGCAAAGGCCGCCATCCTCGGCTTCACCAAGGCCTTGGCACGCGAAATCGGCGCCACCGGCGTCACCGTGAACGCCATTACTCCGGGCGCCGTGGACACGAACATCCGCGTCGGCAGCACCGACGAGCAGGAAGCCGCCATCAACGCCGGGATTCCCCTGGGCCGCAACGCCACCACCGAGGAAATCGCGGCCGTCATCACGTTCCTCTCTTCCGAGGAATCCGCCTACCTCACAGGCACCACCATCGACATCAACGGTGGAAGCCACATCCACTAGCGGTCCCCACATCCGTAGCCGAAAGAGCCCACGATGACCAAAATCTTCAATGATCCCGCCGATTTCGCAGACGAAGCCCTCGCCGGCTTCTGCGACCTCCACTCCGGCCTGGTGCGCCAGGTTCCCGGCGGCGCAGTGCGCCGCCGTCGTCCTGAGCAGCCCAAGGTGGCCGTCCTGGCCGGCGGCGGGTCCGGGCACTACCCGGCATTCGCCGGACTCATCGGCGCGGGACTGGCCGACGGCGCCGTCGTGGGCAACATCTTCACCTCGCCTTCCGCCCAGCAGGCCTACTCCGTGGCCAAGGCTGCGGATTCCGGGGCCGGCGTGGTGTTCACGTACGGCAACTATGCCGGGGACGTCCTGAACTTCGGCATGGCCAGCGAGCGCTTGGCTGCAGAAGGCATTGCCGTGGAAAACGTGCTGGTGACGGACGACATCGCGAGCGCACCGCCGTCGGAATCCGCGAAACGCCGCGGCATCGCGGGCGACTTCACGGTCTTCAAGATCATGGGCGCCGCCGCCGAAGCGGGAGCCGGACTGGCCGACGTCGTGCGCTTGGGCCGCAAAGCCAATGACCTGACCCGCACCATCGGCAGCGCCTTCCATGGCTGCACCTTCCCCGGCGCCGAAGCGCCCCTGTTCACGCTGAACGACAAGCAGATGGGACTTGGCCTGGGCATCCACGGCGAGCCCGGATTGTTCGACACCGAGCTCCCGCCGGCCAAGGAACTCGGCCAGGAACTCGTCGCTCGGCTGCTGGCGGAAACCCCGCACGGAGCGGGCAACCGCCTCGCCGTCATCCTCAACGGACTTGGCTCCACCAAGCACGAAGAACTCTTCGTCCTGTGGCTGACCGTGGCCCCGTTGCTGCGCTCAGCCGGCTACACCTTGGTCATGCCGGAGGTCGGCGAACTGGTCACGAGCCTGGACATGTCCGGCGTCTCCCTCACCATCACGTGGCTCGACGAAGAACTCGAACCGCTGTGGACGGCACCCGCTGAAACACCGGCTTACCGGCGCGGCAACGCCACCCTTGCTGGCGGTTTGCTTTCGGAGGAGGCGTACGACGGCGGCGCTGAGGCTATCGCTTTCGCGGCCACCCTGGACTCGCGCAACTACGCCGCGAGCTGCGCGGACGCGCTCGAGGCGGCGCGGAAAGCACTGCACGACGCCGAATCGCGCCTCGGCGACATGGACGCGGTAGCGGGCGACGGCGACCACGGCCGCGGAATGGTACGCGGAATTGACGCCGCAACCGCGGCAGCGGTTGCTGCATTGGCCGGTGGCGCGGGAGCCGGCGATATGTTGGGTGCCGCAGGCGATGCCTGGGCGGACAAAGCGGGGGGAACCTCGGGCGTTCTGTGGGGCGCAGGACTCCGCGCCTTCGGCGAATCCCTTGGCAACGACGAGGCGCCGGAACCGGCTGGACTCGCCGCAGCCGTGACAGCGTTCGCCGCTCGGATCACCGAACTGGGCAAGGCCGAGATAGGCGACAAGACCATGGTGGATGCCCTGCTCCCCTTCGCCGAAACCTTCAGCGAGCGCGTCTCCGAGGGTGTCCTTCCGGAGCGTGCCTGGGCTGAAGCTGCCTCGGCGGCCACCTCGGCTGCGCAAGCTACGGCCGCGCTCCGTCCCCTCAAAGGACGGGCCCGGCCGCTCGCCGAGAAAAGCCTGGGCACAGCAGACCCCGGAGCCACGTCACTGGCGATGATCTTCACCGTCCTGGGCCCGCATGTTGTGAGTGCCGGGAAGGTCACGGCATGACCACGAAACGTTTCCGACTCATCCTGGGCGCCGACGAAGCAGGCGTGGACTACAAAGACCGGATTATGGCGGACTTGCGGGACGATCCGCGGGTCAGCGAAATCATCGACATCGGCGTCAACCGCAGCGACTCCACCGAAGAATTCACCACGCCCTACCCCTACGTAGGGATCAAGGCCGGCGAACTCATTCGAGACGGCCATGCAGACCGTGCCATCCTGTTCTGTGGTACCGGAATCGGCGTGGCCATCGCCGCGAACAAAGTGGACGGCATCCGCGCCACCACGGCCCACGATTCCTTCTCCGTGGAGCGGTCCATCCTGTCCAACGATTGCCAGGTGCTCACCATGGGCCAGCGCGTCGTCGGGGTGGAACTGGCCAGCAGGCTCGCACGGGAATGGCTCGGCTACGCCTTCGACCCAACGTCGGCGTCGGCGGACAAGGTCAAGGTGCTCACCGATTTCGAAAGCTGCTGAGTCGTCCTGCCCCCTCCCAACTAACTGACAGTTGTTGTCGCTTTGAGCCCTCATAACGACAACAACTGCGAGCTAGTTGGGTCCTGCAGCGCCGGGGTGGGCCTGAATTTGGGCTAGGCGTAGGGTGGAATGTGGACGATAGGAGCATTTCATGAAGAAAATCCTCATGGTACTAACCAGCGTTTCCGAGCTTGGCGAGACGGGAAAGAAGACCGGCTACAACGTGGCCGAGGCTGCACATCCTTGGAAGGTCTTCAAGGATTCCGGACACTTCGTCGACTTCGCATCCATCCAGGGCGGTCAGCCCCCGCGCGACGAGGTGGACTCGAAAGATCCCATCCAGGTTGCCTTCACGGAAGACGAGGCCACACGGGCCGGCCTCTACAACACTGCCCGCGTGGACGTTGTTGATCCGGGCCAGTACGACGCAGTCTTCCTCGTGGGAGGCCACGGCACCATGTGGGACTTCCCGGACAGCGAAGGACTCCAGAAACTTGTGGCGAGCGTCTACGACGCCGGCGGTGTGGTGGGCGCGGTCTGCCACGGACCCGCGGGCCTGGTGAACGTGGACCTGGCCGACGGCTTCAGGCTCGTCGGGGGCCGGGAGGTGGCCGCCTTCACCAACGACGAAGAAGTTGCCGCAGGAATGGACAAGGTCATCCCGTTCTTCTTGGCCGATCGGCTCAAGGAACAGGGTGCGATCCACGTCTTCGCCGACGTCTTTGCAGAGAAGGTTGTAGTCTCCGACCGCTTGGTGACCGGGCAGAACCCTGCCTCCGCCGCGGGCGTAGCGAAAGAGATGGAGAAACTCCTCGCGGAGGTCATCCATCAGGAAAAGGCCGAAGAACAGCAGGAATCGGAAGCCTTGCGCGCAGAAAAGGACGCCAAGAAAGAAGCCAAGAAAGCTGCCGCAGCAGGCACAGAGCACTAACACCGGCAGCGTTTTGACACTGGCGGCCGCTCCGACGACGGGGCGGCCGCCAGGGTCGTCGGAGCGATCCCCAGTGTCGTCGACGGCCTGGAAACGACCCGCACATACCGATCAATTTCCCGTTTGCCCTTGACAAGAGTTCCCTGAACCGGTTCAGTAGAGATAACAAAACCGGTTCAGTGACCCCAATCACCAAGTGGCAATGAGGCAAACATGACAGTGACCATCAACGACGTTGCGCAGGCAGCCGGCGTGAGCAAGGGTGCCGTCTCGTACGCGTTGAATGGGCAGCCCGGCGTCAGTGATGACACCCGGGAGCGCATTCTCAGGGTAGCCCGGGAACTAGGGTGGAAGCCGAATCTTCGAGCCAAGAGCCTGTCTTCTGCCAAAGCCTTCGCCGTCGGACTCGTGGTGGCAAGGGACCCCCGGCTTCTGGGAACTGATCCCTTCTTCCCCGCATTCATCGCCGGGATCGAGACCACCTTGGTCGAGCACGAATACGTCCTGGTCCTGACGGTGGCCGCAAGCGCCGACGCCGAGGAGCTGGGCTATCGGAAGCTGGCTGCCGACAGCCGCGTGGACGGCGTCATCCTCACGGACATGAGGGTTGACGACTCCCGGATCGCTTTGTTGACGAGCCTCAAGATTCCGGCCGTCACCCTTAACCGGCCCGAAACCCCCTCGCCGTTCCCTGCTGTCTGCATGGACGATACCGAAGGCATTGCGGCCGCCGTCGAGCACCTCGTTTCCCTGGGACACACCAAAATCGGCCACGTGGGCGGACCGCAGAGTTACATCCACGGCCGAAGCCGGCGCTTGGCGTGGCAAAACGCCATGGCGAAAGCCGGGCTCGGGGCCGGTTCCTTCATCGAGGCGGACTTCACCGCAGCGGGCGGATTGGCGGCTACCGCGGAATTGCTTCGCTCGGCCCAACGGCCAACTGCGATCATCTACGCGAACGACCTGATGGCCACTGCCGGACAGTCCTACGCCCAGTCCCTCGGACTGGCGGTTCCCGATGATCTATCCATCACCGGCTACGACGACACCGAGCTCGCCAGGTACCTCAATCCTCCGTTGACGACTGTCCCCGCCGATCCGCTGCTCTGGGGGCGGGTTGCCGCCCAGCAGCTGCTTAGCCTCCTCGGCGGAGCCCCTGCGGAAGACGTCTATCTGCCATCTCCAAAACTGGTAGTCCGCGCATCCACTGGGCCGGTCCCCAGCATGCCGAATAAATAGTCCTTACTAATACCGATCTACCCGCAATTGGGTGGGGTTATTTGCCATTCCCGTTTGACGGCAATGTCGCCACCGCATTTTCAGTTTTTACCCGCAAAAGGAGTTGCAATGAAGCACGGAAAAATTAGTTCGAGAGTCCTCTCCCTTACCGCTATTGCCGTTATCGGAGCCGGCCTGGCCGCATGCGGTGGAGGCGCCTCCAGCAGCACGGCTTCTGGAGCGAACTCCGCCACCACGGCCAAGGGTCCCATCAAGATCTGGTACTCCAACAACGAGTTCGAGGTGAAGTGGGGCAAGGACATGGTGGCCTCCTGGAACGCCGCCCACCCCGACCAGCAAGTCGATGCCCAGGAAATCCCGGCAGGCAAGAGCTCCGAAGAGGTCATCGGGGCGGCAATTACCGCCGGCAACGCCCCCTGCCTGGTCTTCAACACGGCCCCGGTAGCTGTTCCGCAGTTCCAGAAGCAGGGTGGCTTGGTCCCGCTGGATTCCTTCCCGGACGGCGCACAGTACATCAAGGACCGCACCGGCGATCTCGCCAACCAGTACAAGTCCTCCGACGGCAAGACGTACCAGCTTCCGTGGAAGTCCAACCCGGTGGTCCTCTTCTACAACAAGGACGTCTTCGCGAAGGCCGGCCTGGACCCGGAAAAGCCCAAGCTTGCCACGCAGTCCGAGTTCCTGGACACTGCCCGCACCCTCGTGAAGTCCGGCGCCGTCGCCAATGCCGTGTGGCCTTCGCCCACGAGCGACTTCTACCAGCCCTGGTTCGATTTCTACCCGTTCTATGCAGCCAATTCGGGTGGGACGACCCTGCTCAAGGATGGCAAGTCCACCTTCAACAGCGATCAAGGCAAGCAGGTCGCCACCATGTTCCAGACCCTCTATAAGGAGAACCTGGCATCCAAGGAAGCGTACAAGGGTGACTCCTTCGCCGACGGCAAGGCCGGCATGTCCCTCGCAGGCCCCTGGGCCGTCGCCGCTTACAAGGGCAAGGTGAACTGGGGCACGGTCCCGGTCCCGGGTGCGCAAGCCCAGACCGACGGCTCCACCTTCTCCGACGCCAAGAACATCGCCATGTACTCCTCGTGCAAAAACCAAGGAACCGCCTGGGAGGTCATGAAGTTCGCCACCAGCAAGGAACAGGACGGCAAGCTCCTCTCCGGAACGGGCCAGATGCCGATGCGCAAGGACTTGGCCACCACGTACGCGGACTACTTCAGCCAGAACCCGGCCTACAAGACCTTCGCCGACGAAGCCGCACGCACGGTGGAAGTTCCCAACGTGACCAACTCGGTGCAGATCTGGCAGACCTTCCGGGATGCCTGGAGCAAGTCCGTGATCTTCGGCAACCAGAGCATCGATGACGCCTTCAAGGGTGCATCCGACAAGATCAACCAACTGGCAGCCCAGAAGTAGCAGGCGAATCCCCATGTCACTTCGCTCAGCTGGGGTTCCCGCTACGGGAGACTCTGCGGGGCGGGCTGTGGACCAGCGGCCGGCGCCCAGGAAACGCAAGAACTTCCTGGGCCGCCAGCCACTGGGACTGCTGTTCAGCGCCCCCTACGTCATCTTCGTCCTTGCGGTGCTGGCCTACCCGCTCGGGTATGCCGTCTACATCTCCTTCCACCAGTTCTTCTTCACCGCTCCGGGCGTCCAGGTTGACCGTCCCTTCGTGGGGTTGGACAACTACATCACTGTCCTGTCCGACCCCGAAGTGCAACGTTCCTTCGCCAACATCGGCATCTTCCTGATCATCAACGTGCCGCTGACCGTGGGGCTATCCTTGGTCCTGGCCAACGCCTTGAACCGCGTGACGCGGCTCAAGACCTTCTTCCGCGTCAGCTACTACGTCCCGTACGTCACGGCGAGCGTCGCCGTCGTCGGAGTCTGGCTGTTCCTGTTCCAGCAGGACGGGCTGGTCAACGCCATTCTGGGCCCGCTGGCCCCGAACCCCTCGTGGTTGACGAACTCCTGGCTGGCAATGCCAACAGTGGCCCTGTACGTGACGTGGAAGCAATTGGGATTCTTCATCCTGCTGTACCTGGCGGCCCTACAGAACATCCCGGACGAGCTCTACGAATCCGCCTCGGTGGACGGCGGGAACAAATGGGTCCAGTTCTGGAACATCACCGTTCCGGGAGTGCGCTCGGCCAGCGTGCTGGTGACCCTGCTCGCCACCATTACCGGAGCCAACCTGTTCACCGAGCCCTATCTGCTCACCGGCGGAGGCGGACCGGACGGAGCCTCGACCTCGCCCGTGTTCCTGATGTACCAGAAGGGAATCCTGCAGGGGAATCCCGATGTGGCCGCAGCCCTCGGTGTGGTGCTCGTGATCGGCGTGCTGCTGATCGCCTTGATCCAGAAACGCCTCGTTGGCGGGAAGGAGGACTGACGTGTCGATTTTCAATAAAGCGCCTCTCAGGAACGACGACGACGACGCCCGCAGGCCACGTGCCGGCGCCTCCGAAGGAGCGACGTCCGAAGCCGATTCCAGTGCTGAGGCACCTGTATCCACGGCCTCCCGCAAAGGCAGTTCCGTGGCGAAGCGCAAGAACCTCGGCGTGGGCAGCTTCTTGCTGCTGGCCCTGGGAGCTTTCGTCTTCCTGTTCCCGTTCTACTACATGTTCATCGGCTCGCTGCAGACTTCCCCGGACACTTCGGTGGGCGGAGCTTTCCCTAGCCCGGCGAACATCACCGGCGAGAACTACAGCAACATCAACAACTCAATCGACCTGCTGAAAGGCCTGGTCAACTCGGGTATCTTCACCGGTGGCGTCATCTTCTTCACGGTGGTCTTCGGGCTCCTTGTGGGCTACGCACTCGCCCAGATGCAATTCCGCGGCAAGGGGGTTGTCTTCGGAATGATGCTGCTGGTGCAGATGATCCCGTTCCAGCTCCTGCTCATTCCGCTGTACGTCATGATCGTGCGGGACTACGGACTCGCCGACACGTACCTGGGCATGATCCTGCCGTTCGCGATCAATTCCACCGCAGTGTTCGTGTTCCGTCAGTACTTCATGCAACTCCCCTCCACCTTGTTCGAGGCCGCCCGCATCGATGGAGCCAGCGAGCTGAGGATCCTTTGGCAGATCGCGATCCCCATGGTCCGGCCCGCCATTGTCACCGCAATCCTGCTGACCTTCATCGGTCCGTGGAATGAGTTCCTGTGGCCGTTCCTCGTCACCAAGGACCAGGCCATCCAGCCCCTCGCCGTCTCCCTGGCGAACTACATCTCGAACATCGCCGCCACGGCATCCAACCCGTTCGGCGCCATCCTTGCCGGTGCCTGCGTCCTCGCGGCGCCCGCCGTCGCGTTGTTCATCTTCTTCCAGCGCCAATTCATTTCCACCAATATCGGTTCAAGCGTAAAGGGCTAAGCTCTATGACTTCCTCAACTTCAGCACTCCCCACCGTCCCGTTCACCCTCACCCGCGCCGGCGTCATCATGACCCCGGAGGACGGGAACGAGTTCGAAGCCGAAGGCGTCCTCAACCCGGCCAGCGGCCGCGGACCCGACGGTGAGCTGTACCTCCTGCCGCGCCTCGTGGCGAAGGGCAACGTCTCCCGCGTCGGGCTCGCCAAAGTGATCATCGGCGACGACGGCGTGCCATCCGGCGTCGAGCGCCAGGGCGTTGTCCTGGCACCGGACGAAGGGTGGGAACGGGGCCTCAACAATGCGGGAACGGAAGATCCCCGCATCACCTGGGTACCGTCCCTCGGCCGCCACCTCATGACCTATGTTGCCTACGGACCGCTTGGTCCCCGCCTGGCCTTCGCCCATTCCGAGGACCTGCGCACCTGGGACCGCCTGGGTCCCTGCCATTTCGAGTACCAGGCGGACTTGTCCATGGACTTGAACCTGTTCGCGAACAAGGACGCCGTGTTCTTCCCGGAACCGGTCAACGATCCGGACGGCGTTCCCTCCTACGCTTTGCTGCACCGCCCCATGTGGGACCTCGGCTGGATCCGCGAGGGCGAAGGCGAGCACCTGCCCGCGGGCCTCGATGACAACCGCCCGGGTATCTGGATTTCCTACGTCGCAGTTGCCGACGTCGAGAAGGACATCCGCAACCTCGTCCACATGCGCAAGCACAAGCTCGTGGCCCTGAGTGAGTTCCCTTTCGAAGAACTCAAGATCGGCGGCGGACCGGCACCTATCCGGGTCGACGAGGGCTGGCTCCTGATCTACCACGGCGTTTCCGGATCGATGGAAAAGTCCGCCTTCGACCACCAGCAGAACGTCAACTACACAGCCGCTGCGATGATCCTCGACAGTGACGATCCCTCGATCGTCATCGCCCGCAGCGACAAGCCGCTCCTGGCACCGGAAACGGAAGACGAGATCTCGGGAATCGTCCCCAACGTCGTTTTCCCCACGGCGATAGAGAAGATCGGCGAGCAACTGTTCGTCTTCTATGGCATGGCTGATTCGAAGATCGGCGTGGCACGCCTGGACCGCGCGTAAAAGCAGTACCGCGCCTAGAAGCAGTACCGCTTCATTAGTCCAGCCCTTCTTCCATGCCCCCTAGGAGTTAGACATGACACCTCCCCTTGTTTATGCACGGCTGAAATCCGCCCCGGTGGCAGTTGTTGCAACGCTGTCGATGCTCCTGGCCGGGGCAGGCGTGGCCTCGGCGACGCAGCCGGTTCCGGCCGCGGCACCGCAGGCGCCGGCCGCGGCACCGCAGGCGCCGTTGACCAACCTGTCCCACCTGAATTTCCTGCTGGACATCGTTCCCCTGCATGCCGTGGAGGGCCACACGACGTACCAGATCGGTGAACATCCCGCGGCACAAGCACCGTGGACGTACGCCAACAAGAATGCCGACGGCAGTTACACGCGGGTAGGCGGAGGTTCCAAGGACCCGGCCACGGGCAACTGGAGCCAGGGAGCCTTCAACGCGGACGACATTGCGCGCACCGCCGTCGTCTACTTGCGCCATTGGCAGCAGACCGGCGATGCCTCGAGCCGCACCCGCGCCTTCGACCTGTTGCGCGAGCTGGCGTATTTGCAGACAACATCCGGCCCCAATGCCGGCAACGTAGTCTTGTGGCAGCAAGCCGATGGCACACTGACGCCGAGCGCCAAGCCTGTGGAACTTCCCGACCCCAGCGACTCGGCCGAGTCCTACTGGCTTGCCCGGACCGTGTGGGCGCTGGGCGAAGGGTATGCGGCGTTCAAGTCTGCCGATCCCCAGTTTGCCGCCTTCCTGCAGTCCAGGCTTGATCTCGCCGTCGGGTCCCTGAACAAGCAGTCGCTCGCCAAGTACGGGAAGTACGACGTTGCCGACGGTGCCAAGGTCCCTGCCTGGCTGATCACCGGAGGGGCGGACGCCTCGGCGGAAGCCGTGCTCGGACTCTCCGCCTACTCAAAGGCCGCGCCCGACGACGGAGCTGCCGCCACCGCGCTGAACCAGCTCACCGAAGGTGTCGCCGGGATGTCCTCGGGATCAGTTCAGCAGTGGCCCTTCGGCGCGATTCTTCCGTGGAACCAGTCCCGGACACTCTGGCACGCTTGGGGCGGAATAGCCGCGGCCGCCGTCGCGAACGCGTCCCCGGTACTGCATCGCCCCGATCTGTTGACGGCTGCCGTGAAGGACTCCGCCCAATTCACTCCGCAGCTCCTCGCCGCCGGTGGACCGGACAATGCCTGGAGCCCGACCCCGGGTGAGGGGCAGATAGCCTATGGCGTGGACTCGCGGGTCGAAGGACTCGTGGCGACCGCAAGAGCCGCTAATGCTCCCGGCCTGCTGGACGTCGCGGCAGTTGCTGCCGGCTGGTACTTCGGTGCCAACCGCAGTGGAAAGCCCGCCTACAACCCGGCAACAGGTACCGCGATCGACGGCATCGAAACCGACGGACGCGTCAACCCCAACTCCGGGGCGGAATCCACCATCCACACGTTGTTGTCCATGCTCGCCTTGGACGCCAACCCGGAGCTCAAGGCCAAGGCCTTGGGGATCAGCAGCACCGTGGGGACGGACGGACTCAAGGTGGCCGAGGCCGAGACCGGCACCATCAGCGGCGGCGCAGTCGTCAAACCCGCCTCCGCATGGACCGGTGAGGCGAACTGGTCCGGCGGCGCATACGTCGCCCTCAACGCGGGCGGCACCCTGAAGATCACGGTCCCGGTCTCGGACCAGGCACGGAACGCATACCCGATCGTGAACCAGCGCCCGGAAGCCGCCGGCACGACGTCGTGGACATCCGGGACCACATTCCTCGGCAGCACGCCCAACGGTGGCGCCTGGGAGCAAGGCATCACGGCAGCTCCGGGCAAGCTCTTCCCGTTCTCCCTTGACCACGCAATCCCGGCGGGCCAGGACAGCCTGACCGCCAAGGCCGGAAGCGACGTGTCGATCGACGGCGTGCTGCTGCAGCCGCAGATTTCCTCGGTTTCCGTCTCCGGTTCCGGAGGCCAATCGACCCTGTACATCAGCGCGGCGACGGGAAGCACCGATCGAAAAGTGGACATGCCCCAAGGGTTCCATTTGAGCCAGGAGGCCTTTGACGCTTCCGGCCAGCCCGTCACACCGGGCCCAGACCAGAACGGCGCCGACCACTCCGGCCGCGTCACTGTAGCCCCGGGTGGATTCACCTGGGTAACGCTGGTCCGCAACTGACACTTATCACCACAGGAAGAACCATGCAGAAAATCACCAAAGAAGCCTTGCTCCACAGCTACGAGGGAGCACTCACGTTCAGCAATCCGCTGACCGACACCATTTCTACCGACCAGTTTTCCGCCGCGTATCCCGAGCACCCGGAATGGGCGGTGGGCCCGTTCCGCAAGGACGATTCCCTGACGTTCCGGCAAGTCCAGGACTGGGCCGATCCGACCGGCATCGGCTGGACCGCGGATTCAATCTTCAATCCCTCCGTCATGGAGCGGGACGGCAAGCTCTACCTCTTCTACCGCGCATCCCCCCGCAAGGAATCGGTCTCGAGCCGTATCGGCGTCGCCGTCTACCATCCCGAAACCGGGTGGCAGGACAGCCCCTCCAACCCGGTGATCTACCCCACCCAGGACAATGAGATCCTTGGCTGCGAAGATCCCAAGGTGTACCACGCCAATGGCCGCTACTACATGTTCTACAACGGGATCTGGACGATCGACCGCGGCGAGGAGCAGGCCGGCCAAGACCCGGATGTCTATCCCCTGGGCGACGTCGGCTGCGACATCAATGTCGCGGTGTCCGACGACTTGATCCACTGGGAAAAGCTCGGCCTGGCTGTCCCTTACGAGGTTTCGCGGTTCTGGGCGAAGGGGGCGGTCATCCCCCGGAACGCCCAGGGCGACGCCGTCAAGATCGGTGGGCACTACCTGATGTATCTGTCCGAGGGCTGCGGGGGGACCACGCATGTGGGACGGTCCACGGACATGGTGAACTGGACGTTTGAACCGCAGGAGTACCTGGACCTTGGGCCGCTGGGCGGCTCACTGCACGAAGTGGCTTGCGCCATTGTCGACGACGGCGGCAACCCCGGGACCGACGGTGGCAAGCTGGTCCTGGACTTCTTCTACGGCGACGCAGACGGCCAATTTTCCGCAGCGCAGGCGCTCTACGACGTGAACGAACCGTTCACCCAGAAGGCGATGCACAGGGGAGGCTCGCTGGCTTGGGGCGGCCTGCTCAAGTTCGGCGGAACCTGGATGTTCGCCCAAGGCTGGGATGCCCCGTCCGGATCGCGGGAGATGTATTTCTACCGGGCAGACCAGGGCTAAGAGTGACGCACCCCAGCACCATCGGCGCGGTCGTAGGTTTGGACATCGGCGGTTCGAAGACGCGCGGCATCAAATGGCTGAATGGCACCGCCGTCGCCGATACTTCCGGCGGCAGCGCCAATGTCCAGAACGTGAGCCGTGCCGAGGCCCGCCGCAATCTGGAGGGCGTCTTCGCCACCCTCCAGGGAGGGTCCGTTGCGCGGGTGGTGGTTGGTTCCGGAGGGATCGACACCCCCGAAGATGCGAACGCGCTGACGGAACTGATCCAACCATTGGCTCCCGACGCCGTCGTCTCCGTTGTCCATGACACGCGCCTCCTGCTGGCGGCCGCAGGTTGCAGCACGGGAATCGCCGTGATCGCCGGCACCGGATCCGCGGCCTGGGGCACTAACGGCGAGGACGAGGCGCGCGCGGGCGGCTGGGGCTACTTGCTTGGCGACGAAGGCAGCGGATACTGGTTCGGTCGAGAAGCGGTGAGGTACAGCCTCGAACGCATGAACAGCGGCCTGCGCCCGGACGAACTGACGAAGGCGCTTATGAAATCTTGTGGACTCCTCGGCCCGGAAGGTTTGATCGCCCCTTTCCATGGCGACGCGGGACGCGAGTTTTGGGCGTCGAAATCACCGATTGTCTTCGAGTGCGCGGCCTCGGGGCATACCGCTTCCTTGGACATGATCCTCCAGGCAGGGGCCGATCTTGCCTCGTCGGCGGCGAAATGCGCTGGGCAATTGAACATCGAGGGGCCCATCGTCCTTGGCGGTGGCCTAGGGATGAACCAGCCCACTTTGCAGGCGGCCATGCGGATAGCCCTTGCTGCCCGGGGTCTCCACACTCTGCAGGTTCTGACCCAGGATCCGGTCTTCGGCGCTCTGCATCTTGCGTCCCACTAGGCACCGCTGTGATGAGTCTCACTAGCAACAAACGCCGTTCTGGCTTGAGCAGTCCGCGCCTCGCTGTGCACTATGGAAAAGCTGTACGGCGGCCTTCGCACTGGCGCGATGGCCGGATATCCGGATTCATGAATGGAAGCACTGAACAATGACGTTTGAAACTGCCGACTCCGTAACCCTCAAGATTTGGGACCGCTCAACCACCCACCACACGCTGGACGCACTGGTGCACGACTTCTCGGTGCGCCACAACACCTCCAAGGCCAGCATCGCGGTCACCTGCAGCGGGCCCAACACCTTCACTGTCAGCCTGACCGGCAGCGCTGCCAAGGCCACGTCCTTCGACGCGCAGTCCCTGTAACGGCACCTTCGAGGCACGAAGCGACGACGACGGCGGGAGTCACCTCCCGCCGTCGTTCGCTTTTCCGGGCTTGTTCGAAGTGAAGGGTCAGGCGCGGGAGTGCTCCGAAAGGAGCGCGTCGATCTGGCCGGCGGCCTCCTTCATTCCCTCCTCCATACCCATGTCGATCATCTTCTTCATCTGTTCTTCTGATTCGAAGATGGACAGGATGGTCATGCGGGTGCGGTCGCCTGTCTCCTCGATGGTCACGATCGCGTGGCCGGCACCTATCTCCTCGACGGGTGCGCCATTTTCGTCGGCAAAACCGTCGTCGAACTCCAGCCTGTTCGGAGCTTGGACGGACGTGATGCGCCACCAGCCGCGGGGCTTCTCGCCGTCGGGACCCGTCATGTAATAGCTGGCCTTCCCGCCCGGCTCGAACTCGTACTGCTCGAACGTGGCCGGCCACGTGGGCGGACCCCACCAGCGCTCAAGCTGGCGCGGGTCTTCCCAGATTTGCCAGACCTGTTCGGGGCTGGCATCGAACTCAGCGACGAGGGTCAAGGTCAACGCTTCGGGATTCTGGGTGGAACTGATAACCGTCATTGCGGAACCCTTCCTATTTTTCGGCGAGGATGTCTGCGATCCGCTCGACGCGCTGCCGCCAGATCGCCTCGTACTCATCGAGCAGCTGGCGGGCTTTCTGCAAGCCATCATGGTTACCCCGCACGATCTGCTCCCTTCCACGCTTCTCCTTCGTTACAAGGGAGGCGCGCTCCAAAACCGCCACGTGTTTCTGGACGGCGGCGAAGCTCATGGCGTAGAGGGCAGCCAAGCCGGACACTGAATATTCCCCGACAGTCACCCGCCGGACGATATCCCGGCGCGTGGCATCGGCAAGTGCCTGGAACAGGCGGTCAAGTTCGGTTTCGCTGAGCTGATCTACAACCATTTGGTTGTAGGATATTCCGATGGCGGAGGGGTGTCAACGGGCATGGATACTTTGCACTAGTCGAACTTCAGCGGAGTCCAGCCGAACGGAATCGGGCCGCGTACTCTTGCCCGGCTTCTATCGGCTTCGTCCGACCAACCCTGCCCGGACTTTGCCATTGGTGCACCACAGGCGCCCCGAGCCACCCGGAAGCCCACGTCTTCCAAGACGGCATCAGGAGCACTGCCGCGCCGCACCGACGCACGCACATTCCAGGCGTCGTCAGCCCAGCCACCGCCACGGAATGCCCTGTAGTCGCCGTATCTCGCGGGATCCGCATAGTCCCAGCACCATTCCCAGACATTGCCGAGCGTGTCGTAGGCGCCGAACCCGTTGGGAGCTTTAAGCGCCCCGTCGCTGGGCGCGGACAGCCCATCCTTCGCGGTCCAGGCAATCTCATTGAGCGGACCATAGTGCGGGCCAACCGATCCGGCACGGCATGCGTATTCCCATTCCGCCTCTGTGGGCAGCCGGTAGCCGTTGGCCGCGACGTTCCATTCGACGTTTCGTCCGGTGCGGGCATAGGCCGGGCTGATGCCTTCCGCTTCAGATGCCGCATTGCACCAGTCGATGGCCTCAAGCCAGGTGACACCGTGTGCCGGCGCGTTTGGAGAGTGACCACGGCTGGGGTCATTCTTGACCCCGGCAAACTCGGCTCGAGTGACCGCTGTCCTTCCAATCTCGAAGGCGACAAGGTCCACCGAGTTGGTGCGGCCGCTGCGCGCGTCCCGGAGTCCAATCTGCCCACCAGGCAGGCTGAGGAGGTCTGGCGGTTTGATGAGCCTCAGACCTCCGCCACCGGCGCCGCGAACTGGGCTTCGTAGAGCCGCGAGTACGCGCCACCGGAGGCCAGCAGCTCCGCATGGGTGCCCTGTTCCACAATCTGCCCGGCCTCCATCACCAGGATGAGGTTGGCGTCGCGGATCGTGGACAGGCGGTGCGCGATCACAAAGCTGGTCCGGTCAGACCGCAGGGCATTCATGGCCTTCTGGACCAGGACCTCGGTCCGGGTGTCCACGGAGCTCGTGGCCTCGTCCAGGATCAAGACCGACGGACGGGCCAGGAACGCCCGGGCGATGGTGAGCAACTGCTTCTCACCGGCGGAAACGTTGCTGCCCTCGTCGTCGAGCACTGTGTCGTAGCCCTCCGGGAGGGAGTGGACGAAGCGATCTACGTACGTTGCTTGTGCCGCCTCCAGAATCTCGGCTTCGGTGGCGTCTGGCCGTCCATAGGCGATGTTGTCCCGGATGGTACCGCCGAACAGCCAGGTGTCCTGGAGTACCATGCCCATCCGCGAGCGCAACTCGTAGCGGGACATCGAGGCGACGTCGACGCCGTCGAGCGTTATCCGCCCGGCGTCGAGCTCGTAGAAGCGCATCATCAGGTTCACCAGGGTGGTCTTGCCCGCCCCGGTTGGCCCGACGATCGCCACAGACTGGCCGGGCTCGGCCACCAGGCTCAGATTCTGGATCAACGGCTTGTCCGGCGAGTAGGAGAAGGAAATGTTCTCGAACACCAAGCGTCCGCGCGTCACCTCGGGAACAGCGGAGGGCTCAGGATCAGCGCTTTGCTCCTCGGTGTCGAGCAGCGCGAAGACTCGCTCGGCGGACGCGACGCCGGACTGAAGCAGATTGGCCATTGACCCAAGCTGGGCCAGGGGCTGCGTGAACTGCCGTGAGTACTGGATGAAGGCCTGGACATCGCCCAACTGCATGGCGCCCGAAGCTACCTGAAGGCCACCCACCACGGCGATCCCCACATAGACGAGGTTGCCGATGAATGTCAGTGCCGGCATGATCAAGCCGCTGATGAACTGGGCGCCGAAGCTGGCCGAGAACAGTTCTGCGTTCTTCTCGCGGAAGCGCTCCTCCACTTCGCGCTGGCGGCCGAACACCTTCACGAGCGCGTGGCCGGTGTAGGTTTCTTCGATCTGGCCGTTCAGCTCGCCGGTGTTCTTCCACTGGGCCACGAACAGCTTCTGCGAGCGCTTGGCAATCAGCACGGTGGTCACGAGCGTCAACGGCACTGTGACCAGGGTGATCAGCGCCAGGATCGGCGAGAGCAGGAACATCATGAAGATGACGCCGGCCACTGTCAGCAGGGACGTGACTGCCTGGCTGATGGACTGTTGGAGGCTTTGCGAAATGTTGTCGACGTCGTTGGTCACGCGGCTGAGCAGTTCACCACGCTGCACTGAATCGAAATAGCGCAGCGGGAGCCGGTTGATTTTCGCTTCGATCTGCTCGCGGAGCCGGTACACGGTTCGCTGCACGACGCCGTTGAGCACGTACGCCTGGATCCAGCCGAACGCTGAGGCCAGGACATACAGGACCAGCACCCACAGCAGGATCGAGGACAACGCCCCGAAGTCGATTCCGACGCCGGGAGTCAGGTCCATGCCCTTCAACATGTCCGCTTTGGCGCCCTGGCCGGAAGCGCGCAGCCCGTCGATGACCTGTTGCTTGCTTACTCCGGCGGGAAGCTGCTTGGAGACGACGCCGGCGAAGATCAAGTTGGTGCCCTCGCCGAGAAGCCGGGGACCGATCACGGACAGCGTCACGCTGGCCACGGCGAGGAAGAGGACCAGGGTCAGCCACAAGCGCTCGGGCCGCAGCGTACCCAGGAGCCGCTTGGCCGAGGGCAGGAAGTTCATGGCCTTTTCGGCCGGGATGCTCATTCCCGCGAACGGTCCGCCACGGCCTGGTCCCATCGGGGGACGCTGCGGGCGGTTGGCGGTGCCTGCTGTGCTGCTCATGCCGCCTCCTCCGCTGCCAGTTGCGAGGAAACTATCTCGCGGTACGTTTCGGAAGTCTCAAGCAACTCTTCGTGGGTTCCGCGCCCCACCAGCCGCCCGTCGTCGAGCACCAGAATCTGCTCGGCGTCCGCGATGCTGGACACCCGCTGCGCAATGATGACCATGGTGGCGCCCGAAGTGTGGCGCTTGAGTGCCTGGCGAAGCCTGGCATCGGTGGCAGTGTCCAGCGAGGAGAAGGAGTCGTCGAAGATGTAGAGCTCGGGCTGCTTCACGAGTGCCCGGGCGATTGCCAGGCGCTGCCGCTGACCGCCGGAAACGTTGGTGCCGCCTTGCGAGATCGGAGCGTCAAGCCCGCCTTCCATCTCCTCGACGAAGTCCTGGGCCTGCGCAATGGAGAGGGCCCGCCAGAGTTCTTCCTCGGTGGCGTCGGGCTTGCCATAGAGCAGGTTGCTGCGCACCGTGCCGGAGAACAGGTAGGGCTTTTGCGGGACCAGCCCGATGTGCCCCCACAAGAGGTCCGGGTGCAGTTCGCGGACGTCGACGTCGTCGATCCGCACCGAGCCGCTGCTCGCGTCGAAGAGCCGTGGCAGCAAGTTCACCAAGGTGGTCTTGCCCGCGCCCGTGCTGCCGATGATGGCCGTCGTCTGGCCAGCGCGTGCCCGGAAGCTGATGCCGCTCAGGACGGGCTGCTCGGCACCCGGGTAGGCGAATCCGACGTCGAGCAATTCCAGCTCGCCGCGGCCGGCGGTCTCCGTCACCGGGTTCGCGGGAGGCCGCACGCTCGATTGGGTCTCCAACACCTGCCCGATGCGGTCCGCCGACACAGCCGCACGCGGGATCATGACGGCCATGAACGTAGCCATCATGACGGACATGAGAATCTGCATGAGGTAGCTCAGGAAGGCGATCAAGGTTCCTACCTGCATGGATCCGTCATCGATCCGGAACGATCCGAACCAGATCACGGCCACGCTGGAGACGTTGAGCACCAGCATCACCACCGGGAACATGAGGGCCATGAGCCGCCCCGCGCGCAACGCCATCTCCGTGACGTCCCGGTTCGCGGAGGCGAAGCGTTCCGTCTCCATGTCCTCGCGCACGAACGCACGTACCACGCGGATGCCGGCGAGCTGTTCGCGGAGCACCCGGTTCACGGTGTCGATCCGGACCTGCATCTTGCGGAACAGCGGAACCATCCGGCTGACAATGAGGCCCACCGCAACGAGCAGCACGGGGACGCTCACGGCAATCAGCCAGGACAACTGCGCATCCTGCCGGACGGCCATGATCACCCCGCCGATGCTGAGCATGGGCGCCGCCACCATGAGGGTGCAGGACATCAGGACGAGCTGTTGGACTTGCTGCACGTCGTTGGTGGAGCGGGTGATCAGCGAGGGAGCGCCGAAACGGGTGACCTCCTGCTCGGAGAACTCCCCCACCCTGGTGAAAATGGCCCCGCGCAGGTCCCGTCCCAAGCCCATGGCGGCTTTGGCGCCGAAATACACCGCTGTGATCGAACACGCGATCTGCAGGAGGGTGATGAGCAACATGAGGCTGCCGGTGCCCAGGATGTACCCGGTATCCCCCTTGGCCACGCCTTCGTCAATGATGTCGGCATTCAGTGTGGGCAAATACAGCGACGCGATGGACTGCGCCAACTGGAAAATGACGACGGCGATCAGTAGCCGCCGATGTGGCCGCAGGTACTGAACGAGAAGTTTCCAGAGCATCGTTCTCCAACTCACGTAGTGATTCGAAGGCCAGTCTACGACTGGTTGCTGGGGGCAACTAGAGCTTTCCCTCAGGGCGAAGCGTGGCGGGCGATCAGGTCCAACCCTCGCTCAGATCGTGGGGCTTACCGCGCAAGAGCAACGCCGATCTCGCGATTCACTGCGGGGATGATTTCGGTGGCCAGGAGCTCGATGGACCGCGCCGTCTCGGCGAAAGGCAACCCGCCGAGACCGACCTGAGCCAGATACCGCGTGTTACCGAGGGCGCTATGAATTTCCAGTAGCTTTTCGACGAGCTGTTGGGGGCTTCCCACAAGCAGGCCGCCACCCGGTTCGGTCCATTCATCGAAGGTGTTCCGCGGGAAATGGTCAACTGGCCGGGGCATGTTCTGCTCGAAGTAGGCGCGATAGTAGGGGTAGAAGGTGTCCCGTGCCTGCTGCGACGTCGGCGCCACATAGAAATGGCCACCCGCGCCGACTGGCAGGGCGGCACCGTCGTGTCCCGCGTCTTCAGCGGTCTCCCGGTACAGTTCCACGAACCGGCGGAATCGTGCCGGCCCGGACAGCAGAGCGATAAACAACGGCAGGCCCAACCGCCCCGCCCGGACGAAACTCTGCGGAGTACCGCCCACGCCCACCCAGATGGGCAACTTTTCCTGGATCGGACGCGGCGCTATGTCCATCCCGGAGACGGTTTGGGTCAAGCTTCCCTCCCAGCGAAGGTTGTCGTTGTCACGCAGCGCGAGCAACATGTTCAGCTTCTCTTCGAACAGCTCGTCATAGTCCTCCAATCTGTGGCCAAACAAGGAGTACGACTCCACAAAGGCGCCACGGCCGGCAATGATCTCTGCCCGCCCGCCCGAAATTAGATCCAGCGTGGAGAACTGCTCGAAGAGCCGGACAGGGTCCTGGGTGGAGAGAACCGTGACGGCGGTGCCCAGCCGAAGGTTGGTGGTTTCCCGAGCGATGGCCGCGAGCACCATTTCCGGGGCAGAGAGGGCGAAATCGTGCCGATGATGCTCCCCCAGGCCCAGGAACGATAGTCCTGCCTGCTCGGCAAGCTTCGCCAGCTCAATGATGTCCTTGACCCGCTGGTGCGGTGACAGGGAGGCTCCGGTCTTGATGTCGCGGGATAGCTCACCGAAAGTGAAGATTCCAAAATCCATAATTAATTGAACATTCAAGTATTTGGATTCATTCCCGAGCCGTTAGTGAGCGAGCGTCCGCCGCAACCCCCACATACCTGAGCGAGCGTCATGATGGCGCGGAGCGTGCCGGCGTCGTACCCGGACAGTAGGCTGGAGACGCTCGGCAAGATCCGCTACGAAAGGACCGTAGTCATGGCTTACATCACCGTCGGAAATGAAAACAGCACCGAGATCGAGATCTACTACGAGGACCACGGGACCGGCCAGGCAGTGGTCCTTATCCACGGCTACCCCTTGGACGGTTCGTCCTGGGAGAAGCAGGCCGCCGCACTGCTCGACGCCGGCTACCGCGTCATCACCTACGACCGCCGCGGCTTCGGCAAGTCCAGCAAGCCGACCGTCGGCTACGACTACGACACCTTCGCCGCGGACCTCAACACCCTCCTGAACACCATCGATGTGAACGATGCCGTCCTGGTTGGCTTCTCGATGGGTACCGGCGAAGTGGCACGCTACATCAGCACCTACGGCTCGGCCCGGGTGGCGAAAGCAGTGTTCCTCGCATCCTTGGAGCCGTTCCTCCTACAGGCGGCGGACAACCCCGGAGGAGTCCCGCAGTCAGTGTTCGACGGTCTCACGGAAGCCGTCATTTCCGATCGCTATGCTTTCTTCACCGAATTCTTCAACAACTTCTACAACGCCTCCACTTTCCTCGGAACGCACCGCCTGAGCCACGAGGCAGTCGCCGCCAGTTGGAACCTGGCAGCCCAGTCAGGCGCCTACGCTTCGGTGGCGGCGCAGCCCACGTGGCTCACGGATTTCAGGGCCGACATCCCCAAGATCGACGTTCCCGCCCTGATCGTGCACGGCACCGCGGACAACATCCTCCCCATCGACGTCACCGGCCGGAGGTTCGCCGAAGCGCTCCCCAGTGCCGAATATGTCGAAATCGACGGCGCCCCGCACGGCCTGCTGTGGACGCATGGCGCCGAGATCAACCAGGCTTTGCTCGGCTTCCTCGCGAAGTAGGGATTCCTGACAAAAAATTAGGGCGAAACTAACTGAATATCGCGGGAACCTTAACGCCTCTGGTCCAGTCTTAATGCAAGCACAGGCGGAACCCATTCGCCGGCGAAAGCACTAAAGCTGCAAGGGGAGCAGGACCGGCCATGAAGACAACAACAGCCCTGGACGAGGTCACCGCCATCAATGGCGTAATCACCGATCAGCAACCCATTGACTTCCACGCTTTGGGGCTCGCCGGCTGCATCGACCGCTTGGCCTCACCGCTCCGCCGCCAAGGGACCGAAATCCATTGGGAGACGCCGCACCACGGTGTCGAAATCTCGTCCGGCTCCGCTTCCTTGCTCTACCACGCCGCCAAGGAAGTGCTCAGCAACGCCTTCAAGTATGCGCATGCCCACGACGTCACCGTCCGCTTGGCCGCTGTGTACCACGGGATCCGGCTGACTGTCACGGACAACGGCGCGGGCTTCGACAGCCAGGCGACTCCCGCGGGCGCACACCACGGATTCGGGCTCCGCCTCATGTCCATCGCCGTCAGCGAAGTGGGCGGCGACGTCTCGGTCGTCTCCAGCCCAGGCAAGGGTACCTGCGTCACCGTCACTTTGCCGCTCGACTGATAGGCGTCGATGCCCGACGGCGGCAGGCACCCGCCGTCGTCGGTTTCGGCGCTGCTGGTTCGCTATTCAAGTGAATCTGGTATGAAAGGCGAATGACCCCGTACAAATCCGCGCGATTCGCCAGGGCGGACGCCTGCTGGTGGTGGCCAATGGTGGTTCACTCGCTCCGGCCCAATCGCTTGCCCTGCGTTTTCTGGCCGCGGGCGTTGGATGGGAGGCGCCATCCGACATTGTTTCGCAGCACATCACCGCCAAGCTACTCTCCGCGGGCGACGTCTGGATCGCCGTGAGCACCGCGGATTCCCCCGAGATTGAGCGCGCCCAGTCCGCCGTATTCGAAGAAGTCCTCCACATGGCGGATAACCCCGAATAGTTTTTAGCGCGAAACGCGGGCCGTTCCGGCCGACGCCCGCTCACAACTAAGCCCGTTTCGCCGGCCGACGCCGGCTCACATATAGGGCCAATTCCGGGATCCCTCGCTCACTAGATGTGAGCGAGGGATCCGGAAAACAACCACATAAGTGAGCGAGCGTCTGGGGTGAGCGAGCTGAACCAAGGAGTCCCGGTCATATCGCCCCAGGAAAGCCCTTAAGGAAGGCCCCTAGGAGAACTCCTTCAACGCCTCGGTGAGCAGCCCGCCCGGAGACCCCAGCCGGACATGGACGCCATTCGAAGCCACCAGTTCACCGGCAATGACGACGGCGGTGACGTCGCTCGCCGTCGCGCTGAACGCGAACTGCTGGGGCATGGAACCCGCGGTTCGCACCGAGTCCGGAGCCACAGCCATGAGATCGCACACCGCAGCTACCTCTAGTGCCGACGCAATGGGCGTGGCCATGGATCCAGTTGCGCCGATGGTGGCCGCGTGGAGCAGTTCCTGCGGTGAAAACCTGCCCCGCTGGCCGGAGCCGAGGCGTTCCCCGTGTTCCAAGGTCCGCATTTCAACCCAGGGATCGATCACGGCGTGTTGGTCGGTACCTAGCGCGATGGTCGAGCCGGCGTCGGACAGGGCGCGTGCCGGGCCGATCCCGTCAGCTAGATCGGCCTCGGTGCTGGGACACATCACCACCGTGGATCCCGCATCTCCGAGGAGTTGGATGTCGTCCGGCGTCAGGTGGGTCGCGTGGACGGCGGAGAGCCGCCGGGACAGCAGGCCGTGGCGGGCAAGAAGCCCGGCAGGCGTGACGCCATAAGCCTGCAGGCAGGCCTCGTTCTCAGCCGGTTGTTCACTGAGGTGGATGTGCAGCGGAATATCGGTGGGCAACTGCCGGGCTACAGTCTTGAGCGCCTCCTCGGGCACTCCTCGGATGGAATGCAGGGCGGCCCCCACGCCGACCATTTCCGGCGGAAAGCTCCGTGCCATCGCGGCCCGCAGTGATGCGAGCCGATCCAACCAGGCCTGCGCATCGGCGTCGCCAAACCGTGCCTGTTCCGGGCTCAGCGGCGTCCCGATGCCTCCCGCGAGGTACAGGGTGTCCAGCAATGTCAGCCGGATCCCGGCCGCCACGGCTGCCCTGGCCAACGCCAATTCCATCGCGTGCGGCTCCGGGTAGGGCGTTCCTTCCGGCTGGTGATGGACATAGTGGAACTCCGCCACGCTGCTGAAGCCGGACACCACCATTTCGGCGAACACTGCCGTGGCGAGCTTCTCGTACTTCTCCGGTGTCAGTTCCGCAGCGCTCCGGTACATTTGCTCCCGCCAGACCCAGAAGTCACCGCGACCGTCATGCGTCCGTCCGCGCAGGATCCGGTGAAAAGCGTGTGAATGGGCGTTGGCCGCGGCGGGGAAGACGACGCCGTTCAGTATCCGGTCACCGCTTTCGGGCTCGACGCCGGTAAAGATCCCGGAGATCCGGCCGTTGTCCACCTCCAAGCGGACGCTCGCGGCCACAGCAGAAGCGCCCGCGACAGAACCGCCGTCGGCGTTTACAAGCGCCGCCTCGCACCAGATCCCGCTCACAGGAGCCCCTCCAGAACGTCGGCGAGGGCGACGGCGCCGGCTAAGGCGTCCTCGTCGGCCACGTACTCTTCCGGGGAGTGCGAGATTCCGCTCGGGTTGCGGACGAACAGCATCGCCGAGGGGACATGTCCAGCCAAGACTCCGGCGTCGTGCCCGGCGCCGGTCGCCAGCACCGGCGCGCCCGGCAGGAGCTCGCCGATGCGTCGGCTCAGCCCGGGATCGAAATGGACGGTGTCGCTGTAGGACTCCTCGGTGAGGGTGACAGTGCATCCCTCACCTGCCGCGATTTCCCGGGCCGCACGGTAGATCGATTCGATCAGTTGTGCCGTCACGGCATCGTCGGGATGGCGGGCGTCAAGCCACAGATCAACGCGGGAGGCAATCACGTTGGTGCCGCCGGGAACCGGGGTCAAGCGCCCCACGGTGGCCCTCGCATCAGCCTGTTTCGCGGCCGCATCACGGACGGCAACGACGATCTGCGCGGCCGCTACCATCGGGTCGGCGCGGTCGGCCATGAGGGTAGTCCCGGCGTGGTTGCCTTGGCCGCTGACGCTCAGCTTCCAGCGGCCGTGGCCCAGGATGGAGCTGCCGACGGCGATGGCCGGCCCGCTTTGGCCGAGTCCCTTCCCCTGTTCCACATGCAGTTCGACGAAGTCGCCGATTCGCGCCATGGCTTCCGGGTCGGGACCCACGTGCCGGGGATCCAGGCCATTGCTCCGGGCGACGTCGGCGAAAGTGTCGCCGTCGACGTCGCGCAGGTTCAGCGCCTTGTCGACGTCGATGGCGCCGGCCAGGAGCCGCGAGCCCAAGCAGGCCACGCCAAAGCGGGATCCTTCTTCTTCCGGGAAGACCGTGATGGCCAGCGAACGCTTCGGCTTGACGCCTCGAGAGGCAAGAACGTCGACGGCGGCGAGTGCGGACGCGACTCCGAGCGGCCCGTCAAAGGCACCCCCGCCCGGGACGGAGTCGAGGTGGCTGCCGGTGACGAGGGCACCGTCCTGGGGCTTTCCCCACCAGGCCCAGATAATGCCGTTACGGTCGGTCTCGACGTCGAGGCCGCGCTGTTGGGCTTGTTCGATGAACCAGTGCCTGAGGTCGAGCTCGGGCGTCGAGTAGACAGCCCTTGAGTATCCTCCGCGAACCGCATCTCGGCCCACGTCCTTGATTGAGTCAAGGAGCTGATTGACGGTTTCCACGTTGTTCCTCCGATGAATGAAGACTGCCACCAAGTAAAAACCACTTGTCACCCCATGACAAGACCTTGAGCGCAGAACCGTGACAATTAACAGGCTTGAAACACCGTCGAAACGGCTTGTTCCCACCAAGCGTCTCAAATCCCGGAATCTCAGGTAATTTCACGAAATCTATTGCCATTCGATGAAAGTTGATTTTTACTAAGTGGCAAGACATGGTGATTCAGACCACTTGAAAGCAGGTCAGTCAGTGGCAGCAGACTCTTCCACCCGGACGGTCGAAAGGGCGTTGGCCCTCCTGAGCGCGGTCTGTACCGATGGCGCCATCAGCTTGAGCGACGCCGCACGCGTTGTTGACTTGTCGGCCAGCACCGCACTCCGGCTCCTCCGCACACTGGAGGGCAGCGGATTCGTGAAGCGGGACCCGAGCGGAAACTTCCGGCCCGGCGCCAGTGTCATCCAGTTGGGAGCACTCGCGCTCGGACAGGAATCCCTCGTGTCTCTGTGCACACCGCATATGAAGAGGCTGGTGGCCGACACGGGCGAGTCCTGCTATTTGAGCATTCCTGGTCCTGGGGAAACCGGAATCTACATCGCCATTGTCGAAGGTACGCACTCTGTCCGGCACACCAGTTGGGTCGGCAGGAGCATTCCGCTGGAAGGATCCGCCGCCGGGAAGGTCCTCACTGGCGGGCAGAACGGTCGCGGCTTCGCCATCGTGCGAAGCGGCGTAGAAGACGACATTACGGCCGTCGCCGCACCCATCGTGATCGGCGGCCGCACCGTGGCAGCCCTCAGCATCGTCGCACCGAGCTACCGCTTGGGCGAGGCGAAGGCCCAGACATTTGGCGAGGAACTGGCGAGGGTGGCGAACAACATCCTCGTGGAACCCTCCGGAGACCATGAAGTGCCCCAGGAAAGCATGGAAAAGAAATGATCAAGTTTGAAAATGTCACCAAGGCGTACCCGGACGGGACGGTCGCCGTCGACGGCCTGAACCTCGAGGCGCCCACCGGCAAGCTGACCATCTTGGTTGGCCCGTCCGGCTGTGGCAAGACCACGTCCCTCAGGATGATCAACCGCCTCATCGAACCCACCAGCGGCACCATCTACCTCGATGACCAGCCGACGTCGGGCATGGACGCTGCGTTGCTGCGCCGCCGGATCGGCTACGTCATCCAGCACGCCGGCCTCTTTCCGCACCGCACTATCGTCGACAACGTGGCAACGATGCCCGTGCTGCTCGGCGAGAGCAGGCAAAAGGCCCGGATGAAAGCCCTCGAGCTCATGGAGCGCGTCGGACTCCCCGCGAGCTTCGCCAAGCGCTACCCGTGGCAACTGTCCGGTGGACAGCAGCAGCGCGTGGGCGTGGCCCGGGCTTTGGCTTCGGATCCGGCCTTCATGCTCATGGACGAACCCTTCAGTGCCGTTGACCCCGTGGTCCGCGCACAGCTCCAGGAGGAGTTCCTCCGACTGCAGCGCGAGATCGGCAAGACCATCATCATGGTCACCCACGACATCGATGAGGCCCTCAAGCTCGGCGACCAGGTTGCCGTGATGCGTGTCGGCGGAAAACTCGCCCAGATGGCCACGCCGTCGGAGCTGCTGACGTCCCCGGCTGACGAATTCGTGGCCGACTTCGTGGGACGTGACCGTGGCTACCGTTCCCTCGGCTTCACCAACGCGGCCGGCACGGTTGCCGTTTCCGAAGAAGCCGTGGTCACCCTCGGCGCATCTGCCGCCGAGGCCCAGAGCAAGGCCACGGGGGCCTGGGTGCTGGTGGTCGACCCGCTGCGGAAGCCGCTCGGCTGGGCACAAGCGGACCTCATCAAGGGCGAGCTCACGAGGGAGCACCTCAACCTCAGCGGCACCTCCGCGTCGTCGTCCGGGACCATGCGCCAGTTGCTCGACGCCGCACTTTCCTCCCCCAGCCGGCGCGGCGTCGTCGTCAACGAACACGGCGAGCTTATCGGCACAGTGACGGCCACCGACGTCGTCAAGGCGATCGAGGCCGAGCCGCACTTGGAGACGGCGCGATGAACTTTGAATGGCTCGGCCGTCAGTCCGACAACATCGTCTTCCTCCTCGGTTGGCACGTGCTGCTCGCCGTCACTCCCCTTATCCTCGGCCTGCTGATCGCATTGCCCCTTGGCTGGTGGGCACACCGCAGCCGCCGGATCTATCCCCTTCTGGTAGGCGTGGCGGGCCTGCTTTACACAGTCCCTTCCCTCGCCCTGTTCGTCCTGTTGCCGCTGGCCCTTGGCACCAAGATCCTGGATCCCCTCAACATCGTGGCAGCTCTGACCATCTATACCGTGGCGCTGCTGGTACGCGTCGTAGCCGACGCCCTGGATTCCGTGCCGGAAGACACGGTCCAAGCCGCCAAGGCGATGGGCTACCGCGGATACCAGAGCCTGGTGAAAGTGGAGCTACCCGTGGGCGTCCCGGTCATCAGTGCCGGACTCCGCGTCGCGGCAGTCTCCAACGTGAGCCTTGTTTCCGTGGCAGCATTGCTCGGCATCCCGCAGCTCGGCTCGCTCTTCACCCAAGGCTTCCAGTTGCGGTTCTTCACCCCGATCATCGCCGGCATCATCCTCTGCGTGGTCCTGGCCATGATCCTTGACGGACTGATCATCCTCCTCAACCGGTGGCTGACACCGTGGACCCCCAAGGTGGTGGCATCATGATCAACTACTTGTTCAATCCCGCACACTGGAGCGGCGCCGACGGCATCCCCACCCTGATCGGCGAACACCTGCTCTACTCCCTCATTGCCCTCGTCGTCGCGGCCATCATCGCCGTTCCGCTCGGTATCTACATCGGAGTCACAGGCAAGGGCGTCTTCATGATCGCGGGCCTGGCCAACGCCCTCCGCGCCCTCCCCAGCGTGGGCCTGCTGATTCTGTTGGTCCTGCTGATCTCGCCCGCGTTCCCGTCCAAAATGGGCTACATCCTGCCGAGCCTCATCGTCCTGGTGCTCCTCGCGGTCCCACCCATCCTGACCAACACGTACGCCGGTGTCCGCGCGGTGGACGCTGCCGCCGTCGACGCCGCCAAGGGCATGGGCTTCCGCACCATGAAGATCCTCACGGACATCCAGCTCCCTTGCTCGCTCCCGCTCATGCTGTCCGGGGTCCGCAGCGCATTGCTGCAGATCATCTCGACGGCGACCATCGCCGCGTACATTTCGCTCGGCGGCCTCGGACGGCTGCTGATCGACGGCAAGGCCCAGAACGATTACAGCCAGATGGTGGCCGGAGCCGTGCTGGTTGCGCTGCTGGCCCTGTTCTTCGACCAATTGCTCGCCTTCATCACCCGCAGGGTCGTCTCACCCGGACTGACCCGGCGCACCGGCAAGGCGGCCGCCCCGGCCGCGGCGGCTGACACCGTGAAAACCCCCGTCACGGTCTAAGCAGCTCCCCCGCTTCATCGCCGTCGGGCGCCCTGCCCTACGGCGGCAACACCGTTCAAACCACCCCCACTTGGCCACCGCATGCCCTGCAACGGCCCTCCCAGAGAGAATTGACATGAAAAAGTACCTGACTGGTTTCGCCCTGGCGGCTGCCACCGCCATCGCCCTGAGCGCTTGTGGTGGGGATCCCATGAGCTCCACCAACAACAACTCCCAGGCCGCAGGATCGACGGACAGCATCATCGTCGGCTCCGCGGATTTCCCGGAAAGCCAGCTCATTGCCAAGATCTACGCCGAGGCCCTCAAGTCGAAGGGCGTCCAGGTCACGGAGAAGCCCAGCATCGGCAGCCGCGAAGTCACCATCCCGGCACTGAAGGACGGTTCCATCGACCTCATGCCAGAGTATGGCGGCGCGCTGCTGCAGTACCTCGATGCCTCCACCAAAGCGGTAACCTCGGATGAGGTCACCAAAGAGCTGAGCACCAAGATTCCGTCCGGTCTCACGCAGCTGACGGCATCCAAGGCACAGGACAAGGACGTCTTGGCGGTCAAGAAAGAAACCGCCGACAAGTACAACCTCAAGTCCATCAGCGACCTTCAGCCTGCTGCCAAGGACCTCGTCCTGGGCGGCCCGCCGGAGTGGAAGACCCGTATTAACGGCGTTGCCGGCCTGAAGTCCGTCTACAACCTCGACTTCAAGGAGTTCTCAGCGCTCGACGCCGGCGGTCCGCTCACGCTGAACGCCCTCCTTTCCGGTCAGGTACAGGTTGCCGACCTCTTCAGCACCGATCCCGCCATCGCCGCCAACAACCTGGTTGCCCTGGAAGACAACAAGAATCTGTTCTTGTCCGAGAACATCGTTCCCGTCATCAACCAGAAGAAGGCCAGCGACACCGTCAAGGGCGTGCTGGACAGGGTATCTGCCGCGTTGACCACCGATGACCTGATCCAGATGAACGGCAGGACCGCCAAGTTCGAGGACATGGGACAGATCGCCCAGGACTGGCTCAAGTCCAAGAACTTGGCCTAGTTCGAGCACGAAGCAACTAGTCCCGCTCACCAAGGAGTACGAAGAATGGCACCCGCTGATTTCACTACCGGAGCCCGTCCGGTCAAGGCCGCGCGCGGCACGGAGCTGACCGCGAAGAGCTGGCAGACCGAAGCGCCGTTGCGCATGTTGATGAACAACCTGGACCCGGAGGTTGCCGAGCGTCCGGATGACCTGGTCGTGTATGGCGGCACGGGCCGGGCTGCCCGGTCCTGGGCCGCGTTCGACGCGATCACCCGGACCCTGGAGACCATGGAGAAGGACGAGACGCTGCTGGTGCAGTCCGGCAAGCCCGTGGGCGTGTTCCGCACGAACGAGTGGGCGCCGCGGGTGCTTTTGGCGAACTCGAACCTGGTGGGGGACTGGGCGACGTGGCCGGAGTTCCGCCGCCTGGAGGCAGAGGGCCTGATGATGTACGGGCAGATGACCGCCGGGTCCTGGATCTACATCGGCACCCAGGGCATCCTGCAGGGCACCTACGAAACCTTCGCCGCCGTCGGGAACAAACTCGCCGCCGCAGGCCGCCACCCGGCGCCGGCCCCGGAGGGTTCCACCGAGGGCCCGCTCGCGGGAACGCTGACGCTGACCGGCGGGTGCGGTGGCATGGGCGGGGCCCAGCCGCTCGCGGTGACCCTGAACGACGGGGCCTGCCTGATCGTGGACGTCGACGAGTCCCGGCTGCGCCGCCGGGTCGGCAAGCGCTACCTGGACGAGGTCGAAACCGACCTGGACACCGCGATCGCCAAAGTCCAGAAAGCCAAGGCCGAGCGCCGCGGCTGGTCCGTCGGCTATGTCGGCAACGCCGCCGAAGTCTTCCCCGAACTGCTGGCCCGCCACCGGGCCGGGGAACTGACCATCGACGTCGTGACGGACCAGACCTCCGCGCACGACCCGCTCTCCTACCTGCCCGAAGGCATCACCGTGGACGAGTGGCACACCGAGGCCGAAGCGGACCCGGAAGGGTTCACCAAGAAAGCCCAGGCCTCCATGGCCCGGCACGTCCAGGCCATGGTCGAGTTCCAGGACGCCGGGGCCGAGGTCTTCGATTACGGCAACTCGATCCGCGACGAGGCCCGCAAGGGCGGCTACGGCCGGGCGTTCGAGTTCCCCGGCTTCGTCCCGGCCTACATCCGGCCCCTGTTCTGCGAAGGACTGGGCCCGTTCCGCTGGGTCGCGCTCTCCGGTGACCCCGAAGACATCGCCGTCACCGACAAGGCCATCAAGGAACTGTTCCCGGAGAACACCCACCTGCACAAATGGCTCGACGCCGCCGCCGAACGGGTCGAGTTCGAAGGCCTCCCGGCCCGGATCTGCTGGCTCGGCTACGGGGAACGCGCCAAGGCCGGGCTGCTGTTCAACCAGCTCGTCGCCGAGGGCAAGGTCAAGGCCCCGATCGTGATCGGCCGGGACCACCTGGACTCCGGCTCCGTGGCCTCCCCGTACCGGGAAACGGAGTCCATGAAGGACGGCTCCGACGCGATCGCCGACTGGCCCCTGCTCAACGCCCTGACCGCCGCGTCCTCCGGCGCGACCTGGGTCTCCATCCACCACGGCGGCGGCGTGGGCATCGGCCGCTCCATCCACACCGGCCAGGTCTCCGTCGCCGACGGCACCGAGCTCGCCGCGCAGAAACTCGAACGCCTCCTCACCAACGACCCCGGCATGGGCGTCATCCGCCACGCCGACGCCGGCTACGACCGCGCCATCGAAGTCGCCCACGAACGCGGCGTCCGCATCCCCATGAACCCGACCATGACGGAAACCAACTAACCAGACCCCACACCCCCAACTAACTCGCATTAGATGTCGTTATGGGACCCCAAAACGACAACAACTGCAAGCTAGTTGGGAAGGTCAACTGCACATCTGAGGAAGGATCACCTCCATGATCGAAATCGACGGCAAACGGCTGCACCTGAGCGACATCGCGGCCGTGGCAGGGGACGGAACAAAGGTGACGTTGGCGCCGTCGGCGGTTGACCGGATGGCCGCATCCCAACGGTCCGCTCGTGCGACGGCACTGTCCCGACCCGTCTATGGGCGGTCAACAGGCGTCGGGGCCAACCGCTCCGTGGCATTGGACGCCGCGAACAAGGACGCCAACGTCCACGGCTTGAACCTCTTGCGCAGCCATGCCGTCGACGCCGGACGCGTCCTTGACCAGGAAACCGTCAGGGCCATGCTTGTCATCAGGCTCTCGCAGCTTGCCGCGGGCTCGTCCGGCATCAGCCCATCTGTGGCCGACGCAGTGGTGGACATGCTCAACGCCGACGCTTTGCCGGAGGTGCGGGAATTCGGCGGAATCGGCACAGCGGACCTGGCTGCGCTGGCGGGAACGGCCCTCACCCTCCTCGGTGAGCGCCCCACCATGGAGGGCCAGGACGTCCCCGCGCCGCTGGAAACCTGGGCCACCGAGGACGCACTTCCCTTCATCAGCTCCAGCGCGCTCACTATCGCCCAGGCCACACTCGCCCACCAAAGACTCGCCACGCTCGTGGAAAACCTGACCACGGTGAGCGCCTTGTCCTTCGCTGCAATGTCCGGGAATCCCGAGGCATTGAGCCCTGAAGTCGCGCGGGCAGCTGATTCGCCCGCAGTCACCGAGGTGGCTGGGGTTCTGCTCGGCCTCGTGGAAGGCAGCGGTGCGCCGGCGAGGATCCAGGACCCGTACTGCTTGCGCACCCTGCCTCAGGCCCTCGGCTCGGTGGTCGAGGAGTTGGACGCGCTCGGTACCCTTTTGGAACGCTTGGTTGTGGCCGGTCATGAAAACCCCCTAGTGTTCGGTTCCGCAGAGGAGGGCAGCAATGGAGTAGCCCACCACGGCCTCTTCCAGATGACCAACCTCGCCCGCCGCATTGATGCCCTGGAACTGGCCATCGGTGCGGCGTGCGCCACGAACCTTCGGAGGATCAGCTTGCTCTGCGACCCGGCGTACACGGGGCTGCACCGATTCCTTGCGGGCGACGACGCCGGCCAGTCCGGCGTCATGATGCTGGAATACGTGGCAGCCGCAGCGGTGGGCCGAATTCGGGCCAATGCCCAGCCCGTGAGCCTGCAAACCGTGGTGCTCTCGTTGGGCGCCGAAGAGGATGCCAGCTTCGCGAGCGTGGCCAGCTCCCGCATGGATTCCACCGTGCGGGCGCTTTCTACGGTGGTTGGCATCGAACTCCTTTGCGCATCGCGGGCGCTCAGGCTGCAGGGCAGGACACGAGGAGAATTTACGAGTCCTCGGTTCCGAAAAGCCCTCGACGCCGGTCTATCGTTGCCCGCCGACGTGCAGGACCGGGATCTCCGCCCCGACGTCGATGCCGCGTCCCACCTGGCGATCCTTCCGGAGTTCGGTCACTAAGCGTGCTTAGCTATTTACTGTCGCCCCGGACGGGCGTACCTTAATATCCAAACACCGCACTGGGGAGGTGGCGTGTTTGGCTGGGTCTCTGGGGTGCCGTCGCGTTTCTTTGGTTCGCCCCGTTCTTCTCGCCGTTTTTGGCGCATTGGCGTGGTTGCTATGGCTGGCCGGTCCTTCGCAGGCAGCTAGCGTCCTGCCGACGATTCCGGCTGTCCCTGCCGTTCCCTCAGCTCCAACCATTCCCCTTTCATCCTCCCTGCTCCCGTCCCCGTTGCCCGATCCGATCGGGCCGGTGGCCCACGGCCTGTTGTCCGCCATTCCTAGTCCGACGCAAGTGTCTGCCCTTCCCGGAACCGTGGTCAGCCAACTGCCCGGCTCCACGGCGACTCCCGTTGTGACCGCGCTCACTGATCCCGCGAGCTCCTTGGTTGATACGGTGGTCGGCACAATTCCGGCGTTGCCCGGGTTGCCTTCGGTACCCCAACTGCCTCCAGGGCCGGCCTTGCCGCCGCCATTGCCGCCATTGCCGGGTGTCCTGGATCCTCCGGGACGAGGCCTTCCAATCGGCGCCGTCCCGGGCGTTCCGTTGAGGGCTCGGGCCGAAGGCGAACACGCGTTGGCATATCCCATGCTTTTGCCAATCCCCGGACGCGGAGCGGCGACGAGCATGCGGATCCCCGGATTCATTCTGGCCGACCTCGTTGTCCTGCCCCCGGCAGTGCTGGCGACGACGGAAATGCCTCAGCTTCCGGGCGGCCCTCCGCCCGGCAAACAGTTCCCTCCGGTGGCACCGCCCCAAGAGTCTGGCTCGACGTCGGAATCGCAAGGCGGCTCGGCCGCCAACGGCGCGGCGGACCTCCCTGAACAACGTGCACTGGCGCCACCGGTCCACAGCAGCCCCGTCCCCGACGGTGGGCAAGTCCCCGCAGCCGAACCTGCGTTCGATCCGGGGTCAACTCCCGACTGAACAGGTCAACCCTGTCCCCGTGGCAGGCACGACCATCTGCGCTAAACAGCGCGGGACCAAGTCTCAGTCAGGAGAAAGACAATGCAAGTCCAAACCAGTAGCAACCACGCAATCCGGGCCACGAAGACATCAACCGGCCGGATCATAGGAAATTGGCCCGACCCCATGCAGAAGGGAGGTATATAGATAGCATCGCGACAGGCGCTCAGCGCCCATAAGGGAACAAGGACGCCGGCCGCGCAGTCAATCTGACTGCACGGCCGGCGTCATGATGCTGAAGGTAGGAACGCCTCCCTTTAGAACAGGGCGTTCACCACAGCCTGGGTGAGCTGGTGGAAGATGTCGGTACGGGCCGGGATATCGCTCTCGTCCTGGCCTTTGGTGTAGACCACGAAGGCGTAGGAGTTGGTCCCGTTGGTGAGGATGCTGGCGTCGTGGAGTTCGTCGACGAGCAGTCCGTACTTGTGGAAAACAGTGATTCCGGCTGGCACCGCGGCGGGGATGAGCGATTCGTAGTTTGTGTTCTGCATGTAGGACAAGAGCTGTGCGGTGTCTTGCTGGTTCAACAGCTTCCCGCCGTAGAGCCCGGCCATGATGCTTGCCATTTCGCTTGGAGTCAGCGTGTTGTTCATGGGGTCATAGCTGACGCCGATCGATGCGGCATAGGACTGGAGTTCCGAAAAGCCAACCGCGTCCATGATCAAGGACCAGGAGTCGTTGTCGCTGTCCTGGATCATCTCTTTGATCTGGAATCCAGCCGTATAGTCGCCCAAGGGATCGTCAAGGGACACTGCGCCCGTTTCGACGAGGTGATAGTACGCGGCGGCAGCCAGGACCTTTGCGGTGCTTGCTGCCTCGAACGGCGCCTGGACCCCGTACTGATGGCTTGAGCCATCGGACAGGTCGATCAGGGTGACGCCGATCTGGTACTGGCTGTTCGCGTCGATGATGGCGTTGATCTCCGAGTCCAACGCGGGAGTCACGCCGGTAGCCGGCGCGGCCGGCGCTGCGGCTGCGGGAGCGGCGACGGCTAGGGCGGCGCTCGGAGTCTCGGCCGCGGTCGACGGCGGTGCGGCGGCTGCCGTCGTCGGGGCCGCTGCCGTCGGGGAGGCGGTTGGAACAGCTGCCGACGGCGTGGCGCTGGCTACCGCCGACACGGTTCGGGAGACGGATGAGCGGGCGTGCGCAGCCGAGTAGACCGTGGCCGTCAGGGTCAAGGCCAGAATGGCGGCGAAGGCTGTCAGCAAGGCCGATCGACGTCGGCGGGGACTCCAGCTGTTCCACCGACTTCTCTTTCGTCCGGACCCTTGGCCGGGACGACGGGGCTCTCGCTCTTCCATAATGAACCAACCGTAGCTACCGCAGCTATGTGAGAGCTATGAAAATCCTGTCCATCAGCCACGTGTCGCCTGGGTGAATATCAGGCGTCACGGATCGGCGAGCCCAATACCGTGAACCGGGTGCCGCCCATCTCACCGGACAGCAGTGGCATTGCCTCACTTATCGCGGCCCGGACGCTGTCCAGCTTCAGCGAACCTTGGTGTGCTTCCGCCGATTCCCAGAGTTCGCAGACAAAGACCGTGTCCGGCGATTCTTCGTTGACGCCCACCTCGTAGAGGAGGCAGCCCGCGCCCCGGAGCTCCGGTTTCGGTCTGAGCAGGATGGATACAACGGCGTCGCGTTGGCCGGGTTTCGTGCCGAGGCTTCCTACGTTTGCAAAAGTCATGGGCCCATTGTGCTTCATTCCTCCGACGTTATTGGGGAATCGCGTACCGGCGGACAAAGTTGCCGAGGATCTTCATTGGTTCGGTCGCGGTGATCTTCCGGGCGTCGGCCATCAGCTGCTCAGCAGCCTCAGGCGGGAAGTATCCGGCGTGGCGATAGGTGTCGATCCGTGTGACGAGGCCTTCGGCGTCGAGCTCCGGATGGAATTGAGTGGCATAAAGGTTCTTCTTGATCCGGAACATCTGCACCGGGCAGGCGGCCGAACCAGCGAGTAGCACCGCGTGCCCCGGCAGGACCGTGCAGGCTTCCTTATGGCCGGTAAAGGCGACAAAGCGCTCGGATATGCCTTGGAGGAGCGGGTCCTGGATGCCCTCCGCTGTGAGTTTGATGGTTACCCCGCCGAGTCCTTCACCATAGGTACGGTCAATCACGGCCCCCTGGTGAAGTCCCAAGGTTCCCACTCCGTAGCAGGCCCCCAGGAAGGGAAAGTCGGCGGCAACAATCGTGTCCAGCAACTGCGCGAGTTCCTTCTCCACCCGTTTCTGGACCGGGCTCTTGTGCTCCGGCGAGTCGCTCGAAGTGAAGGGGCTGCCTCCCACGATCACGCCGGAATAGTCGGAGAGCCTGAGCGGCGGCAGGGGCGCCGCCTCCATTCGGATGCGCTGTAGCTGCTCGGGAGCGAGCCCTCCAAAACGAAGATACGCCTGGTACTCTTCCTCGGCGGCGGCGTCTTCGGCGCGAGATGCGAGCAGGAGAAACGGCTTCACAGGCTAAGTGTGCGCCCGGTACCCGTGACGCGCCAGCGTTCGGCTGAAACATCCTTTTCGGGGCGGTGAGCCGCCGTTCACGTGCGAGAAATGTCCCGAATTCCGGCCGGGTGAAAGGATTTCACCTCCGTTGACTCGGGAATCCGCGGAATCACGGGGATCCTCGCCACCCTCTCCAGGTGGCCTCGCGTCCCCGCCGGGGGGCCGTTAACATTCCTGAAACATGCCCGTCATGCGTTCTTCACGCCGAGGCAAGTTATGTAACGTCCCCGCAATTTTTCCTCGCATTGCTTGAAACACGGAACCGGAAATATTGGGCAGGGGAAGAACGGGGCCACGCTACGGCGGCCCTCCTAGGCATTCCGATAAGAAGGGAAACGCACGTGGATATCACTGCGGAAAACGTTTGGGTGATGGTGTCGGCGGCACTTGCACTGCTCATGACCCCGGCACTCGGCCTCTTCTACAGCGGCATGACCCGGGCCAAGGCCTCCCTCAACATGATCATGATGAGCTTCATCTCCGCGGGAATCGTAGGCGCCGTGTGGATCCTGTGGGGCTACTCGATGATCAGCGGCAAGAGCGTACTGGGGATCTTCGGTAACCCGTTCAGCAGCTTCGGCTCGGCAGACCTGGTCGGTTCCACCGATCTCATCAAGCTCGGCTTCAGCGCTACGTTCGCTATCGTCACCGTGGCCTTGATCAGCGGCGCTATCGCCGACCGCGCCAAATTCACTTCCTGGGTCATCTTCGTCCCCATCTGGATCACCCTCGTGTACTGTCCCTTGGCTTTCATGGTCTGGGGCGGCGGCCTGCTCAGCCCCGGCGGAGCCATCAGCTCGGTCTTCGGCCAGGTGATCGACTTCGCAGGTGGCACAGTGGTGGAAATCAGCTCCGGCGCTGCCGCGTTTGTCCTAGCGTTGATCCTGGGCAAGCGGCACGGCTTTGGAAAAGACCCGAACCACCGCCCGCACAACCTCCCCTTCATCATGCTTGGCGCCGGCCTCTTGTGGTTCGGTTGGTTCGGTTTCAATGCCGGCGCGGCCACGACGTCGGCGCAGGCCGGCTTGATCTGGGTCAACACCCTTGTAGCCCCGGCTGGTGCCATGCTCAGCTGGTTGGTCACCGAGAAGATCCGGCACGGCCACCCCACATCCTTGGGCGCCGCATCCGGCGTCGTTGCCGGCCTCGTGGCTATCACTCCGGCCTGCGCCAACGTGGCTCCAGCCGCAGCCCTTGGCCTGGGTCTGGTGGCCGGCGCAGCCTGCGCCGTGTTTGTCGACCTGAAACACAAGTTCGGCTTCGATGACTCCCTCGACGTCGTGGGCGTCCACCTTGGTGGCGGGCTCGTGGGCACGCTCGCGCTCGGATTCATCGCGCTGCCGGTCAACGGCAAGGGCGGAGGACTGTTTTACGGAGGCGGACTCCAGCAGCTCGTGGCGCAGATCGTCGCCATTCTTGTCACCCTTGCAGTATCTGGAATCATGACGGCGATCATCGCCCTGGTCATCCACAAGACCGTTGGATTCCGGGTCAGCCACGAAGCCGAGGTGGCTGGCGTGGACTTGTCAGAGCACGCCGAGACCGCCTACGAGTTCGGCAGCATGTCCCGGAGCCACTTCAACGCCATCCCTCACGTTGCCGCCCTCCCCCACGTCAACATCCCCGTCACGGCCCGAGCCACCGCCGCCCCGGTTTCAGCCCGTGCCGCCGCCGTCGCCTCGTCGCCCGCCGCCGCCGTCGAGCTCCAGCGCGAAAAGCAAACCGACCCGGCTTAGGCGAGGCGGGCATTTCCGCCACTGCAAGGGACGCGTACGCTCAACTTGTGGATATCGTCGATTTCCTCTCGGACCGCCTGGACGAGGACGAGGCTGCGGCGCGGAAACTCCTCGGCGACCGTTCCGTCTCCGAGGCGGGCAAATGGTACGAGCGGCGCCTTCTCTTGGAATGCGAATCAAAAAGAAGGCTGCTCAGCATCGTGGAATCCGCACGGCAGACGGCCCTGGCCACGATGGTTCGCGGCACGCTTGGGGACACCCCCCAGTGGATCCCGGAATCGATCGAATGGACCACGAAATCTCTGAATGCCCTCGCGCTGCCCTATTCGGACCATCCGGACTTCGAACCGGAATGGCTGGCGGGGACGTAGCCCCGGCCCGCCCATCGCGGACTAGGCTTCCAAGCACAAATCGGCAAGATCTTGCCGAAATGAGGTTTTGACGGCTTCACAACAAGCAAAATCATTACTTTCGGCAGCATCTTGCCGATCTTGGCAAAATGGTTCAGAATTGACCAAGAATACTGTCAAATCGGCAACATCGTGCCGGATCATCGGAGACTCGTGGAAGACCTAGCGGCGATTGCGGCCACCATCCGGAAAGCCCGCAAAGAGGCTGGAATCACGCAAGCTGACCTTGCCGACCTTGCCGGGACTTCCGAAAGGACCGTGCGGGCGATTGAGACCGCCACCGGAAATCCTTCGCTGGGGGCCGTCGTGGCCGTAGCCAACGCCGTCGGCCTGCACATGGCAGCAGTCTGATGGCCGACGATTTCGAGGAGTTGAAGTTCGTTCGTGCAGCGGACGTTCACAAAGGCGGCGTCCTGGCGGGCCACCTTGCCCGCACTGGCCAGGGCGGGGTCAGTTTTTCCTACGCGGCGGAGTACCTGACATCCGGTTTGCCCGCGGTTGCCAGTTCGCTGCCCGTGACGGACCATCCCGTCGAGACTCCCGCTGGCGCTCTTCCGCCGTTCTTCGCGGGCCTGCTGCCGGAGGGGCATCGGCTGAGCGTGCTCAGGGACGCTACCAAAACCAGCTTCGACGACGAACTCACCCTCCTGCTCGCAGTCGGCGCCGACGTGCCAGGAGACGTCCAAGTGGTCCCTAGCGGCGAAATTCCCACCGAACCGGCACCCCTTGCCGACACATCCAGGCCCGAGGAACTGGACTTTGCCGCCCTCGCCAATGCAGTGGACCGCCATGCCATCCCCGGAGTACAGGACAAGGCAAGTGCCTCCATGCTGACCACACCACTGTCTCTCCGGGGGCAGCGGTATCTGCTCAAACTCGACCCGCCCAACCACGCACACTTGCTGGTAAACGAAGCGCTGCACCTTTCCGCCGCCAAGGATCTCAAGATCCCTGTAGCGAAGAGCCATATCATCGCCGACATGCACGGGCTGCCTGGGTTGCTGGTGGAACGCTTCGACCGCGTGCAGGACAAGGATCGCTCCTGGGTGCGCCTGCCCATGGAAGACGGAGCCCAGGTCATGGGCCTGCCACCGGCTTCCAAGTTTTCCGTGACGTCGGAGGACGTCGCTGCTGCGCTGGCCGGGCAGTGCAAGGCCCCACTCGTGGCAAGCCGCAATCTGTACCTGCAGTTCGTCTTTGCCTGGCTGACCGGGAATGGCGATCTCCATGCCAAGAATCTCTCGATCCTCGGGGACCGGCACGGAGGATTCGTTATGGCCCCGATCTATGACATTCCATGCACGCTGTTATACGGAGACGACTCGCTCGCGTTGCCGTTGTCCGGGAAAACCAAAAACCTCAAGGCGAAGCACTGGGCCGATTTCGCGTTGGCCCTCGGCCTACCACAACGCGCCGCCGCCGGCGCCAATGCATTGGCCCTGTCAGCTTCTGGAAAGGTCAAGTTGGAGGACCTACCGTTCACCGGGTCACCGCTCCGAGGCGCCCTGCGGGAGTTGAGGTTCCGGAGAGGAGAGCTGGCGGGCTGACTGGCGCACCCACACTCTGAGGCCTGCTAGATCGACTGCCGGTATCCGAAGAACTCGTGGTCTTCGTTGTAGCCGCCGAATCCGCCACCCACGTCGGAGAAGTCCGCTACGAACTCGATGCCCTTGATCCATTTGACCATCTTGAAGCCGAGCTGCACTTCGTTGCGCAGCCGAAGTGGCGCCCCGTGTCCGTACGACAGCGGCGCGCCGTTCATGTCATAGGCGAGCATGGTGAGCTGATAGCCCATCTGCTCGATCGGATGCGCATCGTAGTAGTCGCCCTTATCCGGCCCCTCACCCAACGAATAGAACACCACCCACTTTGCTTCGGGTGCCGGCTTGACCAAGTCGAGGATGGCCTGCATCGACACCCCTCCCCATTTGGCTACTCCCGACCAGCCCTGGATGCAGAAGTGTTGCGTAATCTGCTCGTGGTAATCCATTGCTCGCAGCTCGGCGAGGCTCAACTCGACCGGATTGCCCACGAGCCCGTTGATGCGCAAGCGGTAGTCCCGGAAATCGTTGTCAAAGAGATTCTTGTACTCGTCGGATTCGGGATACTGGCCGTTCAGCCAGAGGCGCGGCGAGATGTCCTTCTCCGTGTACTGCCCCGGGCGTGAGTCGATGTGCTCGAACAACCGCTGTGCCGGGCCGATAAGGGCGTAACCGGCCCTCTGGACGAGCCGCGGATGCCGAATGGTGAGCGGAGTAGCAGCGACCCAGCCGACGATGATGACCACCATCGAGGCAGCGAAAATCCAGAACCCCGTCCAAGACTGATCGTTGCGCCCCGCGTACATGTGGTTGAGGTTCTCCAGCGCCCCGGTAGTGAGAACCAGAGCCACGTGAAGGACGATGAACAACAGGAACCAGCACAGCACCAGGAAGTGCAAGGAACGTGCCATCTGGATGTTGAAGACCGAGCTGATACGCCGAAACCGCGTGGAGAGCGCCGGGGACATGCCTAGCCCGGTGATGAGGGCCAGGGGTGCAGCGATGAAGATCGTGATGAAGTAGGCGATCAGTTGCAGGCTGTTGTAGTTGGCCCATCCGCTCTCGGTAGGCCATTCCAAGGAGAGGTATTGGATGACAACCGAGATCGAGTTGGGGATGACGTCCCAGCTCAGCGGGACCACGCGCATCCACTGGCCCGTCGCGAACAACAGCACGAAAAAGACGACTCCGTTGACCAGCCATAGCGTGTCTATCCCAAGGTGCCACCAGCGCGCGAGTCCGATCGAGTGCCGTAGCCCCGGCAGGCCGACCTGCAGAGGGAGGCTGATCGAATCCTTCTTAGCCGTCCACAGTGGATCTTCGGGTACTGGCTTCTGTACCCGGAACCAATCCCGTCCCGGCGTCGAATGTCGCGTCCAATACAGTCGCGGGTGGTCCGTGAGTATCTGTGCACCCGAACGGATGATGAAGATCAGGAAGAACATGTTGAGGAAGTGTTGCCACCCCAGCCAGGCTGGAAAGCCGACGGGGGCGCCCTCCGGCAGCTTTGAGGCTCCCGGATAGGTCTTCAGGAACGACTCGACGGGGGGCAGCCCGCGGATCCCTTTCGCGACGGCGACCGCGACGATGAGCAGCACGAAGCCGATCGGAATCAACCAGAGCAGATTGAACCACTTGGTGGGGCTGATCCGAACACGCGGGGCGATGCCGCGATCCTGCGGAAGCGAACCGGCGAAGGTCATCGGGTCGATGACGTCCTCCCCGCGCTTCAATTCACTCCGGAAGCTGCCCTCGGCACCGGGTCCGGCTTGCGACGTCGGACCCCTCCGCTGCGGGTCCTGCATCGGATCCTGCGGCATCGGTTTGTCAGCTGTCATGAGGCCGAGCCTAGACCCCGGCGGGGTTGGATGATGAAACTGGATCGTCGCCCTTGGCGAATCCACACTGTCCCGCCCCGCTTCATCAGTTCACTGATGATTTAGCTGATGGTTCCCTGCGAGTCGGACCAACGTGTTTCGGGGCTCCTAGCTTTGGGAGCATGAAATTCAAAACAATCCCGGTCATCATCGGAACATTGTCTTGTGTGCTGGTCGGCAGCGCTGCGTTCGCGGCGGTCTCCACCTTCGCCGGCCCCCACGAGGACGGAACGGCAGTCACTTCAATCGGCATGCGCGTCACGCCGACCGGACAGCAGACCTCACTTGGGGACCTCCCGCTGAACTCCGCCATCTCCCCCGACGGCAAGCGGCTCGCCGTCACGAACAACGGTCAAGGTACGCAGTCGCTGCAACTCGTGGATCTCGCAGACCACGAGGTAGACCAGACCATCTCCTACAAGTCCCCGGAATCCCTCTACATGGGCTTGGCGTGGAGCCCCGACGGCACCAAGCTTTACGCCAGCGCGGCAGCAAACTCCAAGATCCGCACCTACGGCTACTCCGGCGGCAAGCTGGCCGAAGGGGCGCCCATCCAGCTGCCCACCACGACGCCCGCGGGCAAGGCAGTCAATCTCTTTCCGGCCGGATTGGCGATCACGCCCGACGGCAAGCGGCTGGTGGTCGCAGATCAGCTCGCTGACGCCGTGTCCGTCGTCGACCTCGCCACCGGAAACGTCTCGACGACGCCGGCCGGTCACCGGCCGCTTTCGGTCGCCGTTTCCCCGGACGGCACGACGGCGTTCGTCACCAACCAGGGCGCCCCGGACATCTCCGCGGTGGACATTACAGGCGCCGAACCGAAGGTTTCCCGCACCGTCACGGTGGGTCTCCATCCCAACAAATCCGTCCTGTCGAAGGACGGCCACACGCTTTACGTTGCCAACGGCGACGACGACACCGTCTCCGTTGTCGACACCGCCGCCGGTACAAGCACGAATATCAGCGTCGCACCTGAAAAGGGCGCACCGGTGGGAACCAATCCCACCGGACTGGCCTTGGACGAAGCCGGCCACCGCCTGTTCGTGAGCAACTCCGGTAACAACGACGTCGCCGTCGTCGACCTCGCCCAGAAGGCAGTCGCTGGTGTGGTGCCTGTGGGCTGGTACCCGAGTTCGCTGGCCTTCAGCGACGGGACATTGCATGTCACCAACGCGAAAGGGCTAGGCGCCGGGCCAAACAACGGACCTGGCCACCCAAACCCCGAGTCAACCGCTCCGGCCGCCGAAAACCAGTACAGCGGATCGATGATCGTTGGCACACTGAGCAGTTTCAGCGTGCCGGAGGGCGGTCAGCTGCAGAAGGCCACCGAGCAGGTCAAAAACAACAATCGCCCGGACACCGCCGGCGGCAACATCATCCCGCGCCAACCGGGTCAAGAGAGTCCCATCAAACACGTGATCTACGTGGTCAAGGAAAACCGCACCTACGACCAGGTGCTTGGAAGCCTCGGCAAGGGCAACGGAGATCCCTCGCTGAACCTCTTCGGCGATGAGTCCGCACCGAATATGCGGGCCCTCTCCAAGAAGTTCACCACCATTGACAACTTCTACGCCGATGCTGAAGTGAGCGCCAACGGATGGAATTGGGTGGCCTCTGCCAACTCGAACCCGTACGCCGAGCAGATGTGGCCGGCCAACTACTCGGGCCGCAAGGCACCGTATCCCAGCGAAGGAAATGCCCCTGAAATCGCGGCCCAACAGCCTGACAACACGTATGTCTGGCAGCGGCTCGCCAAGGCAGGCGTCAGTTTCCGCAACTACGGCTTCTACGTTTCCAATAATGCCGGCACGTTCAACGCCGCGGACCCCGTCCTGGATGCGCAGACCGACCACAACTACCACGGTTACGACCTGAACTGCCCTGATTCGGCGGGATCGTTCGCGCCGCTGAAGCCTGGCTGCGGTACCCCACGTATTGAAGAATGGGCCAACGACTTCCAGTCCCAAGTGACATCCGGAACGGTTCCCACGGTCCAGTTCGTGCGCCTGCCGAATGACCACACCCAAGCCACCCGTGTTGGCGCCCCCACGCCAAAGGCTTATGTCGCGGACAACGACTACGCGCTCGGCAAGCTGGTGGACACCGTGTCCCACTCTTCCGCCTGGAAGGACACCGCCATCTTCGTCACGGAGGATGACGCTCAGAACGGCCCGGACCATGTGGATGCGCACCGCACCTTGGCGCTGGCCATCAGCCCGTACACCCAGACAGGGAAAGTCGATTCGACCTTCTACAGCACGGCGTCAATGGTCCGTACCATCGGCCTCATTGCCGGCATCGGTCCGCTGACCCAGTTCGACGCGTTCGCCACTCCCATGAACGCATCGTTCACGGCCAAGCCTGACAACACGCCGTACACCGCGCTCAAGCCCAGCTACGACATGACCACCGTCAACGGGGCAAACGCTCCGATGGCCCCGCAGGTGGCCACCCAGGACACTGCCACCGAAGACAAGATCGATGAGCAGCTGTTCAATAAGTCCATCTGGCAGTCAGTGAACGGTGCTGACTCGAAGATGCCCGAACCCCAACACAGCGTGATCGGCTCCGGTTCCAGCAGCCAGCCGGCTGCGAAGGATCCTGACGGCTAGCCAGATCCTCTTTGGCAGGGCGGTCACCAGAATCGGGTGGCCGCCCTTCGCCGCGCCTGCGCTGAGCCTTGGATAAAAAACGGGCACACTCCCCTGTCAAAGAATTAGTCCAGAATCTATTCTGTTGATGGACCGGTACAAATATGGTCCGCCAGGCCACCGGCACGTCCCGGGAAGCCCATCCCGCTCCGGGGGCCGTCTCTACGAGGAGGCGTCCATGTCAACTCCCGATGTGCCAACCCGGGGGCCCGCAAGGCCCGGTCCGTATATTGCGGCCGGAATCCTGCTGGCCATCTCCATTCTGGTTCCGCTGTTCGTCCCGGCGTATTCGATTGACCAGCCGCGGCTCGCAGGTATGCCGTTCTTTTACTGGTACCAAATGCTCTGGGTTCCGATCACCGCGGCCATGGTGGGCGTCTCCTACCGGCTGGTAACCAAGGAAGACCGTCGCCGCCGCGAGGTCGCGCGGGGCGCACGCACTCGGGAGGAAGAACAATGAGCGGGCTCGCCGTCCCTCTGGCGACCACGGGGGATCGGCCCGTCAACGGCGTCGCGCTCACCGTCGTCGTCGTGCTCTTTATCCTGGTGGCGGTGCTGGGCTTCTTCGCGGCGCGTTGGCGCGCGGGCAAGGAAACGGGCCTGCACAGTCTCGATGAGTGGGGCCTCGGTGGCCGCGGTTTCGGAACCTGGGTCACGTGGTTCCTCCTGGGCGGGGACCTCTACACGGCTTACACCTTCGTGGCTGTGCCGGCCGCGATGTGGGCCACCGGCGCCGTGAGTGGTTTCTTCGCGGTGCCGTACACGATCGTGCTCTACCCGATCGTCTTCCTGTTGATGAGCCGTTTGTGGTCGGTCTCGCACCGGCACGGCTTCGTCACGCCGGCGGACTTCGTTGGCGGGCGCTATGGCAGCAGGGCGCTGACGGTTGCTGTGGCCCTCACGGGCATCGTTGCGACCATGCCCTATATCGCGCTGCAACTGGTCGGCATCAAGGCGGTGCTCACCGTGCTGGGCCTCGGAAGCGCGGAGAATGTGCTGCTGACTGACTTACCGTTGATCATCGCATTCGTGGTCTTGGCCGCCTACACCTACACCTCGGGCCTTCGGGCGCCGGCGCTCATCGCCGTCGTGAAGGACCTGCTGATCTACCTCGCGGTCATCGTCGCTGTGATCTACCTGCCGATCAAGTTCGGGGGCTGGGACAACATCTTCGGTGCAGCCCAGACGAAACTCGACGCCGTCAGCCCGGCCACGGGCAAACCCGCCGGCGTCTTCATCCCGGGTGCCGCCAGTTACTCGGCATACTGGACGCTGGCCCTTGGCTCGGCCATGGCGCTGTTCATGTACCCGCACTCGGTCACTGGAGTCCTGGCGACGAAGAGCAGGAACACCATCCGCAAGAACGCCGCGGTCCTTCCGCTGTATTCGCTCATGCTGGGATTCCTTGCCCTCCTGGGTTACGCGGCCATCTCTGCGGGCACCAAGCCGATTGACCTGAACGGTGCCGTCAATCCACAGCTTGTAGTTCCGCAGCTGTTCCTGGACAACTTCCCCTCGTGGTTTGCAGGGATCGCTTTGGCGGCTATCGCCATCGGCGCCTTGGTCCCGGCGGCCATCATGTCGATCGCTGCCGCCAACCTGTTCACCCGCAATATTTACCGCGACCTGATCCGGCCCGACGCCGACCCGCGGCAGGAAGCGAAGGTCTCCAAGATCGCCTCGCTCGTGGTGAAGTTCGGGGCGCTGATCTTCGTCATCGCCATGGACCAGTCCGCCGCCATCAATATGCAGCTCCTCGGCGGTATATGGATCCTGCAGACCTTCCCGGCGATCGTGGCTGGGCTCTACACCCGATGGTTCCACCGCTGGGCGCTGTTCGCAGGGTGGGTCGCCGGGATCATCTACGGCACCGTCGCGGCATACAACGTGGTCAACCCCGTGACGAAGGCCAACTTCGGCGGCTCCATCGCCGCCATCCCGGGCACCAATGTGCAGGTCTACATCGCGGTCGTCGCGTTTGCCATCAACCTCATTGTTGCTGCCGTCCTATCGCTGGTCTTCCGCGCGATGAAGCTCCCCGACGGGAAGGACATCACCCGGAACTCGGACTACGGGGCTGACGAGGACGATCCCAAGGTTGCCCAACTCCAACGCGAGTACCCACTGGGCGAAACGGGAGGTCCAGCGTTCTGAGTGGATCTGTGCGCTAGCGCTTCATCGACATTGCCACAGCAGCGATATCCCGCGGCGTCGTCCGGCACGAGCGCCAGAAGGGCCTCAGCCTCCGCGAAGGAAGGCAGCGTCTCACAGGCCAGCAGGTCCACCCGGGCCTCCACAAGCGCCCCCATCCGCGGCCGATGGAACTCCTTGAACTCGCGCTGGGTGAGGACGTAGTCGCCCCGATACTCGGAACCGTCCGCGAGATACGCTCCATAAGGGCCGACAGATCCGGCAATCAGCAAGGGCGCCGCATCCGGGTTTTCCGCCAAGTGCTCGCTCCGGGCCTCGTCCGCCAAGCGAACGCTTAAGGCCACCAGCTCCAAGGCTTCCGCCTCGGCAATGCCGCGCCCGGCAAATCCTTGGGGCGTGGCCTGGTAGCTCGACGCGATGGCGATTTCGGCGCCGGCGTCGAAATAGTCGCGATGTACCTGCTTGATCAGCTGAGGCTGTTCCAACAAGACCCTACGATCCTTCTGCCGGGTTTGTTTGCCTAGGCTGGTTGGCGGAGTTCTCGTTGGTGGCGCCCACGAAACAGGTCCCCGAAATAGTGTGCCGCCATGACGGGCGGGTCTCCGTTCAAACGCGTTCCTGGCAGGGGTGGTGCTGTGGATCGGTAGGTATGTCCGGTGGGGGTGCGGATTTCGAGGACATGCCGCCCGCCGGGGCTGGTTCTTGCTGTCCTGGTTTTTGCTGGTCTGGTTTGTGCTGTCCAGCCGTTGAGTTCTTTGGTGTGGTTGCATGCCTCGCACAGGCCCGCCCCGTTGTTCAGGCTGGTGGGGCCGTCGTCGTGCCAGGGGATGATGTGGTCGAAGTGGCGGATCGGTGCGTCGCAGTAGGGTGTCCGGCAGGTGTCGTCGCGGGCCTGGATGAAGCGCCGCAGCCCGGGCGGGAAAAACCGGGACCGGGAATCGACGGCGACGAGTTCACCGGTTCCGGGGGCCGTGAACAGGCGACGGAGCCAGACCGTGAAGTCGTGCGTCTCTTCGGCGTGGTCCTGGCCGGACCGGCCATCCTTGGTGTTGCCGGTGGTGCTGAGTAGTGTCCTCGCCCAACCAGCGGGCACGATGCCGTAGCCGGGGAGCCGGGCCGGTTCGCTCTCGCCTTGGAACAGGGTGCGGTCGGTCATGACGAGCTGGACCTCAACCCCGCTGATCCCGCCGGGGGTGCCGGTGGTGCGTTCGACGAGCGCGTCGGCCATGATCTGCCCCCGGGTCCGGGTGTCCCCGGTTGAGCGCAGGGTGTCGGCGTGCCGGGTCAGGGCCGCGTGCACGGCCACGCCTTGGGCGACGGGAAGCAGGGCGGTCAGGTAGGTCATGGTGTCCGGGGCCGGGCGCAGGGACACGTGACGTTCCTCGGCGGCACGGGCCGAGCGTTGCGTGACGGAGCGGGGGTCGCGCCGGTAGGCCGCGGCCCGCGCCGCGGCGATGATGGCCTTGTCTCCGGCGCCGTCGAAGGTCCCTGTGTCGGCGGCCAGTTCCTCGTCCACGGCGCGCCGGTCCTCGTCGGACAGGCAGGCCGTTTCCTTCACCAACAGCGTCGAGCGCCATTCGTTGAGCCGGCCGGTGTCCAGGGCGGCGAGGGTGCGCGGCATTTCGGTGACGAGCGCCTTCGCCAGTCCGGAGAGCCGGGATCCGCGGGCGGGCGACTCCCGCCGGGCAAGGGCGATCTGCGCCGCGACGCCGAGGCCGCGTTCGTCGGCCGGAACACCTGCCGCCGCGTCGGCGCTGCGCTGGGCGGCATCGAACGCGACCGTGATCCGGGCTTGGGCAGCGGCGGCCGCGGACTTCAAATCCTCCAGGGCACGCAGCTGGTCGATCAGTTCTGCGGGGTCGGCCAGTTCGGTGCCGCCGACCGGCGCAAAGGCAGCGGCCGGGCGAAGCGATCTCACGGCGTAGATCAGGTCCCGCATCCGGACGCCCGGCACGGCAGCAACATGAGGACCCGCGCTGCCCGACGGCGCGCCCGTCCCGATCAGCTGTTTTCCCCGAGTGCCGGCCATAAGAAGAGCCTCGCAGGGACCTACGACATTATTAGGCCCGAGAACCACGCCCGGGCGAAAAATCTTGAGAAGGGGCCCGGTTTTTTTGGGGCGGGCCAGCGAAGGACACCAGACAGCCCGGCCGTCGCCAGGGCCACTGATAGGCGTAGGCTATCGATCGATTCGGAAGTCCAGCCAGAGGAGCCCCATCATGGACACACGAAAACTAAAGTACTTCCTCGCCGTCGTCGACCATGACGGGTTCAACCGCGCCGCCGAGCATTTGCTGATCGCACAACCGTCGCTTTCCCAAACCATCGCGAGCCTCGAGAAGGAAGTCGGCGTTCCGCTGTTCCACCGCATCGGCCGCAGGGCGGTCCTCAGCGAAGCCGGCAAGGAATTGGTCGGGCCGGCCAGACTCGTCATGCGGGACCTCGACGCCGCACAATCAGCTGTTCAGTCACTCCGAGGCATCAGGAGCGGCCGGCTCGACATCATCACTATGCCTTCGCCGGGCATCGAGCCGCTGACGTCTATGATCGCCGCCTTCACCAAGGCGTACCCGGCGGTCCGGCTCAACGTCAGTGCTGCCTTCACGCCCGAAGAAGTGATCGAATCGGTCCGGAACGGCAGCTCCGAAATCGGGCTGGCCGGCTCGCCTACGCCCATCTTGGTCCCCGGCGTCGAGGTCCTCGAACTCGAAAAACAACCGCTCATCCTGATCGTCAACCCGCAGGCCGACACCTTCGGCGCCGAGCAATCGGCCATCCAACGTGAGGATCTCGGGGGACAGCGCATCATTGCGAGCCAGCGAGGCTCCCTTATGCGTTGGCTCGTGGATGATGCGCTGGCGCACGGCGTACAGGTGGAGATCGTCGTCGAAGTCGCCCACCGGACCTCCATCTTGCCCCTCGTTTTGGCGGGCGTCGGGCACGCGGTGATGCCGTCGTCGTGGGCTCCTACCGCGCACAAAGCCGGCCTGCGCACAATGCTCATCGAACCAGTGAGCCACCTGGACGTCGCGGTGCTCAGCCGCAAGGACAACCTCACTCCCGCGGCCAAGGCGTTCTTGCAGGTCGCTGCGGAGCACACCGAAGATTAGCGCGCTCGACTGCAAAGAAAAGATAGGCGCTACCTATCAGCCGTATCGAAACTAAGTCTTGGACGCCACCTACCCGCCGCCCGTCTACTTGAAGAGGAAGGCAGTGTGACTCTGCTAACAAACTCAACGAGGAGGTAGGCATGAGCGCCACCCAGAAATTCAGCATCGCATCAATCCCCGCAGACGGCGTCGGAAAGGAAGTTGTCTCCGCAGGCCGCCGCGTCCTGGACGCCCTGGCCGCAAACTCCAACGGCAAGTTCGCCTTTGAATGGACCGAATTCCCGTGGGGCTGCGGCTACTACGAGAAGACCGGCCAGATGATGGACCCCAAGGGCCTGGACGCCCTCAAGGACTTCGACGCCATCTACTTCGGAGCCGTCGGCTGGGAAAACGTCCCGGACCACATCAGCCTCTGGGGCCTACGCCTGAACATCACCCAGAACTTCGACCAGTGGGCCAACATCCGCCCGGTCAAGTTCCTCCCCGGCATCGAGTCCCCGCTCCGCAAGGCTGACAACACCGAGCTCGACTGGATCGTTGTCCGCGAAAACAGCGAAGGCGAATACGCCGGACTTGGCGGACGCAACCTGAGCGGTCGCGGCCCGGGCAACGAAGTTGCGCTGCAAACCGCGCTGTTCACGGAGAAGGGCTGCGAGCGCATCATGCGTTTCGCGTTCGATCTCGCACGGACCCGCACGGTCAAGAAGGTCTCGTCCGTCACCAAGTCGAACGCCCAGCAGTACGGCATGGTCCTCTGGGACGAAACCTTCAACCGCGTCGCCCTCGACTACCCTGACGTCCGGACCGAGAGCGTCCTGGTTGACGCCATGAGCGCCAAGTTCATCCTCCACCCGGAGGAATTGTCGGTGGTGGTCGCGTCCAACCTGAACGCCGACATCCTCTCGGACCTCGGCTCGGCACTCGCCGGCAGCCTTGGCCTCGCCGCGAGCGCCAACCTGAACCCGGAGCGCCGCTTCCCGTCGATGTTTGAGCCGGTCCACGGTTCCGCACCGGACATCGCAGGCAAGGGCATCAGCAACCCCATCGGGGCCATCGCCAGCGCCGCGTTGATGCTGGACCACTTCGGCCTGCGCGAAGAAGCGCGCCTGGTCGAGGCGGCCATCGAACAGACCACAGCCGCCGGATTCTTGACGCGCGACGTCGGCGGCGAAGCCACCACGGACGACGTCACCGAAGCGATCATCAAGGCCGCGGAGGTCCCTCCCCAACACTCGCGAGCTCGCGTTGGGACCCTCGGGACGCCGCTTAGCGCCAGCCTTCGATGAGTGACGTACGACGGCGGCTGGCCGGCCGCCGTCGTACGTCCCGCGGAGGTCCCTCCAACTTTCTCCACAGACATTCCACAATGAGGTAGGAATCATGGAACACATCAACAAAGCCGGCGCAGCTCCGGCACCCAAGACCCGGCGCGTCAAAACAGCGTGGTACCGGCAACTGTATTTCTGGGTTCTGACCGCCATTCTCATTGGCGTCCTGCTCGGCTGGCTCGCGCCGACCGCGGGCATCGCCATGGAACCGATCGGGACCACGTTCGTCAATGCGATGAGGATGCTCATTGGCCCGATCGTCTTCCTGACAATCGTCGGCGGGATCGCGAGCGTAGCGGACCTGAAGAAGGTCGGGATGACAGGCCTGAAGGCCCTCACCTACTTCCAGCTCGGCACCATTTGTGCGCTCGTGTTCGGCCTTGTCGCGATCAACATCTTCCGGCTGGGCGAGGGCGTCAACGCCGCGGCCGGCACCATCAAGACCACTGATGCCGCCGCGAAACTCATCGACGCCGGTGCGCACCAGGAATGGTGGCAGTTCCTGACCAACATCATCCCCACAAGCATCGTCCAGCCCTTCATTGCGGGCGATATCCTCCAGATCATCTTCATCGCGGTTGTCTTCGGCATCGCGTTGAACGCGATGGGCAAGCTTGGCGCGCCCGTGCTCGACGGCGTGCAGCGGCTCACCGGTGTGATGTTCAAGATCCTGGGCTTCATCATGAAGGCCGCGCCGCTGGGTGCATTCGGCGCCATGGCCTTCGCGGTCGGCAAGTACGGCGTGTCCTCCCTGACCAGCATGGGCGGACTGATCGCACTCTTCTATGTCACTTCGATCCTCTTTGTCGTGGTGGTCCTCGGCTCCGTCATGGCCTTCCTGAGGCTCAACATTTTCACGATGATCAGGCACTTCAAAGAGGAATACCTGATCATTCTGGGCACCTCGACCGCCGAACCTGCACTGCCGGGCCTGATCCGCAAACTCGAGCACGCAGGGGTTAAGAAGGAGACCGTGGGGCTTGTTGTCCCTACCGGCTACAGCTTCAACCTCGACGGCGCCGCGATCTACCTTTCCCTGGCCGCCGTATATATCGCCCAGGCCACCAACACGCACCTGAGCATCGGCCAGCAGTTGGGCCTCATCGCCGTCATGCTGCTTACGTCCAAGGGTGCTGCGGGCGTCGCGGGCGGCGGTTTCATCGCCCTCACCGCAACGTTGGCCACCATCGGTACCATCCCGGCCGCGGGCATCATGCTCATCTTCGGCATCGACAAGTTCATGTCCGAATGCCGTGCCCTCGTAAACTTCACCGGCAACGCTGTCGCGACGCTGTTCATCGCCTGGTGGGACCGCACCCTCGACGCCGACCGTGTCCGCCGCGTCTTCGCGGGCGAACTTGTGGAGCCGATTCAGGTGGCTGAAGTTCCCGCGCCCGCTGCCGCCGTCGAGCCTTTTCAGCCCGCCGACCGCCGTCCCGCCTACTCGGAATCCATCTGACATGAGCAACCCAACTGCCCCGATGGGCGTCCTCATCGCGCCCGACAAGTTCAAAGGCAGCCTCACCGCCGGCGAGGTGGCGGACGCCCTGGCAACAGGGCTCCGTTCCGCCGGAGCGGTGCAGTGTGAGCTGCTGCCGCTGGCGGACGGAGGTGACGGCAGCGTGGATGCCGCCGTCGCCTCCGGGTTCGCCCGCCACGCTTTGGTGGTCCCGGGGCCGACCGGACAACCCGTCAAGGCGAGCATCGCGTTCGACGGCGTCACTGCTGTTGTGGAGGTGGCGAACACGTGCGGTTTGGGACTGTTGCCGGACGGGCGGCTCTTGCCGCTTGATGCGTCGAGCCGAGGCTTTGGCGAGTCTGTTCTCTTTGCCCTTTCGTTGAGGCCGGCGCGGATCGTGCTGGCGCTGGGCGGAAGCGCGAGCACCGACGGAGGAATGGGCATGCTCACGGCCCTGGGCTTCCGCTTCCTCGATGCTTCCGGCCATTCTTTGGAGGGCAACGGGCAGAACCTTGGCCGTGTGCATTCTGTGGATGCGCCTCCTGGGCTGATTGGTGTGGAGCTGATTGTCGCGAGCGATGTGCATAACCCGCTCTGCGGGCCGGACGGTGCGCCGGCGGTTTTCGGTCCGCAGAAGGGCGGATCGCTTGCGGATGTTGCAGCGCTCGACGCCGGTCTGACGCACTTTGTCTCCGTGCTCACTTCGGGCGGGTTTGAGAATGCGGCTTCCCTTGCCGAGCATCCCGGCGCCGGAAGCGCCGGCGGGATCGGCTTTGCGTGCCTGTTGCTTGGCGCTTCCCAAGTATCCGGGGCGGACTACTTCCTGGACCTCCTGGACTTCGACACCCGCAAGGACGGCTGCGACGTCGTCATCACGGGCGAGGGCAGCATCGACGAGCAGACCCTCGCCGGAAAGCTGCCGGCCGCCGTCGCGCGCCGCTCGGGCACCCGGCCGATCATCGCCGTCGCGGGCCGCTCGTTGCTGCCGCGGGAGCGGTGGCCCGAGATGTCGCTCTCGCGTGTCTACACGCTGACGGACTACACGGATCTGGACTCGTCGAAGGATCCTGGGCTTTCGGTGGAACTGCTGCGGCGGATCGGGCGGGAGATTGGGGAGGGGCTTGGGCGCTTAGGTGGCATGTAAACAGACACGCCCGACTTCCGTGATCTCTTGCTGCCGCGGGTCTACGGTTGGCTCAATGTCGGATTGGTCAAGGGGGACACATGGAATTCGCAGAACGGCTCTCGGCGCTTGCCGCAAAGGTGCGTCAGCAGCGCGAGGCTATTCAGACCGAGGAAGCAACGAAGAACGCATTCGTCATGCCGTTCATCTCAACGATCCTCGGCTACGACGTTTTCAACCCTCTTGAGGTCGTGCCGGAGTTCACAGCGGATGTGGGAATCAAGAAAGGCGAGAAGATCGACTACGCCATCGTGAAGGATGGCGAGATTCAGATCCTCATCGAGTGCAAGAAGTCCATTGGACCGGTAAGGATCGAACACGCTTCCCAACTATTCCGCTACTTTGCAGTCACAAATGCGCGGATTGCCATACTCACCAATGGCGAGGTGTATCAGTTCTTCACTGATCTCGATGCTCCGAACCGTATGGACGAAAAGCCGTTCTTGGTGCTGGATCTCAATGACATCGATGATTCGCTCCTGCCTGAACTCCAGAAACTCTCAAAAGATGTCTTCGATCTTGACTCGATCATCAACGCAGCTGGCGAACTGAAATACATCGGCGAGCTAAAACGGACACTGGCCGCCCAGTTCCGCGAGCCTGAAGACGAGTGGGTCAAGTTCTTGACCACACGGGTGTACACCGGCCCATATACGCAGCGTGTGCGCGAGCAGTTCACTTCGCTCGTCAAAAAGGCATCGAAGCAGTTTCTCAACGATCAGGCCAATGAACGTCTTAAGAAAGCCCTCGGCTCTCAGACCTTTACGCAGATCGACGATTCGGCAATTCTTCCGAAGGTGACGAGTGAGCCGGTGGTTGAATCCGACCTCGCCGAGGCCGATGGTATTGAGACCACACTCGAAGAAATCGAGGGCTACCAGATTGTCCGGGCGATCGTATGCAGCGACGTAAAGCCCTCAAGGGTCTTCCAACGCGATGCCAAGTCGTACTTCGCCGTACTTCTGGATGACAATAACCGCAGGCCGATAGCACGCCTGCATTTCAACCGAACACAGAAGTACATCGGACTCTTCGACGAACACAAAGAGGAGCGGCGTGTTCCCATCGACTCCCTTGAAGACATCTACGAACACGCTGACGCTCTTCGCGCCAGTGTGAAGGGCTACCTGTAGCAGCTGTCGGCTGGGTGGCGGCGCCGACTTGAATGGACACGTTTACAACGAGGTTTGCTGTCGAACCCCGCATCAGCGATGACACACTTGGTGCGTGGGAACTGTGACGGTGCGCGAGCTAAGGAACCATGGCGACGAAGTGCTTGAGCGGGTCGCTCGTGGCGAAACGCTGATCGTTACCCGCGAAGGCCACGAGGTGGCTGAGCTCCAGCCCGTACACCGACGCGGCCGCCAAACAGAACGACTGATCGCCAGCCGCCGGCACCTGCCGCGCGTGGACAGTGAGATATTCCGGGCAGATCTGGACGAGATCCTGGCTTCGAGTTCGGTGTCCTTATGGTCAAGGACAGGAACTCCGTGCTTCGTCTGGTTCAAGACCGGCAAATACGTCGCGGACACTTCGCGCCAAACCGAAGTATTCGGACCGCCCCCGACGGCGGAAAACGCGGTCGGGGGCGGTTTGCTCGGAGTCTGGGGCACTAGGGGATCTACAGGTCCCTCAGCGAGGAATCCGCGTCGAGCCGGGCGAGTCTTGCGACGTGGCCGAGGGCTCCAAGGCACAAGAACAAAGGAACGCAGAGGAGTGCTCCGAGCACGAGCAGCCAGTTGGGCATGGCCCATGCGGTCACCGGCAGGAGGTCGAGCTGCAGTCCGTTGAAGACCGCCGTTCCTATGACGGAGCAAAGAGTTCCCAGGAGCGCCCCCGTCACGCCAATGATGAGGCCCACTGCAGCCAACTCGACCATGTAAACCCCTGCTATCGAGGCCCCCGACCAGCCGATGGCTTTAAGGAGACCCACTTCGCGGGCCCGCTGCTTGATCCAACTGCCGCCAACGGACACCCCGACGCCGAGGCAAAAGATGATCAGGAAGCCACCGATCACCCAGCTGACAAGGGCAAGAAGAGCGAAGAGGCCTGACAGGGACCGGATTTGGCCCGCTACGCTGTTCACGGAGTACCCGAGGGCTCGGACTTGGTTTTGCACGTTGACCACTTCATCCGCTGAGTCAACGCGCACATATGCGCGAGGATAGGCGAGCGCTTTGGCATTCGGCCGGGCATTGGCGAGTGTTGACTGAAGTACCTTGCTGGATACGTATGCGGCCTGCGAGCCATCTGTGCCCGGCGACGAGTTGTCATAGATACCTGAGACGCGGAGCGATATGGAACCGGGTTCGCCTTTGCCGGGGCCGATTTCCTTCGTGTACACGAAGCCCATTTCCTTGCCGAGCAGCTCGGTGTATTTCTGGCCCTGACCCTTGTCGGGGAGCAAGATCTGGCCTTCCCCAGGGCCGTCTTCGGAGACGTCGCCGAGCAGTATTTTCGGGGTGATGCCGCTGATGAATGGCGTACCCATGAACGCGCCTGGGTTGTTCGGTGACGGCCAGTTCGCTGGGTCCTCTATGGCGAGGTCAATTTGTGCCCAGCCGAAGGATCCCACCACATGATCGATTTGGTCGAACCGGGACAACGAGTCGTCAGTGATCTCGCGAGCTGAGTCTGGACCGACTGAAGTCACCTCCACATAATTCAGTGCGGAGTTGGTGCTGATCTTGTTTGAGTATGAACTTATGCCTGCCCCAACGATGCTGTCGGCGAATATGAATACCGCGATGCCAAGACTCATCAGGACCGCGAGTGGCCTCAATTTCGAGAGAGAAAGCCGCACCGACCTCGCAGCAAAGGCTCTATTTCTGTTCAAGGAGCAACTCCTTCATCGGAAGCTGACGGTGGGCCACATGCTGGAAGACTTCGTCATGGGAAGCGACGAGGACACCGCACCCGCCGTCGGCGCCCCTTCGCATGGCGTCCAGGATGGCTTCAGTGTTTGGCGCGTCAAGACCCGAACTTGGTTCGTCCGCTAGTAGCAGCGATGGTTCGTTGATCAGTGCGCGGCAAAACGCGACTCTTTGTTGCTGGCCGCCGGAAAGCCTCTTCGCTTGCCGGTCAGCGACCGCCGCAAGACCGAAGCGTTCCAACTGCTCCGTAATCGTTGCGCGTGTCATGGGCTTGCTGCTGGCAAGGAGAACATTTTCCAGCGCCGTAAGTTCGGGAAGAAGGTTGCTGCTCTGAAACACCATTCCAATTTCGCTCGAGCGGACACGACTAGCCGTCCGGGACGATGCATCGGTTCTGTCGTTACCGTTGATCCACACTTTGCCGGCATCGGGGGTCGATAGAAGTCCGGAGATATTCAGGATGGTTGACTTCCCCGAACCCGATTCACCTCGCAGCCAGACGATTTCACCTGCCTGGACGTTCAGGCTGACTCCAGAAAGGACCAACTGTCGGGTCCCGCGTTCATCTGAAAAAGACTTGGTGATGTTCTCAAGACGAAGTACCGAAGTCACTTGTTCTCCCCGAAATCGTAGGCACCCGGGACCGCGATCATGGCAGCTGAAATCGAGAGGCTGCATGGTGACGCTTTGTCTGGTTCCATCCGATACAGAGACGGGAATTCTTTACAGCCTTTCAGAATCCGCAGTTCCTCGGCCGCCTTGTCGAAGTCGTTTGATCCAAGTCCGGACCGACTTGCATTCGTCATGGCGGTCAACGCCCGAAAGTAGTTCAGGCCCTTTCCTCTGGATGAACCGATGAGCTGCGGGAGAGCGGACTGGACGGCCGGAAACATTGATCTCACTTCTTCGCTGTTTGAGAAGTACATGGAGTTGGAGAGCGCCATTAGCGCTCCGGAAAGTAGATGTTCAACCCCGGGGTCTGCGTCGAACGTCTCCAGTCGCGCCAACCGGGCATTAGGCTCAAGCTGCACCAGAACATCCACCAGGCCGATGTACCCGCTGAGATTTGCGAATGTCACGGCAGCCGGAAGCGCTGCCCTTCCCTGCTCGATGATCGAACCGTAGCTCCCCCAGGATGAAGATCCGGAGCGCTTAAGCGCCACAAGCGCCTTGAGTTGGGTGATCAGATCGGTTCCAGGTGCCTTCAACACCCGTTCCAATTCGTCTCTGGTTCTTTCGCTCGTGACCTCTGGAAAGTTAGTGTCGAGGAGTCTTGCGGCAAGATACGTCCCGTGGACCGAGCCTTTGGCGAGAGTCGATGAACGGATAAGTCCCGTCGTCTGGTCAACCCTGGGTGCGATACGGTCCTTGACAAGTCGTTGCGCCTCGGTCTGAGCGTTCAGCAATTCCAGGGAACGCAGCATTGAGGCGATCAGCGCGTCATCATGCACCTGGTTTGAATCCAGAAGCCTAACGATATGTTCTCTAGCGTCATTTGGAACGACCAGATCCTTTCCAAGAGTTGCTCTCACTTCAAGAGCGGCTTGAAAGTCAAGGGTTGACTCATAGTCGCCAGGGAGCTTCCTGGAATCCACGTTCTTCAATGCTCGTTCCAATTGACTGGGTTTCGCCTTTTGCAGAGCCGAATAGGAATCGAAGAGACGCCACAGAAGATAGGGCTTCTCCGCGATCGAGTTGACGTCAATTGCGCCAAGCCGTACGAGCGCTTCTCCCCCAAAGGACTTTGCAGCAATCGCGGACCAGCCTTGCATCCTACCGATATCGATCCAAAACCACAGCGCGGCGATTTCCGCGCCTACATCCTGTTGCGTCGGAGTCATCGAGGCACTGGCCAATTTCTCCTGTAATTCGGCAGGCACAGCCGCGCCGGCAGTCCTAATCAGCTTAAGCGCCGACCATAGCGTCGGCAGGTCGACTGTGGACTGCTCGCTGAGCGCTTCACGGACAGTCCTGTTGGCGCTGTCCGCGGCCAGCAGGTAGGTCCCAAGGTCCTCGGAGTACACTGCCGTAGTGTACAGATCTCCACGCTCTTGGCCCTCCCCCTCGGGCATCCTTATGAGGCCGTTGGTTCCCTCGAGCTTCTTCAAGTCCCCTTGTATGGCAGACACATCGTTAGCGGGTGCGGAGAGATCGGCACTGCAGGCAGGCAGGAAAAGCATAGCCACGATTAGCACCGAAAACAGTTTGGCGTTTCGTATGTTCTGCAACTTTTGACGGCATATACCTAGGCTTCTTTTCATTTCTGCAGTGCCGATCTCTTAGTCATACGCGCGCGGAGGCAGTGCGCAAATTGCCGTAATAGTAAGCGGTGGCCGCCACATCCGCACCCAAGTAGAACGCTCCCCAACCCATGCAGACTGTGCCACTCAGATATGATCCACGAGCACCGTTACTGTTGGTCCACTGAAGTGTCGCCGGATTACTGGTTCCGGATCCCGATACATTGACACCCTTGATGCTGATGGACCCAACACCGTACTGATAGAACGATGTCGTATTGCGAATCCAATTGGGTGATACGTTCATCACAGCCGACGAGGAAAAACTCCCACAACCGCCATTTGATACCGGCTGAATCCACATATTTGCCGTGATCGGCTGCCCGTTATCGAAATACGCCGTGCCCGATGCGCTAGTGGCCTGCGCTCCCGACGCGACCCCAATTGCCATGAGCGCTGTCAGCGCACCTACCGAAACTACCTTCCTTGCATTCCTAACCATTTTCATTCGATTCCCCATTCTCAATTACCGGTCGGCCTTTGAATTCCGACCGCGTTTCTGGTCAGACATGAATATCGAACATGTTCTCCACCCCGAGCCGATCGCACGGAACGGGACCGGGGTCGCGGTACACGAGTCCTTTGCTCAAGTACGGAGGTGCCCGCTCTCGGCCCCAGATCAGGCGCTCCACGAACAGGACCACCACCGACCCCAGCGCGAGAACGAATAGCCTTCCCATGGCCGGCACCTAGAGACTACTGACGGATTTGTTTTCGGAGGCCTCAGCATCGACGACGAGAGACATGGTTCCAAGACAGATCGCGCCGATTGTCCAAAGCCATATCGGAATCGACCCGGGGAAGCCAACGGTCGCCGCTCCCGTGAAAACGCCACTACCCATCCCGCTGATCGCGAACAGACCAGCATCGCGCTTCGGACTTCGCCTTGTCGTGAGCACTAGGACCAGGGCAACCGCGCCAATAGCTATGGAGGTCCAGGCAAGAGGCGGTGTCTTCGGTTCGTGAAGGAGCCCGACAATAGTGCTGCCAGCGACACACGTGAGCACGAGCGCAGTGGCCGTTCTGCGGATAGCTGATGAAAAGATCATTTTCGGAACCTTTCTGGGGGAGTTAGCTACGACCGCTGGGGCGACAGGGATAACTAGGGTTCGCATGCGCGTTCGCTTTGTTTGTACGCATCGAAAGCGTCTTTTCGGGCCCAGACGGCAACAAGGGCTCCATGGCATAAGAATTCGATGCAAACCGCGGGGACGATAACCCAGCTCGACACGCCTGCTCTGGCGAGTGCACCGAATATCACAACGGTGAGCACCGCACTTGCTAGGTTGAACCAGCGTCGGCCCGGAGTTGCGTCCATAGCCGTCAGGAGTTCGTCTAGGTAATAGAGCATTTCGATCCATTCCGAAGACCGCCGCCACCGGTAATAACCCCTTGCGCAGGGGCACACCGCAGCTCTGATCGCAGGGGGCCCAGGATGCTCGCAAGCGGGCCACGGGCGGGTGTTGCCGATGGGACGTCCCGAGCAATCAAGATGCGATTTTCCACGAATCCCCCAATCCATCTGTGGTTCCGATTTGAAATCGAAACCCATACGGGAAGGCTAAGGGCGAAAAAGCCGTCTCAGTGTAGAAAAGAGGAAACTCAGTGCTGGGAGACCCAAATTTCAGTGTGGAATCGGGCAATCTCCGTGTGGTCGGTGGCGCTTCTCCGTGTAAATCGAGGCTGAACACGTAGAGAGATGTCCGCATCGGGCGGCGAGGCCAGAGTGGACTTCGCATCCACCCCCCTCCCAGCCCACCCAACCCCGCCACCTGGTATCCCAAACCCCCTCCCCGCAAGACACCCCCTTGACTCCCACCCCCTCCTTCCCTAAACTTTTCATAAAGCAGAATCTAAATTCCACAAAGCGGAAATCGACAAAGGCGAACTAGCCCAAGAGAACAAGCCAAGTGGAAGATAGATCCCAAGCCCTCCCCCGGAAGGACACCTACGATGACGTACACAGTGAACTGCTCCATCCTCCTGACGGAGCTGCCCCTGCTCGAGCGCCCCGCAGCCGCGAAGGCTGCCGGCTTTGACGCCGTCGAATTCTGGTGGCCCTTTGAGACTTCCGTCCCGTCAGACGCCCAGGTCACCGAGTTCGAGAACGCCATCAAGGACGCTGGCGTTCAGCTCACCGGCCTGAACTTCAACGCCGGCAACATGCCCGGCGGTGACCGCGGCCTGGTTTCCTGGCCCGCCCGCTCCTCCGAATTCCTGGACAACATCGACGTCGTCGCAGGCATCGGCGAGCGTCTGGGCTGCAAGGCATTCAACGCGCTCTACGGCAACCGCGTGGACGGCGAATCGGCCGAGAAGCAGGACGCCATCGGCGCCGAGAACCTGGCCAGTGCCGCGGAAGGCGTCGCACGCATCGGCGGCACCGTCCTCCTTGAACCGGTCAGCGGCGCCCCCAAGTACCCGCTTCTCAAGGCCGCCGACGCCCTCAAGGTGATCGCCCGCGTCAAGGAAGAATCCGGCGCCACGAACGTCAAGCTCCTCGCCGACTTCTACCACCTGGCAGTCAACGGGGACGACGTCGCAGCCGTCATCGAAAACCATGCCAAGGACTTCGGCCACATCCAGATCGCCGACAACCCCGGCCGCGGGGCTCCCGGAACCGGCGAGCTTCCCCTCGGCGAATGGATCGCCCGCAGCCGCGAACTCGGCTACGAAGGCTACATCGGCCTCGAATACAAGGAACCGCAGGAAACGGCCTTCAGCTGGGCCATCCGCCAGCGCGCCACCTCCCACTAGCGAACCCCACAGCCCAACTGAGTAGCAGTTGATGTCGTTTAGAGCCCTCAAAACGACATCAACTGCGAGCTAGTTGGGTCCAGCACACTTGAGCTAAAACAAAGACTTCAGTAAGGAAAATCATGAGCAACGTTGCAGTTATCGGACTCGGAATCATGGGCCTCCCCATGGCCATCAACCTGGTCAAGGCCGGCCACTCCGTCACCGGTTTCAACCGTAGCCAGGACAAGATCGACAAGCTCGTCTCCGAAGGCGGCAAGGGTGCCACGAGCATCGCCGACGCCGTCAAGGACGCCGACGTCGTCATCACCATGGTGCCGGACTCCCCCGACGTCGAAGGTGTCGTCAGCGGCCCGGACGGCGTCTTCGCCAACGCGAAGAAGGGCACCCTCTGGATCGACGCAAGCAGCATCCGCCCGGACGTCGCGGCCCGCCTCTCGGCAGACGCCGTCGCCGCCGGCATCCGCCCGCTCGACGCCCCGGTTTCCGGTGGCGAACAGGGTGCCATCGACGCCGTCCTCTCCATCATGGTCGGCGGCGACGCAGACGACTTCGAAGCAGCACTGGATGTCCTCAACGCCGTCGGCAAGACCATCGTCCACGTCGGCCCCTCCGGCTCCGGCCAGACCGTCAAGGCAGCCAACCAGCTGATCGTGGCCGTCAACATCGAGGTCCTCGGCGAGGCTATCGCCTTCCTTGAGGCCTACGGCGTGGACACGGACGCAGCCCTCAAGGTCCTCGGCGGCGGCTTGGCCGGCTCCAAGGTCCTCGACCAGAAGGGCCAGAAGATGCTCGACCGCAACTTCGACCCCGGCTTCCGCCTGGCCCTCCACCACAAGGACCTCGGCATCGTCACCTCCGCAGCCCGCGAAGCCAACGTCGCAATCCCGCTCGGCGCCGTCGTCGCACAGCTCGTCGCCGCCACTGTCAACCAGGGCGACGGCGGACTCGACCACTCCGGCCTCTTCAAGCAGGTCCTCCAGCTCAGCGGCCGCAAGTAAGCCGCCCGCCCCAAAGGGCGGAAACAAGCGAAAACCAGCAGCCGGCGTCGGGCATTTCCGACGCCGGCTCCCCCAGACACACCCAAAAATCCGCCCGAAGCGGGCAAAAACAGACTTTTCAAGGAGCACACCATGACGAAGATGCGCACTGTAGACGCAGCCGTCGCCATCTTGGCAAAGGAAGGCGCCATCGAGGCGTTCGGCCTGCCAGGCGCGGCAATCAACCCCTTCTATTCCGCGATGCGGGCACACGGCGGCATCCGCCACACCCTGGCCCGCCACGTTGAAGGCGCCAGCCACATGGCTGACGGCTACTCCCGTGCGGCGGACGGAAACATCGGTATCTGCATCGGCACCTCGGGCCCTGCAGGAACGGACATGATCACCGGCCTGTACGCAGCCTGGGCAGATTCCATCCCCATGCTCTGCATCACCGGCCAGGCCCCCGTTGCCAAGCTGCACAAGGAAGACTTCCAGGCCGTGGACATCGAGTCCATCGCCAAGCCTGTCACCAAGATGGCCATGACCATCCTGGAACCGGGCCAGGTTCCGGGCGCCTTCCAGAAGGCTTTCCAGTTGATGCGCTCAGGCCGTCCGGGCCCGGTCCTGCTGGACCTGCCGTTCGACGTGCAGATGGCCGAGATCGAGTTCGACATCGACGCCTACGAGCCCATCGTCGTCGAAAAGCCGAAGGCCAGCCGCAAGCAGCTGGAAAAGGCGCTGGACATGCTCACCGCGGCTGAGCGCCCGCTGATCGTCGCCGGTGGCGGCATCATTAACGCCGGTGCCTCCGCGCAGCTGGTTGAACTGGCCGAACTGCTGAACGTTCCGGTCATCCCCACCCTCATGGGCTGGGGCACCATCCCGGACGACCACGTGCTGATGGCCGGCATGGTGGGCCTGCAGACCTCGCACCGCTACGGCAACGAGACCATGCTGGCCTCGGACTTCGTGATCGGCATCGGCAACCGCTGGGCCAACCGCCACACCGGCGGCCTGGACACGTACACCGCGGGCCGCAAGTTCGTGCACATCGACATCGAGCCCACGCAGATCGGCCGCGTGTTCTCGCCGGACTTCGGTATCGCGTCCGACGCCGGTGCGGCGCTGGACGGGCTGATCGAGCTGGCACGCGAGCGCCAGGCAGCGAAGTCCCTGCCGGACTACTCCGCTTGGGTCGCCGAGTGCACCGCCCGCAAGGGATCGCTGCAGCGCAAGACCCACTTCGAGAACGTGCCGATCAAGCCGCAGCGCGTGTACGAAGAGATGAACAAGGCGTTCGGCAAGGACACCACGTATGTGTCCACCATCGGCCTTTCGCAGATCGCCGGTGCGCAGCTGCTGCACGTGTTCGGCCCGCGCAAGTGGATCAACGCCGGCCAGGCAGGCCCCCTGGGCTGGACCGCCCCGGCCGCCCTCGGCGTCGTTCGCGGCAAGCCGGACGAGACCGTTGTTGCCCTGTCCGGTGACTACGACTTCCAGTTCATGATCGAAGAGCTGGCCGTGGGCGCACAGTTCAACCTGCCGTACATCCACGTGGTGGTGAACAACTCGTACCTGGGCCTGATCCGCCAATCGCAGCGCGGCTTCAACATGGAACAGAACGTGTCCCTGGCGTTCGAGAACATCAACTCCCCGGAAACCAACGGCTACGGCGTGGACCACGTCAAGGTCGCCGAAGGCCTGGGCTGCAAGGCCATCCGCGTGGAAAACCCGTCCGACCTGCCTGCCGCCTTCGACAAGGCCAAGGCGCTCATGGGCGAGTTCAAGGTTCCCGTGGTGGTTGAAGTGATCCTTGAAAAGGTCACCAACATCTCCATGGGCGTTGAAATCAACGGTGTGAACGAGTTCGAAGATCTGGCCGAGCGCGGGGCGGACGCCCCCACTTCGATCATCTCGATGCTGGACTAGTAAGTACTGAAGGAGGTACGGAATGCGTGTGGTCATAGCCCCGGACAAGTTCAAGGGATCGCTGTCAGCTCCCGAGGTCGCCAGCCGCTTGAGCGCCGGATTGCGGGCAGGTTTTGCCGCTGGCAGCGCAGCGGCGAGTTTGCCAGCCGAGGGCTTTGAAACCACGCTCATTCCAGTGGCCGACGGCGGCGAGGGGACTCTCGACGCCGCCGTCGGCTCCGGCTTCACCCGCCGCAGCACGACGGTCACCGGACCCACGGGCCAGCCGATCACGGCCGAGTTCGCCGTCCGCGGCGAGGAAGCCGTCATTGAAATGGCTGCGGCCTCCGGGCTTGCGGTGCTGCCGGGCTTCGGCGACGGCAGCGCCCCGTCTACCGAAACGGCCAAGAGCTCCACAAGCCTGGGCACGGGCGAACTCATCCGCGCCGCCCTGGACCTCGGCTGCCGGCACATCATCCTCGGCGTCGGCGGGAGTGCCAACACCGACGGCGGCGCCGGCGTCCTGCAAGGCCTCGGCGCCGTCCTACTCGACGCCGAAGGGAACGAACTCCCCGGCGGCGGCGCGGCCCTGGCCCGCCTGGACCGGATCGACTTCTCGAACCTCGACGTCCGCTTGGAGGTCACCGAGTTCGTCCTGGCGTCCGACGTCGACAATCCCCTTTTGGGCCGCACCGGCGCCGCCGCGATCTTCGGACCGCAGAAGGGCGCGACGCCGGACGACGTCGCCTCGCTCGACGCGGCTCTGGCCCACTTCGTCCAGGTCCTCGCCAACGAGATCGGCTCCGAAGCCCAGGACGCCGCACAGGCTCCGGGCGCTGGTGCGGCAGGCGGCGTCGGCTACATCGCCATCGCGGCGCTGGGCGCGGCACGCAGGCCGGGCATCGACGTCGTGCTCGAATTCACTGAACTCGAGCAGCGGTTGGCCGGCGCGGACCTGGTGATCACCGGCGAAGGCAGCCTTGACGAACAAAGCCTGCTCGGCAAAACGCCGATGGGCGTGGCGCGGGCGGCGGCGCGTTCGGGGATCCCCGTGATTGCCGTCTGCGGCCGCAGTACGCTGAGCCCGGAACAACTTTCGGAGTCCGGTTTCGAGTCGGTCCACGCATTGACCGAGCTCGAATCCAATGTAGAGAAATGTATAGCTGAAGCAGGGCCGCTGCTTGAAGAATTGGGTAAGCACATCGGCGTGCGCCTCTCTGAAAAAGCGGTATCCACCCAAGACGCAGCGCGAACCGAGACCAAGGAGCAACTCCATGTCTGAAGAAACCACCACGGCACACGGCCCGTTTGACCTGGTCATCCGCGGCCAGCGCATCCTCACCACCGCCGGTATCACCGCTCGCGAAGTCGGCGTCCGCAACGGCGTGATCGTCGCTATCGAGCCTTTGGGCAACGGCCTGCAGGGCACCGAAATCATCGAGCTCGGCGACGACGAAACCCTCATCCCCGGCCTCGTTGACACCCACGTTCACGTCAACGAGCCCGGCCGCACCGAATGGGAAGGCTTCGCCTCCGCCACGCGCGCTGCGGCAGCCGGCGGCGTCACCACCATCATCGACATGCCGCTGAACTCCATCCCGCCCACCACCAACGTGGAAGGCCTCAAGCTCAAGCGCGAAGTTGCCGAGGACCAGGCCTTCGTGGACGTCGGATTCTGGGGCGGCGCCATTCCGGGCAACAAGAAGGACCTCCGCCCGTTGCACGACGAGGGCGTCTTCGGCTTCAAGTGCTTCCTCCTCCACTCGGGCGTGGACGAGTTCCCGCATCTCGACGCGGACGAGATGGAAGAGGACATGGCCGAGCTCAAGTCCTTCGACTCCCTCATGATCGTCCACGCCGAAGACTCCCACGCGATCGACCACGCACCCCACCCCGGCGGCGCACACTACTCCACGTTCCTTGCTTCCCGCCCCCGCGGCGCCGAGAACAAGGCGATCGCGGAGGTCATCGAAAGGGCCCGCTGGACCGGTGCACGTGCGCACATACTGCACCTCTCGTCGTCGGACGCCCTCCCGATGATCGCTTCGGCAAAGCGCGACGGCGTGCACCTCACCGTTGAGACCTGCCCGCACTACCTCACCCTCATGGCCGAGGAAATCCCCGACGGCGCCACCGCGTACAAGTGCTGCCCGCCCATCCGCGAGGCCTCCAACCGCGAGCTGCTCTGGCAGGGCCTACAGGACGGCACCATCGACTGCATCGTCTCGGACCACTCGCCCTCGACGCTTGACCTGAAGGACCTGGAAAACGGCGACTTCGCCGTGGCCTGGGGCGGGGTCTCCTCGTTGCAGCTGGGGCTCTCTCTGATCTGGACCGAAGCCCGGCACCGCGGCATCACCCTGGAGCAGGTGGTTTCCTGGATGTCCGAGAAGCCTGCCGCCTTGGCCCGCCTGCACAATAAAGGCCAGCTGGCGCTCGGGTACGACGCTGATTTCTCCATCTTCGCGCCCGATGACGCGTTCGTCGTCGACGTCAAGAAGCTCAAGCACAAGAACCCGATCACGCCGTACGACGGCAAGGCGCTCTCCGGCGTCGTACGCAAAACGTACCTGCGCGGCAGCGAGATCGACGGCCGGACGCCCAGCGGCAAGCTGATTCGCCGCGGCGGCGTGTAAGGCCAAGCCATGGCCGTCAACGTCCATGCCCCGTACGGGCAACTGCCCGCACGGCTCAACGCCTCGCGGCACCAGCCCGCCCCCCGGCCTTCCGCGCTTCGGCCCGGACTGGTTCGGCCCGGGATGCACCCGCGCGGACTCGCCGTGTGGGTACAGCCCGGCGAAGGCCGCGAGATCGATCCCGAGGTTTGGGCCCGGGCCGCTGAAGCGGTCCTGGCCCGGGCCCGCAAACTTGCTCCGGGGGCGGAAGTCCTCCTTTGGCCCGCCGCCGGAGCTGCAACGTCCGGTGATTCTTCCGGCTCGTCCGACGGTGCGGCAGCGTCCGACGGCGGTTCGGCGTCGGAAGTGCCCGACGCCGAAAACCGCGCAACCGCTCCGTCGCCGGTCTCCCTGGCCGGACGACGCAGCACCGTGGCAGTAGACCTGGCCGCGAATACCGTCCTCCTCGACGGTGTGCCTGTCAGCTTCACCGCGATGGAACACAGCCTCCTCCGCTACCTCGTGGAAAACCTGTCCCGCCCCATCCCACGTGAAGAATTGCAACGCTTTTTGGAGTCACTTGACTGTCCCGGCGCGGCATTTCGGTCGATCGACGTGTATGTTGGACGCGTCCGGCGCAAGCTGGGCTCAGCCCGCCATGTCATCGCCACGGTGCGTGGAGGCGGCTACCAGTTCGTGCCCGGACCAGGCTCCACCGTCCGCGGACCTGCGGAATACTGCATCTAGGCAGCCCGTTACACCATTAGATTGATCGCCGGCCACGGCGGTTGCCCGACAAGTCAAGGATCGCAACATGACCCAGAAACTCCTCGCCGGAACCCAGGCCCCCGATTTCGCGCTGCTTAACTCCGAAGGCCAGAAAGTTTCCCTGTCCGATTACCGCGGACGCAACGTCATCGTGTACTTCTACCCGGAAGCCGCCACCCCCGGCTGCACCACCGAGGCCTGCGACTTCCGCGACAGCCTTGCCAGCCTGCAGTCCTCCGGCTACGAAGTCCTGGGCATCTCCCCCGACGCCCCGGAAAAGATCGCACACTTCGCCGGCGACTTCTCCCTGACCTTCCCGCTCCTCTCCGACGAAGACCACGCCGTGGCCCTCGCCTACGGTGCTTGGGGCGAGAAGCTCGTGAACGGCGAAGTGGTAGACGGACTGGTCCGCTCCACCGTAGTGCTCGACGGCGAAGGCAAGGTCAAGCTGACCCAGTACCAGGTCAAGGCCCAAGGCCACGTAGCAGCCCTGAAGGCCGAACTCGGCCTGTAACGCCCGCTCACAAACAAGGCCGTCCGGGCCGACGCCCGCTCACCTATAACGACTCCCGGGTCGACGCCCGCTCACCTATGACGACTCCCGGGTCGACGCTCGCTCACCTATGAGGCCAAATAGAGAGTCCTCCTGCAGATCATGATCTGCAGGAGGACTCTCTATTTTCGGCCAGGAGTGAGCGGGCATTTCGGAATTGCCTTCATATGTGAGCGGGCGTCACGGCATGAGCGTCGATATGTGAGCGGGCGTCACGGCATGAGCGTCGATATGTGAGCGAGGGTCAGGCCTTCGCGATCGCTTCTTCCAGCGCGCCAAGCACGAGCTTCACCGACGCCCTGTTGGCATTCGGCCCCATCATGCCTATCCGCCAAACGGTCGACGTAAACGCACCCGCCCCGGAGCCGATTTCCATACTGAAGTTCTCCAGAAGGTAGGCGCGGACGGCGGCCGAGTCCACGCCGTCGGGCACTTTGACCGTGGTGAGGCTCGGCAATCGCGAGCCCTCCGCGGCAAACAGCTCGAGCCCCATCGCTTCGAGGCCGTCGCGCAACTCGGCCCCGGCGGCACGGTGCCGCGCTTGAACAGCCGCGAGCCCCTCGGCCAAGATGCGGTCAAGTCCCGCCTCTAGCCCCGCGATCATGGTCACTGGCGCCGTGTGGTGATACGTCCGGCTGCCACTCGCCGCGCCAACATACCCACCCAGAAGGCCGATATCCAGGTACCACGAACGCGGCTCCTTGATGCGCCGCTCGAAAGCGCGCTCGGACACTGTGAACGGGGACAAGCCAGGGGGCGCTCCCAAACACTTCTGCGTCCCGGCATACCCGACGTCGATCCCCCAGTCGTCAGACAGGAGTTCCAGTCCGCCGATGGACGTCACCGCGTCCACGATCAGCAAGGCGTCGCCCTTGCCGGCGCCAAGGGGCGCGACGTCGGACAGGACACCCGTGGAGGTTTCGGCATGGACAGCGGCAATCACCTTGGGATGGGGGTGCGCGGCGAGGACCCGCTCCGCATCCACCGGTTGGCCCCATTCATGGTCGACGCGGACCACCGTGGCACCGCACCGCCGGGCGACCTCACACATGCGCTCCCCGAAAAGCCCGTTGACGGCAATTACTGCCACGTCGCCGTCGGACACTGTATTAACAAAGGCAGCCTCCATGCCGCCGGAACCAGTGGCACTCAATGGCAGGGTGCGGGCATTCCGGGTCCCCCACACCGTCCGAAGCCCCGCGCATGTCCGGTCCAGTCGCTCGATGAACACGGGATCCAGGTGCCCGATCACCGGATACGCCAATGCGGCCGTCACTTCCGGATAGCAATTGCTGGGACCCGGCCCGAACAGATACCGGGAAGTCAGGACCTCTGGCATGACGGAACTCCTTTGGCTCGTTGCTGACATTGTCCACCAGGCGACGAAGGTGAGCGAGCGTTTCAGTAGAACCCACCGAAGGTGAGCGAGCGTTTCGGTAGAACCCACCGAAGGTGAGCGAGCGTTTCGGTAGAACCCACCGAAGGTGAGCGAGCGTTTCGGTAGAACCCACCGAAGGTGAGCGAGCGTTTCGGGAAACGGCGGCATAAGTGAGCGAGCGTCGCAGAGAGGCCAAAGCGGGAAGGAGGGAGGACCGGGGTGCGGTATTCTCTTGACACCACGGCTGTCATTGGATTCACTATTACGTATGCTGAAATAACAGTTCCATGATGTGGAAGGCCTGGAGTGCGGAGGCGCGCAGGTCCATCCGGCAGGAATCGCCGGAGTTCCGCATAGCCAACACCATGGATGCCAGCACTCGCACGAGGAATGAACAAGCATGCAGCTTGAAGTATTCAACAGCGTGGACCGTGCGGACGCCATCGACGTCCTCCGCCCATGCCTCGACATCCAGCGTTGGGTGGAGCACGTCGCAGATGCGCGTCCGTTCAGCGGCTTGGACTCCTTGCTCGATTTCGCCCGGGAAACCGCCGAGCCGTTCACGTCGGACGAAGTGGCGGCCGCGATGGCCCACCACCCTCGGATCGGCGAACGACCCAAGGCGCAGACCACCGAAGCCGCGATGTCGCGCTCCGAACAGGCGGGCGTCGACCCCGGCGATGACGGAGTCGTCACCGCTTTGGCCGAAGGCAACCGAGAGTACGAGGCCAAGTTCGGCCGCGTCTTCCTCATCCGGGCAGCAGGACGGACAGCCAACGACATCCTGGCCTCCCTCCACGAGCGCCTGACCCATACCGCGGAAGAAGAAGACCAGATCGTGGCCGGACAATTGCGCGAAATCGCCCTGCTGCGTCTTGCCGGCATGATCAGCGAAGACAGCGGGAGCAGCGAAGGAGAACCCAGCAAATGAGTGTTTCCCAGATCACCACCCACATCCTGGACACCGGTTCCGGGCGCCCGGCGGCCGGCGTCGCCGTCGTTCTCTCCGTGCGCGACGGCGACAACTGGCGCCACGTAGCTAGCGGCACCACAGACGCGGACGGCCGGATCAAGGACCTTGGCCCTGAGAGGGTCGACGGCGGCAGTTACCGCTTGAACTTCGCGACCGGTCCGTATTACAAGGCACAAGGCGTTGACACCTTTTTCCCGGAGGTGGACTTGAGCTTCACGGTGTCCGACGCCGGTGAGCACTACCACGTGCCGCTCCTGCTCAGCCCCTTCGCGTTCTCCACGTACCGGGGCAGCTAACCCATCGGTTCCCCACCCACCACTGGAGTGGGGAACCGACCTGGAAGCTTCCGCTAGTCGATCGGCGTGACGTAGGCTCCGGAGATTCCGCCGTCAACCATGAAGGTCGAAGCGGTAATGAACGAGGCGTCGTCGCTCGCCAGGAAGGCGACCGCAGCGGCCAGTTCCTCGGGCTCGGCGAAGCGGCCCAAGGGCACGTGGACCAAGCGCCGCGCGGCCCGCTCCGGATCGGAGGCGAAGAGTTCCTTCAGCAGCGGAGTGTTGACCGGTCCCGGGCACAGCGCGTTGATTCGCACACCCTTGCGCGCGAATTCGACGCCGAGCTCACGGGTCATGGCCAGCACGCCGCCCTTGGAGGCGCTGTAGGAGATCTGCGAGGTCGCCGCACCCATCACGGCCACGAAGGACGCGGTGTTGATGATCGAGCCCTTGCCCTGCTCCAACATGTAAGGCAGCGCGTATTTGCAGCAGTAGTAGACGCTCGTCAGGTTGACCTCCTGGACCCGGCGCCAGGCGTCGATTCCGGTGTCGAGGATGGATGCATCGTCCGGCGGCGAAATGCCCGCGTTGTTGAACGCGATATCGACGCTGCCGTAGTGGCTCTTGGCAGCGGCGAAGAGGTCAATGACTTCCTGCTCGTCTGTGACGTTGACCTTCACGAAGATGCCATCGACGGCGGCCGCGGCTGCTTCTCCGGCTGCCGGATCGATATCGGCGATGACCACGTTGGCACCCTCCGAGGCAAAACGCTTTGCGGTGGCCAGGCCGATCCCGCTGCCGCCGCCCGTGATGACGGCAGTGCGGTCCTTGAGTCGGTGTGAAATGAATTCGGTCATGGTGATCTCTCCTTGAATGATGGGGCTTCCAAAGTTGGTGGGTTCAGTGCGCGATGAAGACGTTCTTTACGTCGCTGAAGGAATCGAGGGCATCGGGACCCAGTTCGCGGCCCAGGCCCGATTGCTTGAAGCCGCCGAACGGCGTCGAATACCGGACTGAAGAGTGGGAGTTCACCGAGAGGTTTCCGGCTTCCACCCCGCGGGCCACGCGCAAGGCCCGGCCAATGTCTTGGGTCCAGATCGATCCGGAGAGGCCGTATTCGGTGTCATTGGCAATCCGGACGGCGTCCGCCTCGTCGTTGAAGGGAACGACGACGACGACCGGTCCGAAGATCTCCTCCCGCACTGCCGGGTCGTCGAAGGAGTCGGGAGCCAGGACCGTGGGCGGGAACCAGAATCCCGGCCCCTCGGGCACGTCGCCTTGGAAGGCTATGGGCGCTCCCGAGGGCACAAAGCCTGCAACGGTTTCCCTTTGCCGGGCGGAAATCAAGGGCCCCATGACGGTACTTTCATCCGCCGGGTCGCCGACTTTGACAGCCCGAACGGCGGGCTCGAGAAGCTCCAAGAAGCTGTCGTAGGCCGATTTTTCCACCAGGATCCGGGACCTGGCACAGCAGTCCTGGCCGGCGTTGTCGAACGCGCCGCCTGGTGCTGCGGCAGCAGCGGCCTCAAGGTCGGCGTCGGCGAACACGATGTTCGCGCTCTTGCCCCCCAACTCGAGCGTCACGCGCTTCACCTGGTCGGCACAACCGGCCATGATCTGCTTGCCAACCCCGGTGGACCCGGTGAAGACGACCTTTCGCACCGCAGGGTGGGTGACGAAGCGCGCCCCCACAACGGAGCCCTTCCCGGGGATGATAGTCAGCACGCCATCGGGCAGGCCGGCCTCGCGCGCCAGCTCCCCGAGTCTCATCGCGGTCAGCGGCGTAAGTTCCGCAGGCTTGAGGACCACTGTGTTGCCCGCCGCGAGCGCCGGAGCGAAGCCCCACGCCGCGATCGGCATCGGAAAGTTCCACGGCACAATAATGCCGACAACGCCCAATGGCTCGTGGAACGTCACATCGAGGCCTCCGGCAACGGGGATCTGCCGCCCGAAGTGCCGCTCAGGAGCCGCCGAGTAGTAGCTGATGACGTCGCGCGCATTGCCCGCTTCCCAGCGGGCGTTGCCGATCGTATGCCCCGCGTTGCGGACTTCCAGTTGTGCGAGGTTCTCCAGATCGGCGTCGACGGCGGCCGCGAACCGGCGCAGGAGCAGTGCCCGGTCCGACGGCGACACGTTCCGCCAGGTCTCGAAGGCAGCGGCCGCGCGGGCAATCAGCGCGTCCGTTTCGGCGAGGGATGCCAGCTCAACGGTTTGAAGGAACTCTTCTGTGGCCGGATTGATGATGTCAAAAATTGTGGCACTCACGCCCAGCTCTTTTCTGTCGCTGTGAATTCCGTCGATGGGTTGAGGCGCTCAGCGTAGAGTTCCCCGTCCCGGTACCTTCTGGCAGCCTCAATGAATCCTTCGAAGAGCCGCACGTCGGAACGATTTTGTTCAGGATGAAACTGAACGCCCAACGCCCAACTTCCTTGGGTCGATTCGACGGCCTCGACCGTCCCGTCCGCCGCACGCGCGGTGACGCAAAGGCCTTCGGCAACCCGGTCAAGAATCTGGTGGTGATAGACCGGCGCCGATGCCTTTTCACCTAGTAGTTGCGCGCTGATGCTGCCCGGCCGAGTATCGAACTCAACCTCCCCGTAGACTCCGGGAGCAGGTTGGTAGTTCGCCTCGGGCAGCACGTCCGGCACGTGCTGGATGAGGTTTCCGCCCAGGGCCACGTTGAGGATTTGCGCGCCGCGGCAGATCGCGAAGAGCGGAATGCCCTTCTCCAAGGCCGCCAGCGTCAACGAGATATCGTGCTCGTCCCGCTCGGGCTGGCTGCGTGTGCTCGGGTGGGGCTCGGCGTCGTAATTTCCGGGGTCGACGTCGGCGCCTCCCACCACAACGAGGCCATCCACGAGGTCAAGGACGGAAGTATCGGTGCCGATGGGCGGCAGCAGGAGAGGGGTGCCGCCTGCCGCCACCACGGCTTCCAAATACGTTGCCGGCAGTACCGCTGCCCGCGCGTCCCAAATCCCCCATTTCGCGTTTTGAAGATAAGTGGTCAACGCGATGCGAGGAGGCCGGCTTGAACCTGGAGCCTGTGTCTGATTCTGAGTCATCGCCTACAGCCTTTCGAAGCCGCGGCGGAGCTCCCAGTCCGTGATGGCGGACTCAAAAGCTGCCAGTTCGACGTCGGCGTAGTTCACGTAGTGCCGCACAACTTCCTCGCCGAAGACTTCCTTGGCGATCACGGAGTTGGCGAACAGATCCCGCGCTTCCCGCATCGTCGTCGGCACGGTGGGAGCGCCCGAGGTGTAGGCGTTGCCAAGGGTTGCGGGCTCGAGTTCGAGCTCGTTTTCGATTCCGTAGAGCCCGCCGGCAAGCATGGCCGACAGCGCCAAGTACGGGTTGACGTCACCACCCGGTAGCCGGTTTTCCAGCCGGGCGCTCTGACCGTGGCCCACGAGGCGCACTGAGCAGGTGCGGTTGTCGAGGCCCCAGGCCACCGCCGTCGGAGCGAACGAGCCTTTGACGAACCGCTTGTAGGAGTTGATGTTGGGAGCGTAAAAGAGCGTGAATTCCCGCATCGTGGCAAGCACCCCGGCGATGAAGTGATCGTAGGTCTTGGTGCGGGCGCCGGTGGCCTTGTCCCAGAAGACCAGTTCATCGTCGAGTCCGCGAAGGGACAGGTGGATGTGGCAGGAATTGCCCTCGCGCTCGTTGGGCTTGGCCATGAAGGTAATGGATTGGCCCATGTCATGGGCGATGTCCTTGGCCGCGGTCTTGTAGACGGAATGGTTGTCCGCCGTGGTGACCACCTCGTCGTACTTGAACGCGATCTCGTGTTGGCCGAAGTTGCATTCACCTTTGGCTGATTCCACGGTCATGCCGGCTGCGTACATCTCGTTCCGGATCCGGCGAAGCAGGGGTTCCACGCGGCCGGATCCGAGGAGCGAGTAGTCCACGTTGTATTGGTTGGCAGGAGTGAGGTGCTTGTAGTCCAGCTCCCATGCCTGCTCGTAGGAGTCGTTGTAGACCACAAATTCAAGCTCGGTTCCGGCAAGTGCCTTCCAACCGCGCTCGGCCGCCTTGGCCGTCTGGCGCTTGAGCATGGCGCGGGGCGAAACGGAGACCGGAGTGCCGTCGGTCGTGGACAGATCGCACTGGATCAGCGCACTCCCCTCGCGATAGGGAAGGACACGGATGGTGTCCAAATCCATGTCGAAGAGCATGTCACCATAGCCCTTTTCCCACGAGGAAATGTCATAGCCATCCACGGTGTTCATTTCGGTGTCAACGGCGAGGAGGTAGTTGCAGCCTTCAGTGCCGTGCTCCAGGACGGAATCCAGGAAGAATTGCGCGTGAAGGAGCTTGCCCTGAAGCCTGCCCTGCATGTCGGTGAAGCCGAGAATCACGGTGTCTATGGCGCCCTCGGCAATCCGCGCCTTGAGTTGCTCAACGGTGAGCATACGGTCATTGCGGGGGTGAACAGTGGTGTCCGCGGTGTTCGAAATGTCGTTCATAGTGCTGCTCATTTCAGTAGTCCCTTGAGTAGTGCGGCAGTGGACTCGCAGTGCAATTCCATGACGCTTCGGGCCGCTGCAGGCTCGCCGTCGAGGATGGCCTGCACTATCAATCGATGCTCTTGGTTTGAATGTTCGATGTTCCGCTGCAGAAAGGGGATTTCCGCGAGGAACTCGTGGATCTTTGTCTGGATGGTGGTGCTGGCTTTATTGAGTTCGGACGACCCCGCAACAGCGGAGAAAGCCAGGTGGAGGCGGGCGTCGGCTTGCCTGTATTCCACCGGGGAACCCGCGTTTTCAACCTCGGCCAAGGAATCAATCAGGAGCTGACGCTGATCCTCGCTGAGCCGCATCGAGGCCGCCCGCTGGCAAGCCCCGGGTTCAATCACGGAACGGAAGATGAGGATGTCGCTGATTTCCCCCTGCCTGTCCTTGTTGTCGAGGCGCTCCGGCGGCCGGGCGTTGCCGACCGGTTCCACGATGGTTCCGCCGCCCCGCCCCCGGACGGTCGTGACGAAGCCCGCGGCTCGCAACGCGCTGATCGCTTCCCGCAGCGTGGCCCGGGAGACCTGCATGCGCTCGGCCAAGTCGCGCTCGGGCGGGAGGCGCTCACCGGTTTTGAAGATCCCCAACTGGATTGCCGATCCCAAGTGCTCAACGCATGACTCGAAAGCCATGTGTCCGCGCACGGGAAGCAAGACCGTCTCCAGGAGGGGGGATTCAATCGGTTCGGCGAACAACATGGTGGCCTTCCTTGGTGGGAGGCCGCCGGCGAGAACCGCCGGCGGCCCGCGTGTGTTGCTAGTTGAGCAGCTTATCCGCGTCGATCGTCAGGTGCTCCTGCTCGGCACTCGTCATGAACGTCCGGCGCCCCGTGGTGTACCAAAGCACGGTGGCAAGGAGGAAGACGACCACGACGGCGATGGGCGCGTAGTTGAACGTGTCGATGGTGATGTCTGCGACGGGCGGAAGAACGAAGAGGATCACGATGATGGCGACCCACACAATCGCTATCCAGTTGATGACGGGACTCCATTTCCCGAGGTGCCACGGGCCCGGTACGAAGTTCTTGTTGAGCCTGCGGAGCAACACCGGGGTGATGTACGCGATGTAGAGGCCAATGACGGCCACGCTCGTTACGGCAAAGTACGCGGTGGTGTTGAACAGGGCGGGTGAAGCGAGCACGATCGCGCAGCCAACGCAGAGCCAGATGGAGTTTGTGGGGGTGCCGCTCCGGGCGTTGACTTTGGCCCAGATGCGGGAGCCTGGCAGTGCATTGTCGCGGGAGAAAGCGTAGGTCATGCGTGAGTTGGCGGTCACTGAGGCCATGCCACAGAAGAATTGTGCGCCCACCACGATGGCCAGCAGGAATTTCGCTACGCCGGGGTTGCCCAATGCATCCAGGAAAATCTGCGCCGGGGGCAAGCCTGTTGCCGTAGCGCCAAGAGTGGTCAGGCCTTCCTCTGAGCCGTCCGGGATCGCCGCGACGAGTGAGTAGAGCAGTATCCAGCCACCAATGATGGAGATGACGACGCTCATGACAATCCCCTTGGGAGCCGCAATGGCTGCGTTCTTGGTCTCCTCGGCAACGTGGGCCGAAGCATCGTAGCCGGTGTAGGTGTACTGCGACATGAGCAGGCCCATGAGGAAGACGTACGGCCCGAAAGTGAAGCCGGTTTCGTTGTGCCACGCGGTCATCGTCCAGTCAAAGGACTGGTGGCTCGTGGGCATGAGCCACAGCGCCGCCACAATGATCGCAACACCCACGATGTGCCACCAGGCCGAGACATTGGACAGGAAACTGACAATCTTGACGCCGAAACTGTTGAGCAGGGCGTGGATAACCATGAGGACGACGAACAGCGCGAACGTACCGCCCGGGGTGGGCTCAACGCCGAAAGTCAGCGCCGCGAAAGCCATCATTGTTGTGGCGCAGCCGAAGTCGATTGCGGCCGTGACGGCCACTTCACCGAGGAAATTGAACCACCCGACATACCAGGCCCAGGCCCGCTTGTTGCGTTTGGCGAGCCTGCCGGCCCAGAAATACAAGCCACCGGCGGTCGGGTACCGCGAACAAACCTCGGCCATGGAGAGCGCCACGCACAGGACCAGAACGCCAACCAGCGGCCAACCCAGATTGATGGCAGCCGGACCGCCGGACTTGAGCGCAATGCTGAAGGAGGTAATGCAGCCAGCCAAAATCGAAATGATGGAAAACGAGACTGCGAAGTTGGAGAAGCCGGACATGCCGCGATGTAACTCTTGCTTGTAGCCAAGCTCGGCGAGGGCCGCAGCATCTGCGTCTTGCACAGCCTGCACCTTCGCTGCCGTAGAACGATCACTCATGATTATTCTCTTTCTAAACGGAAGGGGGGAACGGGCCGACACCGCTCGCATCGATAGTGACCCACTTCACATCAATCTGTCAATGGTCTGACTTCAGACCACAAACCAACCTCTTCGGAACGGTAAGCTGGAAGGCATGGTTTCTGAGGGCGCGAACGCCGACGGCACATCGCAAAACAGCACGTCACACAACAGCCCGGCACGCAACGCCGCGGCAGACAACGGCACTCCGGAACGCCGCGGGATCACGGTCCGCCGTGCGCCGAAGTTCGTTCCCTTCATGGGACTCGGCGGGGTGCTCGGCATCATTGTTGCCGCGTTCGTTGCCTACGGGATCCCCGGTGACCAAAGTTTCGACACGGGGGCGGTCTTCGGTTTTTTCCTTGTGTCCTTCGCCGCGGGCGGCGTGCTGCTGGGCGCCGTCGCGGCCCTCGTCCTCGACAAAGTCAGCGTGCGGCGTTCCCAGCGTGCCGTCGTCGAGTCCGTGCCCAGCCCCACAGAGGACGACGCCGGGGCATAGGATCCGGGTCACAATGTCGCGTGAGGGAAAGTACCACGCCAACATCATGCGACAATTGACCAGTGGCACGTGGCGACGGAAAACTTTCTCATGATCTTCTCCCCGACGAAAAAGGACCTCAGGACGCTTGTGGCGTCTTCGGGGTCTGGGCGCCGGGCGAAGAAGTAGCAAAACTCACCTATTACGGGCTGTATGCGTTGCAGCACCGCGGACAAGAATCGGCTGGTATTGCTACCAGTGACGGCAAGCGCATCAATGTCTATAAGGACATGGGCCTCGTGTCCCAGGTCTTCGACGAGACAACCCTGAACACCCTCACCGGGCACCTCGCCGTCGGCCACTGCCGCTACTCCACCACCGGAGCAAGCCACTGGGCCAACGCGCAGCCCACCCTGGGCGCAACCGCCACTGGCACCGTTGCCCTCGCGCACAACGGCAACCTGACCAACACGGCTGAGCTCCGGGAAATGATCCTCGAACTCAACGGCGGTCAGCTGACCGGAGAAATGAAGCAGGGCAACACCTCGGACACCGCCCTGGTCACCGCCCTCCTGGAAGGCGAAGAGGGCAAGACCCTGGAACAGACTGCGCTTGAGCTGCTTCCCAAGATCCGGGGCGGCTTCTGCTTCGTGTTCATGGACGAAGGCACCCTCTACGCGGCCCGCGATACCTTCGGCATCCGCCCCTTGTGCCTTGGCCGCCTCGAGCGCGGCTGGGTTGTCGCCTCGGAACAGTCCGCCTTGGCAACCGTCGGCGCGAGCTTCATCCGCGAGATCGAGCCTGGCGAGTTCATCGCCATTGACGAGAACGGCGTCCGTTCCCAGCGTTTCGCAGAAGCGACGCCGGCCGGTTGCGTTTTCGAGTACGTCTACCTTGCGCGCCCCGACGCGTCGATTGCCGGTCGCTCCGTGTACGAGTCCCGTGTGGAGATGGGCCGCCAGCTGGCCCGCGAGAACACCCAGGTAGCGGACATCGTCATCCCGGTCCCCGAATCCGGTACTCCGGCAGCGGTGGGCTACGCCGAGGAATCCGGCATCCCGTTCGCGCACGGCTTCGTCAAGAACTCCTACGTGGGCCGCACGTTCATCCAGCCTTCGCAGACCCTGCGCCAGCTCGGCATCCGGCTCAAGCTCAACGCCCTCGAATCCGTGATCCGCGGCAAGCGCGTGGTGGTAGTGGATGACTCGATCGTCCGCGGCAACACCCAGCGCGCCATCGTCAGGATGCTCCGCGAGGCCGGAGCCGCAGCCGTCCACGTCAAGATCTCCTCCCCGCCCGTCCAGTGGCCCTGCTTCTACGGCATCGACTTCGCGTCCCGCGCTGAACTGATCGCCAACGGCGCCACCATCGAGGAAATCTCCCAGGCCATCGGAGCGGATTCGCTGGCTTACATTTCCGAAGACGGCATGATCGGCGCCACCCAGCAACCGCGCGAACGCCTCTGTACCGCCTGCTTCACCGGCCAGTACCCCATCGCACTTCCGGGTTCGGACAAACTGGGCAAGAACCTCCTGGAGCGCACCGACCTCGGCGGGCTGCCGACGTCGGGCATCTCCGCCGAAGCCGTAACCGCGGACTCGGACGACCCGGCCAACAAGCCCGGCGCCACGGGCTGCGATCCCGGACCCGACGCCGAGTTTGAGAACCTGCTGACCGACGCCGATAAGAAAGAGTCTGTATGACCTCCGCATCCTCCGCCGCTGAGAACACAACCGGCATCACCTACGCGTCCGCCGGCGTCGACGTCGAAGCGGGTGACCGCGCCGTCGAACTCATGAAGGACGCCGTCAAGGCGACCCACAACAGCTCCGTGCTCGGCGGCGTCGGCGGTTTCGCCGGCCTGTACGACGTCTCCAAGCTGCTCACGTACAAGCGGCCCCTGCTGGCCACGTCCACGGACGGCGTCGGCACCAAGGTGGCCATCGCCCAAGCCATGGACATCCACGACACCATCGGCTTCGACCTGGTGGGCATGGTGGTGGACGACATCGTCGTAGTCGGCGCAGAGCCGCTCTTCATGACCGACTACATCGCGTGCGGCAAGGTTGTCCCCGAGCGCATCGCGGACATCGTCCGCGGCATCGCCGCCGCTTGTTCCGTGGCGGGCACTGCCCTGGTGGGTGGCGAAACCGCTGAGCACCCGGGCCTGCTGGGTGAGCACGAGTACGACGTCGCCGGTGCAGCTACCGGTGTTGTCGAAGCCGACGCCCTGCTTGGCCCGGACCGCGTCCGCGCCGGCGACGTCGTGATCGGCATGGCTTCCTCGGGCTTGCACTCCAACGGCTACTCCCTGGTCCGTCGCGTTATCAACCACGCCGGCTGGGCCCTTGACCGCCAGGTCTCCGAACTCGGCCGCACGCTGGGCGAAGAACTGCTGGAGCCCACCCGCGTCTACGCCGCCGATTGCCTGGACCTCGCCCGCGCGTTCCCGGTCAGCGGCCTGGGTACTGCGCCCGGCGCCGTGCACGGCTTCAGCCACGTCACCGGCGGCGGCCTCGCAGCCAACCTGGCCCGCGTCCTGCCGCAGGGCCTCGTGGCCACGGTTGACCGCGCCACCTGGGAACTGCCGGCCATCTTCAAGCTGGTGTCCGAGCTCGGCAATGTTCCCCTTGCCGACCTCGAGCGCACGCTCAACCTCGGTGTCGGCATGGTGGCCATCGTGTCTCCCGAAATCGCCGACGCCGCCGTGGCCCGCCTCAACGAGCGCGGCTTGCCGTCGTGGGTCATGGGTACGGTGGCCGCGGACTCCGACTCGATCATCAAGAGCGGTCCGGACTACGTCCAGGGCGCCAAGGGCGTCGACGGCGGCGCCGTGCGCCTCGTGAACGCTTACGCCTAAGGGTTCTTCGCGCAAAAAGTGCCCACCCCATTGCCGATCCGGCAGTTGGGTGGGCACTTTTGTTTGAGGCCTAGTTGCTTTCGGCGGCCATGACGCTGAAGGCTGCTCCGGCTGGATCACCGAGGACTGCCATGCGGCCGACGCCAGGGACGTCGAAGGCAGGCGCGAAGACCTGGGCGCCGAGCTCGACGGCCTTCGCCACGGACTCGTTCACGTCCGCAACATTGAAGTAGGTCATCCAGAACGGCGGCATTCCCTCGACGGGCTGCTTCATGGCGCCGCCTACGGACTTCCCGTCCACTACGAGCTGGGTGTATTCCTGCAGGTCTCCGGCCGCGGCCGTCTCGCTGGAGCATCCCGTCACGGATTCGTAGAAGGCGACGGCCTTGGGGACGTCGTTCGTCTGCAGTTCGTTCCAGACCACCGTGCCCGGTTCATTGACCAACCCGGCGCCGTGGTGGGTTCCGGCCTCCCAGAAGCCAATCTGTGCACCCGTGGGATCGGCTGCGAAGAACATCCGCCCGCTTCCGTTGGGGACGCTGTCCGGCGGGAAGAGAACGTTGCCGCCTGCCGCCGTGACGCGCTCAGCGGCGTCATCTACCGAATCGACGGCGAGGTAGTTGGCCCAGAAGGACGGTGCGCCGGCCGCAGCCATGTCCGGCATCTGCTGCATCATGCCCGCCACGTAGCGGTCCTGCAGCTTGGCCATGTAGTAGGTCATGCCGTTGCCGGCATCCATCGCGTCCAATTCCCAGCCGAACAGATCACTGTAAAAGGCCTTGGAGGCCTCGATGTCCGACGACGACAGGTCCACCCAACACGGGGTTCCCTGCTTGTAGCTATCAACCTGCGGCATTGCTATCCCTTCGTTGAGTAGCCTCGAGCTTATGCGTGAACAGTCCGGCCGGTGAAAGCGACCAGGCGCTCCAGGCTGGATGCCGTCTCGGCGACTTCCTTGGCCTGGGCGAAGCTGCCGCTTGCGCGGACCTGCTCGCTGATGGTGTTCTGCGCGAGGACCTCGACGTAGTCGGTGAGCTCATCCGCCACCGACACCTCGAAGCCCAGGGCCTTGGAGAAGTCCCAAGCGTGGACCAGGAACTCGAGGTTGAGGATGGAGGCGACCATCGTGGCCGGCAGTTCGGCGAAGCCCATGTCAATGGTGCCTTCGAGTCCGCGGCGATAGAAGGCTTCCAGCGTCGGCTGGGCGAGGTCGGCGATGCGCACCTCGGGCGACTTCCCGGCGTCGTCGGCTACTTCGGCGCCCAGGGCCTTGGCGATGTTGGCAATTGAGCCGGCAAGGTGGTCAAGCAACTGCGACACGTTGAAGTCGGCGCACGGAGTCTGGGTCTGCGCGTCGGCTTCGGTGACGTGCGCCAGCACGCGCTGCACGATGGCGAGCGTGGCGTCCGCGGAGGTGAGCTCATTGAGATCGGCAGGGGCAGCTGCCCATTCGTCGGCACCGGCGTCGCCCGTGGACGCCTCGGCGAGGAGACGGTCGAGGTAGTGGTTCCAGCCCTCGGAGTGGCCTGCCAGGGCTTCCGGAGTCGGAAGGCCTTCGTGCACCAAGCGCACGGAGGTGCCGCCATCGGCCGGCTCAAGGGTGATGGCTACCGTGGAGACGTTATCCGCCGGCGCTTCGGGCTGCTCCCAGCCCCAAGTGAAGACGACGCGCTTGCCCGGCTCGATTTCCGTGAACGTTCCCGCCGCGTGGTGACCCGGGGTGATGGTCCAGCGGTACTCGCCGCCAACCTTGAGGTCGACGCGGGCGGCAACGGTCTGCCAGCGGCGGAGGCGTGCGGGCTGCGTAATGAGTTCGAACGCCTGGTCGACGTTGAGGGGAAGAAGAACGGTCTTGTCGTAAATCATGATCATTCCTCTGTTGTTTGAAGGCGGTCGGTGGTGAAGTTTTGTGCGTCAGCGAGGAGCATGTCCAGCTCAGCGGTCCAGAACTGCTCAAAAAGCATCCGGAGTTCTCTCATGCCGTCGTTATCCAAGCGGTAGTAGCGGTTGCGTCCCTCTTTGCGGGCCGCAACGAGGCCTACCTGCTCCAGCAACAACAAGTGCTGCGAGACGGCGGATCTGCTCACCGTGAATTCGCCAGCCAGCTCCGTCACGGTGCGCTCGCCCGCCGCAAGCAGGTGCAACAGGCGCCGCCTGTTCGGCTCCGCGGCAACTTCCAGTCGGTCGAGCATGATTAATACGTTAGCCGTCACTAACGCATTCTGTCAATCGCTTCCGAGAGCGCACTATCAACAACTACAAGACCGCGGACAAAAACGCCCTGGTCCGTTCATGCTGCGGGTTGCCAATGACGGCTTCGGCGGGACCTTCCTCAATGATCCGGCCGCCATGCATGAACACCACTCGATCCGCCACGTCGCGGGCAAAGCCCATCTCGTGCGTCACAACAATCATGGTCATCCCCGTCCGGGCCAGGTCCTTCATCACCCTGAGGACCTCGCCCACCAACTCCGGATCCAGCGCCGACGTCGGCTCGTCAAACAGCATCAGCTTCGGCTGCATGCACAGGGCCCGGGCGATCGCCACCCGCTGCTGCTGCCCGCCCGAGAGGTGCCGCGGATAGGCCCCCGCCTTCTCCGACAGGCCCACCTTCTCCAGCAAATCCAACGCCCGACGGCGGACATCCGCCTTGCGGTGCTTGAGCACCCTGATCGGGGCTTCCATCAGGTTCTCCAGCACGGTCATGTGCGGGAAGAGGTTGAAGTGCTGGAAGACCATCCCGATATCGGTCCGGTCGGCGCAGATTTCGTTGTGGGACTGTTCATGGAGCTTGTCCCCCTTGATCCGGTAGCCCACGGCCCTGTCCCCCACCCACAGCAGGCCACCGTCGATCTTCTCCAGGTGGTTCACGCACCGCAGGAAGGTGCTTTTCCCGGAGCCCGAGGCGCCGATCAGGCAGACCACTTCGCCGCTCTGGACGTGGAGATCGATTCCCTTGAGGACCTCATTGTCGCCGAAACTCTTGCGCACGCCTTCCGCGCGTACCAGCGGAAGCGCCTCCGGCGCCTTGCGGCTTTCCTTCGTCTCGATAGTCATGACTGGCTTTCCTTTCCTGATCCTTGTTTTCGTGAGCCTTGCGCGGAATGTACCCTGAAGAATTTCCGCAACCGCTCGGCGGCGGTCGGCGGGACGGAACGGGACGTTCCCCGGGCGAAGTGCCGTTCCAGGTAGCCTTGGCCCACCGTGAACACCGTGGTGACGATGATGTACCAGATACTGGCGACCAGGAGCAGCGGGACAACCTGCAGGTTCTTCGAGTAGATGATCTGGGCGGAGTACAGGAGCTCGGGGACCGCCAGGACACTGACCAGCGAGGTCATCTTGAGCATGCCGATGAACTCATTGCCCGTAGGCGGGATGATGACGCGCATGGCCTGCGGCAGGATCACCCTGATGAGGGTCTGGATGCGGGACATGCCGAGGGCACCCGCAGCTTCGCCTTGACCTTGATCGATGGACTGGATTCCTGCCCGGACGATCTCCGACATGTAGGCAGCCTCGTTGAGGCCCAGGCCAAGGATCGCCGCGGCGAGGGGTGTGATGATCTGGTTGGCGTCGAGGCTGACGCCGGGGATACCAAAGGTGATCTCCGGATACAGCGCCGACAAGTTGAACCAGAACAACAGCTGGACCAGGACGGGGGTGCCTCGGAAGATCGTCACATAGGCGCTTGCCGAGGCCTTGACCACGGGGTTTGCCGAAAGCTGCATGACCGCAAGCACTACGCCAAGCCCCACCCCGACAGCCATACAGACAACCGTCAGGAACAGGGTGATGCCGATCCCGTTGACTATGGCAACGTCACGGAAATACAGGGCCACCTTGACCCAGCCGAAACGGGGATTGCTCACCGCGGAAACAAGCAACAGGATCACGACGGCGCCTACCGCAGTGCCAGCCACCCATCGCCAGGGGTGCCTGGCCGAGACCACGGTGAACTGTCCGCGGTCCGTTGTTCCCATCTTCGGGACGGTGATCACGGTGCTCATTTCGCACCACTCGCGTCCACGGCATCAGCGCTGATGGTCACCGAGTCCGGGATTCCGTACTTCGCATTGATCGCCTTGTACGTGTCGCCAGCGATCAGCGCCCTGACCGCCGCGACGATCGCCTTGGTCAGGGGCGAGCCTTTGGGCATGGCGATACCTACCGGCGTCGGTTCGAAGTCCTGGTTGCCGGCGAGCTCGAAGGCACCGCCGGAAAGCTTGCTTGCGTAACCCATGCCAACAAGGCCTGAGAGGACGCTGTCCACGCGGCCGGAGATGAGTGCCAGGTTGGCTTCGTTCTGGGAGGGAAACAACTGGATGTCGATCGGCGCTTTGCCGGCGACGACGCACTGCTTCGAAAACGCCGGAAGGGTCTCGATCCCTTGCGTGGTCCCCTTTTCGCCACCCACCTTCGTGCCGCACAGCTTCATCGCGTCGAGGGCCAGCTTCTTGGGGTTGCCGGCCTTGACGGCAAGGCCGGAGCCGCTGCTTTGGTAGGAGGCGAAATCGGCATTCATCTTACGCTCGGCCGTGACATTGAAACCCGAGATGCCGACGTCGTACTTGTTGGAGCTCACGCCCGGGAGGATGGTGTCGAAGGTCGCGGGAACCATCTTGACTTCAAGCCCCAGCGTCTCGCCGACTGCTTTCGCAAAGTCCGCGTCCCAGCCGACAACCGTCTTGCTGTCAGCCGCGTAGAACTCATAAGGCGCGAAGGTGGGGTCGGTGCCGACCACCAATGTCCCCTTGGCCTTGACGTCCGGGGGCAAGAGATTCGCGGCGGACTTGTTGAAGGGCGCCGCCGGAATCGCAGCGTCCTTGCCGGGAATCGAACTGGCGGCGGCTTCCTTGCCGGCGTCGAGTGACGCAGTGGTGCAGCCGCTGAGCCCGACGGCGGCGGCCAGCAGCAGGGCGGCTGTGGAGATGTATCTAGGACGGTTCATGATTGCCTTTCGCATAGCTTGTTCCATGGTCAACGGCGATGTTGACCACGGTGGTGCCGATATTGACGAGGGCGGGATGCCGAATGATTGCGACCACCCCGTCCATGGGTGAAAAGAAGTCTTTTGGAGGACGCTCGAGTTCTTCCACTGAGTGAACGCGGGCCACGAGCTCTCCGGCCGCGACTTTCTGGCCAAGTCCGACCACCGGCTCGAGGATGCCTGCCATGGTGGAATGGACTGCGGACTGGGCCGTGAGTTCGACCCACTGGATCGGGTCTCCGATACCTGAGAGGCCGGTGTCCTTGAGCACGCCCCAGTGCCCAAGCAGCGAGCGAAGTCCCGTCCGGGCCCTTGCGAGGATCGGCAGGGATACGGTTCCCCTCCCACCGAGTTCGGTCGAGATCATCGGCACGCCGGCCTGATCGGCCGCGCTGCTGATGGAGCCGGCCTTCAGCATGGGCTTCACCACGACGGAATAAGGGGCTTTGAATGCAGCGACCGCCGCCACCTTCGCGGCCCATAGCTCCGGCGTCGGTCCTTGGTAGACGAACGCGGACGGCACATACTCCGACGCGATCCCCCCGGAGTGGATGTCCATCACAAAGTCGGCCATGGGGATGAGTTCCTGGGCCACGATCGAGGCGATCTGCAGTGCCGGTCCACCGTCGGCGCGGCCCGGGAGGGCACGGTTCAGATTGACCCGGTCCACGCTGGAAACACGTCTTCCTTCGCGGACAGCAGGGATGTTGAGGGCGGGCAGGATGATCAATCTCCCGGTCACCTCATCAGGGTTCAAGGTGCGGATGAGTTCCTGGAGAAGGATCTGTCCTTCATATTCGTCGCCATGCGTACCGGCGATCAGGAGGACCGTGGGGCCGTCCCCACCACTCAGGACCGCGATCGGCGAAGGGATGACAGCGGCGTCATTCTCATTGTCCGAATGTTCGATCTCCAGGTAACCCAGCTGCTTGCCGACGGCGGCAAAATCGATGCCGGGTATGCGTGGAATGCGCAGGCTCATAGGGCAACTTTCTTCAGGGTTGGTAGAATTGGATTCACTGTATACAGTGAATCCTGTGATGTAAAGCACGTAGGATTGAACGAGTTTTGATACGAAAAAGGGGATGAGGCGAATGGCCACGCAAGCTGCCAAGGGGATGAGGCCGCTGAGCGAGCACGTCTACGACAGGATCAGCAATGAGATCGTCAACGGAGTGGTCGAGCCTGGCGCTCCCCTGGTCCAGGAACAGCTGGCCGAAGAATACGGCGTGTCCCGGACGCCGGTCCGCGACGCCCTGAACCGCTTGGTCCACGAAGGACTCGCCACTTTGGTCCCGGGCTCGGGGTATTTCGCGACGACGCTGACCCGATCAGCCGTCGAGGAAGTCTACGAAGTACGCAAGGCCCTCGAGATCATGGCCATCAGGCAGTGTGGGGCAAAATACACCAACCTTCAGCTTGCGAGGCTGGAGCTGCTTATCGCCGAGGGTGCGGCAAGCGCCGACCCGGAGGAACTGTTCACCGCCACGCGGGCGTTCCATTTGGGCTTGGCGGCGCCTGCGCCCAACGGATTCTTGCTGAAAACCCTCGAATCCGTCTGGGACAACCCGGTTCAACGGCTCATCAGCCGCTCGTACCCCTTGGACGACGCCAAGCTTGAGCGCGTGGCGGACGCCCACCGGAAGATCCTGGCCGCAGCGCGCGCCAACGACCTCGAAACACTGATCCCCCTGCTGGATCTGTGCCACGAGAAGGACTGACCGGCTAGAGGGCACGAAAAAGGCCCGTAGCGCACGCCAATCATGGCGCGCCCTACGGGCTCTATCGTTTTGGGAGGCATCCGGGGATGCCAAACGACCTCGTGTACGACGGCGGTACGCAACTCGATGCCGAAAGGCACCTGATTGTTGCTACAGCTATCCGATACGGCGGGTGTCTACCTCGTCGTCATCGTCTTCCAAGTCCTGTGCGTACTTGTCCTCGTAAGCCGAGTAGTCCGGCTCCGGCGGATCATCCGCGAATCGGCTCGTCGCACGACTTGATGGCCCAGTCAGCTCGCGCTGAAGGGCCGAATAGTCAGTGTTCGGGGAGTAGTACTTGATGTCCCGAGCCTGCTTGGTAGCTTTTGCCTTTTGACGGCCGCGCCCCATGGCGTGACCCCCTTTTGTACTTGGACCGGAGGTGGTCACCTTGGCGATCGGTGAGGCCCCGGAATGTTTGGTCAATTTGTCGTATGTCTAGATTACATGCTTTCTGGAGCAACTGCTTGCCACTTGCTTCGCGAAAGCGCCGTCACAGTTCCACCTGGCAGTATCTCCATTCATTGGCATGAAAAACTTGGGTAGAGTCGCCCTAATATGGGGCGGCAGGCATGAAAGGCGCGAACTCAGACATGGGCCAGGACAACATGATCCAGGGCAACAACGGTACGGGCGACAATGAGTCGCCGGTAGACCCTGGTTCCGGGACCTGGTATTCCGGGACTTCGGGCACGTACCCCGACGCCGGCATGCCTGGCGAAACCGGGCCCGAGGGCCCTGCTCCCTCCGAGAAAGGCTCGTCCCTGCGGACTGCTTTGGACGCCATAACGCGGTATCGGCTCATCATTGGCGGCATCGTGCTGGCCGTGCTGATCCTCATCGGCGTAGTGATCTGGGTCCTCGTCGGGGCACTGGCCAACCGCCCGGCGGCCGCGCCCATCCCCGCGCCGGCCACGTCCACCAGCCGCGGCCCCCTCCCGGCGGATGTGGAGGCAAAGGACTACCAGCTGGGAGATTGCTTCGCCGATTTCGACTCCAACGCCATCAAGTCCAAGGTGGTGGACTGCACCACCGACCATTCGGCCCAGCTGGGCGCCATCTTCCGGTACAAGGCTGACGACACCTTCCCCGGCGCCACTGCCTTGCGTGACAAAGGCCGCGAAATCTGCCGTGATCTGGTGCTCAACGAGGCATCCACGAAGTACGCGCTCCTGCAGCAGAACGTGTACCCGAGTGCCACGAGCTGGGACAACGGCGACCGCCGCGTGGACTGCTTCATCGTGGTGAACTCGGGAAACACGCTCAAGGAATCCGTGCTGCAGAAGTAGCTATTCCTTCCGCCTCACCGTCAGGCCGCTACCCGCCGGAGCACCGCCGTCGGGACCCGTCAAAGCCTCGAGACCCTCGATGGTGAGTTCGTCGACGTCGGCCGCGGTGTCCACCAGTACCGTGTCGCCGTCCGCGATCTGTCCGGCAAGGATTTCCTTGGCCAGGCGGTCACCGATCTCGCGTTGAACCAGCCTTCGCAGCGGACGGGCGCCGTAGGCGGGATCGTAACCGGACATCGCGAGCCAGGCACGGGCGCCGTCACTGACCTCAAGGGTGAGCCGGCGGTCGTGCAGCCGCTTGGTCAGCTCGTCCACGTGCAATTCGACGATCCTGGCGAGCTCGTCGACGCTGAGCGGATCGAACAGCACAATCTCGTCGAGCCGGTTGAGGAATTCCGGCTTGAAGGAGGCGTTGACCACGGCCATGACCGCATTCCGCTTCGCCGTGGAGTCCAGCGTTGGATCTACTAGGAACTGGCTACCCGAGTTGGAGGTCAACACCAGGATGGTGTTCCGGAAGTCCACGGTGCGGCCCTGCCCGTCGGTGAGGCGGCCGTCGTCGAGCACTTGAAGGAGGATGTCGAACACTTCCGGGTGGGCCTTCTCCACCTCGTCGAGCAAGATCACGGAGTACGGGCGACGGCGGACCGCTTCGGTGAGCTGGCCGCCTTCCTCGTAGCCCACGTATCCGGGAGGGGCACCGACCAGCCGGGCCACGGAGTGTTTCTCGCCGTACTCGGACATGTCGATCCGCACCATGGCGCGTTCGTCGTCGAACAGGAAGTCGGCGAGTGCCTTGGCGAGCTCGGTTTTACCGACGCCGGTGGGGCCCAGGAACAGGAACGAACCCGTGGGGCGGTTGGGGTCGCTGATGCCCGCGCGGGCGCGGCGGACGGCGTCGGAGACGGCGGCCACGGCCTTGGACTGACCGATCAGCCGCTTTCCGATCTCCTCTTCCATGTGCAGCAGCTTCTGGGATTCCCCCTGGAGCATGCGGCCGGCGGGGATGCCCGTCCAGGCCGAAATAACCTCCGCGATATCGTCCGCCGTGACTTCGTCCGCGACCATCAGGGCGGCCTTCGCTTCACCGCGCGCTTCCCGGGCGGATTCTTCCTCGGCTGCTGCGCTGAGCTCGCGCTCCAACGCGGGCAGTTCGCCGTAGAGAATGCGCGAGGCAGCTTCAAGGTCGCCCTCGCGCTGGAACTTTTCGGCGGCGGACCGCAATTCGTCGATCTTTGCCTTGAGGTCGCCCACGCGGTTGAGCCCGGCCTTCTCGGCTTCCCAGCGGGCGTTCAGCGCACCCAAGGCTTCCTTCTTGTCCGCTTTGTCCGCGCGGAGCGCGGCGAGGCGTTCGATGGAGGCCGCATCCGTCTCGCGCTCGAGTGCCAATTCCTCCATGGTGAGACGGTCCACGGCACGGCGGAGCTGGTCGATTTCCTCGGGAGCCGAGTCGATTTCCATGCGTAGCCGGGACGCCGCCTCATCCACGAGGTCGATGGCCTTGTCCGGCAATTGACGGCCCGAGATGTAGCGGTTGGAGAGCGTGGCGGCGGCTACCAGGGCGGAGTCCGCGATGGCTACCTTGTGGTGGGCCTCGTAGCGTTCCTTGAGGCCGCGGAGGATGCCGATGGTGTCCTCCACGCTTGGCTCGCCCACGTAGACCTGCTGGAAGCGGCGTTCCAAGGCAGGGTCCTTCTCGACGTTCTCGCGGTACTCGTCCAGGGTGGTGGCGCCGATGAGCCGCAGCTCGCCGCGGGCCAGCATGGGCTTGAGCATGTTCCCTGCGTCCATGGCGCTTTCACCGGTGGCACCGGCGCCCACCACAGTGTGGATTTCGTCGATGAATGTAACGATCTGCCCGTTGGAGTTCTTGATCTCCTCCAGCACGGCCTTGAGCCGTTCCTCGAATTCGCCGCGGTACTTCGCGCCGGCCACCATGGATGCGAGGTCCAGCGCGATGAGGGTCTTGCCCCGCAGGCTTTCCGGGACGTCACCTGCCACCATGCGCTGGGCGAGGCCTTCGACGACGGCGGTCTTGCCGACGCCGGGTTCGCCGATCAGCACGGGGTTGTTCTTGGTGCGGCGGCTCAGGACCTGGACCACTCGGCGAATTTCGCTGTCCCGCCCGATCACGGGATCCAGCTTGCCGGAGCGCGCGATGGCGGTGAGGTCCGTGCCGTATTTCTCAAGCGCCTGGAAGGTGTTTTCCGGGTCTTGCGAAGTGACTTTCCGGTCACCGCGGACACCCGGCAAGGCGGCGAGGAGCGCTTCGTGGGAGGCGCCGGCGTCGCGCAATAGCTTCCCCACGGCTTCGCTACCGGCAGAGAGCCCCAAGAGGAGGTGCTCAGTGGACACGAAGGAATCGCCGAGTTTCTCGGCCTCGTTCTGGGCGGCCTGGATGGCCTGCATCGAAGGGCGGGAAAGCTGCGCTTGCTGCACTGAACTGCCCGACGACGACGGCAGGGCCTTGATGGCCGAACTCGCCTGGACGCTCACGGCATCCGGGTCCGCTCCAGTGGCGCGCAAAAGCGCCACCGCGACGCCCTCGCGTTGATCCATGAGGGCTTTGAGCAAGTGGGCTGGCTCCAGCTGCGGATTTCCGGCGGTGGAGGCGTTCATGGCCGCCGCGGAAAGAGCCTCCTGGCTCTTGGTGGTGAATTTGACGTCCATGGAAGAGCTCCTCTCGGGAAAGATGACTATTTCTCAAAGTTGAGTCTACTATGCTCAACTTTGGCGAAGCGTCCCTCCTGCTCCATGTTTGCCGACGGCGAAACTGCTGTCCATAGCCTTCCCCGCTTACGGTGAAAAGTCCCTCGCTGTTTGCGTTCCCTGGCCCTAGGATCAGGCGTGACCGGGTGGAACACCCCCCGGGGCGCGCATGAGAAAAAGGACACGCAATGAAGAAGTTCGTAGTTCTCTACAATGCACCACAATCGGCGGAATCGATGATGGCTGACAGCTCCCCTGAGGCAGCAGCCGAAGGCATGAAGCTGTGGATGGACTGGGCCGCGAAGGCTGGCGCTGGGCTTGCCGATCTTGGCACACCCCTCGGTGGCGGCAAAGTGGTTGGGAACTCTGGAGTATCCGATGCAGAGACCGGCGTGGGCGGTTACAGCGTCCTCCAAGCCGAAGACATGGACGGAGCGCTAAAGCTCCTCGAAGGCCACCCGCATTTCCTCATGGCCCCCGAAGCCTCGATCACCGTCTACGAAGCGCTCGACGTCCCGGGCATGTAAGGCAGCACCCGCCGTCGAAATCGTGGGTCCGGGCCGCGCGCCGCGTGCCGGAACGCAGCACTCGGCCCGCGCCCACGATCCCGGCAAAGCGCCGTACGATATGCACATGGCACCCTTCACAGTCACTCGCAATGCGCTGATCCCCGCCGCACCCGCCGACGTCTTCCCCTTCGTCAACAACTTCCACGAGTGGACCAAGTGGTCTCCGTGGGAAGCCGTGGACCCCAAGCTGAACCGGAGCTATTCCGGCAACGAATCCGGCGTCGGAGCAAAGTATGCCTGGAGCGGCAACAACAAGGCCGGCACCGGAACCATGGAAATCGTCGGCTCGGAGGAGCCCGGCAGGATCGACATCCGCCTCGAGTTCACCAAGCCGATGAAGGCAGTCAATCCCACAGGGTTCACGTTCGTGCCCGAAGGGGACGGCACCCGCGTCACCTGGACCATGACCGGTGAGAACAAAGGCCTCGGCAAAATCTTCGCTTTGTTCATGAACATGGAGAAGATGGTGGGCGGCGACTTCGAAAAGGGTTTAACCGCTCTCTCTGCGGTAGCCACCCGGAAAAACTCCTAGTTCTCTGGCGCGGGCCATGGCCGTCTACGTTGATCCGCCGCTGTGGCCCGCGCACGGGACCGTGTTTTCCCACCTCGTCTCGGACACCTCGCTCGAGGAGTTGCACGCCTTCGCCGGGGCCGCGGGAATTCCCGGGCGTGCCTTCGATGGCGACCACTACGACGTCCCGGAACGCCGCTACCAGGACCTCCTGTCCGCAGGCGCCATCCCCGTGGAGGCGCGCATTCTTGTGCGGAAACTGATCGCGAGCGGTTTGCGGATCCCCGCCCGCCAACGCAGCAAGGCGCTCACCGTACCCTTGCTGGAGCGCTGGAATTCGGCTCTTCCAGGACATGAGGAGCTGGGTTTTGAGCTCCTCGAACGCTGGGGCGAGGACCATCGGAAATACCACAGCCGCACGCATTTGCTGGCGGTCCTGGAAGCCTTGGATCTCCTCACCGAACCCGGGCCGCCCGCGCGCTCAGTGACGTTGGCCGCCTGGTTCCATGACGCCGTCTACGAGGGAATCGCAGGGCAGGACGAAGAGCAATCGGCCCGGCTGGCCGAAGACCGCCTGGCTCTTGCGGGACTCCCGGAACCGACGATCCACGAAGTTGCCCGGCTGGTCAGGCTGACCTCCACCCACAGCCCCGAACCGGGAGACCGACTCGGCGCCCTCTTGTGCGACGCCGATCTCTCCATCCTCGGCGCGGAACCAACGGCTTACGCCCGCTACCTTGCTGCTGTCCGCGAGGACTACGCCCACGTCAGCGATGCCGACTTCGCTGCCGGCCGGGCCGCCGTCGTCCGCCATCTGCTCGCCTTGGATCCACTCTTCCACAGCGAACGCGCGCGGAGCCTGTGGCTGGATGCCGCCCGCCGCAACCTGGAGGCCGAACTGTCATGAGCGCGCCAGGGACGGTGCACCGGCAGCTTCCGTTCACCGTGAGGTTTGAATGGGGGCTCGACGGCGCCCGTGCGGTTGCGTCCGGAGCGGACCTCGCCGTCGTGGTTGACGTCCTCACCTTCACCACATGCGTCAGCGTCGCCGTCGACCGCGGTGCCATCGTGTTCCCCTACGCGTGGAAGGACGCCGGGGCCGAGGACTTCGCCGCCCACCAGGACGCCCAGCTGGCTGGTCCGCGGGGTGGAGGCGGATTGAGCCTCTCGCCGTCGAGCCTGCGGGACGCGCGGTCGTTGAGCCGCGTCGTGCTGCCATCGCCCAACGGCTCTTCGATCGCTTATGAGCTCGCCCAGGAAGTCCCGCTCATCGCGGCCGTGTCTCTGCGGAACGCAGCCGCCACCGCCGAGTGGGTGGCCGCCGAACTCCCTCCGGATTTAGTGGTGACGGTGATCGCGGCCGGTGAACTGTGGCCAGGCGGCTCCCTCCGGCCCGCCCTGGAAGATCAGATCGGGGCCGGCGCCTTCATTGCCGGACTCACTGCCGCCGGGCGGGGCGGCTTCACGCCGGAAGACGGCAGGGAAGGTTTCTCGCCGGAGGCTGATGCGGCGATGGCTGTTTTCAACGCCGTCGAGCCGCGGCTACATCACGCGTTGCGGGATTGCTCCAGCGGCCGGGAGTTGATCGGTACAGGGCACGCGGACGACGTCGAGATTGCCGCCGAACTTGACGCCGGGACCGCCGTGGCCCTCTTGAGGGACGGCGCGTTCCAGCAGCCCTGAGTGCACTTCGGTGCGGTTTCCGAAGGGGCTTGCGCTTCCACTACTTAGCGGTACTATGTACCAGTAGCTAGTAACACTGAGTAGTGAAAGGAGGTGTCCGATGGGCAGGCAAATGACGGAGATGCTCAAAGGGACCCTCGAGGGCATCGTTCTCGCCCTCCTGACCGGGAATCCCGCGTACGGGTACGAAATCACGACGCTGCTCCGAGGCCAGGGCTTCACCGAGATCGCCGAGGGCACCGTGTATGCGCTGCTCGTCAGGATCGAGCAAAAAGGCCTTGTCGACGTCGAGAAACGGCCGTCCGAGAAGGGCCCGCCGCGCAAGGTCTATTCGCTCAACGAGCAGGGCGAAAAGGAACTGGACGAATTCTGGAATACGTGGAGTTTCCTGTCCGAGCGACTGGAACAGCTCCGAAAGGGAGGAAAGTGAACATGGCCGCAGGGTGGATCGAGCAGCTTACGGGATCGCTCGAACAGAAGAAGCAATACCGGCAAAACAAGGCACGCGTGGAGCAGCTTCCCGCGGACTATCGCGCGGCGGCGACCGCGCTGGAACGGTACCTGATGTACTTCGGTGCCATCACCAAGGGCGATGTGCTGCTGCGGATGCTCGGGGACCTCACCGATCTCTTCGAACAGAGCGCCGCGGACGGGACGCCGATCCGCGACGTCGTTGGTGACGACCCCGTGGAGTTCGCCGAAACGTTCATGCGCAACTACACGGTCGGTCAGTGGATCAACAAGGAGCGCGAACGCCTGGTCAAGGCGATCGACGCCGCTGCCGGAGACGATGGGAAGGAGCGGGAATCGTGAACAATGCATCCACCACCCGCGAACCCGCGATCCGCGTGCAGGGCATGGAAAAGTCCTACAAAGAGCTGCACGTGCTGCGCGGCGTGGACTTCGACGTGGCACCGGGCACCATCTTCGCCCTTCTCGGCTCCAACGGAGCAGGAAAGACCACGATGGTGAAAATCCTGTCGACGCTGCTCGGTCCGGACGCCGGCACGGCGACCGTCAACGGATTCGACGTCGTGGCCCACCCGCTGCAGGTCCGGGAATCCATCAGCCTCACCGGACAATTCGCAGCGGTCGATGAAATCCTCTCGGGCAGGGAAAACCTGGTGCTGGTTGCCAAGTTGCGGCACCTGAAGGACCCCGGGCAAGCGGCGGACGATCTCCTGGCGCGCTTCAACTTGTCCGAGGCAGCGTCCCGAAAGGTGTCCGCGTATTCCGGAGGCATGCGCCGTCGCCTTGACATCGCCATGAGCCTGATCGGGCAGCCCGAGGTGATCTTCCTCGATGAGCCGACCACCGGACTCGACCCCGAAGCACGCATCGAGGTGTGGCAGGTAATCCAGGAGCTCGCGAAACGGGGCACCACCGTCCTGCTCACCACGCAATATCTCGACGAGGCAGAACAACTCGCGGACAGCATCGCCATCCTCCATCAAGGGCGCATCATCGCGAACGGGACTCTCGCCGAGCTCAAGCAACTACTTCCACCGGCGAAGGTCGAGTACGTCGAAAAACAGCCCAGCCTGGAGGACATCTTCCTCGCACTGGTGGGGAACGAGGGCAAGGTCACGTCAAGTAAGGACCAGTCATGAGCACACATTTCTTCGGAGACACGGCCGTCTTGCTGGGCCGCTCCATGCGTCACATCTTCCGCAGCGCGGACACCATCATCACCACCGCGATCACGCCGATTGCCCTCATGCTGCTTTTCGCCTACGTGTTCGGCGGCGCCATCAGGACAGGCACGGAGAACTACGTCAATTACCTGCTGCCGGGAATCATGCTGATCGCGATCGCCTCGGGCATCGCGTACACCGCTGTTCGCTTGTTCACCGACATGAAGAGCGGCATTTTCGAGCGGTTCCACTCCATGCCGATCGCACGATCATCGGTCCTGTGGGCACATGTGCTGACCTCCATGGTGGCGAACGGGCTCTCGCTCGTGATCATCATGCTGGTGGCCCTCCTGATGGGATTCCGCACCTCCGCAAGCCTGCTGGCATGGCTCGCGATCGTTGGAATCCTGGCGCTGTTCACCCTGGCACTCACCTGGCTCGCGATCATTGCAGGCCTGACAGCGAAGTCAGTGGACGGTGCCGGCGGGTTCTCCTACCCGCTCATCTTCCTGCCGTTCATCAGTTCGGCCTTCGTCCCGACGGCCACCATGCCGGGTCCCGTGCGCGCCTTCGCCGAGAACCAACCGGTCACTTCGATCGTCAACACGATCCAGGATCTGTTTGAACAACGGCCGATCGGAAACGACATATGGGTCGCCCTCGCATGGTGCCTCGGCATCCTGATTATCGCGTACTTCTTCGCCACGGCCGCCTACCGGCGCAGGATCAGCTAAGGGTCGTTCTAGCCGAAGGCGTCGTCTCGTATCATGGAGGTGTGACCTCCTACCTCCAGCGCCGTGGTGCCGCACTCCCCCAAGCCCGTCCCGACGTCGAGCACGTCCTGGCGGTGCGCGGCACGGGAGGCTACCGGCAGTACCGCATACCGGCGCTGGCCGTCTCGACGGCGGGGACAGTGCTCGCCGCCTATGACGGCCGGCCGAACTTGGACGACCTGCCCAATCCGATCGATCTCCTGCTGCGGCGCAGCACGGACAATGGCCGCAGCTGGGAGGAACAGCGCGTGGTCCGCAGCGGCTCGGGGCTCAATGGCTACGGCGATCCGAGCCTCTTGATGGACGCAGTGACCGGGCGGATCTTCATGTTCCATGCCGCGGGGACGCAGGCCGGTTTCTTCGAAGCGGTAGGCGGCCTGGAACCGGATGACGACGTGCAGCACTGCGATGTCAGCTTTTCCGACGACGACGGCGTCACCTGGCAGCATCGGCGGCTCACCGGACAGCTCAAGCGGGGCAGTGTTCCGGGCGCTCGTGCCGGCGACCGCGGCATCACGGGGATTTTCGCCGCAGCCGGTCAGGGAATCCAGATGCACGCCGGTCCGTTCGCCGGGCGACTGGTCCAGCAGTTCGTGGTGCTCGTCGACGGCGAAATCATGGCGGCTTCCGCATACAGCGACGACCACGGCGAGAACTGGACGCTCGGATCGCTCATCGGAAAGGGTCCGGATGGGGTCGGCCCCAACGAAAACAAAGTGGCATGCCTCGACGACGGCCGCCTCCTCCTGCACTCGCGCGCCACGCCCCGGCGGCTGGCGGCAATCTCCCATGACGGCGGCGAGACGTGGAGCCGGCTGGAACCGGTCGGGGACCTCCCCGACCCGAGCGACAACGGCTCGCTTGTCCGCTTCGACGGCCTGCCGAATGTGGCAACCCTGGCCACCCCAGCCACGAGCAGCTGGCTGCTCGCGAGCAACAACCAGGACACTTCCCTGCGCCGCAATACGGTCCTCAGCCTGTCCACGGACAACGGGGCCAGCTGGCCCGCCAAGCTGGTCCTCTGCGAGGGAAGCTCGGCTTACTCGACGGCGGCGCGGCTTCCGGACGGCAACATCGGCGTCTTGTACGAGCGGCAGGGATACCGCGAGATCGTCTTCGTTTCCGTGCCGGTGGAGCAGCTGACGGAGCAGCTTTCGGGCCCGGCGGGTGCGGCGGGTGCGGCGGGTGCGCCTAGTGCGGCGGGTGCGCCGGGAACCCAGCCCGACCACCTCGAGTTTCACATGGAACTGCGCTCCATCACTCCCGGCCGGCCCCCTGTGTGGCAGAACGCCGGTGAATTCCATGTCCTCCCCTGTGACAACGATCGTGACTGGGACGTTCAGACGTGGAAGGAAATCGGCCAAGGATACTCAGCGGAGCAGGCGCAGATCCTCGGAACCCGCGAAGCCCAGGACCTCAACTACGGGCCCATCATTCCGGGCTACAAAGCCGGGGACATCCTCGCGTTCACTGGACGCGCCCGCAACCTCGGCACCCTGGCGGCGTCCGGCGTCGTACTCCTGGGACCGCACGCGAACCCGGCGGACTTCCCGCCCTCCGATCTGGCACCGGGCGCGGAAGCACTGTATTTCACGCCGGTTTACACGGTCACCGAGGAGGATCTGGCGGGGGACTCGCTTGAGCTGACTTTTGCGGTGGCGCACGACGGCGGCGCGCGGGTGATCGAGCGCAGCTTCAGTTTCGATCTGCGCACCGGAGCCGTGACGGCTGGCCCCGCCCGGTAACGATTCCGGCTAGAAAATCTGGCGGATATTGGTCTTCGCGAGGTCGATGAGCTGGTCGCCGCGGCCGGAGAGTACCGTCCGGATCGCGTAGAGCGTGAAGCCCTTGACCTGCTCGGCACTGATCGCCGGCGGAATGGACAGTTCCTGCCGGGCCGTGCGGACGTCGATGAGGGCCGGACCGTCGTGCGCGAAGGCTTCAGCCAACCCCGCCTTCAACCCGGAGGAGTTGTCCACCCGGATTCCGCGGATGCCCAGCGATTCTGCCAGTTTGGCGAAGTCCGGATTCTCGAGCTCAGTGCCGAAATTGACGAATCCGGCGGCCTTCATTTCGAGCTCCACGAAGTTCAGCGAGGAGTTGTTGAAAACCACCACTTTGACCGGGAGCTTGTTCTGCACCAAGGTGATCAGCTCGCCGAGAAGCATGGTCAGGCCGCCGTCCCCCGCGAGGGCCACCACCTGGCGCCCGGGATACGCGGCCGCCGCACCGATTCCGTGCGACAGTGCATTGGCCATGGTTCCGTGGTTGAACGAGCCGAGCAGCCGGCGTCGGCCATTCATGCTCAGGTACCGGGCCGCCCACACGGTGGGGGACCCGACGTCGCACGTGAAAACCGTATCCGGGCCGGCCAACTCATCCACGAGCCTGCCCACGAACTGCGGGTGGATCGGCTGGCCGTCCTTCGCCGGCGAAGCCAGGTCATCGAGTTTGGCGCGCGACTTGGCGTAATGCTTGAGCGAGGTACTCAGGTGTGTGCGCTTTACCTTGCGCTCGATCAAGGGCAGAAGCGAGGCTGCAGTGTCCCTGACCGTGCCCACCAGGCCAAGATCGATCCGGGACCGCCGGCCGAGTTGCTCGCCCCTGATATCCACCTGGATGATCTTTGCGTTCTCCGGGTAGAACTGTTGGTACGGAAAATCGGTGCCCAGCATGAGCAAGGCTTCGCAGCTCTCCATCGCGCGATAGCCGGAACTGAAGCCCAAAAGGCCGGTCATGCCGACGTCGAACGGGTTGTCGTATTCGATGTGCTCCTTGCCGCGCATGGCGTGGACGATTGGCGCGCCCAGTGCGTCCGCCAGGGCCATGACCTCGGCGTGCGCACCCGCGCTGCCGGCACCGGCCAGGATGGTGACTTTGCCGGCCGCGTTGAGGATGTTCGCTGCCTCGGCGAGCTCCCGGGGGTTGGGCCGGATCTGCGGCCGGGCGGCCCGGATCACGGAGGTCCGGTCACTCTGCGCCTCCGCGAGGGCCACGTCACCGGGAATCACGACGACGGCGACGCCCCGCTTCTCGACGGCCGTCCGCATGGCGATTTCCAAGACCCTGGGCATCTGGGAAGGATGCGCGACGTGCTCGACATAAACGCTGCACTCCCGGAACAACTCCTGGGGATGCGTCTCCTGGAAGTACTGGCTGCCGATCTCTTCGCTGGGAATGTGGGCGGCGATGGCCAGCACCGGAACCCTGGACTTGTTGGCATCGTAGAGGCCGTTGATCAGGTGAAGGTTGCCCGGGCCGCAGGATCCGGCGCACACCGCGAGTTCATCCGTGAGGCCCGCCTCGGCGGCGGCCGCTAGCGCCGCGGCTTCCTCGTGCCGGACGTGCACCCAACGGATGCTCTCCTCTTCCCGCAGCGCGTCCGTGAAACCGTTCAGCGAATCCCCGGGGATCCCGTAGACGCGTTGGACATTGTTGGCTTTGAGGGTGGAGACGATGTTCTTGGCAACAGTGTTCCTGGCGGCGGACATGGACTGTTCCTTTCGAGGGGAGGCAGTGCAGACACCGCCTACGCTACTCCGGAACACTCCATGGCGCCCCGCTGCCCGACGCCGGGGTCGGGTGGCCGGCGTCGCCGTGCTAGCGGTAGGCGCTGACGAACGGTCGGTTGCTCGGCACGATCTGCTTGCCCAGCGGCATGAGCGATACCGGAATGAGCTTCAGGTTGGCTATGGCCAGCGGGATCCCAACGATGGTGATGGCCATGGCGAAGGCCGTGACCACGTGCCCGATCGCGATCCAAATGCCCGCGACCAGCAACCAGATGACATTGCCTAGGAGCGTAAAGACGCCCCCGCTCCCGGGCTTGTCCACCACCATGCGGCCAAACGGCCACAGCGTGTACGAGGCAATCCGGAACGACGCGATGCCCCACGGGATGGTGACGATCAACAAGCAGCAGACGATTCCGGCCATGAAATATCCCAAGGCCAGGACGAAGCCGCCGAAGACAAGCCAGATGATGTTGAGCAGCGTTTTCATATCTCCCATTGTCCCTTGCGGGCGATGGCCTGGGCCTAGGGGTTCGCCCTGAAATCTCCCTGATTTATGGTTTCCCGGTGTCCAGGACCGCTGACAAATCGAACTTCACGGGTTCCTCAAGCTGCTCATAGGTGCACGACTCCGGATCCCTGTCCGGCCGCCACCGCACGAACTGCGTTGTGTGCCTGAACCGTTCCCCTTCCATATGGTCGTAAGCCACTTCCACCACGAGTTCTGGCCGCAGGGGCGTGAACGACAGGTCCTTCCCTGCGCTCCAGCGGCTCCCTTCGGCGTTGCGGGGTGTCCGGCTGCCTTCCTCCTGCTCGGCCCATGCCCAGGGATGCCCCTCGAACCCGGTCACGAGGGGTTGGAGTTCGTCGAACAGTTCCTTGCGCCGCTGCATCGAGAAGGATCCCACCACGCCCACGTTGGAAAGCCGGCCGCCGTCGTCATAAAGCCCCAACAATAGCGAACCAATAAGATCGTCACCCGTCTTATGAACCCGGTAGCCGGCCACGACGCAGTCGGCGGTCCGCTGGTGTTTGACCTTGAACATCACGCGCTTGTCCGGTTGGTAGGTACCATCCAGCGGCTTGGCGAGCAGGCCGTCCAGGCCTGCGCCCTCGAACTGGTTGAACCACTGCTCCGCAGTTCCCTTGTCCCGGGTTGCCGCAGTGAGGTGGATGGGAGCGGCGGCGTCTGCGAGCGCTTGTTCAAGCGCTGCCCGCCGTTCGGCGAAGGGCCGTCCCCTGAAGTCCTCATCGCCAAGGGCGAGCAGGTCGAAGGCCACGAATTTCGCCGGCGTCTGCTCGGACAACAGCTTGACCCTGCTGGCTGCCGGATGGATGCGTTGCTGGAGGGCTTCAAAGTCCAAGCGGTCACCGGACCTGCCGACCAGGATGATCTCGCCGTCGAGGACGCAGCGTTCCGGCAGGTTTGCCTTCAACGCCTCGATGAGCTCCGGGAAGTACCGGTTCATCGGCTTCTCGTTGCGACTACCGATTTCGACATCGTCACCGTCACGAAAAACGATGGAGCGGAAACCATCCCATTTGGGTTCGTAGCTCATGGCGCCATCCGGGACGGCACCAACCGCCTTGGCAAGCATGGGTGCGACAGGAGGCATGACTGGCAGCTGCATGAAGCCATTCTTGCCGCGGCAACGGGACTGCGCTAGCTGTTTATTCGCTTAAGTGGATAAAACCGCTACTTGCAGTTGGCGCTCAGCCAAGTGGTAACGGGAGCCATCGCCTTTTCGAACTTGCCGCTTGAGTAGACGGTCTGGTCTTTCAACCCGGCAATCGCAGTGTCCTTGAGGTTGGTGAAATCAGCCTTGAGCGCGTCCGGGACACGATCCGCCGTTGCGGCGAGCTCGGCCTTATATTGCTCCAGCTCGGCGGTCTTGCCTTGCGCCGCCGACATTGGCAACAACGACGCTCCCGTAGCTTCTTTGGAGATGGTGGAGCACATTTCGGCCGCCGACGCGAAGCCCCCGAATGGCCCCGATGATGGAGTCGGGCTTGCACTTGCGGATGCCGGGTCGCCCGTGGAAGAGGACGACGGCGTGCCCGCCGCTGCGGATCCCCCTCCTGGTGTGGAGCATCCGGACAGCGCCAGTGCGGCGAAGAGGGCGACTGTCAGGTATCGGATAGGGCCGTTAAGAAGTTTGGAAGAAATTTTCAAAGGTCGCATTCTGCTTGATCGTCGGTCTCCGGAACCGTTCGGTCTCCAGAGCAATGGCATTCTGTCCCCGCCGTGGAGTGTAGCCCGGATGGGCACCGACCTTCCAAGTTGACTTCGGCCCCCTTTTGGACCGCTTCCCTATTCCCGCACCAGCAACGTGTCCAGTTTGGTGAACGAGGTGCCCCATCCCTCGCGGGTCATGTCCACCCATTCGTCGGAGTCAAAGGGGCCCTGGGTGAGATGAAGCCGGGTGCGGCCGCCATCCAGTACCTCGAACTCAAGGCGCATTTCCAGCAAGAGTGTGATTCCGGCGTCGGGCTCTGCTTTCTGGGTGGCGACCAGCAGGGCGGGCGGGTCGTATGCGGTGATGACCGCGTCGATGGGTGATTCCTTGGCGACCCCGTTCTCGTCCCAGGTCATGACGAGCTGCCAGGCTCCGCCCACACGAGGGTCGACGACGATCCGCTCGCGCGGCGAATCCACTCCGACAGGCCCGAACCATGCGGCGAGCTGCTCGGGGTCCACAAAGGCGTCGAAGACGAGCTCGCGTGGCGCATCGAAATCGCGGGTCATGGTAAGGATGTGCTGTTCGGTGTTCATGGTTTGACTCCTGGATCCTCTGAATCGTGCTGAATCTTGCGTAGGTGGGCGTCGAGGCGGGTGAAACTGGCGTCCCAGAAGCGCCTGTATTTGTCCATCCACTCGGTGGCTTCGCGCAGTGGTTCCACTTCAAGCTTGGAAGACCTCCACTGCGCACTCCGGCTCCGGCTGATCAGCCCTGCTTTTTCCAGGACTTTGAGATGCCGGGAGACGGCGGGAAGGCTGATGTCGAACGGTTCGGCAAGCTCGTTCACGGTGGCGTCACCCTCCGAAAGCCGGGCCAAAATGGCCCTTCGTGTGGGGTCGGCAAGTGCCGAGAAGATGAGACTGAGCCGGTCTGTGGACATTTCTTGCGCCTTTATATTTAACACCTCGGTTAATTAGCCGATGTGTTAAATATGCGACGACGGACGGCGGCTGTCAAGGGCTTCTTGCGGCGCTCGCTCACTTTTGGGGGCAAAACCGCAGACGCCCGCTCACATCATCTGAGCGAGCGTTTGGCGAAAGGGCGTTAAAGGTGAGCGCGCGTTGGGGGGAAAGGCGTTAAAGGTGAGCGAGCGTTGGGGGGGACGTCAGGCTTTGGCGGCTTGGACGAAGGCGCGCACGAGGTCGAGGTCCTTGACTCCGCGGGAGGACTCCACGCCGCTGGACACGTCGACGCCCCAGGCCTCGGCTTCGAGCGCCGCGGCTCCGACGTTGGACGGGGTCAATCCTCCGGCCAACAACCAGTGGCGCGCACCAAGGCCCAGGTTCCGGACCGAGGCATAGTCCCACGCCTCCCCCGAACCCGGCACGGCGGCGTCGATCAGGAGAAGGTCCTCGCCCCACTCTTCGAACTCGTGCGGGGCGGCACCCATGGTGACGGCCCGGATAAGCCGCATGCCGGCGTCGTGCACGGTCTTAACGTCTTCCGGCGCGCGGCTTCCGTGGAGCTGGACCCACTCGAGGCCGGCTTCGAGCGCGGTTGCGACGGCATCGGCGGCTGTCTCGTGGCGGAAGACCCCGACGGCGGCGACACCTTCCGGTACATGGACCAGCAAGTCTCGGGCACGGTCAGGCGATACTTCGCGCGGACTCTTCGTTAGCACGAAACCCACGGCGTCCGCGCCGGACTCGACGGCGGCCTGCACGGATTCGGGCGTGCTCAAACCACACACTTTGACGAACATGCCGCGCCTCCAACCGTTTCCCTCCCTATGACGTTAGCAAGCGCCTCGGGGATTGTTGAACCGCGCCAAGATTGCACCGATGTTACGCGAGCGTTCAGCCGGCCAACCGCGGGCCCGGGCTAGGCTGGAGCGCATGGAGATCATCCGCTTTGCCGAGCTCAAACCCGAACCGTGGCGCAACGGAGGCGGGGTGACCCGCGAACTCGCCAGCCATCCGAAAGCGGCATCGGCGCAGGACGGAGCATGGGACTGGCGGGTCAGCATCGCCGACGTCGGATCGGCCGGCGATTTCTCGACGTTCCCCGGCATGGAGCGCGTCATCACCGTGATCGACGGCGAATTGCTGCTGCTCACGGTGGACGGCGAAGAGCACCCCTTGGAAAAGTACCGGCCTTTCCGGTTTTCCGGCGAGGCGGCTTCGGCCAGCGCACTCCCGACCGGCGACATCCGGGACCTCAATGTGATCGCCAGGGCCGGCGAATTCAAGGGCTACACGTCCATCATCGAGCTCTCCAAGAAGCGCGCACACCCGGTGTTCCAAGGTCAGTTGGCAGTCCTCTTGGAGGGCAAGGCTTCTGTTAGTCCCGGCGCGGAGCCCGCGGAATCGGCTGTGTCCGCGGACGGCCCGGAGGGTGGAACCGCCGTCGCACCCGCTGAGTCCGAGTCCGTGGAACTGGCGCGCTACGACGCGGTAGTAGGTTCCGATACCCGCAGCCCGGAAATCCTGGGCCGTGGCTTCCTCGCCGTCATCTCCATCGACCGCGTGGAGCATGCGCACTCCTAGTCCCAGCGGCGACATGTCCCTTGGTGAGGCTCGCCACCAAAGCTGGCCACCCGGCGTCGGGATTTGCTAGCCTCGAAGGAAGGCCCGCAGAGGGACCTCCGGACGACGGTTCAGTACCCGGCACGCGACAAGACTGGCCAAAGGATCTGTCATGTCGTGGTTAATCCTCATTCTGTCCGGCGCCCTAGAGGCCGTCTGGGCCGCAGCTCTCCACCGCTCCAAGGGCTTCCGCAAGCCGCTGCCCTCAGCCGTCTTCCTCGTCACCGTGGTTGCGAGTACCGCGGGCCTGGCCTTCGCGATGCAATCCATCCCCACCGGAACCGCGTATGCGGTGTGGGTGGGAGTCGGCGTCGTCCTCACGGCGGCATACGCGATGATCACCAAAGTTGAGCGCCCGACGGCGGCCCGGCTGCTCCTGCTCGCCGGAATCGGTGTGTGCGTAGTCGGCTTGAAAGTGGTGGCGTAGCCATGACCGCCAAGTTCGCATGGGCCATTCTGCTGGCCTCCGCCGTGCTCGAAGCTGTATGGGCGACGGCTCTCGGGCTGTCCGACGGCTTCAGCGAAGCCCTCCCCACCGTGGTCTTCGCCGTCACGGCAAGCCTCAGCATGATCGGACTCGGCATCGCGGTGAAGCGGATTCCCTTGGGCACGGCGTACGCCGTCTGGGTCGGGATCGGGGCAGCACTGACCGTTGGCTGGGCGATGGCCACCGGCGTCGAACCGGCCAGCCCGCTCAAGCTGCTGTTCATTGCAGGAATCGTGGGTTGCGCGGCCGGGTTGAAGGCCCTTCCCACGGAGAAGCGTGAAGAAGTGAGCGAGCCCGCCCAACGATAAGCGCGGAATACTCCCCCGCGCCACGGGGTTGCCAGCAGTGAGACGAACACTCGGCGAAGGAGAAGCACCATGAGCCCGGAAACCACGATCGTACAACTCGGTGACGGCCTGACCGTGAGCCCCCTCGGTTTCGGCGGGATGGCATTGACCCCCGTGTACGGCGAGGTGGATCCCGCCGAATCCCTCAAGACGCTGCATCACGCCGTGGATGCCGGCATCAGCTTCATTGACACCGCCGATATTTACGGCGCGGGCGACAACGAAGAACTGATCGCGAAGCTGCTGAGCGACCGACGCGACGAGGTTCAGTTGGCCACCAAGTTCGGCATCGTGGGCAACCCGCGCGAGGGCTACACCGATGTCCGGGGAGATACCGCGTACGTGGCCCAGGCGGCGGAAGCGAGCCTCCGCCGCCTGGGCACCGACGTCATCGACCTCTACTACATGCACCGCCGCGACCTCCGCGTTCCGATTGTGGAAACCGTGGAGGCCATGGCAGAGCTTGTCCGGGCTGGCAAAGTCCGGCACCTTGGCCTGTCGGAAGTGACAGCCGAGGAGCTGAGGGAAGCCAACGCCGTCCACCCGATCGCAGCCGTGCAGAGCGAGTGGTCGATCTGGAGCCGGGACGTTGAGCGCAACGTCGTCCCGACCGCGGCAGAGCTGGGTGTGGGCTTCGTACCCTATTCGCCGCTTGGCCGGGGATTCCTCACCGGCACCGTCAGTGCCGAGCAACTCGGCGAGAACGATTTCCGGCACCGCATCCCCCGTTTTGCCGACGGAGCACTCGACGCCAACCAGGCAGTTGTTGCCGCAGTGCGGGCCGTGGCCGCCGAGCTGTCCGAGAGCACCGGCCGGGAGGCGACTCCCGCCCAGGTGGCTCTGGCCTGGCTTTACGCCCAGGGCCGCCGCCTCCAGCTCAGCGTGGTCCCCATCCCCGGAACGCGCAAAGCGCACCGGATCGATGAGAACCTGGGTGCCTTGTCGCTCGAGTTGAGTGCCGCCCAACTGGACGTGCTCGACGGCGCCGCGGACGCCGTCGTCGGCTCACGGTCCGCGGATCCCACCTGGGTTTCGCAGGGCCGCGAGTAGTCGGTGAGCCGCAGGCGGCTTCCGTAGAGTGGACGAATGGACTCACTCATTCATTCACTGCGTGACATCACCATCCGGCGAATCTCGGTCAGCGAGATGAACAACAACGTGTACCTGCTCACCGCCAAGGCAAGCGGCGCGCAGCTCCTGATCGACGCCGCGGACGACCTTCCGGCCATCCAAGCAATGCTTGCGGAGTCGATCGCCGACGCCGCGTTGCCGCCGAAACTGGCCCTCATCGCCACGACACACCAGCATTGGGACCACGTCCGCGCGCTTCCCGGGTTGGTGGAAGCCACGGGCGCGAAGACTTCAGCCGGAGTGGACGACGCCGACGCGCTGCCCGTGCCCGTGGATGTGCCGCTCCGGCATGGCGATGTGGGGAACTTCGACGGTTTCGACATCACCGCTGTTCACTTGCGCGGCCACACCCCGGGTTCGATCGCCTACGTGTACCTGGACCCCGAAGGGCCAGCGCACATTTTCAGCGGCGACTCGTTGTTCCCCGGAGGAGTTGGCAACACGCAGAACGATGCCGCCCGCTTCACGTCGCTGTTGAACGATGTGAGCGAACGGCTGTTCGAGGCCTACCCGGACGACACCGTGGTGCATCCGGGCCATGGAGATCCGACCACGCTCGGTGCAGAGCGTCCACACCTTGCGGAATGGCGCGAGCGCGGGTGGTAGTCCCTACGGGGACGGGAGCCCCTAGACCCCGCGCGGCTTAGCGGCCGCGGCGCTCGTTCGACGCCGGAGCCGACGCACGGCGCGGACCGCTGCGGGCCGGACGACCGGCCCCTGAATTGCCCGAGCCCGAGCCGTAGGAGCCACCGGAGTTGCCACCCGTGTTCGAGGACCAGACAGCCTTGTTGCCACCGGTGCGCGTTGAGGTTGCGGATTCCGTGCGCGGAGCCGATGCCGAGCGGTTGCCTGCGGCTGCACGCTGGCCGGTTGCCGGGCGTCCGCTGCGACCACCCTGCGCACCTTGGCCACGAGCAGCAGGAACGTCGTTGCGGTGAGCGGAAGCTGCGTTGCCGCGTCCACGCGTGCTGCGGGCGACGTCGTCGTTCGCTGCTGCGCGACGCTCAGCGCGGTTGATGTCGGTGCGCACGGGCTCGGCCGCAACCTTGCCACGGCCACCGCGACCACCACGGCCACCCGCAGTGGGTGCAGCCTGGGTGGTGCGGCGGTTGCGCTTGCGCTGGGCGTTGGCACCGGTGGATGTGCCGCCGCCCGGCTGCTGGGTCTTCGCTGCGAGCAGTGCCGCACGGGTGCGGGGATCAACCTTGTCGGCGACCTGGCCCACGAGCTCGGCAATCAGGGGAGAGTTGGCCGTGACACGTTCGAACGAGACGTCGACGCCGGCAGCCTTCATGAGCTTCTTGACGTCGGACTGTTGCTCGGGGAGCGTCAGCGTCACCACGGTGCCGTCGGAACCTGCGCGGGCCGTACGGCCTGAGCGGTGCAGGTAAGCCTTGTGCTCTGTGGGCGGGTCGACGTGGATGACGAGTTCGACGTCGTCGACGTGCACGCCGCGGGCCGCGACGTCGGTGGCCACCAGGACCCGGACCTCACCGCTGGAGAACTCGGCGAGGTTGCGGTCACGGGCATTCTGCGACAGGTTGCCGTGAAGGTCGACGGCGGGGATGCCGCAATCGGTCAGGGTCTTGGCAAGCTTGCGGGCGTGGTGCTTGGTGCGCATGAAGAGGACGCGGCGGCCGGCGCCGGAGGCCAGCTCCACGATCAGCTGCTTCTTGACGGTCTGGTCGTTGACCACCAGGACGTGGTGCTCCATGGTGGTGACGGCGGCCTGGGGGTCGTCCACGGAGTGGGTCAGCGGGTTGGACAGGTAACGGTTGACCAGTTTGTCAACACCGTTGTCCAACGTCGCAGAGAAGAGCAGGCGCTGGCCCTGGGTGGGGGTCATGTCCATGAGCTTCTTGACCACCGGGAGGAAGCCGAGGTCTGCCATGTGGTCGGCCTCGTCCAGGACCGTGATCTCGACGGCTTCGAGGGTCAGGATGCGCTGGCGGATGAGGTCCTCGAGGCGGCCCGGGCAAGCGATGACGATGTCGACGCCGGCGCGCAGCGCCTTTTCCTGGCGTGCCTGCGAGATGCCGCCGTAGATGACCGTGGTGTTCAGGCCCATGGCCTTGGCCATCGGTTCGATGGTGGCGTTGATCTGGGTGGCCAGCTCACGGGTCGGCGCGAGGACCAGTCCCATGGGGCGGCCGGGCTTGCGGAAGTGCTTGGCTTCGCGCTCGGCGAGACGTGCCACAAGCGGGATAGCGAAAGCGATGGTCTTGCCGGAGCCCGTGCGGCCACGGCCCAGGACGTCGCGGCCTGCGAGCGTATCCGGGAGGGTCTTGACCTGGATGGGGAAAGCTTCTTCAATGCCATCCGCAGCGAGGGACTCGGCGATGGCCTTGGGCGTGCCAAGGGCAGCAAAAGTAGTCATGTGTTTCAAAGGTCTTTCTGGCGGTGTCCAACGGACATCGTCCCCCGACGCCGGTTGGGCCAAGGGTTCGCCGAGGAAAAAGTCAGTGATCGACCGGTAGGCAATAAGCCGTGGCCGGGACCAGAGAAAACGCGTTCATCGACGCAGGATGTGCCTCTCACATGAAAAAAGCCCACTTCCCAACTTTGGAACCAAGCCAAATTCGGGGACTAAGCGGGCATCACTGCACATCAAGTAGATCTATTCTAGCATCCGCGGGCCGCGGGCCTTTCCACAGGGCAGGTTCACGCAGGCGGTGTTCCCCCAAGTAGCTCGCAGTTGTTGTCGTTTTGAGGGCTTATAACGACAACAACTGCGAGTCAGTTGGGTGGGTACAGGCGTTGCCTCGCGGGGCCACGTCAGGGCAGGCTTGAGCCATGACGCACCAGCACGACAGCGGAGCCCACCTTCACGGCGAAATCCACGACAGCGGAGCCCACCTTCACAGCAACCCTGACCAGGACGCCGACCCGGCGCTGTTTTGGGACGAGGTCTACCGGGAGAAGGCGAAGAGGTGGAGCGGGAATCCCAATCCGCAACTCATCGCGGAAGCCAAGGAACTGGCTCCCGGCACCGCCCTGGATCTCGGCTGCGGGGAGGGTGCGGACGCCATCTGGCTCGCCCAGCACGGCTGGACGGTGACCGCGGTGGACGTCTCCGCCGTCGCGCTTGAACGGGCAGAAGCCCATGCCGTCGACATCGGGCTACCGGACCGGATCACGTGGCTGCAACGGAATTTCGGCTCGTGGCACCCGGAAGCGGGCTTCGATCTGGTGTCCTCCCAGTTCCTGCATTCTCCGCTTCTTCCGTGGCGCGATTTCCTGGCCTCGGCTGCGGCGGCCGTGGCTCCCGGCGGCGCTTTGTTGGTTGTCGGGCATCATCCGGATGGCCTGACTCCGTGGAGCGGGCACAAGGACATGAAAGACAAGTTCTTCACTCCCGAGGACTTGGTCGAGGCGCTCACAAACGGTCCGGGGACGTGGCGGATCAACGTTGCCGATTCCCGCGAACGCGCGGTGACGGGCCCTGAAGGCCAACACGCCACCACCATCGACAGCGTGCTCCGGGCCACCCGGACATCCGGGGCTCACACGTCCTAGGCCCGCACGTCGTCCGCTTCGGCTGCGCGGTGCGCCTCGGCGTCCACCGCATGTTCAACACCAGGAGGCCGCCGGGCCGCGACCCGTGGCGCAATGACGAGCCCGACGACGGCGATGGCCGACGTCAGGACGAACACCCCCGCGAAGGAACCCGCCGTCGTCGTCAGCGCACTGAAGACGAGACCCGTCACGGCGAGCGAGAGGGCGCCGCCGAGGGAATCGGAGATGGACATCGCAGAACTGTTAAAGCCTTGATCCTCGGGCTTGGAGAGCGCCAGGGTCATGACACTCAACCGCGGGTACATCAGGCCCATCCCGGCGCCCGCGAACAGCCAGCCCGCAATCGCCACTCCGGCGGGCCACGCGAGCACCGTGGTCACGAGGACGATGACCACCGAACCGAGCACCAGCGCAGACCCGATCTTGACTGCAAGGGCGTTGCCGAGCCGGGAACCCATGCGGCCCTGGACTGCGGACGCCGCTGCCCAGGCAATCGCCGATCCCGTCAGCGCAAGTCCTGCGAATGCCGGGGAGAACGAGTACCGCTCCGTGAGGAGGTACGGCACGTAAACCTCGGTACCGAAGAAGGCTGCTGAGGCAACTCCGCGCATGAGGATGACGCTTGGCAATCCGCGGTGCGCGCCGAGCGTGCCGCGCGGGACCAGCGGCCGCACTGCCAGCATGGCGATGACGAGCGCGACGGCGGCAATCACCCATCCGACACCGGGCAGCTGTCCGGAGAGGTTCAGGCCGAGAACCGCAAGGGCGGCGAGGGCGGCCCACCCCATGCGGCCGAAGGCCCAGGGAACATCGGCGCCTCCAGGCTTCGCCCCTCCGGCGCCCGCCTTGGGGGAGCTTGGCTCCGAGGAGCCCGCTTCCCGCGCGTCCGGCGTGGACCGCACCCCCCGCATGGCGGGAAGGATCATTGCCAAGGCCGGAACCACCAAACCCACGACCCCGAGGAACACCCAGTGCCAACTGCTCAACTCGGCAACCACGCCGGCGGCGAAGGGACCGATCATCGAGGGAATGACCCAGGCCGCCGAGAACGCGGCAAAGACTTGGGCATGCAACCTGGCGGGGTAGACCCGGGCGATCACCACATACAGCGCCACGGTCATGGCGCCTCCGCCGAGGCCTTGGACCAGCCTGCCTGCCACGAGCATCTGCATGGAAAGCGCGGTACCGGCGATGAGCAGCCCGGCCGCGAACAGCGCAACGGATGCGTACAGCGGGGCGGCCGGCCCACGCCTGTCCGCCCAGTTTCCTGCGGCCACCATGCCGATCACGCCCGTGGCGAGCGGACCGGCGAAGGCCAACGCATAGAGTCCGGCACCGTCCAGATCGCGGCTCACGAGCGGCATGATGGTAGTGACGGCCATGGATTCGAACGCTGCCAGGAAGACCAACGCACAGGCACCCGCCGTCGCCAGGAGATAGGGGCGTTGCAGTATGCCGGCTGTTGCGTCGTGGCTTGTCATCATCCCAGCCTAGAAGCCCAAACGAGTTTGGGGCCACCTTCAAAATCCATTCAAGTGATTAATATTCACCTGAAATTAACTCTGGGCAAACTCTGTACTAAATAGCCGACTATCGGTTGTTCCCGTAATCATTCCGTGATGCACTGCTTGGCGTGAACTTCACAAGACGCAACTTCCTGTCCGTTGCCGGATCTGCCACGGCTGCGACGCTTGTCAGCGGCGCCACCGTGAGGACCGTGCCCGCTGTAACCGCACTCCCACAGCCCGGTTCCTCAGGCATCGACCACATCATCGTGGTGATGATGGAAAACCGCTCGTTCGACCATTTCCTTGGCTGGATGCCTGGCGCGGACGGAAAACAGGCCGGACTGACGTTCGTTGACCGCTACGGCATTCCGCATACAACCCACCACCTGACGGATTTCCAGGGCTGTGGGCATCCGGACCCTGACCATTCCTACGAGGGCGGCCGGATCCAGTTCAACAACGGCAAGAACGACGGCTGGCTGCGGGCAGGCGAGAACGATGAATTCGCCGTGGGATACTACGATTCGAGCGACCTCGACTTCTGGCGTCAAGCGGGTCCCGACTGGACCGTCTGCGACCGCTATTTCGCAGCCACCCTCGCCGAAACGTATCCGAACCGCTTCTACCAGCACTCTGCTGCCACGGACAGGCTCCATAACTCGACCGTCACCAGCACCCTGCCCACGATCTGGGACCGCTTGGCAGCCGCCGGCGTTCAGGGAAAGTACTACTACGGCGACGTTCCCTTTACCGCCCTCTGGGGAACAAAGTACCTCGGCATCTCCAGGCCCTACGCCGAGTTCCTCAGCGACTGCAGTTCCGGCAAGCTGCCCTCGGTGTCCTTCGTGGATCCGCGCTTTACGGATGAGTCCAGCGGAACCTCCGGCGACGACCACCCGCACGCCGACATCCGCTCGGGCGAGCTCTTCCTGGCGGAGGTCTACAACGCCGTGACCAAAAGCCCCAACTGGGCGAACACCATGCTGGTGGTCAACTACGACGAATGGGGCGGGTTCTACGACCACGTGCCACCGGAAACGGCACCGGACAGCAATCCGGATACCGCCCGGCGCGGCTTCCGCGTCCCGTCCATGGTCATTTCTCCGCGCGCCCGCAGGCAATACGTGGCGCACGATACCTACGACCACACCTCAATCCTGAAGGCCATCGAGTGGCGCTGGGGGCTTCAAGCCCTGACGCCTCGGGACAATGCCGCGCGCAACATCGCCGAAGTGCTTGATTTCCAATCAGCACCCAATTTGACCGCTCCCACGTACCTCGTGCCGCCTTATGCCGCCGGACCGGCCTGCTCGCCTGTCGGGCCGCCGGCGGAGGAAGAGTGGGCCGGCCTGAAACAGAAAGCACTTGCGGACGGATGGACCCTGCCATGACCTTCAAGAACTTCGCCATTTCCAAGATGCGGCTCGGATTCGCTGCGCTGCTGGTTGTCCTGCTGGGCGCCTCCTGCATCGCCTTCGGATTGCAGCAGACCGAGGCACAAGCGAGCGAACCCCAAACCGTCCAGAGCTCCGGGTACCTCCCGGGAGCCAAGCACGTGTTCGTGATCAACCTCGAGAACAAGGGGTACGACACCACATGGGGACCGGGTTCGGCGGCACCGTACCTTTCCACCACACTGCGCAACCAAGGCGTCCTGCTGAACCAGTATTTCGGCACGGCACACAACTCGCAGCCGAACTACGTCGCCCAGATTTCCGGTCAAGGACCCAACCCGCAGATGCAGGCCGATTGCCAGACGTACTCCCCGTTCGCGAAGACCGGAACAGCAGATCCCGGCCAGGCCGTTGGGGACGGCTGCGTCTTCCCCGCCGATGTGCCCACGGTGGCAGGCCAATTGACGGCAGCGGGCAAGACCTGGAAGGGCTACATGGAGGACATGGGCACGCCGTGCCGCCACCCGGCCCTCGGCGCACCCGATGACACCCAGAAAGCAAGGGTCGGGGACCAGTACGCGGCCCGCCACAACCCCTTTGTCTACTTCGCGGGGATCACGGGGTCGCCGGACTGTGCGAAGAACAACGTGGACCTCGGAGCCCTGAAGACCGATCTCGCTTCGGTCTCCACCACGCCCAACCTGTCCATGATCACGCCGAACCTTTGCCATGACGGACACGACTCCCCCTGCGTTGACGGACAGCCCGGCGGCCTGACCAGCGCCGATGCCTGGCTAAAGCAGTACGTTCCGCTGATCACCTCGTCTCCCGCCTTCCGCCAGGACGGCGTCCTGGTGATCACCTTCGACGAATCCGACAGCCCCCAATCAGACGCTTCCGCGTGTTGCGGCGAGGGCCCCGGGCCCAACTCCCCGCTTCCCGGGATTGTCGGACAGGGCGGCGGCCGGGTGGGCGCTTTGGTCATCTCCCCCTTCACCAAGGGCGGCACCTGGTCCACCACGCCGTACAACCACTACAGTCTGCTGGCCAGCATTGAAGACACCTTCGGCCTCCCGTATCTCGGCTACGCAGGCACCCCTGGGCTGAACCGCTTCGGACTAGACGTCTACAACGCCGGCCTCTAAGCCAAGCCGACGGCGGCGGTCGGCACGACGGCGCCGGTCGCCGTCGAGTCCGGGTTCAGCATCCAGCCGACCCGCTTGGCCGTGCTGAGCATCACGACGCTTTCGACGAGTTCGATCCCGGGAATGCGTTGCTGGATGGCGAGTTCCATCTCCATGACCTCGGCCAGCGAGCGCAGCCACATGATGATCACAAAGTTGGTGCTGCCGGTGGTGGAGGCCGTGAACCTGACGTTCCTGACGGCCCGCAACTCGGCGGCCGCGGCCTCGTGCTGGCCTGCTGGGACATTCGCGAACCACTGGCACGTCATGGGATAGCCGGAGAATTGCTGGGCGATTTCGCAACGGAAGGACAGCATCCGGCTCGCGAGCACCCGGCCGAGCTGCCGTTGCACCGTTGCAGGGTGCCGCCCCAGTGCGCGTGCGATTTCCGCGGCCGAAGCCCGTCCGTCCCGGGCGAGGAAGGGAAAGAGCTCCATATGGCTCGCCGGCAACGGGGTGACCTGCGCGTAAGGGGCGGACGGATTGAGCGCTTCCGGCCCGGCGAGGGCGCGCAGGGCCTGCTGCTCCGCCCGGCTCAGGACGTTGAGCCGCCACGCATAGCCGCTCGTGTGGATCCGGGTGCAGAGCGAGGTCCGGTATTTGGTGAGCCCCCGGATTTCCTTGAGCTGGGGCAATAGCCGGCTGCTGAACTCACCGAGGTCCTGGGTGATCACGGTCAGCATGAGGTCACGGTTGCTGGCGGCCTCCTCGACCGTGATGATCTCCGGAATTGCCGCGAGCGCGGCCGTTACCTCTGGCCTGAGGTGCATTTCGCAGTCCACGTCCAACAGGGCAAGGCAGGCATGCTTGGGGTCGCCCATGAGGTGCGCCGTGGTCCAAGCGGCTCCGGATTCCCGCAGGCGGTCCCATCGGGAGGCCAACGTGGTGGCATGGACGCCCAGGACCTCCGCGGCGTCGGACCAACTGATCCGCGGCGAGATCTGGAGGGCATTGATCAGCCGGAGGTCCTCCTCACTGAGTTCCATCAGCGATCCTCTCCTAGTCGATGCGCGATTCTTGTTAATTCTGGCATGTTCCTGAATTTTTACAGGGCTTTGGAAGATTGTGAGGCTAGTCACTCCACAATGGCTATGGATACCTACCAATCGTTCAGGAAACAGGAGAACAGATGTCGATCGCCGCAGACGCCCAAGAGATGCAGGGAGAAATCGCCCGGTTCCGCCACGAGCTCCACCAGGAACCGGAAATCGGCCTGGACCTCCCGCGCACCCAGGAAAAGGTGCTCAAGGCGCTCGACGGACTCCCGTACGAAATCACCCTTGGCGAGAGCACGACGTCGGTCACCGCAGTCCTGCGGGGCGGGGCGGCGCACGCCTCAGCGCAGAAGCCGGCTGTGTTGCTCCGTGCCGACATGGACGGACTCCCCGTCCAGGAGCGCACCGGCGTCGAGTTCTCCTCGAAGATCGACGGCGCCATGCACGCCTGCGGCCACGACCTCCACACGTCCATGCTCGCCGGAGCCGCAACCCTCTTGGCCGAGCGGCGCGATCAATTGGCCGGCGACGTCGTCCTCATGTTCCAGCCCGGCGAGGAAGGCTTCGACGGCGCGGGCCACATGATCCGCGAAGGCGTCCTGGACGCCGCAGGCCGCCGTGTTGACGCCGCCTACGGCATGCACGTCTTCTCCTCACTGGAACCTCACGGCCAGTTCTGCACCAAAGCTGGCGTGATGATGAGCGCCTCGGACGGACTCTTCGTCACGGTCCTGGGCGCCGGCGGCCATGGCTCGGCGCCGCATTCGGCCAAGGACCCCGTGACCGCGGCCGCGGAAATGGTGACGGCGCTGCAGGTCATGATCACGCGTCAGTTCAACATGTTCGATCCCGTAGTCCTGACCGTGGGCGTGCTGCAGGCGGGTACCAAGCGCAACGTCATCCCCGAATCCGCGCGTTTCGAAGCCACCATCCGCACATTCTCGGAAGCCTCCCGCGAGCGGATGATGACTGCGATTCCGCAGCTCCTCAAGGGCATTGCCTCCGCGCACGGCCTTGAGGTGGACGTCGACTACCGCGGCGAATACCCCATGACCGTCACTGACGAGGACGAGACGCACACCGCCGAGGACGTCATCTCGGGAATGTTCGGCGATTCCCGGCTCTCCCGCTGGGCCACGCCGATCAGTGGCTCGGAGGATTTCTCCCGGGTCCTGGCCGAAGTTCCGGGAACCTTCGTGGGCCTCAGCGCCGTGCCGCGGGGCGTGGACCACACCACCTCACCGTTCAACCACTCTCCCTACGCCACGTTCGACGACGGCGTCCTGTCCGATGGTGCGGCGCTCTACGCAGAGCTCGCGGTCTCCCGTATCGCCACCCTCGCCGCCGGCAACTAACCACCACCCCCAGACCTTGGAGCAAGACATGACCGCAACCGTAGGCGCTTCAGCCACAGCCCAGGTTCACAAGTCCCATCTGCGAACCCTCGTCGGCACCGGCATCGGCAACGCCGTCGAATGGTACGACTGGGCCATTTACGCCACGTTCTCGCCCTTCATCGCCAGCGCGCTCTTCAGCAGCGCCGACCCCACGTCCGCGGTCCTCTCCACCTTGGCGATCTTCGCCGTCGGATTCGTGGCCCGGCCGTTCGGCGGCTTCGTCTTCGGCTGGATCGGCGACCGGATCGGCCGCAAGACGTCCATGACCATCGCCGTCGGCCTCGCGGCTGTCGGCAGCCTGTTGATCGGTATCGCCCCGACATTCCAGGCCGTTGGGGCCCTGGCATCCGTCATGCTCCTGGTGGCCCGCCTCATCCAGGGCCTCGCCCACGGTGGCGAGCTGCCGTCGTCGCAAACGTATCTGTCCGAAATGGCGCCCAAGGAAAAGCGCGGCTTCTGGGCGACCCTCATCTACACCTCCGGCACAGCCGGCATCCTTGCCGGGACGCTGCTGGGCGCCATCCTGACCGGTGTGCTGAGCAAGGCCGACATGAACGCCTGGGGCTGGCGCGTGCCGTTCCTGGTGGGCGGCGCCCTGGGCATCTACGCCTTGGTCATGCGGGCCAAAATGAAGGAGACCGAGGCGTTCCAAGCCGAAGCTCCGAAGGAAAAGCGCGAGCCCATGTGGCCGCAGATCGTCAAATACCGCAAGCAGGCCCTGCAGGTTATCGGGCTGACCGTCGGCCTCACCGTCGTCTACTACATCTGGGGCGTCGTGGCGCCGAGCTACGCGGCCAGCAGCCTCAAGATGGATCGTGGCGCAGCCTTGTGGGCCGGCGTCATCGGCAACGTCGCGTTCATCGCGTCGCTGCCGTTCTGGGGCAAGCTGTCCGACCGCATCGGCCGCAAGCCCGTGCTGATCGTGAGTTCCGCCGGGGCGGCGTTGCTGCACTTCCCCATGACGTGGCTCCTGAAGGACTCCCCTTGGCAGCTGGCCGTTTCGATGTCCGTGATGTTGTTTTTCATTGCCGGCAGCGCCTCGATTGTCCCGGCCGTGTACGCCGAACTGTTCCCGACCAAGATCCGCACCGTCGGCGTCGGCGTCCCGTACTCCATCTGCGTTGCGGTCTTCGGCGGGACGGCCCCGTACCTGCAGACGTGGCTCGGCAGCATCGGCCAAGCCAACATGTTCAACGTCTACGCCGTGATCCTGTTGGCCATCGGTATCGCGTTCGCCTTCATGATCCCGGAAACCAAGGGCAAGGACCTGACGCACTAACCTCCCCCTTTCGGACCCAACTGACTCGCAGTTAACGTCGTTTTGAGCCCTGAAAACGACAACAACTGCGAGTCAGTCGGGCTAGCCGACGTAGCGGTTCCGACCGGCGCGGAACCCGAAGAAGGCCGCCAGGGACCCCACCACGAGGAACAGGATGCCGGCTGCGGCGAAGCCACCCGTCGCTTGGTGCAACTGGCCGACCATCAGTGTTCCCGTGGAGCCCAAGCCATAGCCGACGCCCTGCATCATGCCCGAAAGGTGCGCGGCGGTGTGCGAATCGCGGGTACGCAGCATGATCATGGTCAACGCCACGGCCGTGAGGCTCCCCTGGCCAAGGCCCAACAGTCCGGTCCACACCCAGATCAGGTCCGTGGGGCCGAAAATGCTCAAGGCGAAGCCGCCGCCGGTCATGAGGGCCACCACGGTGTTGATGACGCGCTGGTCCTTGAACCGGGCCGCTAGCCCCGGAGCAACGAACGAACCAAGCATCTGCAGGACAATCGACACCGACACGATCAAGCCGGCCGTCCCGCCGTCGATCCCGCGGTCACGCAGGATCGGCGCCAACCAGGCGAACACGCTGAAGGACATCATCGCCTGGAACACCATGAAGGCGGTGACCTGCCAGGCGACGGCGGAACGCCAGACGTTCGCACCGCCGTCGGCCGCGTTGTGGCGGACGGGGTGCTGGCGGATCGCCAGCGGCAGGAAAAGCAAAAGTACGACGGCGGCGGGCAGCGCCCAGAACCACAGCGCCGAGGTCCAGTGCCCGGCCGCCGTGAAGACGGGGTAGGTGAAACCGGCACCAAGCGCGGCAGACGCGCAAATCGCCGTCGTATACAGGCCGCCCATGAGTCCGAGCCGATGTGGGAAGTCGCGCTTGACCACGCCGGGCAGCAGCACGTTGCACAGGGCGATCGCGGCGCCGCACGCCGCGGTTCCGGTGAGCAGTGCGGGCAAGTGCCCCGCTCCGGCGAGGTCCACGGGTCGGATCAGCAGCCCCGCTGTCAGCACGGCCATCGCGCCGAGCAGCACCCTCTCGGCACCGAAACGGCGGGCCAGGATGGGCGCCAGCGGAGCGAAGACACCCAGCAAGGTCACCGGCACGGTGGTGAGGACAACCACCGCCCAGCCCGGCAGACCGGCGTTGGCGGTGACTTCCGGAAGGACAGCCGAAAAGCTCGAGAAGACCGTCCGCAGGTTCAGCCCGATGAGCACCAGGCAGATCCCCAGGAAGACGAGTCCGCCGCGCGTTTTGACCTGGGTGGGCTCGGCGGCGGGGAGCTCGTCGATCTCGGCGTCGACAAGTATCTCGGCGACGCCGGAGTGTGGCTTGGTGTTCTTGGGGGCGCTTGAAGCGGGGGTCACCAACCCATTCTGGCAGTCACTCCCGTGCGCGGACGCCTCGTGACGGGAGAGTGCGCAGGTTCCGCCGCGGGCGTTTGGTCCTGCAACGGTATTCTGGAGGGGATGAGTGAAACCCCAGAATCCCCTGAAACACCGCAGTCTTCGCGCCCCGTGACCCCCGGCAGCCAGGCCTCCTTCGGCACCTACGGCGGCCGGCCGGTCAGTTTCGTGCGCCGCGGGACGCGCCTCCAGGGCCGCCGCCAGGCAGCGTGGGAAGAGCACTCGGACCGCTGGGCCATCCAGGTTCCGCGGCATGTCGCCAACACCTCGGTGCACCCGGACTACGTGTTCGACGCCGAAGCGGAGTTCGGGCGCAAGGCACCGCTGATCGTTGAAATCGGTTCGGGACTCGGCGACGCCGTATGCCACGCTGCGGAGGAGAACCCGGACAAGGACTTCCTCGCCGTGGAGGTCTACACCCCGGGCCTGGCCAACACCATGATCAAGATCAACAGCCGCGGGCTCAGCAACGTCCGGGTGGTCGAAGCCAACGCGCCCGAGGTCCTGGCTACCATGCTTCCTGCCGGTTCGGTGAGCGAGCTCTGGGTCTTCTTCCCCGACCCCTGGCACAAGTCCCGGCACCACAAACGCCGCCTCATCCAGCCCGCGTTCGCCGAACTCGCTGCGCGGTCCCTCAAGAAGGGTGGCCTGTGGCGGATCGCCACCGACTGGTCCAACTACGCCGTCCACGTCCGCGAGGTCCTGGCCGGCTCAACCGAGTTTGAAAACCTGCACGACGGCGAGCGGGCCGGCGCGGACAGCCCCCTTACCCAAGTGTGGGAATCCGGAGTCGAATCCATCGTGGGCGGGGCCCCCGTCAAGGAAGGCCGGGCACCGGTCAGCACCGAGCACACCGGCCCCAACGAGGGAGTGGACCACGTAGGCGGATGGGCTCCGCGCTTCGATGGCCGCATCCGCACCAGCTTCGAAAACAAGGCCCACGAGGCCGGGCGCATGATCTTCGACCTTAGTTACCGCAGGATTTAGCTTCACGAATGCTCACGTGCCCTTTGCGTGCCGCACAGGCACCGGATACCATGTGAGACGTGTCACCGGAAGGCGGCACACGCTTATGATCTGCGGCGGGAGAGCCCTGCCGGTACGTTTCAGCAGGCGCCGTAGGAGCAAATCCTCCCCAGGAATCTCTCAGGCCCATGTACCGCCGCGGCAAGGCAACTCTGGAAAGCAGCCCGGGCAACCGGACTCACCGACGGTGCAAGCGTCCAGCCGCAAGGCAGGGACGCGGAAACTCTCAGGTCCAATACAGAGCGGGGAGGAACCGAATCATCGTGGTGCGTCCGCGCCACCTGAATTATGGAGTTCCTCATGACCCTGGCACCTGAAGGCCGTAAGCTGCTGCGCGTTGAACAGCGCAACAAAGCCGTCCCGGTCGAACGCAAGCCCGAGTGGATCAAGGCCAAGGTCCAGATGGGCCCGGAATTCG
>NZ_JAYKZI010000006.1:0-203768 GCF_036662515.1 Arthrobacter sp. S2(2024) | reverse complement strand
CCCGAATCCGGGAACCGCATCGGACAAAACACCATCCGTGACACCCGGAAACCACACCGGAACGCAAGAAAGCGAACCAAGAATTTGGTTTCCATTTGAAAGGGGGTCGGTCGCAATTTTTCCGCATCAGCGGCGGCGACTCGATCTACTTTACACACCCCCAAGACCCCACGCAAATCACCCCTGGGGCGAGCAAGAACCGCGTCAATCCGGGACAAAACAGCCGGTTCGGCCCAAAAAGAAGCCACCGGCGTCGTCATCCAATGCTGTGTGCTGCGCCACTTAATCGCGAAGCCACGAAACTCGCCAAAGTCGGACACGCGAAGCATCAAAGCCCGGCCCCCTGCGCCTTAAACGCAAGAAGGGCCGGCAACCAAGCGGTTGCCGGCCCTTCTAGTACTTCTGGATTACCAGGAAGACTTGGTGATGCCCGGGAGCTCACCACGGTGAGCCATGTCGCGGAAGCGAACACGGGAGATACCGAACTTCTGGAAGGTACCGCGCGGGCGGCCGTCGATGATGTCGCGGTTACGCAGACGGATCGGGGAGGCGTTGCGGGGCAGCTTCTGCAGGCCGAGGCGAGCCTCTTCGCGTGCTTCGTCAGTCGCGTTGGCGTCAACCAGGGTCTTCTTCAGTTCGAGACGCTTTGCAGCGTAACGCTCAACGATGACCTTGCGCTGCTCGTTGCGAGCAATCTTGGACTTCTTAGCCATGTTTAGCGCTCCTCTCGGAATTCGACGTGCTGGCGGATCTTGGGGTCGTACTTCTTCAGGACCAGGCGGTCCGGGTCGTTACGACGGTTCTTGCGGGTTACGTAGGTGTAACCGGTTCCCGCAGTCGACTTCAGCTTGATGATCGGACGTACGTCCTTGTCTTTTGCCACTAGAGCTTCACCCCGCGAGCCAGAACTTCGGCGACGACTGCGTCGATGCCGCGAACGTCGATGGTCTTGATGCCCTTGGCCGACAGGGTCAGCGTGACATTACGGCGCAGGGACGGAACCCAGTAGCGCTTCTTCTGGATGTTGGGGTCGAACCGACGCTTGTTGCGGCGGTGCGAGTGCGAAATGCTGTGTCCAAAGCCCGGCTCGGCTCCGGTCACCTGGCAGTTTGCTGCCATGACGACTCTCCTAAAAAATAAAATGAAACGGCCAGCAGAGTTCCTGCTTCCCGTGCAATAGGCGACGTCCGCAACCAGTCCACACCGTTTTCGGTAGTTCCCGCGGGCTGGATCCCTTGACTGAAACCAGCCAAAGATCACCGCTGCGGCGAAGGTAGTGGGTCCGGACAACAGGCCGGAATACTGGGCGAATACTGGAATGCACGCAACTTGAGCCCCTAACTACCGGCCCGCGGATATCCCGTTGTTACCAACAGTCACCGCCGACCGGAGCAATTGCACACGCTCCGCGCCACCTAGCGCCTAATAAGTCTAGGGGCTGGGGGAAATTAAGACCAATCGGGTGTATAAGAACGAAGTTCCCAACTCATAAGCGGAGGCTAGGCCCTTCACAGGAGATCGAAAGGTTGAGAGTTCAATCTTGAGGCATGAAGTCACAACTCCTCGCCTCCCCAGGCCAACGTGTGGGTATGCCCCCGGGCCGGCCGCCAGCGCCCGAGCGGCGCAATCCCGCCAAGGGAAGGTTCGCTGCGCAGCATCGCCGACGCATGTTCCGGACGGACATGCTCACCGTTGCGCTGTGGGCTTCCCTCGCGGCGGCGCTGGCGTTGTGGCTCGCCGACGGCGGGATGTCGTCGGTCGGGAACCTCACCCAAGCGGTCACCGCCGCCGGGATCCTCGCCGGGCTTGCCGGTATGGATCTGGTTTTCCTGATGCTTCTGCTCGCGGCACGACTGCCTTTCGTGGACGGCGCGGTCGGCCATGACAGGGCGTTGGAGTTCCACCGGAAGCTAGGCAAACCGGCGCTCTACCTATTGCTGGCGCACGGACTTCTCGTCGCGACCGGTTACGGCATGGCCGAGGGCCTGAACCCCGTCAGCGAAGCCGTTTCGCTCTGGGTGCTGGTACCCGACATGTGGTTGGCGTTCGTCTCCATGGCGCTCTTCATTGCCGTGGTGGTCACCTCGCTGGTAGCTGTTCGCCGCCGCTTTCCCTATGAATTCTGGTACTTCGTCCACCTGCTCACGTATTTGGCCGTAGCGGTCGCCCTGCCTCACCAGTTCAGCGTGGGCGGATTATTCGCCGAAGGCACCTGGCAGCGTTGGTACTGGCTGCTGCTCTACATCGGAACAGGCTCGGCGCTGGCGTGGTTCCGTGTCGCCCAGCCGGTGATAGCCACCTACCGGCACCAGTTGACCGTGCGGCGCGTGGTTCCCCTTGCGCCCGGCGTCTTCAGCATCGAAATGAGCGGCCTGCGATTGAACGAATTGTCGGGAAACGGCGGCCGGTTCTTCGTCTGGCGCTTCCTTGCCCCAGGCATGTGGTGGCAGGCACATCCGTTCAGCCTCTCCGCGGAACCGATCATGCCGCCGTCGGGCACGGCATACGGGCGGCCCGCCCAACAGCCCACCTTGCGGATCACCGTCCGGAACCTGGGAGCGGGCTCGGCCCGGCTGGCTTCGCTCAAACCGGGAACGAAAGTAGCCATCGAAGGTCCCTACGGTGTCTTCAGCACGGCGGCCCGGAGCCGGGAACACGTTGTGATGATCGGCGCAGGAATCGGAATCACGCCCCTCCGGGCGCTCCTGGAATCCACCCCCTTCGCGCCCGGCCAGGCGACCGTCCTGTTGCGCGGCAGCACCACTGACGAGCTATTCCTTGGCGACGAGATCCTGGAATTGTGCCGGAAACGCGGTGCCACGCTCTTCCATCTGACCGGCCCGCGGTCGGCGAATCCCCAAAGCGCGTGGTTGCCTGCCTCTGCCGGCACCTCGCGCCTGCGGGACTTCGTACCGGCCATCACCGACGCGGATGTCTACATCTGTGGTCCATCGGCTTGGGCCCGCCAGGTGCTGGCTGAGGCAAAAAGCTCCGGCGTCCGGGAGGAGCAGCTCCACTACGAAAGGTTTGACTGGTGAGACTCAGGGCAGGAATATCAGCGGCGCTGGCGTCGGCGGCAATCCTTGTGGTCGGGTGGCAGTCGGGTGCACACGTGGCTGACTCGAACGCATCGGCGGTCACCACCTCCGCAACCGGAACCACGGGCGGTACCGCTTCAGGAACGGGCTCGACGGCGAACGGAAGCACCGGGAGCAGTGCGTCCGGATCGTCCTCGGGAACCGGAGCCGGCTCCAGTTCCAGTTCCAGTTCCAGTCTGGGAGCCTCGGCCAAGGCAGGCGGCACGTACGCCGGAACCGCAGTGAAGACGCGCTTTGGAACGGTACAGGTCCAGGTAACCATCAAGGCCGGCGTGATCACGGATGTCACAGCCCTGCACCTGACCGACCAAGAGCAACGATCCGTCCAGATCAGCGCCAGGGCAGCACCCCTGCTCCGCTCCGAAGTACTGAGCGCCCAGTCTGCGAACGTGCAGACCATCGGCGGGGCCACCTATACCAGCGAGGCGTATTTGACGTCGCTCCAGGCGGCCCTCGATGCAGCCCACTTCTAAGCCATGCGAGACCGGAGGGGGCAGTTCGGAGCCCCGCCTTCGTTCCCGAACGTTCACCAGCATGGGCACCGTGGTGAGCCTCGCCATCCCGACTGCTCCAGGGATGGCCCCCCAAGCCGCGGTGGAAGAACTCGAGGCGGCCACCGACGTCGTCGAGCAGTTGTTCACGGGGTTGGACCGGACGTTTAGCCTCTACCGTCCCGACTCGGAGGCGAGCGCGATGGCGCGGGGCGAGCTGGCCCTGAGGGACGCCTCCGTGGACATGCGCCGGCTGTATGTCGAGGCTGTCGACTGGCGCAGCCTCACGGCAGGTGCGTTCACGGCGGAACGGCCCGACGGCGTCGTGGACTTGGCCGGGATCGTCAAGGGACATGCGATACGGGAAGCCGGAACGTCGCTGCTCGCGCTGGGGCTGCAGGATTGGTGCCTCAACGCGGGCGGGGATGTCCTTGTGGCCGGTTCGCCGACGCCGGGCACTGCGCGGCCGTGGCTGGCAGGGATTATTGACCCGGAGGATCGGACGACGCTCCTGACCGCGTTTCCCCTCGGCAGCAAGGGCAGGCACGCGCTGGCGACCTCGGGAACGAGCGAACGCGGCCACCACATTTGGTCCGCGGGCCTCCAATCGGCGCGGGACGAGGGGTTCCGCCAGGTTTCAGTGGCAGCGGCCGATATCATCACGGCCGACGTCCTGGCCACCGCCATCATGGCGGGCGGCGCCGGGACCCTCGCGCTGGCCACCTCCCACTGGGACGTGGACGTGCTCGCGGTGAAGAACGACGGCGAACTGCTCGCCACGCCGGGCTTCCGGAAACTTGCTACGGCCGGGTGAGCTGCGGGTACTTCGGGCTGAGACCGTCACCTGAGGACTTGCCCGTCACGCGGCGGACCACCCACGGGGCTGCGTGTTCACGGGCCCAACGCGCATTGGCCCGCAACGCTTCCACGCGCGCAGGCTGGGGTTGCGGGACCGGCGGCGGAACCTCGAGGGAACCTTCGTGCTCCAGGACGGCCAGCACCCGGTTGGCCATGTTGATGTGGCCCGCAGTGGACATGTGCATCCGGTCCTGCGCCCACATATGCCAGTCGTGGTATTCGCTGAAGCGCCAGTAGTCCACCACCAGCGCACCGTGGTTTTCGGCGATTTCCCGCAGCAATTCGTTGTAGATCGCGGTGCGTCCGCGCATGGTGCCGAAAACCTTGGAACTGCGGGCATCGAAGCCCGTGAAGAGAAGCAACGTGGCGCCGGTGGCACTGAGCTTCCCGATGCCGGCCTCGTAGTCTTCCATCAGCCTGTCGATATCGACTTTGGGGCGGAAGATGTCGTTCGCGCCCGCATATAAGGTCACCAGCGTCGGTTGAAGCGCGACGGCGGCGTCCACCTGCTCTGCCATGACTTGCCGGAGTTTCTTGCCCCGGATAGCCAGGTTGGCGTAGCCGAAATCGTCGTTGCTTTGGGCCAATTGATGGGCAACAAGGTCTGCCCATCCCCTGACCCCGTTGGGGCGCGAGGGGTCGGCGTCGCCAAGTCCTTCGGTGAACGAGTCACCCAATGCCACGTACCGGGCAGAAAAATCCATGGCGCCAGTCTTTCATCAGTGCGGGGCGGCCGTCACGTGGGGCCGCTGCTCAGGGCGCGGCGGCTCCGGCACCGGCCGCGGGCAGCAGTTGCCGCCGGCAGCGAGGCCGCTGGCGTGGCGCCGGCGGCTTAGCGTTCGCGCAGGATCCAGTGATCGTCGTCCAACCGGGCCACGATTTTCTCGCCGATCCGCGCGAGGTCCGCAACGTCGTCGTCGGTCATGGCGTCCAACATCAAGGCGCGGACGGCATCCACATGACCCGGGGCGAGGGACACGATGGTGTCCATGCCGGCCTCGGTCAGGTGCGCCACGGTGACACGGGCATCGCCCGGGTGGGCCTCGCGCTCCACCCAGCCGCGCCTCTGCAGCTTGGTGACGACGTGCGACAGCCTCGACAAGGAAGCACTGGTGCGAGCGGCAAGTTCACTCATCGGCAGGAAACGCCCCTCCGCTTCCGACAACATGGCGAGCACGTTGTAGTCGAAAAGCGACAACTTGCCGGCCGCTTGCAGTTGGGTGTCCAGGGCTGCGGGCAGCAGGGTGTTGATGCTCAGGAGGGCCAGCCAGGCACGGCGTTCGTCGGCGTTGAGCCAGCGCGGTTCGGTCATGGATTCATCTTAGAAGGAAATCAATGCTTGACACTTCAACTTAAGGTCATTATTGTTTTAGTTGAAGCTTCAAGTAACTGATCGTGAACGAATCGTGAGCACTCAAGCAAAGGAAACAACAATGGCTGACATCACCATCATCGGTACCGGCAACATGGCGTCCGGCATCGTGGCCCGCGCGGCCACCGCAGGCAAGAGCGTCCAGGTCCTCAGCCGCGACGCCGGCTCCGCTGCTGCCGTTGCGGCGACGGTCAACGGAACCTCCGGCATCACGGGATCCCCGGTGGAAGGCAGCATCGTGGTGCTGGCCACCCCGTTCGAGGCCTCCAAAGAAGTCCTTTCTTCCTATGGCTCAGCGCTCAACGGCAAGACGATCGTGGACATCTCCAACCCCGTGAACTTCGAGACTTTCGATTCCCTCACCGTTCCCGCCGGGACCTCGGCCGCCGAAGAACTGCAGGCCTTGGTCCCCGGCGCATCGGTGGTGAAGGCCTTCAACACCGTCTTCGCCGCCACGCTCGCGGAGGGCGAAGTGGACGGCCAGACCCTCGATGTACTCGTGGCGGGCGACGACGCCGAGGCGACGGCCGCCGTCGTCGACTTCGTCAAAGGTGCCGGGCTGCGTCCGGTGAACGTCGGACCGCTGCGCCGCTCGCGTGAGCTCGAAGCCTTCCAACTGCTCGTCATGACTCTCCAGATCAGCGACGCCCACCCCGACTACAACTGGAACTCTGCAGTCAAGCTCCTGCCGTAGTTCACTTTCGGAGGGCGGCCGCTTGTGGCCGCCCTCCGCGTTGTAGGCTGGGCGGCATGTTCGTGGTTTCGCTGACCTACAAAGTTCCCGACGAGATCGTCGATTTCCACCGCCCCGCACACATGGATTGGGTCAAAGAAGCGTTCGACGCCGGCACTTTCGTTGCGTCCGGACGTCGCGTTCCAGCCATCGGAGGTGTCCTGTTGTCCAACGTCGACCGTGCAACACTGGACGCTTCCCTGGCGACGGATCCGTTCTACGTCAACGGAGTGGCCGACTTCGAGATCATCGAATTCACGGTCACCACGGCATCCGCGGGCTTCGAAAACCTGCTGGACTAGTTAGCTTGGGCGTCCAGGGCGTCACGCGGGGCACACCGCCGCCAAAAATTTGTCAGGCGTGACGCCACCCCCTTAAATCCGGGCCGGCTCTGGGGACGTCCCCAACCGCTCCGGCAAGACCACCGGCATAAGGGCCGGCCAGCGGGCGCTCAGGTGATCGCCGCACGAAACTCCCCTGAAACGACGCGAAAGCCAGGGTGCCACATCGCGCCTGAGCCACGCGGCGTCGTCGGTCATGATCTCGGCGCGGCTCCGCGGTTGCAGCGCCCCAAGCACCGGTGCGGCGAGCGAGTGCGTGGCACCCAAGACCTCCAAGACCTTCTTGGCCATGTATTCGTGCCCGATACCGGACATGTGCAGCCGGTCCGGAGCCCACATCCGGCGGTCCTGATATTTTTCGAAGCACCAATGGTCCACCAGAAGCGTTCCGTAGGCTGCGGAAATGCGCCGGATGTGTTTATTGAAGACTGCCGTGCGCAGCTTGAGCGGCTCCAACACCGGCGAAAGCGGCACGTTGTACTCGGTGAAAAGCAGGACGTGGGCGCCACTGTCCGCGATCCGGGCAACGGCATCCTCGAATCCACGGACCAGCATGCGCATGTCCAGTCGTGCGCCGAGCAGATCGTTGCCGCCAGCGTGGAAACTGACCAGGGTGGGGGCCATCGCGAGCGCGGGCTCGAGTTGTTCAACCACGATCTGCCTGAGCCGACGGCCGCGGAGGGCAAGGTTGGCGTACTGCGCCTGCGGCTGGTGCCTGGCCAGTTCCTCTGCCACGCGATCGGCCCAGCCCCTGCAATCGTTGGGAAGGCGAAGGTCTACGTCGCCGACGCCTTCAGTGAAGGAATCTCCGACGGCGACGAATCGCATCGGCGTCTCCATGGCCATGGTCATGTCCCCCCGTTGTTTTGAGCTTTGCCTTGCGCGTTGCCTTGCGCGTTGCTTTGTGCCTTGGTTCCAGCAGCGGCGGCGCCCGCAGCGGCGGCCTGGCGTTCCGCGAGTTTTCGCAGCCCGGCCTTCCGCGGCACCTTCACGGGCTCGGGCCAGCGCGGGCCAAGGGCGTCCCCGAGCGTGACGCCGCGAAGCTTCCGGCCAAACAACGGCAGCACCCAGTCGTTCACCCAGCGGCGCTGACGGCGTTCCCAGTCGCGCAACTTGAGGCGCTGCGGCGGTTCCCAGTCTTTGGGCGAGAACTTATGCGGAACACCGAGGTGATCCAGGACCTGCGACGCCATATATTTGTGCCCGGCTTTGGACATGTGAAGGCGGTCCGAAGCCCACATCCGGCGGTCGTGGTAAGCGTCAAGGCACCAATAATCCACCAGCACAGCCCCGTACTTGGCGGCCATCTCGCGGACGCGCTCGTTGTAGAGGGCATTCCGCTTCTTGAAGGGTTCCAGCACGGCCGAGACCTTGACGTCGTACCCCGTGAACAAGACCAAGGTGGCCCCCGTGGATGCGAGGCGGGCCACGAGCCTTTCGTACTCGGCCATGAGGATGTCCATGTCCGTGCCGAAGTCCAGGATGTCGTTTCCGCCGGCGTAGAGCGTGATGAGCGTGGGTTCCATGGCCAGGGCACGGTCCAATTGCTCGTCGACGATGTGACGGAGCCGCTTGCTCCGCACCGCAAGATTGGCATACTCCCAGCCAGGTTCGGCCTTGGCCAGTTTCTCGGCGACGCGGTCGGCCCAGCCCCGGACGCCGTTCGGCAGGGCCTCGTTCCGGTCCCCCACGCCCTCGGTGAAAGAATCGCCCAAGGCAACAAACCGCCGTCGTCCGTTCTGGTCAGCATCAAGCACGTTCCCAGCCACCACGCCAGCGTAGCCCCGCCCGGTTGCCCGCCGGCAAAGCCCAGGTTAATTCGACGCTCGCTCACCTATAGGGCATTTCGGGCAGACGCCCGCTCACTTACGGCGCGTTTCGGGCGAACCCCCGCTCACCTATAGCCCCTTTCGGCCAGACGCCCGCTCACCTGACGTGAGCGAGCGTTTGCGGTTTTGGCCGCATATGTGAGCGAGCGTCGGCGAAAAGGACGATATATGTGAGCCGGCGTCGGAGGGGGCGGGTTAGAGTTCGGCTTTCCCTTTGCGCCAGTAGCCCATGAACGCCACCTGCTTCCGGTCGATCCCCACATCCCGGACCAGGTACCGGCGCAACTCTTTAATGACCCCTGCCTCGCCTGCGATCCAGGCGTAGAACGGCAAAGCGCCCGAGGGAAGGCCAGGGTTGCGGCTCGCTTCGATCGCGGCCGTGTCCATGCGCAGCGGGGTTTCCCACAAGATGTCCCGGTCCACGTTGACATCTTCGGGCTCGGGGCCGGCGGCGCCATCGAGCGAGATGATCCCCACCCAACCGGGGACGGGTACAGCTCCGCGTACGGCTTCCTTCAGCAACTCCCCGTGAGGCCGGGACCGGCCAAGGGCCGTGCCCCGCGCGAGCCACGTGATTTCGATGTCGGCCTCTGTGTCGAGGTCTTGGAAATCCCCGGCTTCGGGTACCTCAAGGAAGGCATGCCCTGTGATTCCCGCGGGCAAGGACTCCAGGATCGCGCCGATGGCGGGGACGGCTGTTTCGTCGCCCGCAAGAAGGACCCGCTGCGCCAGGCCGGGACGCCATTCGATGCCGGAATACGTTTCGGCGGTGACGCAATGGGCTGCCCGGTTGTTCGGGCCGATGATGGTGATCGAATCCCCCGGCTTCGCGGCGAGCGCCCAGTTGGCGGCGGGCCCGCCCGTCGGGTGAACCGCACCGCCGTCGACGCCGGGCCCCGCCACACCGCCGCTAGCGCCGCCGGCCCAACCGCCGTGACCGCCGCCGTCGAAGTGCATTACGAAGTCGACGTCGATCTCGGGGTAGACGGCGTCGAGCCTCTCGTTCCGCACGGTGTAGGTCCGCATCGATCCGCGGACCGCGGGATCCATCGCCAACCACTCTTGGTACCAACCGACGTCGCCCGTGTGGAAGGCGGGCAACGGCAGGGGGTGCCCGTCGGCGTCGAGCGAGGGAATCATGAGTTTGATGCGCAGGTCCAGGGTGTTCCCCGAAACCCCGAATCCGCGCAGGCAATATCCCCCGAACGTGATGCGGCGGAAGTTGGGGCCGAGATCCTCGACGGCGGTGACCGTGACATCGAAGGCCAGGGTCATCGACTCCGTGGTTGCGTTTCGCACAACGGCGTCTGCGTTCATGAGGCGAACTCCAATTCGATGGACGTTGAGTGAGCGGCGGTGCGGTGCCGGCCGATCGGGAGAACGAGCGGGGTGCCGGAAATTGGATCCGGAACCACCCGGGACTCCAGGCCGAAAACGTCGCGCACCAAGTCCTCGGTGACCACTTCAATCGCTGGCCCCTCGGCGACGATCGCCCCGGCCTTCATGGCGATGACGTGGTCGGCGTAACGCGCTGCCAGGTTGAGGTCATGCAACACGATTGCCACGGTGGTCCCCCGGCTGCGGTTGAGGTCGGTCACCAGGTCCAGCACCTCCACTTGGTGTGCCAGGTCAAGGTAGGTGGTGGGTTCGTCAAGGAGAAGGACCTCGGTCTCCTGCGCAAGCGCCATGGCGATCCATACCCTCTGGCGCTGCCCACCGGACAGTTCGTCGACGTTCCGGTCAGCAAGCCCAAGCGTTGACGTGGTCTCGAGTGCCCGTTGGACGGCGAGATCATGCACCGACCGGTCGCCAGTCCTCCAGCTGCGGAAGAACCCTTGGTGCGGATACCGTCCGCGGCCCACCAGTTCGCGGACGGTGATGCCATCCGGGGCAAGGGGCTGCTGCGGAAGAAGGCCGAGCGTGCGGGCGAGTTCGCGGGCCGGGCGGGAGTGGATGTCCTTGCCATCCAGTGTGACGACGCCGGCGCTCGGCTTCAAGAGCCTGGACAGCCCCCTGAGCAACGTGGATTTCCCGCAGGCGTTGGCACCCACGATCATGGTCACTTTGCCTTCGGGAACCTCCGTCGAGAGTCCTTCGACCACCCGTCGTTGCTCGTATTGGAGCGTCAAGCCGCGTGCGCTCAGTTGTGCCATGTCAGGCTTCCTTTCGGTTGGACGTGACCAGAAGCCACAACAGGAATGGAGCGCCGAGGGCGCCGGTAATGACGCCGACCGGCAGGACGGTGCCGGCCAGAACCAGGGGTGCCACGTTGTACGCGAAGTAGTCGGCCGCTAGGACGATCAAGGCGCCGGTGAACGCCGACGCCGGGAGGCTGGGTCGGCCGACCACCCGCCGGGCGATCGGCCCGGCAAGAAAGGCGACGAAGGCAACCGGACCGGCAGCCGCCGTCGCCATTGCTGCGAGCGCGACGGCGGTGATCACCAGGCCGAAACGTACGGCGTTTACGCGGATTCCTAGTCCGGCCGCGGCGTCGTCCCCGAGTTCGAGCATACGCAGCGGTACGGCGAGGAGGGCCAGCGCAGGAACAAGCACGGCGAGCGAGGCCATGAGTACGCCCACGCGCTCCCAATTGGCCGAATTCAAGGAACCGTTGAGCCATATGAGGGCCTCGGAGGCTGTTCGGATATCCGCCCGGGTCATGAGGAAGTTCACCACCGCCCCCAATGCGGCGGCGACACCAACGCCGGCGAGGATAAGCCGGTTGCCTGCCGCATTCCCGCGACGGCCGCCCGACCCGCCCCCTGAACCCGAGCCGCCGCGCGAAATGGCGTAGATGACAAGCGCGACGCCGATCGCACCAGCGAGCGCGGCCGCGGACACGGCGGCACCGGACGCGCCGAACACCACAATGGCCAGGACTGCCGCGGCACTCGCACCGTAACTGATGCCGATGACGTCGGGGCTGGCAAGGGGGTTGCGGAGCATGGTCTGGAAGAGCCCGCCCGAGAGGCCGAACGCCAGACCAATCAGGATTGCCAGCACGGCCCGCGGCAGTTTGTTTTCCATGACGATGAAGCTTGCGCCCGGGATCTTCTCCCCGCCCGTCAAGTGGGCAGTGAGGATCCTGAAGAAATCGGGGATGGTGACCGTGTAGCTGCCAAGGAGCACAGTCACCGCAAAGAGGACCACGACGCCGGTGCCCAGGAGTGCGGTCCTGCTGCGGAGGTTCACAGCGACGCCCCCTTGCCCCGGCGGACGAGCCACACGAAGACGGGGGCACCGACGATGGCCGTCATGATGCCCGCGGGAACTTCGCCCGGCAGCAGCACTACCCGGCCGATCACGTCCGAAACCAGGAGGAGTGCCGGCGCGAGAACCATGGAGAACGGCAGGATCCAGCGGTAGTCCGGACCCGTAAAGAAACGCACGGCATGTGGAACCACGAGTCCGACGAATCCGATGGGACCAGCCAACGCCGTGGCCGATCCGCAGAGCAGCACGATTCCAAGCGCGGTGACGCCCCTGGCCAGGGTCACATTCTGGCCGAACCCGCGGGCAACGTCATCGCCGAGGGCCAGGCTGTTGAGGATCCGCCCGCTGCCCAGCACGATCAACGCGCCAATCAGCAGGAAGGGCAATCCGGTCAACACCACGGACCAGTCGCTGCCGGCAATTCCACCCACCTGCCAGAAACGGAAGCGGTCCAGGGTGTCCTGGCTCGAAACCAGGATGACGTTCATTATCGAGTAAAGCCCCGCACTCAGCGCCGCCCCCGCCAAAGCGAGCTTCACCGGCGTCGCACCGTCACGCCCGATCGACGCAATCAGATAGACGACGACGGCGGCCGCCGCGGCACCGACGAAAGCGAACCAGATGTAGCCGCTCGCCCCCGAGATACCGAAAAGGTAGATCCCGGCGACCACAGCCAGTGCCGCCCCGGCGTTGACGCCCATGATGCCCGGGTCCGCAAGGGGGTTGCGGGAGACGCCCTGCATCGCGGCGCCCGCAAGGCCAAGGGCAGCCCCTGCCACCAAACCGAGCACAGTGCGTGGAATGCGGGTGTGGACCACCGCATGGTTCCCGTCGTCGGGGTTGAACTGCGTGAGTGCTTGCCACACGGTTTCGAGGGACAAGCCCCGTGCGCCGATCGCGAGCGAGGCCGCACAGGCAAGCGCAAGCACGACGACGGCGGCCAGCAGCCAGGCGGCGCGGTTGCCGCGTCCCCGGCCCCCGACGTCGGGCCCGGCCTTCGCGCGAACTAGCAGGTGTTGCCCTGTGGAAGCGATGTGAGGGTCATGAGCTGCCAGCTCGCGCGCCGTTCCGCCCGCGGAAGGTGGGCCCGCCGTCGTCGTGCTTTGTGTCATGTCAGGCGTTTCGCTACTTGGTGGCCGCGTCGGCGCCCTTGGCCAGCTGCGGCAGGAACATGTCCAGTGCCCACGGCAAGCTCAGCGGCGAGGATGCGGAGATCGCCAGGGTGAGGGTGTTGTCGGAGTCTGCAACCAGGGCGCCCTTCTTGATCGCGGGGATCTGCCCCAGCAGGGGGTCCTGCTTGATTTGGTCCATGGTCTTGGAATCCGGCACCCAGGTCACGAAGACGTCCGAGGAAAGCTCGTTGGCCTTTTCGGCGGACCACGGAACGAAAAATTCCTTGGAGCCCTTGCTGGCGTTCTGCACCACGGGGGCGAGCTTCATGCCGATTTCGGACAGGAAACGCGGTCGGTTGTCGTTGGCTGTGTAGACGTTGACGCCGTCGCCCTTGGCAGGCTCAAGGTTGCCGTAGATGAAGGACTTGCCGGCGAGCTGCGGAAACGCGGCGACCTTGGTCTTGATAGTGGCCTCGGTGTCCGAGACGAGCTTGGTGGCCTCTGAGCTCTTACCCAAGGCCTGGCCGATGATCGTGGTGGCTTCCTGCCATGGCGTGCCGTACGCGAGTTCGGGCTGTGCCACCACGGGGGCAATTTCGGAGAGCTTTTTGTAGTCCGCCTCGGTCAGGCCGGAATAGGCGGCAAGGATGACGTCCGGTGCCAGCTTGGCGATCTCCGTGAAGTTGATGCCGTCGGCCTCGGAGAACTGGGCTGGCGCCTTCGCGGTGCCAAAGCCGGCACCCAACTTCTCGAGCGCGGCGTCCTTCCAGGGGGTGGAACCCTTGCCGTTGTTGCCCCATTCGTTTTTCGGGACCCCAACGGGCACGACGCCGAGAGCCAAGGCAACATCGTCGTTGACCCACGAGACGGTTACCACGCGTTGCGGTTGCGCCTTGATGGTGGTCTCACCGAAGACGTTCTTGATGGTGATTGGGAACTGGCCGCTTGAGGCCGGCGTCGTCGCTGAACTGGCGGTAGTTGAGCCGGTCGAGCAAGCGGTGAGGGACAGCGCGACGGCGGCAACGGCTGCGGTCGCTGCACCTGCGGTCTTCAGCAGGGCTCGGCGTGAGGGGCGGGAAGCCACGGGACTCCTTAGGTAAGTGATGCAAACCTAAGTAAGGCTAGCCTACCCTTCTGATAATTACGAAACGTTTGCGTCGCGTAATTAATTCACGCCCTGCGTTCCCTCAAACGCCCGCTCACCTATAGCGACAAAACGGCAAACGCTCGCTCACCTATGGGAACAAACGGCACGGGAATTTTTGGACACCACCGACGACTTTTGCAAAGATGACAGAGCCGGTTGATTCAACGAACTGGCCAGGGCCGTGAAAGCGGCGAAGATCGAGAGGATGAGCATGCGCACTACACACGTTGGCGCTGCGATGGTTGGCGAGGTGGCCGTTTTGGCCTGCTTTGCAGCCCCCTCTGCGTCGGCCATCCCGCTCGGCGGCCAGGGAAACTAACCCCACCGCCCCTGCACTAGAAGCACTCTAAGGTTCCTTTGCGGTGCCCTCGGATCGCCAGACGCCATGCGTCCTTCCTCTTCGGAGCCCAATCGATCTGAAAGAACTTTGCCGTGCAGAAAATCACCGCCCAACAAATCCGTTCCTCATTCATCAACGCGAGCCGCTCGGAGGCCGCCAAACTCAACCTCCCGAAGGACTTCGATTCCCTCGACTGGGACAACCTCGAATTCCTTGGCTGGCGCGACGAGAAGATGCCGATGCGAGGCTACCTCGTTCTCCCGAACGACGGTTCCCTTACCGGCATCATGCTGCGCGCGCCCGAGGGAGGCTCCGGCAAGAAGCGTTCGGTCCTTTGCGAACTGTGCCGCGACGTGTTTTCCAAGGACGATGTGTATCTTTGGGTTGCCGAACGCGCGGGCCAATCGGGCCGCGACGGCAACACTGTGGGGACGTTGATCTGCGCAGAATTCGGCTGCTGCGCCAACGTCCGGAAGGAACCCCCGGCGAATGAGATCAATCCGGACCCGGCCGACGTCGTCGTTCGCCAAATCGCCGGGCTGCAGTCCCGGACTGCCCAGTTCCTGGGGCGGGTCCAAGGGAAGTAGCCGCCCACGTCGGACGCTCGCTCTATCTCTAGTGAGCGAGCGTCCGCCGAAAACCCGACATACGTGAGCGAGCGTCCGCCGGAAACCCGACATACGTGAGCGAGCGTCCGCCGGAAACCCGACATACGTGAGCGAGCGTCCGCCGGAAACCCGACATACGTGAGCGAGCGTCGGGGCTAGCGGAGCACGATGTCCACGGGGTTGGCTTCGGAACGCCATTCGCCGGGCGCGCCCGGGGCGCCGATGACGGGGGCCGTGAGCACGCCGGAGCGGTTGGTCCGCTTGTCGCGCAGGATTTCCGTGACCGAACCAAGATGCCGGGACAGGTCGATGACGTTTTCGGGGGCCGCCAGCAACAACTGGAAGCCGAACTCGTGCAGGGCCTTGATGCCTGCGCCGGCGAACTCCTCCGACGCGAGGACGAACGCCTCGTCCATCATCACCGTTCCGTACGTTGTGAAACCCTGCTCGGCGATGCCCAATTGGTAGCTCAGGGCCGCCGCCATGATGAACGCAGTGAATCGCTGCCGCTCGCCACCGGACATCGATCCGGTGTCTGCGTGCATGTACACCTCGGTCTTCTTGCCACCCCGCGGGCCTTGGACGGAGCGGTGCTCCTTGCACTGGATGAAGAGGTGCCCGCGGACATCCAGCACCTCGGCTCGCCAGCGCCGGTCCTCGGGGGTCTGCGAACCGAGCCGCTTGACCAGGGTTTCGAGCGACTTGTAGCGGTTGGTGAGTTCGACGTCGTCGTCCGCCTCGGGTGAGCCCGCGGCCCCCGAAGCGGCGCCGGCCGCGCGGGACGGCCGCGAGTGGCGCGTCTTCAACGCGTTGTGGATGGCGTCCTTGAACTGCTTCGCAGTGGCGGGCAGCGTCTGTTTGATATCGAGTTCCAGGAAGCTGCCCTCGTGGAAGTTGACCTCGGACAGGATGCCGTTGAGGGGAAGGATGCGGCTCGTGATGGCACGGCGTTCCTCGTCTAGCAGGTGGAGAAGCGTGCTGAACGATTCGTGCGTGCGCTGGTTGAAGAACTGCCGGAATTCGGCCTCCTGCGCGGGCAACCCTTCGCTGACGATCTGGTGGTAGCGGGACTCGAACTCCCCCGCGGCGCCGATCGAGGTCCCGTGGTCCGCGGAAATGGCGGTACCCCATTCGCGCACGAATCCTTCGAACATGCGCGTCAGCCGCTCGGCCAACGCCTGCCCGCGCGACTCAGTGGCATGCAGTTCCGCCAAGAGCTTGCTCCGGACTTCGGCAGCCAGGGTGTCGAGTTCATGGAGCTCGCCCACCTCGCCGAATGCGCTGAAGTACGGCTCGAGGGCAGCAACTGTAGCGCCCGACGGCGGCGCCTGGTCCAGGCGGTTGCGCGCAGCATCCAGGAGGGCGTCAGCCGTGGTCATCTGGTGGTCGAGCGTCTTGTATTCGCTCTGCAAAACCGCCGCCGAACCTGTGGAGGACTGGTGCTTTTCGCGTACGGCCTCGATATTTGCACGCAAGGGCTCCAGATCGGCCTGCGCGGCCAAGGCATCCTTGAGCCGCTGCTCGATCTTCGCGAGTTCCTCGGCCGCCACCGCTGCAGAGACCTGTTCCCAGCCACGCTCATCGTCGGCGATGCGACGCAAGGCATCGAGCTGGCGGGTCATGCCTTGGTGCGAATCCTCGCGGCTTTGGGCGAGTTCGGCGGCCTTCAGAAGCTCGTTCTCGAGCTCGCCGACCTTCGCGGCCACGAGCTCCAGCTTGGAAGCGTTGTCGAAACCGAGAACATAGTCTTGCCGGCTCGTGAAACGATCGTCCTTCTCCACTGTGTGCCTGTTGCGCTTGACCACTCCGCCCAGGCTCAGGCCTTTGTCCAACTTCGCGAGCTCGTCCGGGTCTTCCACGCACGGGTACGCGAAATCGAGGGCGATCCGCTCGCGGATCCACTCTCCGGCGTCGGCGTTCGCCCCCAAGGTGAGGATGTTCAGCTTCGTGAGCAAATCGCCGTCGGACACGTCCTCCACAGCCAAGGCCCCGCCCGCGAGCGGTTTGGACACGTCCACTGCCCGCAGCGCGCCGCGGACCGTGTTGTCATTCAGGTAGCGCGTGACGGCGGCGAAGTGCTCTCCGGGAACAAGCAGCGTCGTGGCGAGGTTCCGTAAAGCACGCTCGGCCGCGGGCCGCCACTGTTCCTCCCCCTCGGCGAGGTCTATCAGCTCGCCTCCAAAGGGCATCCGGTCCTCGGGAACGCCAGTGGCTGCCGCGATTGCGGCGCGGTTTTCAATGCTCGACGGCGGCAGCAGGGACTTGCGCGTCTTCAACGAGACGAGCTCCTGCTGGGCTGCGGCGAGTTCGCGTTTCTTGGTGGCGTGGCCGTCGAAAGCTTCGAAGCGGAGTTCCCGCAGCGCTTCCGAATCGTCCTTGAGTTCGGCGGAGCGGCTCGCTGCCTGCTCGTGGGCCTGCTCCCAACCCTCAGCCGTCCACTCAAGGTTGAGTCCGGCGTCGGCCAATGCTTGGCGTGCCGCCTCCTCCACCTGCTGGCGAAGCTTGAGGCCGACCCGGGCATTTTCGAGCGACTGCTCGATCGCCGAAATCGCGTTACCGCCCTGGTTGTTGTAATCCGACTCGAGCTGGCGAAGCTCCTTGGCGAGCGCGTCCCGGACGCCCCGCTCGGCGCTGAGCTCCTTGGCTTTCGCCTGGGCAAGGTCCTTGAAACGGGCCAAAGTCTTGGCATGGACCGTGACCGAGAGCTGCTGCTTGTAGGCGTCGAATTCCTCGCCGCTGAGCTCCCGGAGCCGGTTGGCTTCCAGCAACGACTGGGCATACTCCTTGTTCATCCCAGGGACGGGGGCGAGCTGGTCGCGCTGCTGGCGCACGTCCTCCAGCCGCTGCCTGATGGACATGAGGTTGCTGAATTCCTCGACGACGTCGTCCGCAGCAGTGAGCGTCGCGGGCGCGTCGAGCACCTGGTCGCGGAAGAACGTGTTGACGCTGCCGCCGAGCCCCTTGCCGGCCTGGATCACCCGCAAAAGCGGAAGCGCCTGGTCCGAGTTGATGCCGAGAAGCCGCCGGAAACGCTCCGCAAAGGCCTTGTGCACATCGAAGATCTGGGCGTCCGGGAAGATTGTCTCCAGCGCGCCCTTGGTGAAGCGCTTCTCCGCGATGCCCTCAATCGCGCCGAGATCCAGGGGCTTGTTGTCAATCACATAGAACCGGCCGACGCTGGACTCCGTGCCGTTCTTGGGCAGGTCGAAAAGGGCCGAGATCGTCACCTTGGTGCCGGCAGCGTTGTCGAACGTCAGCGCGACGGCGGACCACGTGGCACCGGGGCGCTGGAAGGCACTCGCCGAACCCTCGCCCACGGCCTTGTCGCCCACTTTTCCACGCATGTACGTGAACGTGGTCCTCTTGTCCTCCACAGCCCCGCCGGCCCGCTGCGCCGCAGCCTCATTGGAGCGCGGACGGGCATCGAAGACACGCAGCATGGCATCGAACAACGTGGACTTGCCGACGCCTGAGTTGCCTGTCAGCAGGGTGCCGTTGCGGTCCACGTGCATCGTGTGGGCGCCGTGGAACGTGCCCCAATTGACCACCTGGACCAAGGCGAGGCGCATCTGGCCCGGGTTGGTGAGTTCGCCGATCGGAAGCATCGTCGCAATGGTCACTTGGCTGCCTCCTTGGTTTCGTCAGTTGCGTCAAGTGTGGTTGCGTCAGTTGTGGTCGCCTTTGCCTCCGCGGTGGATGCGTCACCACTGCTGTCGGTCACCACGTCGTCCTCTTCCCCGGTGTCGGACTCAGCGTCGTCGTTGGAGTTGGGGTCGTCCGTTTCCGTTAGTTCGATGAGGGGTTCAGTGCCTGATTCGTCGGCTGCTACCGCGATCAGTGCTTCGATTTGGGCCGGGATGTCGCCGATGTTTTCGAAGGGGAGCGCCAGGGGGAGGGCCTTGGAGATCGCGAACGTGTCCTCGATGCCCGTAGGCAGGAGGAGTTGGCGGGCCAGGAGCTTCGTGATGGTGCGGTTCACGACGTCGGTGTCGCGGAGGGCGTCTTGTTGGCCGGATGGCTGGTAGTGCGCCACGAGTTCGGCGATTTCTTCGCGGGTGATCACAGGCTCGGTCTGGGCAGTGACGTGGCGGTCGAGAAGGAGCCTCAGGCGCAGAAGCACGATGGTTTCGACCCGGCTCAACGCACGTTGCTGACGAAGGATGCTCGAGCGGGTGCTTCCTCCGATGGCTTCGGGATCGACGGGACGGAGCACCGCGATCTTGCGCTCGTGATCCAGTTGCAGGTTCAGGAAAAGCTCCGAAAGCCGGCTGCGGAGGATCACTTGGTTGTCCAGAAGGGTGGTCCAGAGCTTTTCGTCGCGGCCGCCGTCGACATACGGACCCTTGAGCAGCCGCACGAGAGCCTGGCGGACCTTCATAGGCAGCACGCCGGTGTCGCCCGGGAACAACGCCGCGCCGTCTACGAATGTGTCGCGCGGCGTGACGCGGAAGGGATCGGAGTGGACATGCTGCGCTATGTCCACTCTTTGTTCCGAAGAGGGGGCATGCTCGGTGGGGTGGGCGTCAGTCATCGGAATCCTTAGTCAGGGTCACGAGCGGCAGGTACGCGGTGCGTGTGCTGCCATCGATTTGTTCGAAGTCGATGTTTTCCCAGGTGGCCCGGTCGAACGCCGCACCACCGTGCAGCGCTTCGGACAGAAGGGCCCGGACGGTGTTGATGTGCCGTTCACCCTCCGGGAGGTTCGCCCAGGCCTCTGCCAGTGTGGCTGCGCCCGCCATGGCGGAGCGGACGACGTCGGGCCTTGCCTTCGCGGAGCGAAGTGAACGCACGCGGTCCGAATCGCTGAAGGCGATGGGGTCGGCGAGCTTTGGCGGCGCCGCGAACTCATCCGGGTCGAAGAGCTTGACCATGGCGAGGGATTCGAATCCCGCATTGAACAACACCGGGCCTCGGACCAGGCCGGGACGGTCGCGCTCGTACGGCATCGAGCGGATAGCCTGTTCGGCTTCGCGCAAGACCTGCCGGAGCCGGACGGACTGGCGGATATCGTCGCTTTGGATGTAGTTGTTGAGGCTCTCCGAAAGCCGGCCGTAGATGCGCTGGATCTGGCTGTGCTGCGTGCGCAGTTCCGCCACGAGGTTCTTGAGGGTTTCCCTGTCCTCATGGCTGAGGTCATCCGCGAATTGGCGGCTCAGCACGTCGCCGATCGCCGAACGGAAGCGCAACTGTTGCTGCGGGTCCTCAAGGAACGCCGTGAAGGAACGGAAGGTACGGCCTTCGGGGCTCTGCCGCAAGCGTTTGTCCGCCTCCAGGACCTGCGCCATCGTTGCACCCTTGCTGAGCGACTCCTCGATGATCTGGTTGCGGAGCTCGCCTACCAGTTCTTCGATGCGGTCACGCATCTTCTTGTAATCGGCAGGCAGGCTTGCCGCAAGGTCCAGGATGTTCCCGGCTGCTTCGACGGCTTCCTCATCATCCAAAAGACCGTCGAAGTCGCCGGAACTGATGTCTTCGATCAGCTGCTGCCGCTCCTGGATCTCCTCTTCAAGGGATTCCAAACGGGCGCTCTGGTCCGGGTTCGTCTCGTTGGCGAGCTTTTCGACGTCGCCCAGCAACGTCCCGAGCCTGGAACCGTTGAGCGTGGAACGTTCGCTGGAGAGGCTGTCCAGGAATGCCAGGACTCTTGCGGCGGCCTCGGTGATTTCGTAGACGATCTGGCCGGACTGGCTGCGTCGGGTCAGGAACTGCTTTCGGGTCCATTCGTCCGCAAAGGCCTTGCCGCTCCCCTGGCCGCCCAGCCCGGGATCCTGCCTGCGGAGCTGCTCGAGGAAAGCGTCGACGTCGGCATGGAACTCTTCGAGCGGCAGCTGCGGTTTCGTTCGGGTGAAGGATGCCTGGAGCACCGCGATGACCCAGGGCGCCGAGCGCGTGAGGGCCCAGGCGGGGCCTTTGGTCAGGAGTTCGAGATCCCTGAGCCGCGCACTGATGGCGTCGGCTGAGGACATTGCTGAGCGGGACACTTACTCTCCTTCAGCTGCCGCGGAACCTTCTGGCAGCGGAAATCCCGAAAACTGCCCCGTACAAGGTTAACGCAGGGTGCGCCGCAACCCTTCCGTGATCTACCTCCCGGTAGGGTTTCGATCGCGTATCAACAGTCCCGACGCCGGTGTCGTTGCTAGCTGAACCGATGACGCCGCCCCTAATGTCGACACCAACGACGTCGACGCTCCGACGTCGGCTTTGGCAGCGTTGCGGAGGGGACCCAATGCAGTTCGACTTGACGACCTTAGACACCAGCACTTATGTCTTCGCGGGAACACTAATCCTTGGCCTGGTTCTGGCAGCCTTCATCGCGGTAGCCGCAATGGCCGCACTTGCGTTGCTCGGCGCCGGAAGCCTCGCCTGGTACACCGTGAAGAACGTGCTGGGCGGGCTGGTCCACGGCATCAATTTTGCGTGGGACCAGCTGGTCCACCAGGCCGGAAAAGTGGAACTGCCAGTGGAATTCCCGTCCCAGACCGCCCCTAGCACAGGTACCTACCCGCGAGTAGCATTGAGGGACAGCTGAAGGGTCCACCACCCGAGGCGGATCCTGGGCTCGAAACCGGCACAACCGGCAAGAGGAGTCCTCCCATGACCTCCGCCACTGACAACAAGAGCAACGGCGTCACGGCCGCAGAAGCCCGCGCAGTCGCCGAGGCCGCCCGCGACACCGAATGGAACCGCCCCAGTTTCGCCAAGGGGCTGTATTTGGGAGACTTCGATCTGGGGCTGATCCATCCTTGGCCCCAGGCAAGAGCCGACGACGTCGAGCGCGGCGAAGAGTTCATGGCGAAGCTGACGGAGTTCTGCGGCACCATGTCCGGCCGAGCCATCGAACGCGATGCCAAGATCCCGGACGAATACCTCGCTGGCCTCATCGGGTTGGGCGTTTTCGGCATGAAGATTCCGCGCGAGTACGGCGGCTTGGGCCTCTCGCTGGTCTACTACGGCAGGGCGTTGGCGCTGTTGGGATCAGTCCATCCGAGCCTTGGCGCGTTGCTCTCGGCGCACCAGTCCATCGGCGTCCCGGAGCCGGTCAAAGTGTTCGGCACGCCCGAACAAAAACAGGAGTACTTGCCGCGTTGCGCCGCCGGCGCCATCACGGCGTTCCTGCTGACCGAGCCCGACGTCGGCAGCGACCCCGCCCGGATGGGCTGCACCGCAGTGCCAAGCGACGACGGCGAGTCCTACCTTTTGGACGGCGTCAAACTTTGGACCACCAACGGCGTGATCGCCGAATTGGTAGTGGTCATGGCGGTTGTCCCTGCCCGCGCAGCCCCCGACGGGACGGCGCTCAAAGGCGGGATCACGGCGTTCGTCGTGGAAATGGACTCCCCCGGCATCACGGTGGAGAACCGCAACGCCTTCATGGGCCTGCGCGGCATCGAGAACGGCGTGACGCGGTTCCACCAAGTCCGCGTACCTGCAGCCAACCGGCTGGGCCGCGAAGGCCAGGGACTCAAGATCGCGCTCACCACGCTCAACACCGGCCGGCTCTCCATCCCGGGCCTTTGCGTGGCGGCGGGTAAGTGGTCCTTGAAGATCGCCCGCGAATGGTCCAACGCCCGCACCCAATGGGGCCGGCCGGTCGGAAAACATGAGGCCGTCGGCAAGAAGATCGCGTTCATCGCCGCCACCACCTTCGCGCTTGAAGCCGTTTTCGAACTGTCCGCCGAGATGGCCGACGCCGGCCAGAAGGATGTGCGGATCGAGGCTGCGCTGGCCAAACTTTGGTCCACTGAACTGAGCTACACGGTGGCTGATGAGTTGGTCCAAATCCGGGGTGGCCGCGGGTTTGAGACGGCGGATTCCCTGGAGGCCCGCGGAGAACGCGCGGTGGCCGCCGAGCAGTTGCTGAGGGACATGCGCATCAACCGGATCTTCGAAGGCTCGTCCGAAATCATGCGCCTGCTCATCGCCCGCGAAGCCGTCGATGCCCACCTTTCGGCCGCGGGCGAGCTCGCCTCCGCAGACGCAACCCTGCAGGAGAAGGCGCGTGCCGCCGTCGGCGCCTCAGGTTTCTACGCCAAATGGCTCCCTAAGCTGGTGGCCGGGGCCGGCATGGACCCCCGGTCCTACAGCGAGTTCGGGCGCCTCGCGAAGCAACTGAGGTATGTGGAACGGGCTTCGCGCCGGCTCGCCCGGCAGACTTTCTACGGCATGGGCCGCTGGCAGGCAAGGCTCGAATACAAACAAGCGTTCCTCGGCAGGATCGTGGATATCGGGGCCGAGTTGTTTGCCATGGCAGCGTGCTGCTCACGGGCCGAGATGCTGCTGCAGACCGCTCCGGAGCAAGGCGCCGCGGCGTACGAGCTCGCCGAGGCTTACTGCGAGCAAGCGCGGATTCGCGTGGACGGGTACTTCGATCAGTTGTGGCGGAACACCGACGACGTCGATCATGAGTTGTCCTCGAACGTCCTTGCAGGCGACTATGCGTGGCTTGAGGCCGGAATCCTTGACCAATCCGAAGGAACAGGTCCGTGGATCGCCGATGCCACCCCGGGCGCCTCGTCGAAGGAGAGCCTGCACCGGAAGTACCGCTGAGGCTGATGCCGATCGACGCGGCTAGCCGACATCGCCGTCGAGGTAGTACCAGCGCCGGTGGATCCGCAGGAAGCGGCTGTTTTCGCGCTGGACTCCGCGTTCGCCGTCGGAACGGTAATGTGCTGCAAACTCGACCGTCCCTTCGGTGTCCAAGGGGCCGCCTTGGCGCGTGGCCAGGATGTCCAGCCTGCGCCATTCAATGTCCGGGTCCAGGTCCAGCGCGGCAGGCCTGGTGTCCGGGTGCCACGTGCGCAGAAGGTAATCGCTATCAAGGACAACAAAGGCGGAGTAGCGCGAACGCATGAGCTGTTCCGCGGTGGGCGCGTCGGAGTCTCCACGATGGAAGCGTCCGCAGCACTCGGTGTACTGCTCTCCGGACAAACAGGGGCAAGCGCCTAGTCGTAGGCGGGCCGGATCGAGTGGCATTGAAGCCCTATCTTGAAGAGAAGGTGAGAGCTAGGCAACAAATTCTGTCACAGCAGATAACAGCTTCGAAACAACCTCGGCGAGCCGGAGTTTGGCGGATGATTCCTTAAGATTTCGCCCTTAGGCTAGATGACATGCCCGCAGACCTTCGGTTGCGGCGTCCACCCCACAACTCTGGCTCGAGGAGGCTACGTGGAGGATCCAACAACACTTGGCCTCAATCTGACTTTTTTTGGAACGCTCGGGCTGGCTTTGTTGATGTCCATTGGTTTGGGCTTCCTGATGGTTGTCACTTTGGTGCTGGCCGGCGTCGCGAAGCTGGTTTGGATCATCCTGCTCGCGATGGTCGGGATCTTCCCGAAACGCGATGCCGTACCGGTTGTGCACTTGCCACCAAGGCCTCGACGCGCCCCCGTCCCGCCGTCGGATTCCGAGGAACCGACCTCGGCGGACGACGGCTTGCTGGGCGCAGGGCCGTCCGTTCCTCGGGAACCGCGTCCTGGGTTTGCTGGGACCACCAAGCTACTGTGGTCGGCGTCGTGGTCAGCCGTCCGGAACGTCTCTTGGAAGTCGCTGGTCAACCCACGGACGTGGCCCAAGCCTGCCCAGATCAAGGACGGTATCGCAGCCACAGCCACAACCCAGGCGAAGGAACATCCTTTTGTGGTCGCGATAAAGCAGGATCCTCCGGTCCTGAACAGCCAGTGGGCTGCCGCCGTCGCCGAGGCCGATGCCCGGGCTGCGGCACGCGACGCTGAACGGGCCGCGGAAGCGTCAGCTTCGGACCCGGAACCGCCGGCTTCCGACGAACCCGTTGAAGGGAACGTGGCGGAATCGTCGGGGACTGGCACGCCGGTCCGCGAACACCGGGGAGAACCACATGGTGGCAAACCCGTATCTTCCGGCCGTGTGACGGCCTCAGCAGGGTCCCGCCCCCGGGCCTAGCGCCCCGCAGTGCCCGCCTGACCCAATCCTCAGTGCCCGGCCGACCCAACTGACTAGCATTTGTTGTCGTTTTGACGCCCGATAACGACATCTACTGCGAGTCAGTTGGGGCCGCGACCAAGCTCACGCGGCCAGTTGCCTGAACCCTGCCCCGTGGTAGATGAGGGGCTCGGCGTCGTGGTTAATCTCCACGGACTTCACTTCGAGGACGACGATCGCGTGGTCACCCGCGGGGGTTTCTGAGACCACTTCGCATTCAAGCACCAGCGCTGCGCCGTCGATCAACACCGCCCCGGCGTCGCTCGTTGAGGTCGCCAGGCCAGCGAATCGGTCCTGGGTCCGCGAGGAGAGCTGCAGGCACACGGCTTCCTGGCCCTGGGCCAAGATGGAAACACCCAGTCGCGGGGCGCGCCGGAGCTTGGGCCACGTGGTGGAAGAGTTCTGCACCGCGAACATGACCAGCGGTGGTTCGAGCGAGACTCCCACTGTGAAGCTCGATGCCACCAGGGCCTCCGGCGCGAAGCCGACCATAGCACTGAAGGCCGCCACGCCTGAGGGAAATTGCGCGAACGCCTGCTTGATCGAAGCGGCTCCATCCACCGTTACCTGGGTCATGGCGGGTTCCTTTCTCTGTAGTTTCGTGCCTGCCTTTCTACTAATTCACTCGACGCCGATAACAGCAATATTTGTGTATTCGCGTGTCGAGTGAAGTCAATTCATAATTCGTCACGCGCTGTTTTCATTACCCCGCAATACGAAAAGCGAAGAATCTATACGTTTTTCGAGTGCTCCGGCCACGACATGTGTAGCGTCGTGTCAATCCATTGCACAGCCTTGATTCTTCACGGAGGAAGCCGGAGATGAGCCTCAGCGAGCTTCGAACCCTGGGACGCACAGGCGCCCTGATCAGCCCCCTTACCCTGGGAACCCTTAACCTTGGGACGGGCTCGGCGCCCACGGGCGCCGAAGAAAGCATCCGCATTGTCCACGCGGCCCTCGACGCCGGCATCACCAGCGTCGATACCGCGGACATCTATTCGCAGGGCGAGGCGGAAGCCATTGTGGGCCGGGCCCTCCATGCCAGGCGGGATGATGTTTTCCTTTCCACCAAGTTCCACGGACAAATGGGGCCGAATCCCGCGCATGCAGGCAATTCCCGGCGCTGGATCATGAAGGCCGTGGAAGGCAGCCTGAACCGCTTGCAGACGGACAGGATCGACCTTTACCAGGCACACCGTCCGGACTACAACACCGACGTCCTGGAAACCATCACGGCCCTCAACGACCTCATCCGGCAGGGCAAGATTCTCTACTACGGAACGTCGGTGTTCACGCCGTCGCAGCTTGTGGAGGCACAGTGGATCGCCACCACCAACCACCTCATACCGCCAGTGGTGGATCAGGTGCCCTATTCCTTGTTGGTCCGCGCGAATGAGCGCGACGTCTTTGCAATCACGCAGCAGTACAACCTTGGCGTGCTCAGCTATGGACCGCTCGACGGCGGCTGGCTCTCCGGGAACTACCGCGTGGGAGTCCCCCAGCCCGCAAGCTCCCGCGCGTCGGCCGTTCCCGGGCGCTTCGACGTCTCTGCACCTTTCAACAGGAACAAACTCCTGGCGGCCGATGCCTTGGGCCGTGTCGCCGAACGGCATGGGCTCACCCTCATCCAGCTTGCTGTCGCCTTTGCCCTGAACCATCCGGCCGTCAGCAGCGTGGTTATCGGTCCGCGCACGGAGGACCATCTGGTCGACTACCTCAAGGCCGCGGATGTTGTCCTCAACGAAGCCGTGCTGGATGCCATAGACGAGATCGTGGCGCCCGGTACCAACTTCCTGGAGCGCGACGCAGGTACCGTTGTCCCCCACCTTGAATATGCGGAACTTCGACGCCGGTAACCGGTTTCGCGTTGGAGCCGCCGGTTCGCGCGCCGACTATACTCGTTCGCAATCATGACTAGCCTTCCGACTTCCGCCCAAACATCAAAAACCGGCAATGTGCGCATTGATGCCTGGCTCTGGGCGATCCGCGCTTACAAGACCCGTTCCGCTGCCACAACCGCTTGCCGGGCGGGGCATGTGCGAATCAACGGGAACCCGGTCAAGGCTTCACAGTCCGTGATTATCGGCGACACAATCCGCGTACGGCAGCCCGGCTTCGAGCGCATCCTTGAGGTCCGCAGGCTCATTGCGAAAAGGGTAGGGGCCGAAGCAGCGTCCCATTGCTTCACCGACCACACACCGGAGCGTCCCGCCGCGCCCGCCCTCGGGCTGCCGCAGCGCGATCGCGGCGCGGGACGGCCCACCAAGAAGGACCGGCGCGACATGCAGAAGCTCAAAGGTCAGTAGAAGACCGGGCCAAAGGCGGGTCGGGAAGCTCGCCGCTCGGACCGGCGTCGGGCAGTTTTGTCCCTCGGCTCTGCAGGAGCGTGAGCGCCGCGTAAAGCGACGGCGTAAAGTGGCAAGGGACGCCGATTCTGGACGCCGCGCTGCCGAAGGAGAGAACGTGACCATTGACTGGGACGAAAAACGGGCCTTGCTACAGGAGCCCAACATTGCTGCCGTGACGCAGCTGTGCGACGAACTGATGGCCAAACGGCCCGGTTCCACCGTGCCTTACATCGATCCGGTGCATGACGAAGATGAGTGCCGGATCGTCACCCTCCAGACCAGCCCCGGGCGGGCCCCCACCTCGGGTTTCGTATCGCACCTCAACGACGACGACGCCGCCCGACGTGCGCAGCTGATCTATGACTCGGCCGACTTGGACGTCCGCTACGTCATGCCGTGGAACTGCTACCCCTGGGTCCGCGACCCCGAACTGCCGCCGGCACTGAGCGCACAGGAGAAGACCGACGGTCTCCGTCCGTTCCGCCAGTTCCTCAAGATCAACAAGAGAGTCTCCGCCGTCGTCGCTCACGGCGCGGAGGCCGCCGCTTTCCTGGCACTGTTCGAGAAGACGTACCACTCGCCGCTCCGGCAGCACGGGATCAAGGTCTACAAGGCAAGCGCGCTCGGTGGACGGGCGTTTGCCTTGTCCGAGGCGAAGCAGCAGGAACTCCTGGCAAAGAACATCGAAACCTACCGGGACGCCATGCAGAGGGCGGGCATCCAGCACCTGTAGGGAAGCGCTTAGGACCCCACGACGGCGCGAAGGACTTCCCCTGCGGTATCTTCCCATCGCGGCAACTCCCCGCTGGCTGCCTCGGCCGCTGACTGCCATCGCTTCCGTAGGGCAGCGTCGCCCAGCCATCTCCGAAGGATGTTCTCCAACGATCCGATTCCCGCGGTGAGATCGATGGCTCCACCGGCACCCTGGGCTCCGAGCGCTCCGACGGCTCCGGTTCCCTTTCGGACCACTACCGGTATGCCGTGCGCCAGGGACTCCTGGACCACCATGCCGAAGGACTCCGAGTGTGAGATCAACAGACTGAGGTCAGCCCGGTTCCACTGGTCCTCCAGGGCCGGGCCGGAGAGCTCGCCTGTTGTTTCCACCCGTTTTTCCAGTCCATTCCGGAGGATGCGTTCCTGCACGGCTGCGGCGTACGAAGGGTCTGCTTTTGTGGAGCCAACAAGCGCCGCTGTCCACGCCAGGTCCTTGATCCGTGCCAACGCGTCGACGAATAGGATCTGGTCCTTATTGGGGAGCAGCACGCCCACCATGATGAAATGCGGTGCCGCCCCAGCGTCTCGCGAACTCGGGCGTGTTTTCGATGGGAGATCTACCCCGGGGATCGCCAAGTGCACGTTGCCCAGGCCTAGGGTTCTGGCCGTTTCGGCAGTCCGGGAACCAGTGCAGAGAAGACCTGTTGCAGCGCGCAGCGCGCTCGTTTCTACTGGATTCTCCCCGGAAGGGGGCATGTGGAGCAGCACCCAGACACGGCGCCCGGCAGCGGCTGCGCTCTCAATTTCCGCGGGTGCACCCGAGGCAATCAGGCCGTCGACAATGTAGATGGCCTGTTCCCCTCCGGTAAGTGCAGCTGCAAAGCGGTTCCGGTCTGCTGCACTCCCCAAAGGCCAGCCGCCGTCGAGCGTGCAGACCGAGACCTCCGTGCTCAGGCCCCGGAGGGCTTCAGCCAGCTTCGCGTTGTAGATGTTTCCCCCGGAACGATGGCGCACATTCGCGGGCAAAATCATGCGGATCTTGACCAAGGGCTACTCCCCTCCATAGAGCCGGTTGTTTGGCCTCGCAGTCCTCAGACCATGGTGCTGACCATATAACCCGGGCGGGTGGTGTGGTAGGTGAACTGCACATCCGGCGCGGGGCATCGGCGGTAGATTGTGGGCATGGGACAGACTTCTTCAGACCGCCGGGACGTGTTCGCTGATTGGATCTTGAGTGTCGCGGAGTTCACCCACGCACACTGGTTCTTCGGCAACCTCTATGAGGCCATCGTCAAAATCCCGGACCGGGTCGCGGCCTCGGCAGCGAGCAGCGAACTCCCCCGAACCCCCTTTGGAGCGGGAAGCCCCGGGCGCTACTACGCGCCGATCGCGCCTCTCAGCGCCCCTGCCGCCGTCGCTGCCCTGGTCGCCGGGTGGAAGCATTCCGACAATCGGGCTTGGCTGATGGTGGGCGCAGCCAGCTCCGCCACGGGGGCAGCAGCTACGGCGTACCTGCTTCGGTCAGTCAACCCCAAGCTTTTCTTCAGCCCCTATCCGCTCGAAGAGACTCGCCGCAGGCCCCTGTTGAAGCGCTGGTACAGGGTCCACGCCCTCAGGCTCACGGCCAGCGCGGTTGCCCTGGCCGCCATCCACCAGGCCCGCACGATCCGGCTGAGAAGTCACGGATAAGAATCCGCCGTGGGCGCCGACAAAGATGCGGCGTACAATATTCTGTACGCAACTCAGGGAGATCACCATGCGCACACTCAGCTACTCGGAATCTCGAGCCCACTACAAGGAAACTCTCGACGCCGTCACGAATGACCGCGAAGAAGTAATCATTACCCGGCCAGGCAAGGAAGACGTCGTCATGGTTTCGCGTGATGACTACGAGTCCCTCCGTGAGACCGCTTACTTACTGCGCAGTCCAGCCAACGCGCAAAGGATCCTATCGTCCATCGAGGAACTGGAAGCTGGCCGAGGCGTGACCCGGGATATCGTTGAATGAGGCTGATCTGGTCCTCAGCGGCGTGGGACGACTACGTTTGGTGGCAATCCCAAGATCGCAAGACGCTAAAGAGAATCAACGGGTTGCTACAGGACATAGCCCGGCACGGCAATGAGGGCATCGGCAAGCCTGAACCCCTGAAACATGGTTTCCACGGGTATTGGTCACGGCGCATCACGGACGAACATCGCCTGGTGTACAAGTTCGTCGAAACTGACGATGGCGTCGAAGTGCTTATCGCCGCTTACAGGTACCACTACGGCAATTGAGGGAAATGCTGGCGGTTCCTGATCCGCGATTCGCCGAAGTCAACTCCCACCTGGCCAATCTCCCACGGTCCGCGGCCCCTGTGCAATGGCCTGCCCACAGCCACATGGGGTACCCATCGAGGCGAGCGGAATCCAAGGGCAGGGGAGCTGAGGATGAAGTCGTCGATGTTGTCGACAAGCAGTTCATCCAGGAGTTCATGAAGCGCGTGTACAAGGGAGACCTGAAAGTCATGCACCGAGGCGGGCACATCTACTTCCAGTCCGCACACTCCGCCGCTGCCCAGGACGATCAGGCTTTCGGCGCTGCCGGAGAAGGCCTCCAGTACGGGCAGTGCCTCAAGCCACGCGACGGTCCTGAGCATGGCCGAATCGGCGCGGGTGTTGCCTTTGGTCCAATCAGCCACGTCCCGGCAGAAGTCATCCAGGACGCCCAAGTGCAATAGCGTCATGTGCAATCCCCGCTGCCTGCGCAAGGCAAACACGTACCGCGACAACTCCTCATAGTCCGCAGGCCCTGCCCCGACACCGAGGACCGGCACCTCCACTGTGATGGGCGGTGCTGTCTGTGTCGTTGAATCCCATCCCCCGCGCGGACGGTTGGCCATGGGAGTAATTATGCTCCCAACATTGACACCGCCCTGTGACCCGTGCCATATTCGTAGAGTGAACCTGTCAGACAGCCGGACAGCCGGACAGGCCGCCACTGGACAGCCAGCCGTCAGCCAGAAAGCTGCAGCTGGCCAGCGCACCGCCACAAGCGGCGCCGTCCCCCGGCCGGCCCAAGGAGCCCAAGGGGCCCAGCCAGCCAGCCCCCGGCCCCTCGCCCGCTTCAGTGCAGCGGAAGCTGTGTTCAGCGCCATCCGCCAGGACATTGAAAACGGAGCCGTGCAAGTGGGGGCCAAACTCAGCTCCGAAGCCACCCTGGCAACGCAATACGGGGTGAGCCGCTCGGTCATCCGTGAGGCGCTCCGCTCCTGCACTGCGCTGGGACTGACGGTCACCAAGACCGGCAGAGGCACGTTCGTCGTCGCGGACAGGGTAGCCAACGACCTCACACTCGGCCAGTACTCGGCACGGGACCTCAACGAGGCCCGCCCCCATATCGAAGTACCGGCAGCCGGCCTGGCTGCGAAACGCCGCAGCCCGGAAGAACTTGAGCACCTCAAGGAAATTGTCGATTCAATGGCAGCCGAGACCGACCCTGAGACCTGGGTCAGCCTCGACGCCAGTTTCCATTCTGCCATCGCCCGCGCAAGCGGCAATAAGGTCTTCGAAAGCGTTGTCGCAGACATCCGCGAAGCCCTCGCCCATCAATCCGAAACCTTGAACATGGTGGCCGACCGCCAGCATGTTTCAGACGATGAACACCTCCGCATCGTCGAAGCCATTGAAGCCGGCGACTCCCCAGCCGCCGAAGCCGCCATGGCCGACCATCTCAGCGCCGTCAGCGTTGCGTTGGACACCATCCTCAGCAAATGATCCACCAACTGAAGGAAGTCATGCCCACCCCGCATGCAACGCGCACCGCTATGCCCGAAACCACCCCGGCAGGGACGATTCCGCCAACCCCGCGCCACGTCCCCCTCGCGGAACAGACCCGCGACGGCCTGGTCGAGAGCGTCCACTACGGCTCCCTGATCGCCGTCGGGCCTGACGGCGAAACACTCCTCCAAGCGGGCGATCCCGACGCCGCGTTCTACCCGCGGTCCTCCCTCAAACCGCTGCAGGCGGTCGCCATGGTCCGAGCGGGACTCAAGCTTCCGGAGAACCTCCTCGCCCTCACCGCCGCAAGCCACTCCGGCGCCGCGATGCACCTCGACGGTGCCGCACGCATCCTCGAAATGCACGGCCTGGACAAAAGCGCGTTGGAAAACAGCACCGACCTTCCCTACGGCATCGCCGAGCGCGAAGCATGGCTCCGCAGCGGCGGCGAGCCCACCCAGCTCGCACAGAACTGTTCCGGCAAGCACGCATCCATGGCCGCCACGTGCGTCATCAACGGATGGCCGGTCCAGGGTTACCTGCACCCCGAGCATCCCCTCCAAGTGCTCGTGAAGGACACCATCACCGAACTCACGGGGGAAGACGCGTTGGCAGTCAGCACCGACGGTTGCGGCACCCCGCTCTTCGCCCACAGCCTGCACGGCATGGCCCGGGCCTATGGCCGCATGGCGGCGGCGGACAGCACGGAAGCGGAAGGCCAAGTAGCCCACGCGATGCGCGCCTTCCCGGAGATGGTGGCCGGCGAGGGGCGCGACGTCACAGCGATCATGCGTACAGTTCCCGGGTTGCTCGCCAAGGACGGCTTCGAAGGCCTCCAGCTCATCGGCCTGCGGAACGGCACAGGCATCGCCATCAAGATTTCCGACGGCGCCGACCGCGCCCGCATGCCCGTCACCGTCCGCGTCCTTGAGGAACTAGGGCTCGACGGCGGCCAGCTCGCCACGCTCGCCAGCCCGCCTGTGTTGGGCGGCGGCCACCCTGTTGGCGTGCTCCGTGCCGCGAACTTCCTTGCATCCAACTGACGCAGCCAAACAAGCACAAAGACCAAAGGACAGCAATGACTTCTGCCGTGCCCGCCACGACAATTCCAGGGTTCCGCTCGGAACACGATCTCCTCGGTGACCGCGACGTCCCTGCTGATGCCTACTGGGGCGTGCACACGCTGCGTGCCATCGAGAACTTCCCCATCACCGGCCACCCCTTGGCCAGCAACGCCAACCTCGTCAAGGGCCTCGCCGCGGTCAAGCTCGCCGCTGCCCGCACCAACCGCGAACTCGGTCTCCTCGACGACGAACGGGCCGACGCCATCGAACAAGCCTGCCAGGACATCCTGGACGGCAAGCTCCACGAGCAGTTCATGGTGGACGTTATCCAAGGCGGTGCCGGCACCAGCTCCAACATGAACGCCAACGAGGTCATTGCCAACCGGGCCCTTGAAATCCTTGGCCACCCCAAAGGCGACTACGCCAGGCTGCACCCGAACGACCACGTCAACCTGAGCCAGTCCACCAACGACGTCTACCCCACCGCCGTCAACCTGGCCACCATTTTCTCGGTCCAGGGCCTTCTCGAGGCTCTTCAGGAACTCCAGGTCGCCTTCGCGGAGAAGGGCCAGGAATTCCGCACGGTGGTCAAGATGGGGCGCACGCAGTTGCAGGACGCCGTCCCCATGACCCTCGGCCAGGAATTCGGCGGCTACGCAGTGACCGTGGGCGAGGACCGGGCTCGACTGGCCGAGTCCCAGCTGCTCATCCACGAGATCAACCTCGGCGCAACCGCCATCGGGACCGGCCTGAACGCTCCCGTTGGATACGCCGCAGCGGCCTGCAGGCACTTGGCCGAGATCACCGGCCTGCCGCTGGTCACCTCGGTGGACCTCATCGAGGCCACCCAGGACGTAGGCGCGTTCGTCCACCTCTCCGGTGTGCTCAAGCGCGTCGCCGTCAAGCTTTCCAAGATTTGCAACGATCTCCGCTTGCTGTCCTCCGGACCGCGTGCGGGACTGGGCGAGATCAACCTCCCGGCTGTGCAGTCGGGATCGTCCATCATGCCAGGCAAGATCAATCCGGTGATCCCGGAAGTGGTCAGCCAAGTGGCGTATGAAGTCATCGGCAACGATGTCACAGTCACCATGGCAGCCGAAGCCGGACAGCTCCAGCTGAACGCCTTCGAACCGATTATCGTCCACAGCCTCCACAAGAGCATCTCCCACCTGGAAGCCGCGTGCCGCACACTCACGTCGCGCTGCATTCGGGGCATCACCGCGAATACCGAACACCTGCGCCTCACCGTAGAGCAGTCGATCGGACTCGTCACGGCACTCAATCCGCACATCGGCTACGCCTCCGCCACCGCCATCGCCCAGGAAGCGCTGGCAAGCGGCAAGGGCGTCGCCGAGCTCGTTCTCGAACACGGCTTGCTGACCTCGGAGCAGCTCGATGAGCTCCTCCGCCCCGAACGCCTGGCCAACCTCAGCAACTAGGCTGAGCCGCGCAGAGCGTCCGACGACGGCGCCACTCACCAGCCGCCGTCGGGCCTGAACACGCGAAGAAACAGGCCGGACGGCAAGATCCGGACCCCCAACAGGACACCCCCTAAGGATTCCCATGACCAATGCACCCATCACGGACCACACGGTCCCTCCGCAGGCGCACTCCACTGAAAAGCTCCTCCACGCCGAGGACAAGGGCTATCACAAGAGCTTGAAGCCGCGTCAGATCCAGATGATCGCAATCGGCGGCGCCATCGGCACCGGCCTGTTCCTGGGTGCCGGCGGCCGCCTCAACGCTGCGGGCCCTTCCCTTGTCATCGCGTACGCGGTCTGCGGCTTCTTTGCCTTCCTGATCCTGCGCGCGCTTGGCGAACTCGTGCTGCACCGCCCGTCCTCGGGCTCCTTCGTCTCCTACGCCCGGGAGTTCTTCGGCGAGAAGGCTGCGTTTGTGTCCGGCTGGTTCTATTGGATCAACTGGGCAACCACCACCATCGTGGACACCACGGCCGCGGCCCTCTACATGAACTTCTTCGGCAAGTACGTCCCTTGGATCGGAGTCGTCCCGCAGTGGGCCTGGGCACTGATCGCGCTTCTGGTGGTGCTTTGCCTGAACTTGGTCTCGGTCAAGGTCTTCGGCGAAATGGAGTTCTACTTCGCCCTGATCAAGGTGGCCGCGCTGGCGGCGTTCCTGGTGATCGGCACGTACTTCGTCATCTTCGGCACGCCGGTACCGGGCCAGGAAGTGGGCTTCAGCCTCCTCACGGACCACGGCGGTATCTTCCCCACCGGCATGCTGCCCATGATCATGCTCATGCAGGGCGTTCTGTTCGCCTACGCCTCGATTGAGCTTGTGGGCACGGCAGCGGGCGAAACGGAGAACCCCGAGAAGATCATGCCCAAGGCCATCAACTCAGTGGTCTTCCGCATCGCCGTCTTCTACGTCGGTTCCGTCATCCTGCTGGCGTTGCTGCTGCCGTACACCTCCTACGTCAAGGGTGTCAGCCCGTTTGTGACCTTCTTCGGCCACATCGGCGTACAAGGCGTGGACGTGATCATGAACCTCGTGGTCCTGACCGCCGCCCTGTCCTCCCTGAATGCCGGGTTATACTCCACGGGCCGCATCCTGCGCTCCATGTCCGTGGCCGGTTCCGCTCCCAAGTTCGCCCAGCGCATGAACAAAGCCGGCGTCCCCTACGGCGGCATCGCCATCACGGCCGGCGTCTCCCTGCTCGGTGTTCCGCTGAACTACCTCGTACCGTCCGACGCCTTCGAGATCGTCCTCAACGTCGCCTCCGTGGGCATCATCGTCACGTGGGCCACCATCGTCTTGTGCCAGATGCAGCTCAAGCGCTGGGCCGACAAGGGCTGGCTGAAGCGTCCGTCTTTCCGGATGTTCGGCGCCCCCTACACTGGCTACCTTTCGCTGCTGTTCCTGGTGGGCGTGCTGGTGATGGTGTTCATCGACTCTCCGCTCACCATGCTGGTTACGGCCATCGCCTGCGCGCTCATTGTGGTTGGTTGGTACATGTGCCGCAAGCAAATCCACGAGATCGCCGCAGCCNACCTTTCGCTGCTGTTCCTGGTGGGCGTGCTGGTGATGGTGTTCATCGACTCTCCGCTCACCATGCTGGTTACGGCCATCGCCTGCGCGCTCATTGTGGTTGGTTGGTACATGTGCCGCAAGCAAATCCACGAGATCGCCGCAGCCCGGGACGGCTTCACGGGCAGCTCGCCGGTCATCGCCAACCTGCCGGTTGCCGGTGCCGAGGACAGGATCTAGCCCCCAGTACTGAGTGCCCGACGGCGGCACCCGCGGTTCCGTTCGCGCGGAACCCGGGTGCCGCCGTCGTGCCCCCCACCTGATCCCCACCGCCACCCTCGCCTCGCAAGTCCCCACCGGCTCCCAGCCTTCGCAAGCTCAGGCCGGGGCCTCGCCGGTGTGGCCCCACGGCCAGGGAACCCTGGCGGCGTGGGCCCACGCATTTGTTGTCATTTTGGAGCCTCATAACGGCAACAACTGCGAGGTAGTTGGGTGCCAGACATCGGATCATTCGCCGTTAGGATGTAGCCATGGCTGTCACAGATGAAGCGATCGGCAAGATCAAGGACATGCTGATCCGCGGCGAACTCAAGGCCGGGGACCGCCTTCCGCCGGAGAAGGAACTGAGCGAGCGGCTCGGCCTCTCGCGAAGCTCCCTGCGCGAGGCCGTCAAAGCGCTCGAACTCATCCGTGTCCTCGACGTGCGGCGTGGGGACGGCACCTACGTCACCAGCCTCGACGCCAAGTTGCTCAATGAAGCAGTGGCATTCGTCGTCGATCTCCACCAGGACCGTTCCATCCTGGAACTCTTTGAGGTCCGACGAATCCTGGAGCCCGCCACCGCATTCATCGCCACAGGCAAGATCACTCCCACGGCACTCACGGCGTTGCGCGCCACGATGGACGGGATCGACGAGAACACCGACGTCGAAGAACTCGTGGCCCACGACCTCGAATTCCACGGCATCATCACCCAGGCCGCCGGAAACGACTACCTCGCCGGCCTACTCGAAGCCCTCTCCAGCAGCACCGTCCGGGCGCGCATCTGGCGCGGCTTGACCCAGGAAAAAGCCGTGGCGCACACCCTTGCCGAGCACAAGGCCATCGCGGACGCCTTGGAACGTGGCGACGCCGAGCTGGTCCGGGCACTCGTGACCGTCCACATCAGCGGCGTCGAGAGCTGGTTGCGCCAGGCGCTCTAGTTCGCGATGCTTCGCTTTTGAAGCCCATACGTCCGCACGGCGGTTCCCTCAAGAAACTCCGCCCGCTCACCCGAAGTGAGCTCCTCGGCGAGTTCCAGAAGAACTCCGAGGGTTCGTCCGTACGGCGCACCCAAGGTACTGACGGGCCAATCTCCGCCGACCATGAGCCGTCCAGGACCGAAAGCTTCGAGCGCTTCATCCCACAGCGGACGCAATGCCTCGGCCGTGTACGGGACGCCCGGCAAGTGCAGGCCGGACACCTTGGCCACCGTGTTGGGCAGCTCAGCCAAGGCGCGGAAATCCGCTCGCCACACGTCCATCGCCGCAGGATCGGCCATCGGCGGCTTCCCGAGATGATCCAGCACGATGGTCAGCTCCGGCAGCTCCCGGGCGAGGTGGACCGCACTACCGAGGTGCCTCGGAAAGGCGTCCGGGACGTCGAACGCCAATCCGTGGCCGGCGAGCACGCGCAAGGAATCGCGGACCGCGGGCAATTCGAGGAAATCGTCCCGCGGATCATCGTGGACCAAGTGCCGCACGCCCCGGAACGCGGGGTTCCGGAGGAACCGTTCCAGTTCCTGCTCCGCTTCGGCCGGCTTATCGAGGGGAATCCAGCCCACGACGCCGAGTACCCAAGCGTTGCGGTCGGCGGCGGCGAGCATGGACTCAGTATCCAAAACGGTGTCGTCAGCCTGAACGAGCACCGCTCCATCGACGCCAGCGCCATCCAGGGTTTTCCGTGCCTCAGACTCGCCGTAGCTACGGAAGAGTCCGCCGTGCTGCGGCCCAAGCCACGCGTACGGACGCGGACCGCCGCCGGCTGGATCCGGCCCGAGGTCCCACAGGTGCAGGTGCGAATCAATCACCCCGCACACCCGCCAAAGCCGCCCACAGTTCTTCCGGCACATCCTCATTCATCCGGGCCGCGTTGGCTGACACTTGCTCCGGACTGCTGGCCCCCACCGTCACGTTCACAACGGCCGGGTGTCGCAGGCTGAACTGGAGTGCCGCCGTCGGGAGCTCCACCCCGAACCCGCGGCACACGCCGGCGAGCGCCCGTGCGCGCTCCACCAGTGCGCGCGGGGCACGCGCATAGTTGTAATGCGAGTCCTCGGGTACGTCCGGCCTCGCCAGCAGGCCGGAATTGAAGACGCCCACGTTTACGACGCCGGTGCCGCGCGCCACACAGCGGTCCAGGAACGGAACGCCGGGCTGCTCTAGCAACGTGTACCGGCCGGCGAGCATCACCAGGTCCAGATCGGCCGCTTCGACGCATTCGAGCGCAGCTTCCGCCGAGTTGGTCCCGACGCCGATCGCCTTCACCACGCCGTCCGCCCGCAGCTTTTCCAAGACCGGCAGCGCTTCGCCGATCCCCTTGGCGAGGTTGTGGACATCAGGATCGTGCAGGTAGGCGATGTCCACGTGGTCCAGGCCGAGCCGTTCGAGCGATTCCTCGATGCTCCGGCGGATCCCCGCTTCTGAGAAGTCCCATTGGCGTTTGCTCGTTGCTGCGACGTCGAAGCCTTCGTCGTCCTTCGCGCTGAATCCCACGGCGTTCGGCACCAGCAGCCGGCCCACCTTGGTTGACACAGTGAACTCACTCCGTGGCATCTCCCTCAGCACCGCACCAAGCCTGCGCTCGGAGAGCCCCAGCCCGTAGTGCGGCGCGGTGTCGAAGTAGCGGACCCCAGAGTCCCAGGCCGCCTTGACGGTGGCGGCGGCCTGGGCGTCCGGCATGGCACGGTACAGGTTGCCGATACCGGCGGCGCCGAAGCCGAGCTTGCCCAGCGCGCCATCCCACGACGTGCCGCTCATACCAGCTCCCATACCAAGGGGATGCCGGAGTCATTGCCGGAATAGTCGTCCTGGACTTCCAGCATCTCCGCCATGCGGGCCTGCCACGGGACGTTGGCCGGATGGTCCGCGAGCGTCCGGCGCATGGCTTGATAGTCCTCCACCTCAACAAGGTGGAAGAGCTCCTGGCCGCTGCGCCAGATCCTCCAATTGCCCACTCCGGCCTCTTTCAAGGCCGCGACGAGTTCGGCGGGGATCCCCGCATGGGCTTCCGCATAGTCCTGCTCGGCACCCGGCTTGAGCCGGGTGTGCAGGGCAATGGTTTCCGGCACACTACACCCCGGGCTTCAGGAAGAGTTCGACGACGGGCACCGCCACGTCCGGTCGCTGGACGGGCAGCTTCAGTGTCAGGGTACCCGCTGGTTGTCCGCCAGGAGTGGTGTTGATTGCCGCCCGGTCCGGTGCGATCTCCAGCATCGCGACTTCGGAGGCGTCGTTGAGCAGTTGGGCGTATTCCACTTTGCCGGCGAGTTCGGGGAGATGGACGTATTCGAACGGCCACGCAAACAAGTGGACGTAAAGGCGGTCACCGCGGCGTGTGTACCGGGCGTCGGCAGGCGCGGTCCACGCAGCGGGTCCAGCTCCGTAGATGGCCCGGGAATGCAGCTTCATCCAGTCGCCGATGCCGCGGAGGGACTCCACGGCCCGGGGATCGAAATTGCCGCGGGCCGTGGGGCCAACGTTGAGGAGCAGGTTGCCGTCCTTGGACACCCCATCCACAAGCATGCGCACCAGCAAGTCCACGGACTTGTAGTCCAAGTTGTCCCGGTCATAGCCCCAGCTACCGTTGAGGGTTTGGCATGCTTCCCAAGGCACTTCGATGCCGTCCACCACCATGGGCCCGGAAGGCTGGTACTGCTCCGGCGTGGCGAAGTCGCCAGGAATGTCCAGGCGGTCGTTGACGATGATGCCGGGTTGAAGTTCCCGGACCATCTTCAAGAGTTCCACGGACCCCCACGCGTCGCGGCCCTTTCCGCCCCAGATGTGGTTGTGGTCCTCGCTCGTGTAGGAAAAGTCGAAGAAGAGGTAGTCGATCTGGCCGTAGTTGCTCAGCAGCTCGCGCACCTGGCCATGGAGGTATTCGCGGTAGCGGGCCATGTCGCGGCCCTCGTTGAGCTTTTCGGCCTCGGGGTTGTCGCGTTCGGGGTGGAACCCGTCGATGGTGAAATCCGGGTGGTGCCAGTCAATGAGGGAGTGGTAGAAGCCGACCTTCAGGCCGAATTCCCGCAACGCTTCGACGTACTGGGCCACGAGGTCCTGCCCGGACGGAGTCTTGGTGGATTTGTAGTCGGTGAGCGCGGAATCCCAGAGGCAGAAGCCTTCGTGGTGCTTGGTGGTTAGCACTACGTATTTCATGCCGGCGTCTTTCGCCGCGCGGGCCCATTCCCGCGGATCGTAGAGATCCGGGTTGAAGTGCTGGAAGTACTTCTCATATTCCTCGGCAGGAATACGTTCGCGGTTCATGGCCCACTCGTGCCGGGCCGGCAGGGCGTACAAGCCCCAGTGGACGAACATACCGAACCGGGACTCCGTGAACCAAGGTGCTTGGGCGATCATTGGTGGTTACTCCTTCAAGGTTGTTGCGGGTCTTTGGGTTGTTGAGTGTTGTGCGGCCTTGGAGGTAACGCGTCAGCGTCCGCCAAAGCCGCTCGTGACGATGCCTTTGACGAGGTGTTTCTGCAGGAGGATCAGCAGCAGAAGGGTGGGAGCCATTGAGATCACGGAAGCGGCCATGACCAGGTGCCACTGATTGCCCTGTTGGCCGAAGAACATCTGGAGCCCCAACGGGATGGTGCCGAGGTTGTTGACGTCGTTGATCACTACCAATGGCCAGAGGAACGAGTTCCAGTAGCTGATGAAGCTGAAGACCGCCAGGACGGCCATGGTGGGCCTAGCCAGTGGAAGCATGACCAACAGGAAGGTCCTCAGGGTTCCCGCGCCGTCCACCCTGGCCGCGTCGTCGAGTTCTTGGGGTACGCCAAGGAAGAACTGCCGGAGCAGGAAGGCACCGAATGCCGTGAACGCCCAGGGCACAATGAGCGCCTGGAAGGTGTTCACCCAGCCCACCTTCTGCATCATGACGAACATCGGGACAATCAGGACTTCTTGGGGGATCATCAGCGTTGCGAGGAACACCATGAAAACCAGGTTCCGTCCCCGCCAGCGCTGCCGGGAGAAGGCGTAGCCGGAGAAAGCGGAAACCACCAGGGTGAGTGCCGTTCCAGCGGCCGAAACCAAGAGTCCGTTGCCCATGAAGCGCAGGAACGGCATGTAGTTCAGGGCCTCCTGGTAGTTCTGCCACCGGAATTCCGAGCCGAACAACTTCGGCGGGACGCTGAAGATCTCAGCAGGGGGTTTGAACGATGTCGCAAACATGTAGATGAGCGGCGACAGGAAGAGCAGCGCGATAAGGCAAAGGATCATGTATCCGATGGCGGGCCGGATCCTCGTGGTCCATCGTCTTCCGGGCTCTCCGGAGCCACGGGGACGGGCGGTGAGGGGGCGTATCCGGCTGGTTGTCTCAAGCATCGTAGTGGACCCACTTCTTTTGTCCGAGGAACTGGACTGCAGTCACGCCGAGGATGATGACGAACAGGATCCAAGCAGCCGCGGATGCCAGGCCGAGCTGGTGGAACTGGAAACCCTGGTTGTAGATATAGAGGACGATCGTCGAGGTGGCCGAACCCGGCCCTCCCTTGGTGAGGATGAACGGCTGGGCGAAGACCTGGAACGAGGTAATGAGGGTCATCATCGTGCCAAAGAAGATGGACGGCGAAATGAGCTTGAGCTTGATGCGCCAGAAGATGGTCCAGGCGTTGGCGCCATCGATTGCGGCCGCTTCGGTGAGGTTCTCAGGAACTGCGTCCAAGGCGGCGGAGAACACCAGCATGTTGTAGCCGAACCCCTGCCACACGCTCATGACGACAATGGCCATCATTGCCCAGTGTTCGTCTCCGAGGAAGTTCGGCGCTGAAATTCCCGTGGCGCTTTGCAGGGTCCCGTCGATGAATCCACCGGGTTGGTACAGCATCCTCCAGACGACGACGTTGGCCACCACCGGGGTGATCGAAGGAATGAAGAAGATGACCCGGAAGATGTGGCGCCCCTTGATGCGCGGAGTCAACCACGCGGCAAGGCCGAGGGAAACAACCAGGTTCAGGGGCACATAGAGGACCACGAACAGCACGGTGTTCCCGACAACCTGCCCGAAGATCGGATCGCTGAACAGCTTCTCGTAGTTGCCCAGGCCGAAGAAACTCGGGGTTCCCAGGAGCGGCCAGCGGAAGAAGCTGATGACGAGGGAAACAACGATCGGCAGCAGCGTGAAGATCGCGAGACCGAGGCCATGCGGCAGGGCAAAGGCCGGTCCCCACATTGTCCTCCGGCCGAGCTGGGCATCCGTCTCGGCCTTCGCCTTCCCACTGACGGTGGCAGCCGCTGCTTCAGGAAGCGGCGCCTTTGCGGGCTTGAGTAGTGTCATTTCTCATTCCTTTGCGAAGAGTGCGTGCCTGCCCGGCTGTTAGTCGGGCACTGCCAGGCAGGCATCACACTGATCATCGGGGCAGCTGGGCCGCAATGTCTTTCATGACATCCGCTGCGCTCTGCTGTCCATTGATGGATTTGACGAGGTACTGGTTGAAAAGCTGGCCCAGTTGGTCGCTGTTGGTGTTGCTTGGCATCGGCACTGCCGTGGCCTCGGCGCTCTTAAGGGTCTCCGCGACTCCGGGAATGCCCGCGTTGTCAATCCACTTTGTCTGCTGGGCGGTGCGTGCGGCCAGTGCGCGCCCGGCTGCCGCCAGATTCCCCAGGACCTTGTCGCCGGTCATTTCCTTGAGGGCGGCAAAGGCCTTGTCCGGAGTAGCGCATTGCTTGGAGATGCCCCAGCCGGAGCCGGCGCTGAACGTCTTCCCGCCGCCAGGGCCGGCGGGAAGGGTGGTGACGCCGACTTTGAACTTGGCTTTGGCCTTGACGTCCAGCAGGGACCACGGACCGTCGATACTCATCGCGGTATTGCCGGCCATGAATTCATTGGCGCTGAATGCCGTGTCGCCGCCGGGCAGTTCGGGGGAGACCTTCTCCTTGCTTGTCAGGTCGGAAACCCACTGGAGTCCCTTGGCGAAGGTCGGATCGCTCGCGTCCATGGTGCCGTCTTCCTTCAAGACGCGTCCGCCGTTGTAGGCGAGGACTTGCGATTCAACGAAGAGATCGGCCGTGTTCGGTGCGATCGCATGTTTGCCGTTGGCCGTCAGCTTCTTCGCGGCTGCCACGAACTCGTCGGCCGTCCAGCCCGCCTTCGGGACCGGCACGCCCGCGGCGTCGAACATGTCCTTGTTGTAGAACATCATCACCGGGCCCACGTCATACGGCAGGGCGTACAGATTGTTGTCGGCGCTGAGCCCCTTGATCATGGAGGAGTCGAAGGCGCTCAAATCCAGGTTGTTCTTTTTCACCAGGTCATCGAGCGGCAGCATGCCATCCTTGAGCTGCGCTGTCCGCAGGCTCTGGACCGCCACCAGGCACGGGGCTGTGTTCGAGCTGAGCTGGGTGCTCATCTTGGTGAAGTAGTCCTGGAAGGTAGAACCCTGCAGGGTGATCTTCACATCGCCCAAGGTGTTGCTGACGTCATCGGCAACTTTCTCCCAGTTCTTCTGGTCTTCCGTGCCGCCGACCCACATGGCCCACGTCATGGCGGTCTTGCCGTCTGCGGTACTGCCGGACGAGCTGCCCCCGCAGCCTGTGAGTCCAATGAGGCCCAGTGCCAAGGCACCTGCCACCAACGCTTCTTTGCGCATATCTTTCACCACGTGCTTTCAGTAGGGAACTGTGCTTTCGAGGAATTTCGATAAAGGTTATTGCCGGGGAGTCAAAGGAGGGGATCCCGCGGCCCACACAGGGCCATCGGGAAAGCTGTAGCCGGCCAACGTGCCGCCGACCATTTCACTGCCGGCACCGGGTGCCGACGGCGGCCAGTACGAGCCGTCGTGGACATCCACCGGAGTGACAAAGTGCTCGTGCAGATGGTCGACGAACTCAATCATCCGACCATCCTTGTCGGCGGATACCGCCACGAAATCGAACATCGACAAGTGTTGGACGGCCTCGCAGAGGCCAACTCCACCTGCATGTGGGCAGACGCGGACGCCGAACTTCGCCGCGAGCAGGAGGATGGCGATGTTCTCGTTCACTCCCGCCACCCTCGCCGCATCCAGTTGCAAGACCTGCAGGGATCCGGCCTGCAGCATCTGCTTGAACATCACGCGATTTTGGACATGCTCACCCGTGGCCACGGGGATCGGCGCCACGCCCCGGGCAATCGCGGCATGGCCGAGGACATCATCCGGACTGGTGGGTTCCTCAATCCAGGCAATGTCATAGGGAGCCAAATGCGCCATCCAGTCAATCGCTTCCTGGACGTCCCAGCGTTGGTTCGCATCCACGGCGATCTTGATATCAGGCCCCACAGCGTCGCGGGCCGTGCGGACGCGCCGGATGTCGTCTTCCAGCGAGGCCCCCACCTTGAGCTTGATCTGCCCGAAACCGTCTGCAACGGCTTCCTTGGCCAGCCGCACAAGTTTGTCGTCGCTGTAACCCAACCAGCCCGGCGTCGTGGTGTATGCGGGGTATCCCTCCGCGAGAAGTGCTGCCCTGCGGGCGGCGCGCCCCGGCTCCGCCGTCCGCACTATCCCCAGCGCGTCCTCCGGCGTGAGTGCATCGCTGAGGTACCGGAAGTCCACGAGCGCCACAATCTCCTCCGGACTCATCCGGGAAAGCAGCTCCCAGAGAGGCAGTCCGGCCCGCTTGGCTTTGAGGTCCCACAGGGCGTTGACGACGGCGCCGATCGCCATGTGCATCACGCCCTTTTCGGGGCCAAGCCAACGGAGTTGGGAATCGTGGACCAGGAGCTTCCAGGTACCGCCCATGTCGCCGAGCAGTTCCTCGACGTTGCGGCCCAGGATGTGGTGGCGGAGTGCTTGGATCGCCACTGCCTCCACCTCGTTGCCGCGCCCGATGGTGAAGACGAAACCGTGGCCCTCATGACCGTCACCCGCGTCGGTACGGATCACCAGATATGCCGCCGAATAGTCCGGATCCGGATTCATGGCATCCGATCCGTCCAGTTCCTGGGAGGTGGGAAAACGGATATCGAAGGTGTCCACCGCGGTGATGACGCTCATTGTGCTCCTTGCTTGGCAGCAGGTAGTTTGCTGGGATGAGCGTAAACATCCGATGTCTGCATTGTCAATGGGTCACATTTCCGTATTATGGAGAGCAACAGCAGACTAGAGCTCGGATGTTAGAGCCAGAGCACGGAGGAATACATGAACATGAAATTCGCCCGGCTGGGCACTGCCGGAAATGAAAAGCCGGTTGTCATCGCCCAAGACGCCAACGGCACCGAAAAGTACTTCAGCCTTGACCCGCTGACGAAGGACATCAACGGAGAGTTCCTCGCAACGGACGGCATCGCACGCACCCGGGAAGCCCTTGCTGCCGGCAATCTGCCCGGGATTTCTGCCGAAGGCCTCCGGATCGGTTCGCCCATCGCCCGGCCCGGCAACGTCGTCTGCATCGGCCTCAATTACACGGCCCACGCGGCCGAATCCGGAGCAACGCCCCCGGAATCACCCGTGGTGTTCCTGAAGCCAAGCAACACGGTCAGTGGCCCGTTCGACGCCGCGCCCATCCCGCCGTCGTCGGAGAAGTACGACTGGGAGGTGGAACTCGGAATCGTGATCGGTCGCGAAGCGTCATACCTTTCCAGCACGGACGAGGCCGCGGACTGCATCGCGGGCTACGTCGTCGCCAATGATCTCTCCGAGCGCGATTACCAACTGCCCGGCGCCGCGGGCCAGTGGACCAAGGGCAAGTCCCTTCCGCAGTCCACTCCCCTGGGGCCGTGGCTGGTTCCCGCGGATGGGCTCGACGCCGGACACCTCGCGTTGCGCACCTGGGTCAATGGCGAGATCCGCCAATCGTCGGACACTTCGGACATGATCTTCGACGCGCTGACCGTGGTCCACCACCTCAGCCAGTACATGGTCCTGGAGCCCGGCGACGTCATCCTCACCGGCACTCCGGAAGGCGTGGCGCTCTCTGGTCGCTTCCCGTACATCCAACCGGGCGACGTGGTGGAGCTCGAAGTCGAAGGACTCGGCCGCCAGCGCCAGGAGTTCTACAGAGCCCACGCAGCTTCGCTTGCTTCAGTAGGCACTGACAAGGCAACGCGGTGAGCACCGAGTTCGAGGGACTTGTAGCGCTGGTCACCGGCGGGGCGTCCGGCATCGGCGCGGCGATCGCGGACCGGCTCGCCGACGGCGGGGCGCAGGTCGCCGTGCTCGACCTCAACCCCTCCGGGACCCCGCATTTCGGCGTCGAATGCAACGTGGCCGACGACGCCTCGGTGCGCTCCGCCGTCGACGCCGTCGTCCGGAAGTTCGGCCGGCTCGACGTGGTGGTCAACAACGCAGGGATCGGCGCCCAAGGGGACATCTCTGCAAACGACGACGCCGAATGGCACCGCGTACTCGACATCAACGTGGTGGGCATCGCCCGCGTCAGCCGTGCGGCTCTGCCGTACCTGCGCGAATCGCCCGCGGCCGCGATCGTGAACACCTGCTCCATCGCCGCGACGGCAGGGCTGCCGGAGCGGGCCTTGTATTCGGCGTCGAAGGGCGCAGTCTTGTCCCTCACGCTGGCCATGGCGGCCGACCACGTCCGCGAAGGGATCCGCGTCAACTGCGTCAACCCCGGCACGGTGGACACGCCATGGGTAGGCAGGCTGCTCGAATCCTCCGCCGATCCCGCCGCCGAACGCGCTGCCCTCAACGCCCGACAGCCACACGGCCGTCTCGTGGAGGCCGCCGAGGTGGCCGGCGCCGTCGCCTACCTCGCAAGCCCGCTGTCCGGCTCGACGTCGGGCACGTCCCTGGCGATCGACGGCGGCATGCAGGGGCTGCGGTTGCGCCCAGTGGGATAGCTACGTAACGCAACGCCCGCGCAACCCCTCTCCACCACCGGTTCGCCTATGCTCAACACCAGGCAATCGATGGCGATCCACCAAGGAGCAGGCATGAGCAATTGGCGCATCAGGGACTTCCATTCCTCGGACATGGACGGGATACTGCACCTTTGGGAGTCGCTCAAAGCCGACAACGTGGACCCTGTCTATGCGCTCTCCGAGGTCCTTGCTTCATGCGAGAAGGACCACGCGGTGGTGGCGGTGCAGGGCGAGCAGGTGGTTGGTGCCGCCGTCGGACGTGCGGCCCATGACCAGGGCTGGATCGTTTTCCTGGCCACGCTGCCCGAATTCCGTGGACGCGGGATCGGCACTTCGCTGCTGGCCGCCGTCGAGAACCGGATGACTCCGCACGGGCTCAACAAGCTCTCGGCGCTCATGCCCGAGTCCGAAACCCGAGTCGAGGCGTTCCTGGGCCGCGGCTTCCTGCTCAAGCAAAACCTGCACTATTTTGAGCGGACCATCCCGGTGCAGCGCCAGGAACTCGAGCCGTTGAGCCAGCTCGGCGGCCGCATCCTGGCCCGGGACCTGTGGGAAAACGTCGCCGGCATGCGCCGCGAAAAGGAGCTGCTGGAACGCCGTCTGGTCCTACCCCTGGCCGAGGCTGACCTCGCCGACCAATTCGGCGTGGTGCCGCCGCGCGCCGTCGTGCTCTTCGGCCCTCCCGGGACCGGCAAGACGACCTTTGCGAAAGCGATCGCGTCCCGGCTCGAATGGCCGTTCGTGGAGGTCTTCCCCTCCCGCCTGGCCTCCGATCCCAAGGGACTGGCCGGCGCGCTTCGGGAGACGTTCCTGGAAATCGCCGAACTGGAGCACGCGGTCGTCTTCATCGACGAGGTGGAGGAGATCGCGTCCCAGCGGTCCGGTGAGCCGCCGTCCCCGCTGCAAGGCGTCACCAACGAACTCCTCAAGATCATCCCGGCCTTCCGCGAACAGCCGGGCCGCCTCCTGGTGTGCGCCACCAACTTCATCCGCGCCCTGGACACCGCCTTCCTGCGCCACGGCCGCTTCGACTACGTCATCCCCATCGGGCTGCCGGACGTCCATGCCCGCGAGGCCATGTGGCAGCGATTCATCCCGGCCAGCGTGGTGGACTCGGTGGACGTGGCCTTGCTGGTGTCGCGGACGGAGGGCTTCTCCCCCGCGGACATAGAGTACGCGGCACGCAGCGCCTCCCAGCGTGCCCTGGAAAAAGCCGTCTACACAGCCGACGCTCCCGGTGAAGGCGCCTCCTCCGGGGGCCCCGCACCGGCGTCGAACGCCCGCAAGGGACCAGTCACGCAGGACTATCTCGACGCGATCGCCGACACCCGCACCACCGTCAGCGACGAAGTCCACCAAGACTTCCTCGAGGACATCGACTCTCTCGCCCGGGTTTAGAGCAACGCGGGGTCACTTACGGCCCATGTTGGGGCCCCGGATGGGCCGTAAGTGACCCCGCGTTGGAGAAGGAGGAACCGTGAACCTGTTTCTGACCATCCTGAGCGGGGTCGCTTGGACTACGGTTTACATTTGCGCGATCCGGATCGGGTTTCGCGATAAGACGTACGCGATCCCGGCGGCGGCGCTGGGTTTGAACTTCGCGTGGGAAGTCATCTACTCGGTGCATTCGCTCAGCACGAGGCTCTCCGTGCAGGGCGTCATCAACATTGCCTGGGCGTTGGCCGACGTCGCGATTGTGTACACGTTCTTCGCGTTCGGCAGGCGGGAACTTCCCGGATTTGTCACACGGCCGCTGTTCATCGGGTGGGCGGCTCTCTTGGGCTTGGCGTCGTTCGCGGTGCAGTGGCTGTTCATCACCGAGTTCGATTGGGATCCGGCCTCCCGGTACGCGGCATTCCTGCAGAACCTCCTGATGTCCGGCCTGTTTATTGCGATGTTCGCTGCCCGACGCAGCTTGCGGGGCCAGTCCCTGGTGATCGCTGTGGCGAAGTGGATCGGAACCCTCGCGCCAACGATCACCTTCGGGGTGCTCGAGAATTCACTGTTCATCCTGGGCATTGGCGTCCTGTGCAGCATTTTCGACCTGACGTACATCGGGCTGCTGTTGTGGGCCAAAAGGAACCCGGGCGCCCTCTCCAGGGATCGGGACTCGGGGGGCCTCCCGGCGGTACCCTGAACCATGTCCATGAATCCATTGCGCCATGCATTGTCGCGCATGGGCGGGCGCGATCCCCAGGAGCTGAATCGCACCGCCACACCCCTGGAACTCTTCTTTGACCTGACTTTTGTCATCGCCTTCGGGGTGGCCGGCAGCCAGTTCGCTCATGAGCTGGCCGAGGCCCGTTTCGGCTCCGGGTTGATCGGCTTCACCTTCGCGATGTTCGCCGTCATGTGGGCCTGGATCAATTTCTCGTGGTTTGCCAGCGCCTATGACACTGACGACTGGGTCTTCCGGGTTGTCACCATGGTGCAGATGGTGGGTGTGCTCATCCTTGCCATGGGCATCGAGCCGATGTTCCAATCGCTCGACGAAGGCCACCGCGTGGACAACTCGACCATGGTGCTGGGTTACATCATCATGCGCTTGGCGTTGGTTTTTCAGTGGCTACGCGCGGCGAAGCAGGATCCGGAGCGCAGAAGCGCTTGCCTCACCTACGCGAAGTTCCTGGTGGTGGCACAGATCGGCTGGGTGGTGGTGCTGATTGTCCACGCCGACATCCTGACGAATTTCCTCATGGCTGCCCCGCTCTTCCTGCTGGAAATGGCGACGCCGACCATCGCCGAGCGCAAAGCCAAGACACCGTGGCACGCGCACCACATCGCGGAACGCTACGGACTCCTGGCGATCATCGCCTTGGGCGAGTGCCTGATCGGAGCCATCGAATCCCTTCGGGCAATCGTGGCCCTTCATGGCTGGTCTGTTGACGCAGCCCTCGTGGGTCTCGGCGGGACCGGGCTGGCCTTTGGAATGTGGTGGATCTACTTCATCCTCCCGGCTGGCCACGCCCTGCATCACCAACGGCACCGGGCATTCGCCTTCGGATACGGCCACATGTTCATCTTTGGGTCAATCGCCGCTACTGGTGGCGGACTTCATGTGGCCGCGCTCTTCATTGATCATGCGGCCCTCATCAGCGCCACCGTTGTAGTGGCGACCATCGCCGTCCCGGTGGCCCTGTTCAAGGTAGCCCTGAGTTCGCTCTACGGCTACCTGCTGGGTTTCGACCGCGCGCTCCTCGGGGTCACGGCCCTCGTGGTCGTGTTGCTTTGCGGCAGTGTGGGCCTGGCCGCCCTGGACGTCTCTGTTCCTGTCTGCATGATGGTCATTGTGGCGGCTCTGGCCCTCTCGATCGTGATCGACGAAAGGCGCGGGGCGGCACGCCGGGAAGCTGCGCTGGAAAGGCTGGGGGCACACCCGGCCACCTAGGCGAAATCGTGGGTCCTGGCCCCAAAGCGCCGTACCGGAACGCAGCGAACGGCCTGCACCCACGATGCCGCGGCGCGGCACATCGGCACGAACGTACCGATTCCCAGCGATCGACCCTTGATTCGCTTCCCATGGAGGCGGAAAATGGTGAAACCGGCACGAACGTACCGGAGCGCGGACAACGCGCATGCCCACAAAAAGGCGAGGAAGGATGGACATGTCCTCCAGGGAATTCACCGAGTCCCTTGGCGCCAAGGTCCGTGCCCGCCGCGGCTCCCTGAGCCTGAGCCAGTCCGACCTCGCAGACCTCGCAGGAGTCTCGGAGCGATTCGTCCGGTTCGTGGAGCAGGGGAAGACCACGGTCCAATTGGAGCCACTCCTTGCGGTCCTCGGCACTCTGGGCCTTGAGCTCAAGGTGCAACCCGCGGGCAAGCAATCCAAGCTGCCATGACCTTCCACCGCATCGCCGACGTCTACAAGCAAGGCGTCCTGGCCGCGCGCATCGAGCGGCATGAAGGCGGCACCAAGTTCAGCTACTTGCCGCGGTACCTCGACTCAGGCGGTCCGGCCGTTGCCACGACGCTCCCGCTGACGCGTGAAGCAGTGTTCACCCCGAGCGGCGCGGTTCCGCCCTATTTCACGGGCCTCCTCCCGGAAGGCCGCCGCCTGAATTCCCTGCGCCGGGCGGTCAAGGCCAGCGCCGACGACGAGCTCGCGCTCCTCATGGGCGCGGGCGGGGACGCCGTGGGCGATGTCCAGACGGTCCCCCACGGCGAGCCGCCCACGGAAGGAGGCTCCGCCGTCGTGCTCGACTCGAAGCTGCCGCTCGACTTCGATGCGCTGCTCGGCGATTCGGGCCTCATCGACCCAGTGGCGCTGGCGGGGGTGCAGGACAAGTTATCGGCCGGGATGATTTCGCTCCCGGTAGCGCAAGCCGGCAAGCGCTTCATCCTCAAGCTCAATGCTCCCGAGTTCCCGTTCGTGGTGGAAAACGAGCTCCTCATGTTCCGTTTTGCCCGCAAGCTCCGGATACCGGTGAGCAGCGTGCAGTTGGTGCACGACGTCGGCGGGCGGGCGGGGCTGCTCGTCGAGCGTTTCGATCGCCTCACCGGAGCCGACGGCGCTCCCGTGCGCCTCGCCGTCGAGGACGGAGCCCAAGTGCTGGGCCTGTACCCCGCGGACAAGTACAGCGTGCCGTTCGGCGAGGTTTGCGCGGCGCTGGCGGCACACTGTTCCGCACCACTCCCTGCCTTGCGGAACCTCGCCATCCAGCTGGCTTTCGCCTGGCTAAGCGGCAACGGCGACCTGCATGCGAAGAACGTGTCCATGCTTCAGTCGCCGCAGGGCGAATACACCGTTGCTCCGGTCTACGACATCCCCTCCACAGTGGTCTACGGGGACAAGACGCTCGCGCTGGCCATCGGCGGCAAGAAGAGTGGAATCTCCCGTAAGCACTTCCTTGCCTGGGCCGCGAAGCTCGGCCTGACGGAGCGCGCAGCGGAAGGAATTTTGGGACTCGCGCTCACGGCCTCGGGCCCGCTCATCGCAGAGCTCGACGCCGGCGCCTCGCCTTTCGGGCCGCTGCAGACGAGGGACTGGATCAAGGAGCTAAAGCATCGGCGAAGGTTGATGGGCGGGTAGATTTCCCTGCACCGGGCGTCAAAGCGGCAGTCGAACTATCGCTTATTGCGTACCCGTTAACACCAACCCGATCGTGGCATAAAGTAAGGGCACCAAACGGTATCTGCGCGGCCCGCAGACCAGCGGAGCGCGGAGTCAGCATTTCCATTCGTACACAAAAGGGAGACCCTCATGTTGCTTTGGATAGCCATCATTATCGCTGTTCTCTGGCTTCTCGGCTTTATCGGCAATATCGGCGGCGGGTTCATTCACCTGCTTTTGGTCATTGCCGTGATCGTCCTGATCTTCCACTTCCTCCGGGGAAGATCCCGCGCCTAAGTACCGGGCGTTCGGTCCTAGGTTCAAGCGCATGGCGACGCTAGGCTCGCTCTCAGAGGCGAGATGGGCTCGCCGCGAGCCAAGGGATTGAACGTATGGCACAGCAGGCCGGACACCAATCGACATCCACCACGGGCACTCTTCCGCATTCACGCTCGTATCTGAGACCTACACGGTTGCTCTCTCAAAGCGAGCGGGAAAAGCTCCACCCATCGGTCCTGGCGGAGGCCGAGCGCCGGGCCGCAAGCATTCAGCTTCGAGTCGCGGACGCAATTACGGCCTTCGCCGGATCGATGAATTTCGTCTACCTGCACATTCTGCTTTTCGCTGTGTGGATGCTCGTGTTCGAGCAGAGTCCGTGGCCGACGTTGACTCTGATCGTCTCGCTCGAAGCGATCTTCCTCTCGACCTTCGTCATGATCGGACAGAACCGCCAAGCGGCTTTCCAACAGGTGAAGGCGGACCATGACTACAATGCCCAGGAGCATCTGCTCGAAGAGAACACCGACCTCACGCGCGCGATTCACGAGCTCACCGCCCAGATCCACCAGCGGGTCTTGGCGGAAGTCACCGCATCCACCAGCAGCTCGGCGTCCGCAGCCAGCCCGATACAGGATGACCCGACCAAACCTTAGGCAGGCGGGAGCTGCCAAATCGGACCGCTAGTCGGCCAATCGGTCCATTTCGGACAGGAGATCCGGGTTGATGCGCTGCAGGACCAAGTGGATTTCGCCACGGGGCACAGCCTTGTAAAGCACTTCCCGGGCGTCTGCGTACCGAGTGGTGGGTGCCTTGTCCGGCCATTTCTCGGCGAGCGCCCGCACGCGCTCCGGCACGGAGTTGTGGGCGTTGCAGGCGATCTTGACCAGGGTGGCGTCGTGGTCCTGTGCGATGTGCAGGACCACGGCTTCATCATTGTCCGAGTCATCTTGGAAGCGGCGGGTTACGCGTTCGATGATGCCCACGGCACGTTCGGAAACGCCCATGTCGAGCAGCGCCTGCTTGGTAATCGGGGTGTCCTTGGCGATGTCGTGCAGGTAGCCAGCGATCCGGATGTCGTCGTCGAAATCGGCGAGCGCATCCCCTACCGCCAGCACGTGCTCGCGATAAGGCCGCTTCAGCTTGTCCTTCTGGCGATTGTGCGCCACTTCGGCAAGGACCATGGCTGTTTCAACGGTGAATCTCGGTTCGGTCATGGCTTCATCCTACTGAGCCAGTTCGGTGACTGCCTTCCGCACGGCGGCGCTCAGTTCGAGGTTGCGGCATCCGGCTCCGCCGGGTTCGGCCTGTTGCGGCACGTACCCGAAAGCGAGTTCATACACGGGGTCAGCGAATCCCAAAGATGCGCTGGCGCCGTCGTGCCCGAACGCCCGGTAGCTCCCGTATGGCGAGCGTGCATGCGATTTCATGAACACGGTCCCAAAGCAGCTGGTCTCGCCGAACACGCGGTCGATGCCGAAAACCTGCTCGGCCGAGACAGCCTGGATGGTCTCTTCACTGAGGAGGGGTGCGACGGCGGGCCGGTCGCCGTCCGCGGCAAGTCCGGTGAGTGCCGCAGCGTAGACGCGGGCCATGCCTTCGGCGCTGGCGACCCCGGCGGCGGAACTCAGGCCGGCGGCGCGCACCTCGCGGATGTTGGGCAGGTCAAGGATGTCCCCCACCGCCGAGTTGGCCGAAAGTCCGAAATGGCTCGCGGGATCAATCCACGGCTGGGAGGGGTCCTCGGCCCAACGGAGGGTGGCATAGCGGGGCTCCTCGGACTCAGGCAGTCCCAGGAAGAAGTGGGCGCCCGTGACCGAACGGATGCGTTGTTCGTAGATTTCCTGGAGGGTGGACCCGGTGATCCTTCGGCAAAGCTCCTCCATGAAGACGCCGATGGTCAGGGCGTGGTACCCGAATGCGGTCCCGGGCTTCCAGAGCGGCCGCATCTGCGCGAGCTTGGCGGCGGCCAGCTCGGAGTTGTTGTATTCCTCGAGGGTGAGTCCGCCTTCGACTCCCAGAAGACCGGCCTGGTGGGAGAGCAACTGGGCCACGGTAACGTTGGCCTTTCCTTCGGCGCCGAATTCCGGCCAGTACTTGACCACTTCAGCGTCAAGGTCCAGGAAGCCGTCCTGGACCAAAAGCGCGATGACCAGCCCGGACACTCCCTTGGAACAGGAGAAAACACCGGTTACCGAATCCGGGCGGCGGTGCGGGCCGCCGCTGATGTCCAGTACCTTGACGCCGCGGTGGTAGGCCGCAAGCTGGGCTGAATATTCCGGGTCCTCGCTGAGGAAACGGCCAAAGAGTTCGGCTACCGGTTCGAATCCAGGGGCAATCGTCTGTGCATCCACCCGGACAGCCTAATCCCTTCAGCCCCCTAACCTCGCTAGCTCGGCCAGGGAACCCGGCAGAATGGGCCCACCTTCAGCCCCCTAACCTCGCTAGCTCGGCCAGGGAACCCGGCAGAATGGGCCCACCTTCAGCCCCCTAACCTCGCTAGCTCGGCCAGGGAACCCGGCAGACTGGGCCCACCTTCAGCCCCTTAACCTCGCTAGCTCGGCCAGGGAACCCGGCAGAATGGGCCCACCTTCAGCCCCCTAACCTCGCTAGCTCGGCCAGGGAACCCGGCAGAATGGGCCCACCTTCAGCCCCCTAACTGCCGCGAGTGTCCATGGTCACCACGATCTTGCCCTTGGCGCGTCCCTGCTCCAGCGCTGCGAAAGCGTCGGCGATCTTTTCGAGCGGATAGCTGCTATCCACCACCGGTTTCAGTTTTCCGTCGGAAACGAGGCGTGACAGGAACTTCAAGTCTTCGCCACTGGGGTGCATGAAAAGGTAGCGGTACCGGACGTTGGCTTCACGGGCGCGGCTCCGGATTCCGAGGCTGATCGCCCAGAACAGCGCGGTCATCCAGGCCGGGGCCGCAAGGTCCTTCAGGGCCGTCTGCGGTTCGGGCATCCCCGCGATGCTGACCACTTTCGCGCCCGGCTTGAGGATCTTGAACGTCTGGTCCAGCGTCTCCCCGCCCACGAGATCCAGCGCGGCGTCGAAGCCATGAAGCACTTCGGCCAGGTTCTCCTTCGTATAGTCGACGACGGCGTCCGCCCCGAGCCGCCGCACCAACTCTTCCCCACGGGGAGACGCAGTGGTGGTCACCTCGGCGCCAAAGTACTTGGCCAACTGGATGGCAAGGGTTCCCACTCCGCCCGCGCCCCCGGAAATGAACAGCTTGGTCCCGGGCTTGATCTCGAGCTCGTCGCGCAGTGCCTGCAACGCGGTGAGGCCCGCCAAGGGAAGGCTCGCGGCCTCGGTGTAGCTGAGCGACCTTGGCATGAGCGCCACGAAATCCTCGTGGACGGCGGCGTGTTCGGCAAAAGCGCCCAGCAGTGTCTTGTCCACGCGGGCAAACACCCGGTCTCCCGTGGCGAAGCGGGTGACGCCCGGGCCTACAGCTTCCACGATCCCGGCCAGCTCGCTTCCAGCCACCAAGGGCAGCCTTGGCCTGGTGATCACCCGGACTGCACCTTCTCGTTGCTTGTAGTCCACGGGATTGAGTCCCGCGGCAAACACCCTGACCAGGACCTCGCCCGGACCGGCAACCGGCCTGGGGACGTCCTGCAGCTCCATTGCGTCGGCGCCGCCGTAGCGGGTCAGCACATAGGCGAGCACTTAGGCCCCTTTCCGGAGGGTTGATTGCTGAATGCCATTCCATATCCATGGCCCGTGTGGCAATCGGGCCGGATCAAATCCATCCAAGGCCTCGCCAAGCGGCCCTCCCGGCAAGCCGAGCGATTCCAAGATCACGTCCCGCACCTCCGCGGCAGACAGCCCGACGGCGGCAAGGTCGCCGAGCGTCACCGCGCCGTCGCGCTTGGCCAGGCGGGCGCCGTCGCGATTCAGCACCAAGGGGACGTGGGCGTATTCCGGAACGGCAATGCCCAACAAGGACGCCAAATAGGCCTGGCGGGGTGTGGAGGACAGGAGGTCGTCTCCGCGGACCACTTGGTCCACGCCCTGTGCCGCGTCATCCACCACCACGGCCAAATTGTAGGCAGTGACGCCGTCGTTCCTGCGGAGCACAAAGTCGTCCACGTCGCCCGTGTATGAACCGTGCAGCCTGTCCTCCACAGTCCATTCGTGGGCTTCAGCGCGGAGCCGGATGGCGGCAGGGCGGGAGGCCCGGCGGATCTCGAGCTCCGCCGTCGAAAGGTTCCTGCACGTGCCCGGGTAAGCGCCTTGTGGCGCGTGCGGGGCGGACGGAGCATCCTGGATCTCGCGTCGCGTGCAGAAGCATTCATACGTCAGCCCTGCGTCCGCGAGCCGCTCGATCACGTCGTTGTACAGCCCGGAACGGTCCGTCTGGCGGACGACGGCGCCGTCCCACGTCACGCCGACGGCCCCAAGATCGCGGAGCTGGACTTCCTCGGCGCCGGCCCGAGCCCGGTCGAGGTCCTCCACGCGCAGCAGGAAGGCGCGGCCCGTGGAACGAGCGAAGAGCCAGGCGAGCATGGCCGTGCGCAGATTGCCCACGTGAAGCTCGCCGGAGGGGCTCGGAGCGAAACGGCCAGCGGAAGTCATGGCACAAGACTATGCGCCGCCGGGCGTGCCTGCAGGATTCCGGGGAGGTCGGGGCCGCTGGGAGAATTGGGTACCTTTAGTTTCCAAAGAGAGGACCAACGTTGAACTCATCTCGAGCCAAGGCGATGGTTTCCTTCTGGAAAGCCGAAGAAGGTTGGGGCGAACTTATTCTTCCCGACGGGAAGAAATGCTTCGCGCATTTCTCGGTCAGCGAGCAATCAGGCGGATACAGGTCCCTCAATGCGGGTGATCTAGTGGACGTCGAGTGGACCGCCGCCTCCCAAGATGAATACGACTTTGTCGCGGTGTTGATTCAGCCTTTTTGAGAACACGACCCGGGCAGCACAAGAGCCCCTCAGCTACCGCAACTCATTCGGTGGCTCAGGGGCTCTTATGGTGGTGCCGGCCACCCTTCATGGCGACGCCGGCGGGGTGCGGAATGACGATGCGTGAACAAGAGTCAATCAGCGGCTGCGTCTTTGCGGGACGGTGTTTCGGGTGGCCGGGTGGTGTACCGGAGGATCCGTAGCCTGTGGGGTCCGGCGGTAGCCTTTCCCTTCGTTGCCACTATTTGAACAGAAACACTACAACTGGCGCAACGGACTCAATCGCCACTGGTCAATCTGACCGGTTCCTCGACGGAAGGCGATCAGGATGTGGTCACTTTGCCGAAGTTGGCTCCGCAGCTGCCCACGCGGCCATCGCGCCACGGAGCGCAGCACAAAGCTTGGTGGACACTTGGTCCTTGTCCAGGCCGACGGTGTTGAGCAGATCGAAAATTTCCCGGGGGTCGAAGAGGATGTTCCACAGGAACATGGCTTCGTCCCCGAGAGGTGGGAGCCCGAGTTCCTCGCAGGCCTCGCGGAGCGGCCGTTCCAAAGCCTCGGCCTGGATGGTCAGGTAGTACGCGCCGGAGCGAAGACGGGCCAGGTACCCTTCGCCGGAACGGGTGTGGACCATGGAACCGCCATGCTTGATGACGAGACCCACCCAGTGCCGGCTGACGCTTTCCAGCAGTTCCACCCCGGACGTGGTCTGTGCAACGCTGAAATCGCGCAGCTTCTCGCCAACACCGAAGCGGAATGCGGCCAGGACGTCCTCCACCGAGGCGAAATGTCGATACGCGGTCGCGGGAGAGATCTCGGCTTCGCGGGCGATGTCCGTCATGCTCACCGGGCCCTTGGCCTTGGCGAAGAGCTTCCCGGCGGCCCGCACCAGCTGGCGGCGGTTGCGTTGGGTGTCGCTGCGCATGGGCGCCCCCTTCCGTGTCAGATCCCAGCGTATCGCCTGAGCGGCGGGCGCAACGCTGGCCACGTCCGGGGCACTCACCGGAGCTCGGCCAGACCGGCCGCCAAGCGCTCCACACCGGCGGTTATGGCCTCGGAGCTGGCGGCGTAGGACAAGCGCAAGTGGAACTCGCCGTTCCGGCCGAACTCGCTGCCGGGACGGACGGCGACGCCGTGGTTGCGAAGGTGGGCGACCATCGCGGCTGCCGGCAGCTCGACGTCGTACTTGGGGAAGAGGTAGAACGCACCTTCCGGCGAGCTGACCGTGAGACCCGGAATCTGCTGGAGACCGGTGGCCATGAGCTCCCTGCGCAACGCATAGGAAGCGTGCATGCGTTCGATGTCGGGGCCGCACGTCTTGAGGGCGGTGAGCGCCGCGTATTGCACGGCCTGGTTCATGGAGCCGTTGAAGGTGTTGTGGATCCGGGCGGCGGAGGCGATGACGTCGGACGGGCCCCAGAGGTAGCCGACGCGCCATCCGGTCATGGCATAGCTCTTGGAGAAGGTCTGGCAGTAGATGGTCCGGCCGGCCAGGGCTTCGATTTCCAGTGCCGAGGTGAAGGGTTCGGGCGTGTAGACGAGATCGCTGTAGGCCTCGTCGGAAAGGATCAGGGTGTCGGTTCCGGCGACCATGTCTGCGAGGGCTTCGAGTTCGCGGCGGGAGTGCACGATGCCGGTGGGGTTGGAGGGGTTGCAGAAGACGAACATCCTGGCGCCTTCAAGTGCGGTGGCCAATGCTTCGAGGTCCCAGTGCAGGTCATCGGCCAGCGGCACCGGCACGGTGATGCCCCCGGCCATGCTGACGAGGTCCGCGTAGAGGGAATAGGTGGGGTCCGGGATGACCACTTTGTCGCCCGGGTTGACGATGCCAAGGATCGCCGCAGACAGGCCGGCCGTGCCGCCCTGCGTGATGAGCACGGCGCCAGGGCTGGCCACTCCGGCGAGGAGCTGGCCGATACGGGCAGCCAGCTCCTCGCGAAGCACCAGCTCGCCGAGCAACGGCGAGTAGTGGGTGAAGCCGTCCTCGAGGGCACGGGCTGCTGCTGCTCGAACCTGGGCCGGCGTGTCGAAATCCGGCTCGCCCATCGCCAAGGAGACGAGGTCTCCCTTGGATTGGGGCTGCTGCACCCGCAGCGATGTGCGCTGGATGCGCTGCACCGCCTCGGAGGGCTGGAAATCGGCGACGGCGGTGGCTGGCTCGAGTGTCATGAGGGTCCTGATCTGGGTGGTTGCTGAGATTGTTTTGGGGGCGGGCGATTTGGTATTGATTCCGCGGGAGGGCGCGTACAGCCGGCGGGGTTTCATCGCTGCGGCGCCTCGTCAGCGGGGGCCTCGTCGGCAGGGGCTCCGGCCCAGCGGCTGATCTCGATGTCGCCGGAGGTATCCCGCTGGATGGTGGGGGCGATGACCAATTCCTGGACCACGGTGCGCTGCGGCAGCGTCGCCACAAGGTGGATGGCCCGGGCCACGTCCTCCGGCTGGACCATGGCATCGCGCTCTTCCGCGCGAGGCGGGCGGGCGCGGTTGTCCAGGATAGGCGTCGCCGTTTCACCGGGCAGGATGGTCACCGCGCGCAACCCGTCGTTGCGGAAGGTGTTGTGAAGGTACGTCATGAAGTTCCGGACCGCGGCCTTGGCCGCGCCGTACGCGGCGCCGCCGAGAAGGTTCGGATTCACTGCGGCGAGCGAGGAGACCGTGATGATGGTTCCGGTCTTGCGGCTCAGCATGTCCGGAAGGACCGCCTGGCTGAGCAGGTAGACGGCGTTGAGGTTGACGTCCAGGACGCCGTTCCATTCCTCCTGGCTGATCCACCGGACGTTGAGGACCTTGCTGGAGCTACCCGCACTATTGACGAGGATGTCCACCGGACCGAGGCTTTCGTGGACCCATTCCAGCAGGGCGTCTACATCGTCTTTGGAAGTGATGTCCGCAGCGCGGGCAAAGGCACGTCCGCCGTCGGCGACGATTTCGGTGGCGAGCTCCTGCAGAACGTCCTCACGACGCCCCACGAGCACCACTGCCGCGCCATCTGCAGCCAGCAGGGCCGCCGTCGCGCGTCCCATGCCGGTACCGGCGCCGGTGATGATCGCGAGCTTGCCGTCCAGAAGTCCCATGGTTTCAGTTCCTTGCGCTTTAGTGTGAATCATTTGAGATGCCAATCACATATGAGAAGAGTTTCTCATTTCAGAAGATGATGGTCAAGTGTTTTCTTCGGGGACTGCGAGTCACGCCGCGGCGGGACTCGGCGAGGGAGCCGCGGGACTTGCGTAGAGGGGGAGCCCGACGGCGGCGAACAGGGCGTGCGCGCGCTCTTCCAGATGTGCCAAACCGCGCTGCTGTTCGCGGTATTGCTCCACCGCTTCGGCGTTGCTGATCCAGCGAAAGGTCATCTTCCGGCCGGGGCTGGCCTGGCCCAGCATGGGCAGGGAGGCCTTGGCTGCGACCGCGACGATAGGGTAGCCGGCGGTCAGCGTCCTTGAGCGGCCCAGGATGATGAGCTCATCGCCATGCGGGATTTCAAACGCGCCGATCGGCACACCATGGGACACGATTTCCCCGAGTCCCTCCGGATGCACCACGGGCCCGTCCAAACGCAGGCCTACATGGTTGGATTTGGCGCCGACGGTGTAGTGGCTGGAGCTGAGCAATTTCCGGATGCCGGGCGTCCGGTTCGTTTCGGGACCGTCGACGACGTCGATGGTCCACACCTCGGGGTTGAAGTCCAGCACGGGAACAGGCAGCCGGAACAATGGCTGGGTCAGGAACGGGTGCGTGAATCCGTGGTATCGGCTGTGGAGGGTGAGCGCCTGCCCGGGAGCGAGTTGTTGAGGGAATCCCATGCGCGATTCCGGCGCTGCGCTGCCCATGAAACGGGCGGTTTCCAGTTCGCCGCTGAAGGCCAGGTAATTCCGCATGCCGCCGCTGGCCTTGGCGATCACAACCCGTGCTCCGGCAGGAAGACAAAGCGGCTCCCACATGGCCACCGCGTCGCCATTCACTGTGACCTCCGCCGGGACCCCGGTCACGGCGCACATCACGTCGTGCGTGGCCGTGAACGCGAACCGTCCGCCCATGATTTCCAGGCATGTGGCCTTGCGGCTGTTGCCGACCAGGATGTTGGCGACCGCCGCGGAGTGCTGGTCTGCCGCACCTCCGCAGGGGACGCCCATGAACTCGGAATTCTCGCGGCCCAGGTCCTGGAACGTGGACAGCCAACCGGCCTCGCTCACTTTGATGCCGATCGCGTGGTCAGGGAAGGTCACTGTTGCTCCCATCCGAGCCATCCGAGCCAGCGCCGCCCGAAGCACGCAGGAATCGGCCTTCAAGCCGTTCCCATTCACGCTCCGGAACCACTTCAAAACGCACCAGATCCCCCGGTTTGTATGACGTGGCGGGGTCTTCCCGGATATCGCAAATGGTGAGCGGAGTCCGGCCGATCACCTTCCAGCCGCTCGGTCCGGGGAACGGCTGGATGATGGCGTTGGTGCCGGCCACCATGACAGACCCGGGTTCCACGTTGGTCCGGGGCTCGACGCAGCGGCTGACCTGGCCCGGGAATTTCACGCCGCCCATCATGGGGGCCATGGCCGCGGCCAACAGGTTGATGGTCAGCACCGAGGACTCGAACCGCCGCAGCACTGCTTCCGGGCTCAGGCCCAGTTCCCGGGCGACCCCCGGAAGGTCGGGGGAGAATTCCTCGCTGACCACCATCGGTATGACAAAAAGTGATTGCGAGGCGCCAGGTGCTCCCGGTTCCAGGGCGCTGCCGGCAACCGCCAAGCGAATTGTCTGGGCCAATTGTTCGTGTGTCACGGCAAGGCAATCGAACTCGACCAACAAGGACTCGACGCCCGCCACGATGTCCAGCACCCCAAACGGCCGCACCTCCAGCAGCACGTCGCGGAGCCGGCTGGCCCCCGCCCGGCGGAGGTCGCCGTCGTCGTTCTTGACCCGGAGCATGAGGGCTGAGTCGCCGAACGGATCGGCTTCCAGTTCGGGCGGGCGGTGCAGTCGCTCCGCGGGTGCTGTGTGCGTGGTCATGAGTCCTGCTCGGTGGTGCGGGTGATGGATCCGGGGGTTGCTCAGCTTCAGACCGTGGCGAGCCCGGCCTTTTCGGCGAGGACTTCCTGGAGGCCTGTGGCTTTGATGCCCGCCTTGTGGAGAGCCGCACGCAGTGCGGTGCCGTTCTGCAGGACCTGCGGGTGGTCGCCGTGGAGGAGGACGACGTCGGCATCGTGGCCCAGCGGGACCACCTTCCCGGTGACGGCGCGAACGGTCCCTTCGGTCACCACCTGGACCACGCGGCGGCCGATTTCCTCGGGGTCGTGCAGGAGTGCGCCTTCCCTGTTTCGCGAGACCGGCATGCCGTCTTCGCCGTAGCCGCGGTCTGCGAGGAAGACGTAGCCCACCTGAAGTCCGCGCTTGCGGGATTCATCGGCCAGGAGGCCGTTCTGGCAGATCACGATGTAGGAGGGGTCGTAGGCCTTGATGGCATCCGTGATGGCGCGGGCGTGCTTGGCGTCGGTCTGGGCGATGCTACCCATCCGGCCGTGCGGGGCTACGTGGCTGATCTTGCCGCCATGGATGCGGGCGAACGCGTCCAGGGCGCCGATCTGGTAGAGGACGTCGGTGCGGATTTCTTCTTCGCTGGCTTCGATGAGCCTGCGGCCGAAGCCCACCAGGTCCGGGTATCCGGGGTGGGCGCCGAGTTCGATGCCGCGCTCCACGCAGGCCTTGACGGTGGCATCCATGACCCTCGGATCGCCGGCGTGGAAGCCGCAGGCGATGTTGGAGGCGGTGACGAGGCCGAGCAGGGCGTCGTCGTCGCCGATCGTGTAGTTACCGTAGCTTTCGCCGAGGTCTGCGACGACGGCGACTGAATTGATGCTCAAGGTGGCTCCTGCTTCTGTTCCTGGTTAGGTGGTTCTCTTGTTTTGCTTAGGTTCGTTGCGAAGGGTTCGACGGCGGCGGCTGCCGTTCCAGTGGCGGGCGGCCACCGCCGTCGGGGTTCTGGTCTGGCTAGTGAGTCTGCAGGGGCTGGCCCTTGGTTTCCTTCAGGAAGTAGACCGAGACGAGCGTGATGATGGCCGTCCCGATCGAGGCGAAGGCGGGAACCATGCTGTTGCCGGTGGCCTTGATGAGTTCCGTCATGACCAGCGGGGCGCTTCCGCCGAAGATGATGGTGCTGATGCTGAAGCCGATGCTGTACGCGCTGTAGCGGACCGTGGTGGGGAACATTTCGGTCAGGACGGTGTGGACGACCGCGGCGTGGCCGGAGAACGCGATAGCCATAACGATCGTGGCAACGCAGGCCAGCGGCATGTTGCCCGTGGTGATCATGGCGAACATCGGGTACGAAACCACGGCCATGAGCACGGCGGAGAGAGCCAATACGGGTTTGCGGCCGATGCGGTCGGACAAGCGTGCCATGAGCGGGATCGCGATGATGATGGCCACCAGGCTGACGGCGGTGACGAGGAGCGCCTGGAGCATCGTGAAGTTGTGTCCGGAGCCGAGCTGGGTCTTCAGGTACGTGGGCATGTAGGCGAACAGGAGGTAGTAGCCGGGACCGTTCAGTGCCGGAAGGAAGATGGTCAAGGCGATGGCCTTGAGGTGGCGCTTGGAGGTGAAGACGGTGCGCAGCGGGTTGCGTTCCACCTCGTTGCGCTCACGCAGTGCCGCGAAGTGGGGGGTGTCTTCCATCTTGGAGCGGATATAGAAGCCGACGTAACCTAGGGGCAGGGCGAAGAGGAACGGAATCCTCCAGGCCCAGGCCTCCATGGTGGAATCTCCGAGGGCGGTGATGAGGCCTGCGGAAATGGCACTGCCGAAGAGGAGAGCGCAAAAGGAACCGACCGCAATGAAGCTCATGGAGTAGTTGCGGTGCTTGTTGTGGGCATACTCTCCGACGAAGGCCATGGCGCCTGCCACTTCGCCACCGGCCGAGAATCCCTGGAGGATCCGGAACAGGATCAACAATGTGGGAGCGGCCCAGAAGATGACCGAGTACGACGGGATGAGGCCAATGCAGGCCGTGGCCCCGGAGATGAGGAGCAGGAGCACAGCGAGCAGGTTCTTGCGGCCCAGCCTGTCGCCCAGGAATCCGCAGATGACGCTCCCGAAGGGGCGGGCCAGGAAGCTCACCAGGAATCCGACGTTGGTCAGGAGCAAGGATCCGATGTCCTTGGAACCCATGATGTTGATGGCCAGGTACGTGGTGAGCAGGCCGTAGATGCCGTAGTCGTACCATTCCACGAAGGAACCCATGGTGCCGGCAAAGGTTGCTTTGCGCACCATCCTGCCGTCAGCGGTTACGACTTTGATTTGAGCGGTGTTCAGTTCCACTGAGTCCGTCGATTGCTTTGTCATGGTGGGTGCTTTCAGTCTATGAGGGGGCTGGGGTGGGAGAAAGCGCTAGCTGTATTCGCGGGTGATTTCCGCTGTCATCTCGGCCTCGTGCGCGGCCACGGCGATGACTCGTTCCAGGATTTCCGCGGCACGGGCCTGGGGGATGATGACCACTCCGTCGTCATCGGCGGCGACGATGTCGCCCGCCGAGCAGACGATGCCGCCGATGGCGACGGGTTCGCCGATGACTCCGGGGCCGTTCTTGAACGGCCCCGCAGGGGTGACACCCCGGGCAAAGACGGGGAACTTGATTTCGGTGATGGTGGCGCGGTCCCGGATGTAGCCATCAATGATGGCTCCGGTGGCGCCCGCGGCTTCGAAACGCTGGGACAGCTGCTCGCCTACCAAGGCACGGTGTTCGTGGCCGAAGCCGTTGATGACCACCACATCGCCGGGCTGGATGTAGTTCAGCGCTTCGATGACGGCGGCATTGTCTCCGGCGGCGCCCAGCACGGGGAGGGCCGAGCCGACGCAGCGGGCGCCTTCCCAGACCGGGCTGATCCCGCCGTCCACGATTCCGAGCCGCTCCATAGCGTCACCGATGTTTGCCACGGGGAACGCCTCGAACGCTCGGACCAGTTCGCGGGGCGGCCGGGTCCAGGATGCGGTGCGGACGGTCAGTTCGAGTGTTGTTGCCATTTTCTTCGCCTTTGGTTTCTTCCCAAGAGCCGGCGCTTTGGGCGCCGATCGTCTTGAGACGTCAATCACATATGAGAAGAGTTTCGCGTTTTAAATTCACGCCGTCAAGGGTTTCCCGTTACGGACATGTAAATGATTCGCAACCACGGCCCGGGGCGGCACGCTCGCATCGGCGGGCTTCGGGGCCGGGATTGTGCGGGAGAATGGGATCTGGTTGGACATTCTGACCAGCCGAACCTTGAGCGACCAGGCAGAAAGCAGCAGCGATGCCGGAATTGGATTCAACGGACAAGCGCATCCTTGCCGCGCTCGACGACGACCCCCGGGTGCCGATCATGGTCCTCGCCCAGCGCCTGGGCCTGGCGCGCGGGACGGTCCAGTCACGTCTGGAGCGCATGACGGCGTCAGGCGCCTTGCGTCCGAACAGCAGCCGCGTACTGCCTTCCGCACTCGGACGGGGCGTTGCGGCAGCGGTGAGTGCGGAGCTGGATCAGAGCCGACTGAACGAGGCGATCGCGGCCCTGCGCAACATCCCAGAGGTGCTTGAATGCCATGCGCCGGCCGGGGACACCGACCTCATCATCCGCGTGGTCGCAACGAGCCCGGACGATCTATACCGGGTGTCCGAAGAGATCAGGCTGTGCCCGGGAATCGTGCGCACGTCCACCAGCATGTTCCTGCGCGAGGTGATTCCGTACCGGACGACAGGGTTGCTGCAAGGCTGAGGTCATATTTGGAAGTAGTGGTTCCGCCGCGGTTTGCGGTGGGGGTCGATGTGCGGTGGCGGGATGAACCAGGGCACGCCCGCTTGGACCTGGATGTGCCAGTCTTCCTTGTGGATCAGGTGGTGGTGATGGCTGCAGAGCAGCGTCCCGTTCGCGGCGCTCGTGACTCCGCCGCGGGACCAGTACTCGATATGGTGGGCCTCGCACCAAGGGGCCGGCATGGTGCACCCGGGGAAGGCGCAGCCCTTGTCCCGCGCGGTGATGGCTTTGCGGATGTGCGGCGGGAAGATCCGTGAGGCCCGTCCGATGTCCAGGACCTGGCCCTCGCCGCCCAAGACCACAGGGATGATGTCGGCGTCGCAGGCCAGTTTGCGCACCGTGGCGGCAGGAACGGGCCCGGTGAACGTGAAGGACCCGGTGCCCAGACCTCGCCCGGGTTGCCCGGGCCGGGCGGGTACGCCAAAGAGTGCGGGGTGGCCGGGCCGGGAAGGCTGCCCGTCTTGCGAAGCTTGCCCGGTCTGCGGATCCCGGCGGTCCTGGGGGAAGAGGTCGCGGTGGTCGATGGTGGCCAGGATCTGCGGGCGGTGGCCGCCCGTGGCAGGCAGGGATCCCGCGGCCAGGGCGAGCTTGCAGGCGCCGACCAGACCGTCCAGGAGCTTCTGCGCCCGCGACCGCCGGTCCGGCGCCCCGGCACTCCCGGACGACTCGCCGGAGGAATCGCCGGACGAATCGCCGGACGAATCGCCGGACGAATCGCCGGAAGGCGCCGCGCAGACCTGAGCTGTGCCCTGGGTTGCTGCGCCCTGGGGTGTGCGGGTTCGGGGGTTGGTGGCGGTGTTCATGACCGTGAGCAGGTGTTCGTATTGCTCGGTGGTGGCGAAGATCTCCACATGCGCCAGGCCGTGCCTGGGGCGGCGCAGGAACGCTCCCTGGTGGTGGCGCAGGGATTCTTCGGACGGTTCCGGTCCGTCCTGGTCGATCGCCTCGATCCAGCGCCGGGCCACCCTGGCCAGGAAGTCCTGGTCGTTTTCCTCCGCGGTGCGGGCCAGGGCGTATTCCATCTCCGTGGCCTTCTCCGGGCTGCACAACGGACGCACCTTCGCCACGGCCATCGTGATGATCCCGGCCGAGCGGGACCCGATCACCCCGGACGCCAGCGCCGCGGCGGTTTCCCCGTGCCGGGCAGGGACCGTTTGCCCGGTGAGGCTCCGGCCGGGCAGCAGCTCCCGGGCGAGGGCGAGCCGGTGCCTGGCCTCGGCGGCACCGATCCGCAGCAAGGACCGCAGGTGCTCGGCCGTGGACCTGAACTCCCCGCCCCGGGCGCTCATGCCGGCGGCACCAACTTGTGCGTCCTCCTGGCCCGCCGTGGTCCCGGACGTCCAGCCCGCGCCGGCGCCCGGATCCGCGCCGGCGGCCCAGCCCGTGGTCCAGCCCCGCCTGGCGGCGGGTTCATCATTCCGGGCCCTGTCCAGCCCGGCAGCGGCGGCCACCTGGAGATAGTCCAGGGTCCGGGAGAGCTCCTCCACCCCGGACGCGAACGCAACAGCCTCCTCGAAACCCAGGACTCCGACGTCGTCCGCGGCTTTGTCCGCCAAAGACCTCGCTGCCGCCACGGCCCCGTCCAAAACGGCCAGCCGGCCGCCCCGCCCGCGCGGATCCACCAACACCAGCCCGCCCGGAGGCATGCCCGGGGCCCCGGCCAAGCGCCGACCACGGGCACGATGCGACGCCACGAAAAGCCCACCGGACCCAAGGCCCTGCCGGGTGTCGACGCATCCGATCGCTTCCATGGAAACACTCTGCCAGGAGGCTACGACATTTTTAGCCGGCCCCGGAACCAAGCCACCGATACCTACCGACGTTGGCTCGGCAACGAATCCCAAGGCCCCGACCGGTTCCGTCGTGGAAACCGAACTCAGACCGGCGGTCCCGCGTTCGGCTTGAGGTTCTTCATCACCAACGTCGAGTTGAGGCGCTCGACGGCGGGAAGCGCCGAGAGTTGGTCGTCGTAGAAGCGCTGGTAGGCCGGGAGATCGGCTGCGATCACGCGGAGGAGGTAGTCCGGCGAGCCGAAGAGTCTCTGGGCCTCGACGATGTTCGGAATGGCTGCCACCCGGTCTTCGAACTCCGACATCGTGGTGCGGTCAGCCTGGCGCAGGGTCACAAAGACTATCGCCTCGAATCCGAGGCCAATCGCCCCAGGATCGATGTCTGCCCTGTACCCACGGATGACCCCGGAAGCTTCGAGATCCCGCAGTCTGCGATGGCACGGAGCCACGGTCAATCCCACCTTTGCTGCGAGCGCGGTGGCAGTCATTCGGCCATCCTCTTTGAGGTGGCGCAAAATAGTTCTATCGATTCCATCAATCACGCAAATATCTTACCGAAATCTCGGCAAGCCTGGCTAAAAATGGGAACACTTATGGGCCGATTTTCCATAAAGTTCATGGTGTAACCGCCAGCCAGGAGCCACCATGAATCCACAGCTTTTCCTCGCCTTCGTCATTGTCGCCGTCACCTTGGCGTGCACCCCGGGCGTCGATTGGGCGTATTCGATTGCCGCTGGCCTTCGGCAGCGCAGTTTCCTCCCCGCTGTGGCCGGCCTGTGCAGCGGCTACGTGCTGCACACGGCCCTCCTGGTGGCCGGACTCGCCGCCGTTTTGACGGGCGTTCCGGGGCTTCTTGGCTGGCTGACGATCGCGGGTGCTGCGTACTTGCTCTGGCTCGGCGTGAGCACCATGCGCTCGTGGCGCGGCGCGAGCTTCAGTGCGGATGACGCCGTCGGGCAGTCCCGAAACCAATTGCGCACCTTCCTGCAAGGCATGGGTACAAGCGGCATCAACCCCAAGGGCCTGCTGTTCTTCCTGGCGCTTGTGCCGCAATTCGTGAGCCCGGAGGCGTCGTTGCCGGTGCCGGTGCAGTCAGGCGTGCTGGGCCTCACGTTCGTCCTATTCGCAGGCATCATTTACACGGTGGTGGCCCTCGGCTCGCGGAAGCTGCTGCAGTCCCGGCCTTCGGCCGCGCGTGTGGTGACCCTTGCGAGCGGCATCATCATGGTGGGCCTCGGGGCTGTCCTGCTCGGCGAGCAGCTACTTCCGATGCTCCGGTGACACGGCCGCTGGGCTATCTCGCTCTGGTGTTCTTGGGCGAGGCAGCCTATGGTCGGCTTCATGTCCGATGACTTTTCAGCTCTCGTGGAGGCCTTCAAGAAGGTCGGCGTATCGAGGGCGTACGGCCCGCCCCTGCAGATCGCCGGAGAAGAACTGATTCCGGTAGCGCTGGTGTCCTTTGGATTCGGCGGAGGCAGCGATGGGGGCAATGCTGCCGGCGGCGGCGGGGGCGGGTTTGTGCTCCCCGTCGGGGTCTATGGCCGCAACGCAAGCGGACGCGTGACGTTCCAGCCGAACACCATAGTTGTCCTGGCCATGCTGCTCCCACTTGTCGGCGCCGTGGGGGTCTCCATTCGGGGAATCATTCGCACGCGTCGGGCGTAGCCGCCCTGCGTTGGCCCCTGCTTTAGTCGCCCGGCTCGCCGAAGTCCTTGTTCCACATTCGGCGTATCTCGATGTCCTTGCGAATCCCATCGACCGCATCCAGCTCAGCGTCCTCCGTCTTGCCGCGCCGGACCCGCTCAGCGACAAAGGGCCTCGGCTTGGGCGTCCTCCGCCTGACCTCAAGCTTCGAGAGGGCCCGGTCCGTGAGGGCGTCGTTCCGCAAGGCGAGGCTGGTCTTCTTCCTGCGGAGTACCTCCTCAAGCGCGGCCTGCGCCGCCTCCCGCTCCCCCAACATCCTGAGCGACTGTGCCCGAATCAGCAGCAGCGCCGCCGAGAGGTCGTCCGTGTTGCGGAGCCCCTCAGTCCAGGCGACGACGTCGGCGTGCCGCTCGAGCGCCGCCGCCGCGGTGCAGCGGGCCAAGGCGGAGGGCAACGACGGCGGCAAGCTGGCCAGGGAGTCCAGCGCTTCCGCCGTCTGGCCCGTCTCCCTGAAGCAATGCGAGAGGGCGAGGAACACGGATTCCTCGCTGAACAGCACTGAAACGTCGATCCGCTCCGCCACCTCGATCCGCGTCACCACCCTGCGAAGGTAGCTTGCGGAGAACTGGCTGGCGGCGTCGTCGATCCGGATGGACAAGCCCCGTTGCAGAAGTTCCGAGGCCCGGAGATATCCTCCGTGCTTGTACACAAGCAGCCCGGCAATCACGTAGCAGAGGCCAGCCCAGCCCGGGTAGGTACGCGCCAGGGTGATGAGCCGATCCGGTTCCGTGCTGGTGAAGACCGCGTCGTACACCGATTTGGCGGTCTTGCCAGCCAGCCGTTTGAGCCTGGGGACGTCCCCGGCGACGTCGATCCGGCCTGCGGCTTTTCCTCTCAGGACGCCCCAAATCGCACCGCCCAAGCCCTCAGCCAGTCCACCTACCGATGTGCGGACATGTCCGTTCCGGAACGGCGTGATGTCCCGGGTGTCCCCGAAAATCGCTCCGCGCACTCCGGGAACCGATGGCTCACTCACGGTTGCACTGCCATCACGGGATAAAGCGTCGCAGAATCGGGCATCACAGAACCATGCTAGCTGCGCTTGTCCCGGCCTCTCCCCTCTATTTCCGGGGTTTTCGGGAGTAAGATATCCTCGTCGGCAGGGTTTCCGACTCCTTGCCGCGATACGGCCCTCCATTTGAAGGGCCGATGGAAATCGTGATCGGGAGGAGCTATGACTACTGCTTCACACCCCGCGCAGCACCACGCGATGGGGCTGACGCTCCACAACTCAGCACTGATTTTGGGCTGGGTTTTCCTGGCTGTTGGCGTCTTGGGATTTATCCCGGGCATCACCAGCAATTACGGCGCCATGACCTTCGCAGGACATGACTCGGGCGCCATGCTTCTTGGAGTCTTCCAAGTATCCGTCCTGCACAATATTGTCCATTTGCTGTTCGGCGCAGCAGGCCTGTACTTCGCAAGGACTGGAAGGATGGCGCGCGGTTACCTCATCGGTGGCGGCGCAATCTACCTCGTCTTGTGGATCTACGGCCTGATCACCATGTCGAACATGAGCGCTGACTTCGTGCCCATGAACGCTGCGGACGACTGGCTGCACCTGGTTCTCGGTGTTGTCATGGTTGCCGTTGGGCTATGGCTTGGACGCGATGTAAGGGAGGAGTCGAAGGGCCGCGCCATGTAGCGCCCCCTCACTCTGCAGCACTCTGCAGTTGCACGACGGCGACCGTCCCTTTCGGGCGGCCGCCGCCTTTGCGTCCGGGGTGCCTACCCGAGAAGCCGATGTTCGTAGGCAAAGGCCACTAGCTGAAGCCTGGTACGCAGCCCGAGCTTGCTGAGCACACTGCGTAGGTGGGATTTCACTGTCGCCTCGGAGACAAACAGGCTCTGCGCCATCTCGGCGTTCCCCAAGCCTTTGGCCGCCAGGAGGAACACATCCCGCTCGCGCGGCGACAACTCGTCCATCACGGCGAGGTCCGGCCCGGCGACCGGCACCGTCCTGGCCGCGTGCTGGAAGAGTTCGTGAACCGAACCGGGCGCGATCACCGAGTATCCCGAATACACGGTCCGGATGGCAGCCAGCAGAAATTCCGGTTCGGCGCTCTTGAGCAGGTATCCGCTCGCGCCCGCCTGCACGGCGTCAACCACGGCTTGATCCCTGTTGAAGGTCGTCAAGGCAATGATCTTTGGCTTGTCCACCCCGGCCGCATCGGCTTCCTCCGTGATGCGGCGCGTGGCCTCCACTCCGTCAAGCACCGGCATCCGAAGGTCCATCAGCATCACGTCCGGCCGCTGCCTGGCCGCGAGCGCCACGGCTTGTTCGCCGTCGTCGGCCTCCCAAGCCATGTCCATGTCCGCTTGGCTCTGGACGAGCATGCGGATGCCGGAGCGGAACAGTGGTTGGTCGTCCACCAAGGCCACCGTGATCGGTGTTTCAGCCACGTCCGACGCTTTCCCGCTCAGTGCCCGACGACGGCGAGGCGGCCTCGAGAGCCAATGCCGGCTCCTGCTCCAGCCCCTCAACGGACGGAACACCCTCCTCTTCCGCTCCACCTTCCGGAAGGAGCGCTGCCGGCCGCGAACCATAGGGGATGAACACCGTCACGCGGAACTGCTCGCCGTCGGGCCCGGAACTGAGCCAGCCGCCGGCTAGGTGAGCACGCTCGCGCATTCCGGGGATGCCGCGCCCCACGCGCTCGGCGGTACCGCCGTCGTCCGTCCCCCCAATCGAAACGGACGCCGGCAATTCCGACGCGACGTGCATGGTCAGCCCGGGGCCGCTCCAGTCGAAATGAAGGCGCACGGCGGTGCCGCGTCCGCCGTGCTTGAGGGCGTTCGTCAGGCATTCCTGCACAATCCGGAATACCGCGAGTTGCTGGCCCGCGCCAAGGTCCACCGGGGTTCCGGTTTCGCTCTGCTGGACCTTGAGGCTCCCCTGGCGCATCCGCTCCACAAGAGGCCCGACGTCGGTGAGCCGGGGCTGCGGAGCCACCAGACCGTCGTCGCGCACTCCCTCAATGACGCGCTGGGCGTCCACGAGTGCGTGGCGGGCTGACACCGCGATATTCTCCAAGGCGTCGAGCACCGCTTTGGGTTGGTCCTGGCTGAGATAACGGGTGCCGTCGGCCTGCGCGGCGATCACAGCGAGCGAGTGCGCCAAGACGTCGTGAAGGTCGCGGGCGATCCGCGTGCGCTCCTGCTCCACGACAAGCTCGACCTCGGTCTCCTTGAGGTTTGCTTGGACGAGATTCCGGGCTTTGAAAAGGCTCCCGCGTTCTTCGTAGAGGCGCAGGGCCAGGCCCGCTGCGGCGCAACCAGCTGCGATGAGGAAAAGGAACGAGAAGACCTGCCAGCCGTTGTTGGCCAGGGCGAATCTGTCGCCCATAAATAGCGGCCGGAACCAGCCAACGCCCTGCCCGTAGCGCCACGACAACATCATGAAAACCATTACACCGGCGAAAGCCACATTGCTCCCGGCGACAACAAATCGCAGACGACCCCTCGCCGTCCACATCGAAAACCCCAAGGCAATGAATGAGCCCAAGTAAATCGCCCAATCATTGGAATCAGGCTCCGGGATGAAGTACACCAACTGACCCATTAGCAAGACGGCCGTGAATCCCAGAGAGAGCACGGGTCGCCATGCCGAGACAGCAATGGCGAAAGTGGTCAAGATCAGTATCGAAAATCTTGACAGAATAAGCTTCCACAATTCGGCCCAATGGGGAAGCCATGCCGCCATAAATCCCAGCTCCGCCACGCACCACAGCGCGAAGAAAATGACGGCCGCCGCAGGGGCGCCCCAATGCCGTACAACTTTCAGTGTCTGTTCCATGTCAGCCACCCTATCCGCGGCCAAGCACGGGGGAACGCCGATTCCGCGCTCCGGGCTTCGATCTCCACCCGGAAGCCAGCGGATTCATCCTTGGAGCCAGCGCGAGACGTGAGCGAGCGTTTGGGAAAATGCCGGCATAAGTGAGCGAGCGTTTGGGAAAATGCCGGCATAAGTGAGCGAGCGTTTGTCGAACCCAACGCGCGCTCACATATCAGGCCAAAATCCCAAACGCGCGCTCACATATCGGGCCCACATCCCAAACGCTCGCTCACCTATTCGGCCCACATCCCAAACCATCGCTCACTTATCCCGAACGGCGGAACAAAAAGAACGACGGCGACCCTCCCCAGCACGGGAGGGTCGCCGTCGTCGGCTCGTAGGGTTAAGCGCGCGGACTATTCAGCCGCCGCGGCGACCGCCGCGGTGACCGCAGGGGCAACACGGGGATCCAGCGGGCTGGGCACGATGTAGTCTGCCGAGAGTTCTTCCTCCGCCAGCGCGGCGATGGCGCGGGCCGCGGCGATCTTCATGGCCGGTGTGATGCGGCGTGCGCCGGCGTCCAAGGCTCCGCGGAAAATTCCGGGGAAGGCCAGGACGTTGTTGATCTGGTTCGGGAAGTCGCTCCGGCCAGTGGCCACGACGGCGGCGTACTTGACGGCGACCTCGGGCAGGACTTCCGGGTCCGGGTTGGACAGGGCGAACACGATCGAGTTCTCGTTCATGAGCTTCAAGTGTTCCTCGGCCAGCTTGGACGAAGAAACGCCGATGAACACGTCGGCGCCCTGCAGGGCCTCCGCGGGTCCGCCGGAAAGGGCGCGGGGGTTGGTGCGCTGGGCGAAGCGGGCCTTGACGCTGCCCGAATCGGCCACCAGGTCGGCGCGCTCGGCGTTGATGATGCCCTTGGAATCCAGGAGCACAACGTCCTTGACGCCTGCGGTCAGCAGGATCTCGGAGACCGCGATGCCCGCGGCACCAGCGCCGGAAACGACAACTTTCAGTCCCTCAAGCTCACGGCCGGTCACCTTGGCGGCGTTCGTCAGGGCCGCGAGAACCACGACGGCGGTGCCGTGTTGGTCATCGTGCATGACGGGGCAGTCGAGGGCTTCGATGAGGCGCTCTTCGAGTTCGAAGCAGCGGGGTGCTGAGATGTCTTCGAGGTTCACGGCGCCGAAGCTCGGACGCAGGCGGACCAGGGTCTCGATGATTTCGTCCACGTTGGTGGTGTTGAGGACCAAGGGGATGGAGTCGAGATCACCGAAAGCCTTGAAGAGCGCGGACTTTCCTTCCATGACGGGGAGGGAGGCGCTGGGTCCGATATCGCCCAGGCCCAGGACAGCGGTCCCATCGCTGACGACCACAACGAGCCGCTCTGCCCAGGTGTGCGTGCGTGCAAGCTCCGGGTTCGCGTGGATCGCGCGGCTCACTTCGGCGACGCCGGGCGTGTAGGCGATGGAAAGGTCCCGCTTGTTCAAAAGCGGCACGGTGCTGGACACGGAGAGCTTGCCGCCCTCGTGGGCGGTGAAGATTTCCTTTTCACTCAGCGCCAGGGCAGTCAGATTCTGTTCAGGGGTGATGGTCTCGACGGACACGTCGTTGTCTCCTCAGGCTAGCCGTGAACCCACGGCACAATTCGGGCAGGTATAGAGGCTTCGGTGCCGGACCAAGGGTGGCTGGTCCGTGCGGTGAAACTCCTGCGGATATGGGCTGCTAGCCGCTTGGGTCCTGTCTTCGTAGACAGGGGCCTGATAGGAAGACTAGAGACATCCAGTCTTAAACTCATACTTTTGGTCGTAGTGGTCTAGACCAATTACGGTGATTCCCCGAAAAGCTACGCGTCCGCAATCAACTTGCAGGCGTTCTTGAGGTCCTTCTCGGCATCGAAAAGTGAGATCCGGCGGCAGTTGACGGACTGGACCAGACCACTGATGACGTGGAGCAGAATCCTGGCCCTCCCGGCATCGCCGATCGCAGCCGCGACCATCTCGGCCGAAAGCGCCTCGATATCGCGCAAGAGTACGGGGATGTCACCATCGCGGGTGTCCCACGTGCGGGACAGGCAGTGTTCTACAGCGGGTTGCATGACTCGCATGTGGAAAATTTCCATCCCGAGACCGGTGAGCTCTTGCTGGCTGCACCTCGAAGATGCCGGCTTGGCGTCGTTGAGTTCGCGGAGCTGCTGCCGGTAGACGGCGAGCATCAGATGGACCGTGGACGGAAAGTAACGGTAGAGCGTCCCCAGCGGAACGTGGGCCCGAGTGGATACATCCGAGAGGCTCACAGTATCGAACTGCCGCTGGGCGAATCCCGCGGCAGTCTTCAGTATCCGGGCGTAACGCAATAGCTGTCTCGGCGTGGTGGGAGCAGCCGCCATTTGGGGCAACCCCGCGGCCAGATCCAGCGAATACGGTTCCAAGGAGTTCGGTTCGGACATTTCCGGCGTTCTGTTGGTTTGGGCTTCGTTCGGGGAGATTGCGCGGCCCCCCATAGACCGAGCGCGTCCTGACAATGATACGGCAGCAAGTTGTCAGTTCCCTGAGAACGGATTCCCAGGTCTACGCGACGCCCTTGATCTTCACGACGAAAACCGCTCCCAGCAAGCCAATGACCGCTGCGGCCACATACAGCGAGACGTAACCACCCCAGAACACAACGAAAATCGAGGCAATCGCCGGCGCGATCACCTGCGGCAAAGAGTTGGCGATGTTGATGACCCCAAGGTCCCTGCCCCGATCCAAGGCCGCAGGCAGCACTTGGGTAATGAGGGCGAAGTCGACCGCCAGATACGCACCGAAGCCCACGCCGAGCACCACGGCACCCGCAATGGCCCCCGTCCACGTGGGTTCGAACGCGAGGATCAACGCAGCTATCGAGATGACGACGGAGGAAGCAATGACCAACGGTTTGCGTTTGCCCATGCGGTCGCTGATGGCACCGCCCACCACGCTAGTGATGATCACCATGACGGCATAAAGGCCTGTCAGGATGAGGACGCCAAACTCCGGCTTGATCCCCTGCATTTCCTCGATATGCACGGCATCCTTGAGGAAGAAGAGCAAGTACAAAGTGACCATGTGGTTGCCGACATTGACCAGGAACCTCGTCAACCATGCCCACGCGAAGTCCGGGTATTTGACAGGCGAGATCCAAAAGCCCTTGACGAATGTCCACAGTTTGAACGGTGGCCTGGCCTCGGGAGCGAGAGGCACGTCGCCATTCTTGAAAAGATAGAGCACGACGCCGGCCAGCAGCGCAGCGGCGCACAGGATGTAGCCGAGGGCAAAGTTCCCCGAAACTACGGAAGCGATGACTGCGCCAACGAGAATGCCCACAGTCTGGCCCATGGCCGCAAGGCCGCCGACCGCGCCGCGTTGGGGCACAGGCACGCGGTCCGGAATAGCCGCCGTGATCGCCGCATAGGCCCCATTACAGCCGCCTTGGACAAGGCACCACAGAATAGTCATGACCGCCACGTTGGGAGCTCCCGCTAGCGCAAGCAATGCGGCGGTACCCAGGATGGCCCCGAAAAGCACCCAAGGGACTCGCCGTCCGAAGCGGGACGTGGTTCGATCGCTGAACGCTCCAAACAGGGGATTCGCGACCATAGACACCGCCGCACCACATCCCGTAACGAGCGCAAGGATGGCTTCCTTCTGGCCTTCGTCAAAGTGGATGGCCTGCTGTCCAAGCAGAACCTGGATCGGGCCGAAGAAGGCGGCGTTGATGCCAACATTGACGAGCACTACTCCGGTGACCCACAGCGAGCGGACGCGCTCCACGGGCTCGGCGAGCGCCGTCGTCGGGCCTTGCGTTCGCGAAGGATCGAGGGCAGGATCCGCCACCGGTCTTTCAGGCAATGAACCGGGCAGATCGGACAGGCTCATGACGGTACTCCCCTAGCCTCTGGACGTGTGAATTCAGCCTAGCGCCGAGGGAGCCTGCCCGGCTGTCATGAAGGCGCGTATGTGGACAACCGGCAAGCCCAGGACCCGCTATGGCTCGTCCGCACGCGTTAGGGTAACTCCAACGGACCGAGGAGGATCAACGATGAACAGCCCAGCGAACCCCATCAACACCGCCGATCTCTACGACGAGCGTGCCGAAGAAGTCGAGTCGATATCACTGCAGTTCCAGGACCTCGGCGGCATGTCCCACTTCAACGGCCCCGTTCGCACCATCAAATGCTTTGAGGACAATGCGTTGGTGAAGACCATTCTGGCAACACCGGGCGAGGGCGCCGTGCTGGTGGTGGACGGTTATGGCTCCCTGCGCACCGCCCTCATGGGGGACATGATTGCCGAAAGCGCCGTCGCGAACGGCTGGGCCGGCGTCGTGATTAATGGGGCCATCCGCGATCGCGTGGCGATCGCGAAGCTGCCTCTGGGCGTCAAAGCCCTTGGTAGCAACCCCAAGAAGAGCTCCAAAGTGGGCCGTGGCGAAGTGGACATCGCCTTGGTGATTGACGGAGTGCACATCGAACCCGGCAACCTGATCTACTGCGATCCTGACGGGATTCTCGTGGAGCGGTGACATTTTCCTCGCCAATCGGGTAAGACAGGGAATACAGGAGCCATTAGGATAGTTACTGAAAGCAACTATCCTGCTTAGTCCCCTTACATCCACCCTTGGAGAAGCAATGTCCAACGCCACGCCTGTGCGGGCCGCCGGAGAGGTCTTGACACACCGTCAGACGCTTACCGTCATGGTGGGCCTCATGCTCGGCATGTTCCTGTCCTCCCTGGACCAGACCATTGTGTCCACGTCCATTTACACGATCGCCAACGACCTGGACGGCCTGTCCCTGCAGGCGTGGGCCACTACGGCCTACCTCATCACATCCACGGTGACCACCCCGTTGTACGGCAAGCTCAGCGACATCTTCGGCCGCCGCCCGCTGTACCTCGCCGCGATCCTGATCTTCCTCGCCGGATCCCTGTACGCCGGTTCCGTGCATTCCATGACCGAGCTCGCCATCGCCCGCGGCATCCAGGGTATGGGCGCCGGCGGTCTGCTGGCCCTCGCCTTGACGATCATCGGCGACATCGTTGCCCTGAAGGATCGTGCCAAGTACCAGGGCTACTTCATGTCCGTCTTTGGCGTATCCTCGGTTCTCGGTCCCGTGGTCGGCGGCGCCTTCGCAGGCTCGGCCAACATCCTTGGCTTCGACGGCTGGCGCTGGGTCTTCTTCATCAACCTTCCCATAGGCTTGGCCGCACTGGCTGTGGTGTTCTTCTACCTGCACCTGCCCGCGAAGCACGTCAAGCAGAAGATCGACTATTGGGGCGCGGCAGCCATCACGCTGGCAATCGTCCCGCTGCTGCTCGTGGCCGAACAAGGCCGCAGCTGGGGCTGGACCTCCGGGAACGCATGGATCTGCTACGGGCTTGGCGTCATCGGTATCATCGCCTTCCTCCTGGTTGAGCGGCGTGCCGGCGACTACGCGCTGATCCCCCTGCGGCTCTTCAGGAACATCACCTTCGGTTTGTCCTCGCTGCTGAACTTCATCATCGGTATCGGCATGTTCGGGGCCATCGCGATGCTCCCGATGTACCTGCAGCTGGTCAAGGGCCTCACACCCACCGAGGCCGGCCTCATGATGATCACCTTCACCGTGGGCATCCTCTTCGGTTCCATTACAGCGGGACGGACCATCTCGGCGTCGGGCGTTTTCCGGATCTTCCCGATCCTCGGCACCGGCATCCTGACCGCCGCTGCCATCGTCATGGGCCTGTCCCTCGGCGTGGACACCGGCCTCTGGGTTCCCGGCCTGATCGCCGTCTTCTTCGGCATGGGCCTGGGCTTCTGCATGCAGCCGCTCACTCTGGCCATGCAGGTCTCCGTGCCGCCGAAGGACATGGGCGTGGGCACGTCCACCGCGGCGTTCTTCCGATCCATGGGCGGCGCCGTGGGTACCGCCGTGTTCATCTCGATGCTCTTCAGTCTGGCCGCCGACAAGATCGCCTCGGGCATGAAGGACGCCATGGGCAGCGCGGACTACCTCAAGGTGCTCAAGGATCCTGCGGTTGCCGCGGATCCCGCCAACGCCAAGCTGTACGACTTCTTCAAGAACGGCGCCACAAACGATTCGCTGAACGACACCAGCTGGCTGCACCACGCCAACCCGGCGCTCACGCGGCCTATCCTTGAAGGCTTCGCGCAGTCGATCGACACTGTGATGCTGACCGCCGCGGCGCTCACCGGCCTCGCGTTCCTCATCACGTTCGCCTTGCCGAACAAGAAACTCACGGATCCGAAGGCGGCAGCGAAGGAATCCGTTTCCGCGCACTAATATCTCGATCCGCGTCACGGCAGGCAGTCTTTTGGACTGCCTGCCGTTGTCGTTTCCAACGTTTGCGCGGTGGAGCGCCCGACGGCGGCGCGAAAGTTTGCGTGGCGTGACACGTCCGGTGTGGCTGGTGGGGTTGACTGGAAGTCACGCTGGCGGCGTGCCACACTGTGTAGCGCGAGTGCACCGGCGTCCCCGTCGGAACCAGCTGCCGACGACGACCGCGCCGCACAATCCACCACATTTCCTCAAGGGAGAGCCATGCCCAAATCCAGCTCCGACAGCCGTTCCGGCGTCCCACGCAAAGTAATTGGCCTGGCCGTTGCCGGAGCTGTGGGCGGTTTCCTCTTCGGCTTCGATTCCTCCGTGGTCAACGGCGCCGTCGACGCGATGAAGGACGAATTCATGCTGAGCGAAGCTGTCACTGGCTTCGCTGTGGCGGTCGCGTTGCTCGGTTGCGCGGCAGGGGCGTACCTCGCGGGGAAGGTGGCCGACCGCTACGGCCGCATCCCGGCCATGAAGCTTGGTGCCGCACTCTTCCTGGTCAGTTCCATCGGGACGGGCTTGGCCTTCAGCGTCTGGGACCTGGTTTTCTGGCGGCTGGTTGGCGGCCTGGGCATCGGCCTCGCGTCGGTGATCGCGCCGGCCTACATCTCGGAAATCTCCCCGCGCCAGGTCCGTGGGCGGCTCGCGTCGCTGCAGCAGCTCGCGATCACCACCGGCATTTTCGCGGCCCTGCTGTCCGACGCCGTCCTGGCCACGTCCGCGGGAAGCGCCCACCACGCGTTGTGGCTGGGAATTGAGGCCTGGCGCTGGATGTTCATCGCGTGCGCCGTGCCCGCCGCGATATACGGCCTGATCGCCTTCCGGCTGCCCGAATCCCCGCATTTCCTGGTCCTCAACGGCAAGGAAGACACCGCACGCAAAATCTTCGACACCCTGATGCCCGGCGATGACACCGAACGCCACATCCGCGAAATCCGCGACTCGATCAAGCAGGACGAGCTCTCCACCAAGAAGGGCTCCCTGCGTGGCAAGGCCTTCGGCCTGCAGCCCGTTGTGTGGATCGGCATCATCCTGTCCGTGCTGCAGCAATTCGTCGGCATCAACGTGATCTTCTACTACTCCACCACCCTGTGGAAAGCAGTCGGCTTCCACGAGCAGGACTCCCTGACCATCTCGGTGGCAACGTCCGTCACCAACATCCTGGTGACCCTCGTGGCCATCGCCCTCGTGGACCGCATCGGCCGCCGGCCCATCCTGCTGGCGGGCTCGATCGGCATGGCCGTGTCCCTGGGTGCGATGGCGTTGGCCTTCTCTTCTGCCACCGGGACAGGCTCTTCGGTTTCCTTGAGCGGCGTCTGGGGTCCTGTGGCCCTCGTTGCCGCCAACGTCTTCGTGGTGAGCTTCGGCGCGTCGTGGGGACCGTTGGTGTGGGTGCTCCTGGGCGAGATCTTCCCGTCCCGCATCCGGGCCCGTGCGCTCGGCCTGGCCGCCGCAGCCCAGTGGATCGCCAACTTCGCCATCACCTTGAGCTTCCCCGTCATGGCGGCCGGTTCGCTGCCGCTGACGTACGGCATGTACGCACTGTTCGCGGCGGCGTCGTTCTTCTTCGTCATGTTCAAGGTGCCAGAAACCAACGGCATGTCCCTCGAACAGGCCGACACTTTGTTCGTCCCGAAGGGCTCCAAGCCTGCGGAGCTCGCGGTCACACCCAAGTAGTCTCCACCCAACTGACTCGCAGTTGTTGTCGTTATGAGGCCTCAAAACGACAACAACTGCGAGTTAGTTGGGCCCTGCTACACGAGGTGCGGTTCGTGGGACTTCAGGAAGCGGCGGCCGCCAGCGGCCACGAGGATCGCGAACGCGAGGGCAAGGGCGGCCGCGAAGAACGGAACCTGCGGGCCGAAGTGCTCACCCAGTTGGGCCGCGACAAACGGAGCCAGCGCCCCGCCCATCCAGCGCACAAAGTTATAGCCGGCCGAAGCCACGGGACGCGGCGAATCGGAGACCTCCATGGCCAGTTCGGTGTAGAGCGTGTTGTTGATGCCCAGCAGGGCGCCCGCCACAATGACAAGCACGACGACGGCAGTCACCGAGTGCCCCGCGGCCAGTCCCAGCCCGACGAGGTCCAGCAAAAGAGCGGCGAGGGTGCCGACCAGGACGTTGGTGGTGCCGAATCGACGCTGCAGCAGGGGAGCCACGAAGACCGAGAACACGGCCACTGCTACGCCCCAACCGAAGAACACGGCACCGATACCGTAGGCGTCCATTCCAAGGATGAAGGGCGTGAAGGCAAGGATCGTGAAGAAGCCGTAGTTGTAGAACAGGGCACTGGCCGCAGTGGTGCGGAGGCCCTTGTGGCCCAGGGCAAGGAGAGGGTCACGCAAATGGGCCTTCGTTGCCGGCGTCGGGGTCTTGGGCAACAAGGCCAGCAAGGCGATGAAGGAAACGGCCATGAGGACGGCGGTGCCGAAGAACGGTGCGCGCCACTGCCAGCCGCCCAGAAGCGCGCCGAGCAATGGGCCGAGGGAAATGCCCAGGCCAAGGGCTGCTTCGTACAGGATGATCGCAGTTCCGGTTCCACCGCTCGCGACGCCGACAATCACGGCGAGCGCGGTGGCTACGAAGAGAGCGTTTCCAAGTCCCCAACCCGCGCGGAATCCGACCAGCTCACCCACGCTTCCGGACAGGCCGGAGAGCGAGGCGAACACGACAATCAGGGCAAGGCCGATCATGAGCGTCTTCTTGCCGCCGATCCGCGAAGAGACGAACCCCGTCACGAGCATCGCCACCGCAGTCACGAGGAAGTAGCTCGTGAAGAGCAACGACACTTGGCTGGGGCTGGCCTGGAGGTTCTTGGCGATGGCCGGCAGGATCGGGTCCACCAAGCCGATGCCCATGAAGGCGAAGACAGCGGCAATCGCCGTGGCCCACACAGCCTTGGGCTGCTTGAGGAACGAAGCCTTCTCGGCCTCGAGGGTTTCTTCCGCTGGCTGCAGTTGATCTGCGAGCTGGCCTTTCATGGACTGCTCTCCTAGTTTCTTGGCTTGTTCAGTACTTGGCTTGTTCAGTTCTGGACTGAATGGTTGATCTTGTCGAACACCGGAAGGGCGGCTTCCACGGCGTCGCGTTCTGCCTGGCTTAGCGTTCCGAGGATCCCGGCGATGAATTCGTTACGGCGACGGTCTGCGTTCTCGACGGCGGCACGCCCCGCCGCCGTCGCGGCGACGCGGACGGCACGGGAGTCGTCCGGGTCCGCTTCGCGTTTGACCAGGCCCGCGCGCTCAAGCTTGATGATCTGCTCCGTGGCACTGGGAACCTTGACCCCAAGGTTCCGTGCGATCCCACCGACGCGGGCACCGCCGTCGAGCGCCATCTTGAGGACGCCAAGCTGGGCAGAGCTGAGTTGCTCCTCGGAATCGAGGCGGCGCATCACGTAGACGCTCTGCCGCAAAGCTTCCCGGAATGATTGGGCGAGGGCAAGGAGCGCGTCGTCAACGTGACTGGTATTCATATTTAGGTATCCTAACAGTTAGGCTGCCTAAATATCAAGGGGTGCGGGCCTTTGGTTTGGCGCGGCCTCCAGGCCGCCCGCGCTACAGCGCCAGCTTCATTCCCTCGTGACTTGCCACGAAACCAAGCCGCTCATAGAAGCGATGGGCGTCCTTGCGGGACTTGTCGCTGGTGAGCTGGACCAGGGTGCAGCCCCTGTTCCGCGCCTCTTCGATGGCCCATTGCATCATGGCCGCACCGACGCCGTGATCCCGCAACTCGGCGGCGACGCGCACGGCCTCGATCTGGCAGCGCAGCGAGCCCTTCCGGGCCAAGCCCGGGATGAAACTCAGCTGGAAAGTTGCAACGCAAGCGCCGTTCAAGTGGCCCACCACCAACAGTTGGGCCGGATCCTCGTTGATCTGCTGAAACGCCTGCAGATAGGGGCCGACGTCCTCGGCATTTTCACGGGAACTGCCCAATTGATCGGCGGCGAGCAGTCTCAGAATGGCAGGGAGGTCCTCCCAATGGGCCCGGCGGAGCGTGAAGACGCCTTCGTCCAGAACCATGCTCAACAGCGGCTTCACTCCTGGATTTGCGTGACTCATAACACCAGCCTGACACAAGCTGGCGGCTTCGGTTTACGCGCCTTCATGAATTCTAGGTGAAACGATCAATCACAAATTCTTGAATGGTTCGAGTTAGTTTGGACTAGCAGAATTGTTAGCCACGTCACCATGCGGCGAATCACCCGAAGGATGCAGATATGTCCGACCAGACAACAACGGGGCAACGCACTGCCTCCAGCAAAGACAGCGAGCCGCATCTGGCACGCTCACTGAGCAACCGCCACATCCAGTTGCTTGCCATCGGCGGCGCCATCGGAACAGGCCTGTTCATGGGCTCCGGAAAGACCATCTCTGTCGCCGGGCCGTCCGTGATCTTCGTGTACATGATCATCGGCTTCATGCTGTTCTTCGTCATGCGCGCCATGGGCCAACTCCTGCTGTCCAACCTGAACTACAAGTCCTTCAGCGACTTCGCCGGCGACCTCCTCGGTCCCTGGGCAGGCTTCTTCACCGGCTGGACCTATTGGTTCTGCTGGGTGGTGACTGGCGTGGCCGATGTCATCGCCATCGCGGGTTACGCCAATGAGCTCTGGCCGGGCGTGCCGCTCTGGATTCCAGGGCTCGCGACCATCGTCATCCTGCTCCTCCTGAACCTCCCCACAGTGAAGGCCTTCGGCGAGACTGAGTTCTGGTTCGCGCTCATCAAGATCATCGCCATCGCCGCGTTGATCATCGTGGGCATCGTGATGATTTCCACCGGCTTCACGTCCAACGCCGGCGCCGCGAGCTTCACCAACCTCTGGAGCCACGGCGGCTTCTTCCCCAAGGAATTCATGGGGTTCGTTGCCGGCTTCCAGATCGCCGTCTTCGCCTTTGTGGGTATCGAACTGGTGGGCACCGCCGCGGCCGAGACCAAGAACCCGGAGCACAACCTGCCCCGCGCCATCAACGCCATCCCGGTCCGGGTCATGCTGTTCTACGTCGGCGCGCTCATCATCCTGATGTCCGTCATCCCGTGGACCGAGTTCAAAGCCGGCCACAGCCCGTTCATCGCGATGTTCTCCCTGGCCGGACTGGGCATCGCGGCCACCGTGGTGAACCTCGTGGTCCTGACTTCCGCCATGTCCTCGGCCAACTCCGGTATCTACTCGACGTCGCGCATGGTGTTTGGCCTGGCGAACGACGGCGATGCCCCGAAGATGTTCGGCCGTCTTTCGAGCCGCAAGGTTCCGCAGAACGCCCTGTTCCTGTCCTGCGTGCTTCTCCTTGGCGGCGTCGCCCTGCTCTACGCGGGCAAAGACATCGGAGCAGCTTTCGACATGGTCACCACGGTGTCCGCCGTCTGCTTTATGTTCGTGTGGTCGATCATCCTGGCCAGCTACCTCGTCTTCCGAAAGCGCCGGCCCCAACTGCACGAGGCATCGACGTTCAAGATGCCCGGCGGGATCGTGATGGTGTGGGTGGTCTTCGCCTTCTTCGGCTTCCTGGTCTGGGCCCTGACGACGCAGCCGGACACCCTCACAGCTTTGCTCGTAACGCCCATCTGGTTCGCGATCCTCGCCGTCGCCTACGCCTTGGTCCGGAAATCGCCATTGCACCAAGCCCGCGTCGCCGAGTGGAAGGCCATGGCCGAAACCGAGACGGCCGCAGTCGAAACCGCCGCCCGCTAGGACGCCCGCTCACATATAGCGGCCAATCTTCCGACGCGCGCTCACCTATATGGGCAAAACCCGAAACCCTCCTTCACGTCATCACGCGAAGGAGGGTTTCGGGCATTCTGTGGCGGCTCATGACAACTTTCCCACAGGAACGCTGTCGGGCGCGGCCTTCTTGCTGCTGGCCTCGCGGAAAAGCAGCTGAATGAGGCTCGGCTTCTGCGAAAAGGTTGCGACTGCTACGTTTTTGCGCACGAACTCGTCCGAAGTGAGTTGCCTGAGCATTGAGTCCGCAAGGTCGGCCCGCGACGTGAAAGTGCCATTTATGTAGTCAACGGCCATCTTGTATTCAGTCACGGAATCGGTTTCGAAAAGACCGGAAGGCCGCATGATTGTCCAATCCAGGCCGCTGGCGGCGACAGCAGATTCCATTCGCCGCATGTCCTCGTACAGGGTCTTCCCCAGCAGCTTGGTAACGAGTGGCTGCAGCAATTTCTCGAAAAGGAACCCTCCATGCGGGCCGGCCGTAGTGTCGGTGGCGCTGGAGCTCACGCAGACCAATCGACGGACGCCGTGGTTGCCCATTGCCCGGATGATGTTGCCGGTGCCCACTGAATAGACCGTGATCGGCTGTCGGCTGTATGGAACGCCGAGGGTTGAGAGGACGGCATCACTTCCTTCGACGACGGCGCTCACGTCCTCGAAGTTGTACACATCGGCGCCGACCACACTTAGGCCGGGAGCGGAAATCGGGAATTCGTGCGGCCTGCGCGTGACAGCGGTGACGACGTGTCCGGCGTCGAGCGCTTGTGCGGTGAGAATCCTTCCGGTGGGGCCGTTCGCCCCGAATACTGCAATCTTCATGTGATGCGGCCTCCGGTATTCTTGTCCTAGGAAAACCATACAATACAGAAACGATATCATATGAGTTCCATATCAAATCAAGAGGCGGCAACTCCGCGCCGTCGGCGGCGTGCTGTCGCTGAGCTCAAAGCCGAGCTTCGGGGCGTGCGCGTGCAACTAGCCGTACTCAATCACCAGGTCGGCACCCAAGCCGAGCTGAAGGACGTTGACCTTGATTGTCTTGACCTGATCTCAAGCCGCGGGCCGCTCAGCCCGAGCATGTTGGCCAAACACGCGGGCCTGCACCCGGCCACCATGACTGGCATCCTCGACCGGCTTGAACGCGGAGGCTGGATTGTCCGGGACCGCGATCCGTCCGACCGGCGCGCCGTAGTGATCCGGGTTCTTCCCGACAGAAACGCCGAGATGTTCCGCCTCTACTCGGGAATGAACAGCCTCATGGACACCATCTGCGCAGACTACGACGACTCCGAAATCGCCGTCATCACGGATTTCCTGCGGCGCGTCCATGCCGCCGGGCGAACGGCGTCGGAAGAACTCGGCAACTAGTCGACGCTTCCCTACTTTTAGAGCCTTAAAGCACTCACCCTCCTTCACATCAGGTGAAGCAGGGTGAGCGAGCGTTCAGGAAAAAGCCGGCATATCCGAGCGAGCGTCCCGGAAAAGGCCCGCATATCTGAGCGGGCGTCGCAGGCCGGCTGGCACGCGGGCGCACCGGACCGCCAGCGGGCGTCGCCGGAAAGCCTAGGCCTCGGCCTTGCGGTCTTCGATCAGCTTCTGCACTTGCGGGAACAACGGGTGCGACGGCGGCAGTTCAGTGATCCGCTCAACCGCCTCGGCGGCGTCCATCTCTGAAAGCATCCGGGCGAGTTCCACGGCTTCGTCGTCGGCCCCGTCGTCGAAACGCAGGGCGGCCGACATCGCGTCGAGCAAGGCGACGGGAGTGACTCCGCGCTCGGCCAGTTCTGCCGCCGGGCCGATGAACCGTTCGTGCCGGCCCAACTTCCGGAGCGGAGCACGGCCAACCCGGTTCACGGTGTCCGGCAAGTACGGGTTGGTGAAGCGGGACAGGATCTTCTGCACGTACGCTTCCTGCTCGGCTTCGACGAAGCCGTGCTTGGCCACGAGAAGCTGCTTGGTCTCCTCCAGCACGGCCCGCACCCGGGCGGCCACGGAGGCGTCGGCCATCGCATCGGAGATCTTCTCCAGGCCGGCGCCGTAGCCGAAGTACGCTGCCGAGGCATGTCCTGTATTGACCGTGAACAGCTTCCGTTCGATATACGGACCGAGCTCATCCACAAAGGTCGCGCCGGGGATCACTGGCGCCGCCCCCGCGAACGGCGTGCGGTCGATGACCCACTCGTAGAAGGTCTCCACAGTGACGTCCAGGCCTTGGCCCGGCGCCTGGTTGGGGACAATTCTGTCCACCGCGGTATTCGCAAAAACAGCAACGGAGGAAAGATCGCCCGCGGCACCGTCCCACGCCGCTTCCACTTCGGAACGCAGGAGGTCCGTGGCGTTGATCGCGTTCTCGCAGGCCATCACCTGGAGCGGAGCCAACGACGGCGAGCGGCCGGCGATGCCCCGCGCGATCACGGGTGCCACGAACTTCAGGATGTGCGGCCCCACCGCCGTGGTGACGAGGTCCGCCGTCGCGATTTCCGCGACGACGGCAACCTCTTCGGTGCCCGAATTCAGGGCCCGGAAACCGGACACGGTCTTGACTGCCGCGTTTTCGCCGACCTCGTGGACCTCGTAGGAGGACACGGAGGCGAGCTGGCTGATCAAGGCATCCGCTACATCGGCGAAGACCACCTCATATCCGGCCTCGTGCAGCAGCAAGCCGACGAACCCTCGTCCGATGTTCCCTGCCCCAAAATGGACTGCCTTCACTATGCGTTGACCTTCCCGAACAGATCCAGCACTTCCTGAACCGACGTGGCCTGTTCAAGCTGGGCCACTTGCGCCTTGTCCGTGAAGATCTTGGCGATGGAGGACAGGATGTGGAGGTGCTCGTTGTTGATGCCGGCGACGCCGACGACGAACTTGACCTGCTTGCCGCCCCAGTCGATGCCCTCGGGATAGCGGACGATCGACACACCGGAGTGCAGGATGTGGTTCTTGGCAGCGTTCGTGCCGTGCGGGATGGCCAGGAAGCTGCCCATGTACGTGGACACCGATTCCTCGCGCTCATGCATGGCGTGAATGTAGCCCATGTCCACGGCGCCGCGGTCCAGCAGGAGCTTGCCTGCTTCGTCGATGGCCGAGTCACGATCCGTCGCGGTGCCGGTGAGGATCACGCTTTCGGGGAGCAGGACATCCTTGCCCCCGACGACGGCTGGCTGGGCCGCGTGGGCACCGGCGGCCGGTTCGGCAACCGCCGTCGAGCCCTCAGCGCCGGATCCGGCGTTGCTGCTCTTGACCAGTTCCACAATCTCCTCGTACCGGGGACTGTTCATGAAGTTGTCCACGGAGACGTGCACGGCGCTGGAGGTGACCGGACGCGCGCGTTCTGTCAGGTCCTGGTGCGTGACCACGACGTCGTAAGTGTCGCTGAGGTTGGCAATGGCCGAATTGGTGACCTTGACTTCCGGGAAACCGGCTGCCTTGATCTTGTTGCGCAGGACCGAGGCACCCATCGCGCTGGAGCCCATGCCGGCGTCGCACGCGAACACGATGTTCTGGATAGGACGGGTCAGGACGGCGGTACCGCCGCCGGCGCCCAGGAGGGTGGAGGAAACGGAGCTCTTTTTGCCCTTGAGTTCTTCCATCCTGGACGTTGCCTGGCCCAGCGCGTCCACATCGGTGGTCTTGCTGGTCCGCAGGATCACGGAGGCGATCAGGAAGGACACTGTGGCTGCGAGGAGCACGGACAGGGCGACACCGAAATAGCTGTCTTTCGCTGTCGCGGCAAAGACGGCGATGATGCTGCCAGGGGCTGCCGGCGAACGCAAGCCCGCGCCGGTGACCACCAAGGTGAAGATGCCGGTCATGCCGCCCGCGATCGTGGCGAGGATGAGGATCGGCTTCATGAGAATGTACGGGAAGTAGATCTCGTGGATACCGCCGACAAACTGGATGAGCGCGGCGCCGGGAGCGGATGCCCGTGCCAGGCCCTTGCCGAAGAACATGTAGGCGAGCAGGACGCCGACGCCCGGGCCGGGGTTCGCCTCGAGCAGGAACAAGATGGACTTGCCGTTTTGCAGCGCTTGTTCCGTACCGAGCGGAGTGAGGATGCCGTGGTTGACCGCGTTGTTGAGGAACAGGACCTTGGCGGGTTCGATGAAGATGCTGGTCAGCGGCAGAAGTCCGTTGTGGACCAGGAACTCGACGACGTTGCTCGCGCCGTCGCTGAAGGCCTTAACTACCGGACCGATCACCAACATGCCGAAGATGGCCAGTGCGGCACCGACGATGCCTGCGGAGAAGTTGTCGATCAGCATCTCGAAGCCCGGCTTGACCCGGCCCTCCCACACCTTGTCGAGCTTCTTCATGATCCAGGCCGTGAGCGGGCCCATGAGCATGGCACCGATGAACATCGGAATATCCGTACCCACAATCACACCCATGGTGGCGGCGGCTCCAACCACGCCGCCGCGGATGCCATGGACCGCCCGGCCGCCGGTATAGCCGATCAGCAGCGGCAACAGGTACGTGATCATGGGGCCCACGAGTTTGGCCAGGTCCGCATTGGGGAAGAACCCTGCCGGGATGAACAGGGCGGTGATGATGCCCCATGCAATAAAGGCCCCGATGTTGGGCATGATCATGCCCGAGAGGAACGTTCCGAACTTTTGGACACCAACGCGCACGCTGGTGCGCGGTTTCGCAACTGACGCTGTTGCCATTGTGTGAATTCCTAACGTGAGTCCCGCATCAATGCGGAATCAGTCGATATCTATCGAAGGAGGACAGCTCTAGGAGCTGCTGGAGATTCGGTGAAGCCATTCAAGGAACAGCTTCAGTTCCGAACTGGATAGCTGGTCTGAATGCGAGGCTTGGAGTGCCGCATTCAGCGCGATTGCCGCAACAACAACGGACGACTTGCCGGAGTCGTCTGCTGCGGCGCCACGGGCTGTTTCCGTGGACACGGCGAAAATCATGGAATCCCGGGTCATGGTGGAGAGTTCGAGGTTCCGGCCTTCCAAAGGCTCTGCGATGAGCATGAGCGTGACGCCAACGTTGGCCGCCAGGATGCTTCTGGCCGCCTCACGCGGGGGTACGTTGATCTGCCCGGCAATGGCCGCCTTGCTCAGCATCTCCTCCAGAAGCGACTCGGCATCAGCCACGATGGCCGGCCTGCTTTCCGGACGGATGTTGCCGAACATCACCAGGTAAAGGTGCGGTTGGGTAAGTCCGAACTGGACGTGGTTGTCCCACATCCGGCGGACATCCTCCAGGGGGACCCCGGAGGGTGCGAAGTCCCGCTCTCCCGCCACGTACTCCTCGAAGCCGGCTGCAACGACGGCGTCGAACAGCCCCTCCTTGTCGCCGAAGTGGTGGTAAAGCGTGGGCGCCGTGACGCCGGCAAGTTTGGTGATTTGGCGCGTAGAGACCGGCGACCCATCCGAATTCGCCAGCAACTCGGCAGCTGCACGGAGCAGCCGAGTTTTGGGCGGAAGCTGGTCATCGAAACTCATAGCCGCTACCCTAGCACCTATAGCAACGCTATATGAAGTGAGTCACAGGAGATTTTTTCGGACCCCGAGGCGCCGCAGCCGGTGGGTCCGATCCGAGAGCAGGAACAGAGGATTTCAGTGCAGAATTTCCAAGGAGTAGGCGTTAGCCCGGGCCGCGTCATTGGCACTATCCGTCAGATGCCCAAACCAGTCAGCGAACCGCCGTCGGGCGAGCAGCTCGCCGCATCGACAACCGCGGAAGACGCCGTCGCGGGCCTCAAAGCGGCGGCACAGTCGGTCCACGACGAACTCAAAGCACGCGCGGACAAGGCCAGCGGCGACGGTAAGGCCGTGCTGGAAGCCACCGCCCTCATGGCCAAGGACACCATGCTCCTGAAATCGGCCACCAAGCTCATCAACAACAACGGCAGCTCCGCCGAACGCGCCATCTGGGAAGCCGGCGCCTCCGTGTCCGAAATGCTCCACAACCTGGGCGGATACATGGCCGAGCGCGCCACCGACGTCCTGGACGTCCGCGCGCGGATCGTCGCCGAACTTCGCGGAGTCCCCGCCCCGGGGATCCCGGCGTCGGACACTCCGTTCATCCTCGTGGCCGAAGACCTCGCTCCCGCCGACACCGCAACGCTGGACCCCGCCGTCGTGACAGCACTGGTTACCTCGGGCGGCGGACCGCAGTCCCATACGGCGATCATCGCGCGCTCGCTCGGCCTGCCCGCCGTCGTCGCGGCCCGCGGAGTGGACGAAATTCCTGACGGCGCAGAAGTCTTTGTGGACGGCGCGGCCGGCTCACTCTCCCTCGAACCCAGCGAAGAACAGCGCGCGGCCGCCCTCGCATGGGTCGAAAACGCCGCCACTCTGGCGGTCTTTGACGGAAACGGCACGACGGCGGACGGCCACTTGGTGCCCCTCCTCGCCAACGTCGGCGGCGCCAAGGACGCTGCCGCGGCCGCCGCGCTTGGCGCGCAGGGCGTGGGCCTTTTCCGCACCGAATTCTGCTTCCTGGAACGCGACACCGAACCGACGGTGCTGGAACAGGCCGCCGCGTACAGGGGCGTGTTCGACGCCTTCCCGGGCAAAAAGGTTGTACTCCGTACCCTCGACGCCGGCGCTGACAAGCCCCTTCCCTTCCTCACCGACGCCACCGAGCCCAACCCTGCCCTCGGTGTGCGCGGCTACCGCACCGACTTCACCACGCCCGGTGTTTTGGATCGCCAGCTCGAGGCCATCGCCATCGCTGCCGACGAAACAGAAGCCGAGGTGTGGGTCATGGCACCCATGATCTCGACCGCCGCCGAGGCCGCCCATTTCGCGTCGATGTGCGATGCCGCGGGAATCAAGACGCCCGGCGTGATGGTGGAAGTTCCCTCCGCGGCATTGACCTCGGCGTCGGTCCTCCGACACGTGGGCTTCGCGTCCCTCGGCACCAACGACCTCACCCAGTACGCCATGGCCGCCGACCGGCAACTCGGCCCCCTCGCCGAACTCAACACCCCGTGGCAGCCCGCCGTCCTGCGCCTCGTTCAGCTGACGGTGGCAGGCTCGGCGGAAGAGGGCCACGGCAAACCGGTTGGTGTCTGCGGTGAGGCTGCCGCGGACCCGGCCCTCGCCGTCGTGCTCGTTGGCCTGGGCGTGTCCACGCTCTCCATGACCGCCCGCTCGCTGGCCGCCGTCGGAACCGTGCTCAAAACGGTGACGCTGGAACAAGCGCAAGAGCTGGCCCGGCTGGCGCTCAGCGCACCCGATGCGCTTGACGCGAAAGCCTGGGTCCGCGCCAAACTGCCGATCCTCGAAGAACTCGGGCTCTGAGCCCCGCTGTACTGCCCCACCTGAACACAAGGAGAAACCATGCCCGAACGCACCGCCACCATCGCCAGCCGCTCCGGACTGCACGCCCGTCCGGCGGCGATCTTCGCCGAAGCCGCGGGGGAATCCCCGGTCGAAGTGACCATCGCGATGGCCGGTTCGCCTGCCAATGACGCGCTCGACGCCGCCAGCATCCTATCGCTCATGACGCTCGGCGCGGCGAAGGGCGACGTCGTCGTGCTTCGGGCCGAGGGCGACGGCGCCGACGCTGCCCTCGATTCCCTGGTGACACTGTTGGAAACGGACCTCGACGCGGAGTAGGCGCCTCCCCCTCAGACGCTCGCTCACCGTTGATTAGCGAGCGAGCGTTACGTCGATTGCGCTCATATCTGAGCGAGCGTCCGGGATTTTGCGCTCATATCTGAGCGAGCGTCTGGGGGGCCGCGCCGGGGGCGGGATACCGCTTTAGGCGAAGGCGGAGATACCCGTGATCGAGCGTCCGATGATCAACGCTTGGACAGTCTCTGTGCCTTCATAGGTATGGATGCCCTCTATGTCGGCGAAGTGCCGGGCCACGCGGTTGGCCAACAAGATCCCGTTGCCACCGAGCAAGTCGCGCGCGTTCGAGGCGATGCTGCGGGCAGTGCGGGTGCAGGTGAACTTCGCGAGCGCCGCCTGCGCGGGAGTCAGCACGCCCTCATCGTCCAGCTTGGTCATCTGCATGACCATGAGCTGCATGGTGGCGAGCTCCGAATGCATCCGGGCAAGTCGCTCCTGCACAATCTGCGAAGCGGCCAGTGGGCGGCCGAACTGCCGGCGTTGGGCCGCGTACTGCACCGCGGTTTCGTAACAGGCAGTGGCGTGCCCGACGGCGGACCAGGCCACTCCCAGCCGGGTCGCCAAGAGCACCCGGGCTGTGTCCTTGAAACTCCGGGCACCCGGGAGCGCGTTTTCCGCCGGGACGAAGACATCCTCAAGGCGGATGTGTGCCTGCCAGATTGCCCTGAGTGACAGCTTGCCTTCAATGGTCGTGGCGGAGTACCCGGGGGAATCCTGGGGGACGAGGTATCCGTGAACCTGCCCGTCGTCGCCACGGGCCCAGACGACGGTCAGCCCGCCGATTGAGCCGTTGCCGATCCATTTCTTTTCACCGTTGAGCACATAGCCGCCATCGACGGCGGTCGCAGTCGTCTCGAGTCCCACCGAATCGGAACCGTGCGCGGGCTCGGTCAAGGCGAAAGCGCCATATTCCTCGGCCCGGGAAAGCACGGGAAGCCAACGGTCCTGCTGCTCTGGGGAACCGCATTCCGCCACGGACCGCAAAGCCAAGCCGCCCTGGACAGCGACCACCGTGCCGATGGAGCCGTCCCCGCGGCTCAGTTCCATGGTGACCAGTCCAGCGGCGGTTTTGCTCATGGCCGGGAACCCGTCGACGTTGATTCCGTCGCGCAGCAGATCAATTTCACCCAGGCGCTTCACCAGATGGAGCGGATACTCCGCGCGCTCCCAGTACCCCGCGATGACCGGGAGCACGTCGTCCTGGACAAAGGTCCGCGCGCGGTCCCAGTAGGCGCGGTCTTCGCGGCTAACGTCCTTGAAGACGGAGGCCGGGTCCGGGTCCAGGGATTCGTTCAGGACATACTCGGGCTCCATGGTGCCAGCCGGAAAAGCTGCGCCGACCGGGAATATGGCATCCAGTTCCTCGGAAGCGCTGTTGGACATCGTCGTCATGGGGGATCCTCGCTCGGGGTTGCGATCTACGACTCCCAGCATGCGCTGACACTCAGTTTCATGTCAAGGAACTCAGTTCCAACCATGGACTCTGCTGGATCGAACTAAGCCAGCGCGTCCCGAACCGCTTGAATGATCTCTTCCGTACCCGCTGCCGGATCGAGGACAGCAACCACGACGGCGGGACGGCCGCCTGGCGCGGACGCGGCACCGGCTGCGTCGCTACCCGCCTCGCCGGTTGAAACATGGGCGAAAGTGTCCGCCAACGCGCCCAATTCACGCCCGAGCCGCGCGGCCAGCTCTTCGGCTTCAGCTTCCCGCACATCGCGCTCCGCGCCCGTGACGCGCTCCGCACCCGCCTCGCGATCGCCAGCAGAAATAGCGCGCAGCCACTGGCGCAAGACGCTGTTGTGCACAGCAACCACCGAAGCGGCAAAGGCCACGGCCGTGACCTCGCGGCTTTCGCCCTCGGGCAGCGCGGAAAGAAGATGATTCCGGAAAGCCCGTTGATAGCGATGCGTCATGACCAGTTCACGGTCACGAAGAGCCGGCACTTGATGCAGAAGCTTGTAGCGGGCGAGGGAGGTTTTCCGGTTGCCCACATGGTGGCCAAAAACGAAGAGCGCGGCATCCACGACGACACCCAACGGATCCGCCGTCGTCCGCGCAAGGAGGTCCTGGACCCGCGCCAGAATACGGTCGTGATCAGCGAAAACAATGTCCTCTTTGGAGCCGAACTTGCGGAAAAACGTGCTCCGGCTGATCCCTGCGGCATCGGCCAGGTCGTCCACGGAGGTCGCGTCATAGCCTTGCCGCACCAGTAGATCGATTGCCGCGGCCACGGCGAGCGCGGGATCCGGATTGGCGGGGTAGTTGACCATAGGCGTGAATCTAACACGGCGGCGTAACCGCACAGCCTTGAGCGCGGCTAGGCTTCTGCCATGGCATTGATAGCTCCCCGCGTGACGCCTGGCTTGCCCGCGGACGACGCCCGTAACCTGGCGCGCTCACTCCAGGACAGCAACGACATCACCGTCTTCGTGGATGGCACGGTCCACCGGCTGCCGGATGAGGCGAGGGACGCCGTCGTCGACCTCCTTGGCAGGCTGGGCCGAGGTGAAGCTGTGACCGTGAGCAGCGTCGAGGAAATGCTCACGACGTCGAGGGCGGCCGAACTCGCGGGAATCTCGCACACCTACCTGCGGAACATGACTGACCGTGGCGAAATCCCGGTGGAATACCGCGGCACGCATCGGCGCATCAGGCTCGCGGACATCATGGCGTGGCTGGAAACCCAGAAGAAGACGGCCGCGGCGGAAGAGGAAAGCAACAAGTAGAAAAGCTACGCGAGGGCGGCCTTGAGCGCAGCGTGGACCCAGTCCCGGTAGCGGTCCAATCCCCAGGCGAAGTCCAGCACGAGTGACCGGTAGGTGTCCGGATGACCCACCGACCAGATCACGGCAGCGGCTTGCTCGTCGCTCATGCCGGAGCTCAGTGCCCCGCGCCGCCTGAGCGCGGCCGCAGCTTCCGCATAGTTCCGTAGCCGGGTTTCGGCCCGGTCCCGCTCCACTTTTGCGGCTTCGGCGTCGACGGCGGAGGCCTGCCGCATGACGGTGAACAATTGGGTGCTCCGCGGATTCACCTCGGCAAACCAGTCGGCCAACAGCGCCAGGACCGCTCCGGCGTCGGCGGCTGCGGCAGTCCGCTCGCGCATGGTCTCCGGCACGGAACGGGGGGCGTCCGGACCCGCCGCCGTCGCGTCGACCACGGCGGAGAGCAGCGCAGCCTTGTTGCCCACGGAGTTGTAGATGGTCTGGACGGCCACACCTGCTTGCTCGGCAACGGCCCCGATAGTGGTGGCCACATACCCTTTGCTCAGAAACAGCTGACGGGCGGCCTCCACCACGGCAGCTTTGGTTGCGACAGCTTGAGCTAAGCGCCTGTCATTTTGCCGGATTTCCACGAAAAAAGAATAGCATTCCAGTGACTGGAATGCTATTCTAATGACCTCGGACACCTCAGGAGGCTTCGCGATGGACAGCAATGAGGCAGTGAACACGGTAATTGTGGGCGCCGGGCAGGCGGGGCTCGCCACCGGATACCACCTGAAGAAACACCGGCAAGATTTCCTCATCCTGGACTCGCAGGCCCGCGTCGGCGACGTGTGGCGGAGCCGATGGGATTCCTTGCGCCTCTTCACCCCGGCGCAGCACGATTCCCTTCCCGGCCTGCCGTTTCCAGCCGCCCGAGGGACCTTTCCCGGCAAAGACGCCATGGCCGAATACCTCGAGAATTACGCCACGAACTGGGAACTCCCGGTAAGCCATGGCGCCCGCGTCGTCGGCATCGAGCGGGAGGACGGCCGGTTCCGGGTGCAGTCCAGCGCCGGGTCGATCCTGGCGAGAAACGTTGTTGTTGCCACGGGCCCGAATACACAGCCACGGGTCCCGGCGTTCGCCAGGGATCTCGATCCCGGCATCCACCAACTGCACGGAGCGAAATACGCCAACCCGGACTCAATTCCGCCCGGAGATGTCCTGGTGGTCGGCTCCGGCACCTCCGGCGTCGAAATCGCCTTGGAGCTCGCACTCACGCACCGCACCTACATCGCAGGAAACCCTCCGTTCCACATTCCAGGCCCCGTGACGCGATACGCCGGCGGGCTTTGGTGGCTCTTCATCCACAAGGTGCTGAACAGATCCACCCCTATCGGCCGCAAGGTCGCGCTCGGGTTCACCCAGCACGGCGCGCCACTGATCCGGACCTCAACGCGGGAGCTCGACGCCGCTGGAGTCACCCGCCTGCCACGCCTGAAGGGCACGCGCGATGGCCAACCCCTGACCGATGAAGGTCACGCGATACCGGTGTCCACGGTCATCTGGGCTACTGGTTACCAACCGGACTTTGGCTGGATCCAAGGACTTCCCACGGATGAGGACGGCTGGCCGCTCACCCTCCGGGGCGCCGTGGAACAACTCCCAGGACTGTTCTTTGTGGGCATGCCCTTCCAATACGGGTTGACCTCCGGCCTCGTGGGCGGGGTCGGCCGCGACGCCGAACACGTCGCGGGACTCATCGCCGGCCAGGCCGGGCAAAAACGGGTCACCGCGCCCGTTATTCAAATGTGACTTTGCATGCCGGCTGTTGTAACGTCGAGGGGCGACCCGGTCCCCAACCGGGCCGCTTCCGGGTTGACGCCGAGCTCTGCCGCAACCCGGAATCCGCCAGACCCGCGGCAGAGACGGGGGACCCAGAGTCTCCGGGCCTACTTCAGGCCCTTGGGGTGAAGCCGCCACGCGCGGCCGGACGGCCTCGTCCGAACCCGACAGCTAACCTCGAAGGCGTTGAGAGGCAATCACCATGTCCCCAACCATGGATCAGCCTCGCCGTGCCCAAGTGGCGGGCGAGAGCACCAAACCAACCGGACGTCGTCGGGCCACAGACAGCGAACCGTTCATCGCTGCGCCGGCTTCCGAACCTTTGAGTTCGACGGCGGCGCCCACCCCCACGGCAACACCGACGACGGCGGCACCCACCACGCGCGCGGCCGCCCGCGCAGCCGAACGGAAGCGGGCCTCAGAAGCCAGCGAAACTGCGGCCATTGAAACAGTGCCTGCCGCGGCGGCAGAACCTGCCACCGCGGCCGTACCGACTGTCGCTGCCGAGACCGCGGCTCCTGCGACAGCTGAGCCGGCCACCGCGGCCATACCGACGGTGTCTGCTGCGACCTTGGCTCGCGCGGCAGCAGAGTCGGCCAAAACCGAGAACGCAGCCACAACGGCACTTCCCGCGGCAACCCGCGCCGGCGCCGGTCCGGCGCCCCTTACCGGTTCCTCCTTCAGCCGTGAACCACACGCCGTCCTCAAGAAGGCCGCCGCCGTCCGGACGATGAGCAACCGAATGGCAGTGGTGACAGGTGCCCTAGGCATCTTGTTGGCCGCCGGCTCCCTGGGACAAGCCCTCGAGTTGCCCTTCTTCGGCCAGGAATCCCGCGCCCAGGACGCTGCCAGCGCAGACAGCCAGGACTCCACGCAATCCGGCGCTCCTTCCACGACGCCAAGCACCTCCCCCAGCGCTGCGGGATCACCTTCGGCAGCTACCCCGAGCGCCAAGTCCGGCCAGGCCGGGGACCCGGCGCAGCATTCGCCGCAAGGACCGGTAGCTGTGGAACCGTCGAGCGTCCCTGCACCGTCGATCTCCGTTCAGGTTCCGGCCCTCCCGTCAGCGCTGCCCCCAAGCCTCACCCCGGCGCCTGTTCCTTCCACCCCGGTTCCGGCTCAGCCTGCGCCGGCTCCCAGCCCCGGTCCGACCGGACCCGCTAGCCCAACCCCGACACCGGATCCGACGGATCCAGCGTCTCCGACTCCCGCACCCACAGGTTCTTGGAAGCCACGGACCCCGGCCAGCCCCACACCGACGCCACCGCCTACCCAACCGGGCGTCGATCTTGGGTCGATTCTGGACGCAGCAACCAAGGCACTGCAGTGAGGATGGGAGGGCATCGAGCATTTGCCGTCGAGTGGCACGGACGATGCTGCCGGAACACCCGGACGCAGATGATTCAGCACCGCCCGGACCGCTGGCGCTGCAGCCTTCAGTTGAGGCAGTTCAACAAGTAGGCCAGCGCGGTTTCCGGTACCTGCGCTTCAAATCCGCGGTCGGCCAGCCCAGCGGCGCGCCTTGAGCGTTGCGTGGAGTTCGAGCCGGGTGGCGCCATTCAGCGGATCCGCTCCGATAAGCTGGCGGACCCTGGCCAGTCGGTTGTAGATGCTGCTGCGGTGCAGGTGGAGCTTCGAGGCCACATCCTGAACGGAGCCGTCGCTGTCGTAAAGCAGTTCGAGCACGGGCAGCAGCTCGCCGTTGCGGTCGGCGTCCTCGATCTCCTGGAAGTGCACGGAACCCGAATCGTCCCAGCCCCCGGGCGCCTGTAGCCGTTCGAACAACTGGTAGATCCCGGCCGAGCGGCTGTCCACGAGCTCGCCGAGCGGAGGATCGACGGCGGCAGCCTGGGCCGCGAGCTTCGACTGCCGGTACGCCCGGCCCAGTTGGCGAATAGCCGCAAACGGCTCGCTGATGCCAAGAATGACGCGGTCCACTTTTCGGCCGGCGCGCTTGGCGAGTTCCAGCTGATAGTGGACCAGGACCTGGGCATGCTCTGCCCGTCCGCCCGTTTCGCGGAACAACAGGACCGAGTGCGTCTCAGTCCCGGCGCTGAAAAGCACGGAATCGACCCCGATAGTGGCCTGCAGTGCGGCGGAACGGTGTGTCAGGGTCGCCGCGATCGGATCAGAGACACCGCCGCTGTCCGCAGCATCGAGCACGGTAACCAGCTGCCACGGTCCCCTGCCTTGGATCTCCTTCCATCCCGCCACGGCCGCCACCGCGTTGGACTCGCCTTGGCATGCAGCGAGGAATTCCTGCTCACGGCGTCGCCGGAACTCCGATTCCGCCGTGTTGGAATCGAGCAACAACCCCGCGAGGAGGTCCAACTCGTCCCGGACACCAGGCAATTCGGCGAGTATCGCCGTCGCGGTCTGCTCGTCAAGGTCCTGCTGGACCCAGAGGTACCCCACACGGAATCCGCGCACCAGCAACGGGACGCAAACGCGCCCGACCATCCCGAGTTCTTCATTGGCGGGTACGACGACGGGACGCACCGCGGTTGCGATGCCGTGCGAGAGCTGCCAGGCGCTGACGTCCACCGGGACACGCTTGCTCAGGAGGAAATTCACGCGCACGCGGTCGGCGTGGGACTGGTTGGAACTGTAGGCGAGCAGCACGCCGTCGAGGTCTTCCAAGGAGAGGCCGCGGCCCAACTTGAGTGCTACGTCCTCGACGATTTTCTCCACGTCTTGCTGCATGGAGAAAACACTACTTTGCCCCACGAACATCAGGCGACACCTGACGCCCTCAATATCGACAAATGTCGAGTCGGGGGCGGCAAAAACCGCGGAATTCCAGGGAAGTCGGCAACCGTGACGATCGCCTTTCCTGTCGGCTGGCTCACAGCGGATTTATTCTGGAAGCACAGTCCCCCGCAGAGAAAAAGGCCGTTGAAGCCTTTCGAAGATGGAGCCCAAAATGATCATCGGTGTCCCCAAAGAGATCAAGAACAACGAATTCCGCGTTGCCATCACGGCCGCGGGCGTTCACGAGTTCCGCACCCACGGCCACACCGTTCTGGTGGAACGGGGCGCAGGCCTGGGCTCCGGTATCACGGACGAGGAATACTCGGTTGCCGGCGCTGAGATCGTGGCCGAGGCCGACGACGTCTGGGCACGCGCTGACATGGTCATGAAGGTCAAGGAACCGATCAAGGCCGAGTACCACCGCTTCCGCAAGGGCCTGATCCTCTTCACCTACCTGCACTTGGCCGCCGAGGCCGAGCTGACCCAGGAACTCATCAACTCCGGCGTCACGGCCATCGCCTACGAAACCGTCCAGGACGGCCGCGCGCTGCCTCTGTTGGCACCCATGTCCGAGGTTGCCGGCCGCCTGTCGGTCGTCGTCGGCGCTTCCTCCCTCATGGCTCCGGCCGGTGGCAAGGGTGTGCTGCTGGGTGGCGTCCCCGGCGTCCGCCCGGCCAAGGTTGTTGTCCTCGGCGCCGGTGTTGCCGGTACCAACGCCGCCGCCATGGCCTTGGGCCTGGGCGCCGACGTCACCATCCTGGACATCAACATCAACCGCCTCCGCGAACTGGACGCGCTCTACCAGGGCCGCCTGAAGACGGTCGCCTCCAACGCATACGAGATCGAGAAGTCCGTGGTCGACGCCGACCTCGTCATCGGTTCCGTGCTGATCCCGGGCGCCAAGGCCCCCAAGCTGGTCACCAACGAGCTGGTCTCCCGCATGAAGCCCGGCTCCGTGCTGGTGGACATCGCCGTGGACCAGGGCGGCTGCTTCGAGGACACGCACCCCACCACGCACCAGGAACCCACGTACAAGGTCCACAACACGATCTTCTACTGCGTCGCCAACATGCCGGGCGCCGTTCCGAACACCTCCACCTGCGCCCTGACCAACGTCACCCTGCGCTACGCGGTGTCACTGGCCAACCTGGGCGTCAGGGCCGCATTCGACCGCGACCCCGCACTGGCGGCCGGACTCAACATCGCGGCAGGCAAGGTCACGCACCGCTCGGTTTCCGAGGCGCACAACCTGCCCCTCGTCGCCGATTGGCACAACCTGGTCTCGGCATAGTTTCCTCTCCGCCCCTCACCGGGGCGGCTTAGCGATCACGACGGCGGGGTGCGGCTTCCACGGGAAGCGGCACCCCGCCGTCGTGGTCCCCACCGACGCTCGCTCACTTATGTGGGGTTCTTGCGGGACGCTCGCTCACTTTTAGGGCATTATGGCCCGACGCTCGCTCAGATCTTCTGAGCGAGCGTTGAAGGTATCAGGCGTATTGGTGAGCGAGCGTCGGGTGAAAATAGGCCATATCTGCAGGAGCGTCTAATGGAGTACCCCCGGCCGCCGGAGCGGCTCGTCCGAGCACGACGCCGGACACTCCACGACGCCAGTTACGGCTTGACCGGGCTGCCCGGAAGAATCTCGGACGGAACCGGTTGGGGCAACGGCAGCGTGGGCGTTGGGACCTCCGGCGTCGGGATCGTGATCTGTCCCGGGCGGCCCTTGGCGATATCGTGCAATCCATTGCGCGGATCCGACTCGGACCCCGGCGCAGTAGTGCCGGGAGTGGCGTGCGGCGAAGGATGCGCGGTGTTTTGGGCCCCAGGCGCAGAGGACTCCGGAGAGGGCGATCCGGGAACGTTTGTTTCCCGGGTGGGCATAGGGACCGGCTCCTGGCGGGTTCCTTGCTGTTGTGGAGCGTTGCCGCCCGATCCAGGGGTGAGCTGCGAAACAACGGATCCCACCACGGCGCCCAAGTGTTCGATCGTTCCCGGAATGCCGCCGTCGGACGCAGCCGCGGCGGTAGCTCCGGCTGCAAGGGAAGCCGCAACGGCAAGAGCCGCAATGCCGGCACGGCGCTTACGACGGCGACGAGCGGCCAGCTCATCAACAGGGGTGGCTGCGGCGCGGGCTAGCGGGGTTGTGGCCGCGACAGGAGCAGCCGCAACGCCCGCAGGTGCCATCAAAGCCTGCACAGCCGCCGACGGCTGCGGCCGGGTGCTCGCAAGGGCGCGCAGTTCCAGCAGCTCGGTCCGGATCTCGTACGCTTCGTCGAGCCCGGCTTCAGCAAGCAGGCGGTCAACGCCTTGCTCGCCGAAGGATGCGGATTTTTCGCTCATGATGTGCCATTCCTTAGTAGTGCACGTTCTCTCAGTGCACTCAATGCCCTGCGCTGCAACTGCTTCACGGCTCCTTGGGACTTGCCCATGATGTCCGCTGTTTCTTCCAACGAAAGGTCCGCCACGACCCGTAGTGCCAGGACCTCCCGGTAGTCGGGATTGAGGTCGGCCAGTAGCTCGGTTACACCCAGGCCTGCGCCATGCCCGAATGCCTGGTCCTCGGCCGAAGGCGCGCGCCGCGAATCCAGATCGGATTCATAGGGCGCGGAATCAGGGGTGCGTTCCCGCTTCCGGTAGTGATCCACCATTCGCGCGTGCGCTATGGAGAAGAGGAGGGTCTTGGCTCCCTGGAGACCTCCGCGGAGGGAATCCAGTTTGGGATAGAGGGCCAGGAACACGTCCTGGGTAACTGCTTCCGGATCGTCTACGCCGCGGGCTCGCAGGTATCCAAACACCGGTCCGGAAAATTCGTTGTAGGCAGCCGTGAAGAGCAGGGCGGGATCTTCCTCGTCCGCCTGCAAATATTCGTCAGCCAAAGGGTCAAGCACCCGCGACCCCTCCATCCCACGCAGCACGGTCATCGTCCCTGGCCTAGGAAATGACCACTGCCGCCGTCTGTTGCGTCGCGGGGCTCCTTGTCATTTAGCCAAGGAGCCCCGCCGTTCAAGCGTAGCCGCAGTGTTACGGGCTGACAGAATCGGACGGCACGTGCACCGGTGCGGTCGGCACGTGGGACGGCACAGCCGGGACGGCCGGTACAGCAGGAACGGCCGGTGCAGACGGCACGGCGGGAACAGCCGGTACGGCCGGCACTGCGGCGTTTCCATCGGCGTCGGCCTTGGCGGAAGCAGATCCGTCAGCGTTCAGGCCGGCGGCCTTGCCTTCGCTCACGACGGTGGCGCAGTGTGCGTTGACGTTGGCCTCGCCGCCAGCGGCGACTACCAGTGAGGAGTAACCGGGTACCTTGGCGTCAGCCTTCAGGCCGCCGTTGAGGAGGGCGGTGCAGAGGCCGAATGCCTCAGGCGAGGTGGCTTTGGCTGAAGCGGCTGCCGCTGCGGCCTTGGACTTTGCGTCGTCGACGGCGTCCGTGGCCTTGGACTTGGCATCGGCAGCGGCGTCAGTTGCCTTGGACGTTGCCGTCTGGGATGCGTCGGCCGTCTTGGACAGTGCGGACTCGGCTGCTTTGGACGCTACCGGAGCCGGGGCGCCGAGCAGCTCGTGGGCGCTCTTCTGCAGATCGTTGGGAAGTGCTCCGTTGAAGGCTGCGACGCCGGTTCCGCCAACCGCTACAGCTCCGGCAGCGAAGACGCCGGCGGCGATTTTGCTAGTGGCAAGGACAGTGAACAAGGACATGAAACCCTCCGACAAACGTTTTGGGACTACTCCGGCAGCGGCTTTGTCGCTACTGGATGATCAGTGCGGACGTTGCCCACACTCCCCTTACATCGCTGGCGGTCCCGTCGAAGTTACGCCCTTATCCAAAAAACTTTCAGGCGAGTGTCCGGGCCTGCTCAATCAGCTTGAGTACCTCGACTGGCCCGGCCGGATCCACGGGGAGCGGCAAAGCGGAGGCGGCACCGCCGTCGGCGATCTTCTCCGCAAGGATCCGGTAGAACTCCTGGTAGGCGCCGCGCTCGGTGGGTACCGTGGTCCGCACGCCGTCGATTTCCAGGGTGCCGTAGTGGTGCGGATCGTCGACGCCGTAGGCGCCATCCGTGGGCCGGCCGCCCGCCACGATGAACGGTTCCTGGGGGTCGATTCCGAACTTCACGAATCCACCCTTGCTCCCCAGGATGCGGAAGCGCGGTGCGTGAAGCTGGCTGTTGACGTTCATGGCGACGTGGCTGAGCACTCCGGAAGCGTGTTGAAGGACCAGGAAGACGTCGTCGTCGGCTTTCTCCCGGGGCCTTCGGGCAAGGATTTCGGCATGGATGACTTCGGCGGGACCGAACATCTGGAGGGCAAGGTCAAGCAGGTGGGTTCCCAGGTCGAAGAGCAGCCCACCGCCGTCGTCGGCCGTGGCGCCGGCCTTCCACGCCTTGCTGATTTCGGGCGCCCACCGTTCCATTGACGCCTCGCAGCGCATCACGACGCCCAGCGTCCCGGCGTCGAGCAGCTTCTTCACGGTGAGGGCGTCGCCGTCCCAGCGGCGGTTTTGGTAGACGGTGAGCACGCGGCCCAGCTTCGCGGCCAACTCGATCAGCTCCTGCCCCTGCGCGCTGGTCACCGCGAACGGCTTGTCGACGACGACGTCGAGCCCGGCTACCAGCGCGGCTTTCGTGAGCGGGTGATGGGTCGCAGGCGGCGTGCCGAGCACCACGAGGTCGAGGTCACCGGCAAGCGCCAAGACGTCATCCGGACTGTCCACGATCCTCGTGCCGGGATACCGTTCCTGCGCTTTGGCCTTACGGCCCGCGTCCGAAGTGGCGATGACGTCGAGGGAATACGCGGGATTGGCCGCGATAAACGGCGCGTGAAAGACGCTGCCGGAAAGGCCAAAGCCGACGACGGCGGTGCGGATCGGTGTGTGGGTCATGCCGCTACGCTACCGGGCGAAGATGGCACGGCGAAGGTTATGTCAGCAGTCTTTCAGTAGGCGAGTGACGAGCTCGCGCCACGACGCAGCCAGGCGTTCCGGCGCAACTCCGTGAACTCGGAGGGAATGGAGCATGCGCTCTGGATCCAGGGTGGCGCCGAGGGAAAGAGCCAGAAGCCAAGGATCGCTGTCCAGGCCCGCTTCCCGCAACAGCATCTCGATGTGCCGGTGCCACAACACCACCGGCGGGGCGTCGTGCCGGTTTTGCGGGGAATGTTCCGCCGCGGCACGGGCCAGCTCGCCGTACTCTTCGACATATTTGATACGTGCTTCGCCGAAGGCGATGAGGCGCTCGAGCGGGGGCGCTCCCGGGCCCAGGGGCGGCGGACCGAAGATGAACTCGCGCTGGAATTCCGCCTCGGCATCGCTCAGGAGGGTCATCATGAGTCCGGCCCTGCTGCCGAAACGGCGGAAGACCGTTCCCTTCCCGACGTCGGCCCGGCACGCGAGCATGTCCATCGTGACGGCGTCCACTCCGTGTTCGGCCACGAGATCCCTGGCAGCTTGAAGGAGCCGTTCGCGGTTACGCGCGGCGTCGCTGCGCTCCGGCGGCGTCCCGAAAGGCGAACCGGGCCGGATGGGGATGAGGCTCACAGAAACATTCTAGCCTTGGGAATATTAAGCGGACCGCAGTCCGTTTAGAATCTACGAAGGCAGCAAAAGCCTCCAAAACCGAGCGCCTGCGGCACCGTCCGCGGCCAGACCCAAGGAGTTCCCATGTCCAAGAACACCGTTCTCGCCCTTGTTGGCAGCCTCCGCGCCGATTCCCACAACCGCAAGCTCGCCGAAGCCATCCAGCTCAACGCCCCGGAAAACGTCGAAGTACAGATCCACGGCTCCCTCGGCAACATCCCGTTCTACAACGAAGACATCGACGTCGAAGGCCAGGTTCCGGCCGAAGCCGCAGCCCTCCGCGCTGCCGCCGCCGAAGCAGACGCCATCCTGCTCGTCACACCGGAGCACAACGGCACCATGCCGGCGTCGCTCAAGAACGCCATCGACTGGCTGTCCCGCCCGTTCGGTGCCGGCGCGCTGGCAGGCAAGCCGACCGCCGTCGTCGGTACCGCCTTTGGCCAGTTTGGTGGCGTCTGGGCACAGGACGAGGCCCGCAAGGCCGCTGGCATCGCCGGCGCCAAGGTCCTCGAGGACGTCAAGCTTGCCGTTCCCGGCTCCATGATCCGCTTCGCTGAACTGCACCCGAAGGACGACGCCGAAGTTGTCGAGCAGATCAAGGGCATCTTCGAGCCGTTGACCGCCGTCCAGGAAGACGTCGCAGCCTAGTTTCCCAGCTCGCCGCGAGAACGCCCCCGTCCAGCCGTTGAGGCGTGGGCGGGGGCGTTCTTTGTCGATACGATGGCGGCATGGCCGACTACAACCGCCATCCCGACGTCGATGCCTACCTTGAGGCCCTCCCGGACTGGCAGCGCGCCATCGGAGAGCAACTACGCGATCTCATCCACGAAGCCGAGCCTGAAATCGTCGAAACGATCAAGCGCCGCACCCGGCCCTACTTCGTCCTCGAGGGCAACGTTTGCGCGTTGCTCGCAGCCAAGGACCACGTCAACCTGTTCCTCTACGACGGTGCGATTGTTCCCGACCCGGACAACATCATCACATCGGGTCACGACAACAAGACCGCCCGCATGATCACCTTCCACCAGCACGGGCCGATTCCCCGCGCGCCCCTCATCACCATGCTGCGGCAGATCGCGGCGAACAACCGTGCCGGCGGTTGGCGGAAGATCAAGGGAACGGACTAGCCGGAACGCGCTTCGGAACGGAAGCGCGTCGCCGCGCCGCTACCATTCCGTGACTGAGCTGAGGCCGAACCGTCATGGACGGAGCGGCCCACACCCGATCGGCCAGCCGTAACGTTGAGTTACAGGCACCAGGAGTGATCAGGGCAAAGCGCGGGGGCTTTCATGCGGGTCGGACGCGGCGTGAAATGCACGACGACGGCGGTCGCCGCGCTGTGCCTATCCCTCGCGCCCTGCCTGGCTGGCTGCGCTTCCCCCGGCGGCACCGATCCGGGCGGCTCACTCTCCACACAACCGGCCTCATCGGGCTCCGTCCAGATGACGCAGGAGCCGGTAGCTGGCCCGATTCCCATGCCCCTCCCGGCGCCTCCCCCGTATATCAACCCGCCGCCCACGGCTCCGCGGCCGACCGCTGCGAGCCCGCAGGCGCCCGTAGCCGCGCCGGTTCCCGTGCCCCTCCCCACCGCCGGAGAAGCGACTGGGACTTTCGTGTATTTCGTGGCAATCGGCGACGGCGGCAGCCGCGGCGTGCGGTTCGGCTGTGACGACAGCCTCGTGGCCGTCCACGTCACCACCCCTCCCGGCAGCGACCGCTTGGCAGGGGCAATGGCGCAGTTGCTGGCGCCCGACGGCACCGCGTCCCGGGCAGGTTTGTACAACGCGCTCTCGGGTTCCGCGCTGCGCTACGTTTCCGGCTACCTCGACGGCACCACCGCCGTCGTGAACCTGAACGGTTCACTTCGCCCTGGAGGCGTGTGCGACAACCCGCGGATCGAGACTCAGCTGGCGCAAACCGCGGTGGCGGCTACGGGAGCATCCCAGGCAGCGATCTACATCGACGGGAATGCCCTGGCGGATGTCCTGAGTCTGCGCTGAGGTGGCCAGTCACTCGAAGAGCGCATCCATGTCTGCGTAGCTCCGGCTTCCGGCGAGGCCCGACCAGTTCCCGTCGCCAAGAACTTCCATGGCCAGCCTGGAGACCTTCGCGTAGGCCGCCCTGGCAGTACTGCCGCCGATGCTGATCCGCCGCACGCCGACGTCGTGCAGTTCTCCGGGCGACGGCGAACCCAAGCCGGCCAACGCATTGAGCGGTACGCCGATCCGCCGGGAAAGTTCGTGCAGGACATGGAGGTCCGCCAAGCCGGGCACGAATATTCCGTCCGCCCCTGCCCGCTGATAGGCATCCGCCCGGCGCAGCGTTTCCTCATATGCAGTGTCCGGGAACTTTCCAGACCAATAAGTGTCCGTTCGCGCATTGATGAACAGCCGGACGCCCGCGTCCTCGGCAGTCTGCCTGATCAGCGCGATGCGCCTGGACTGTTCAGTGATCTCGCTCAACGGCTGGTCCGCCGAGTCCTCGATGTTGATCCCGACGGCGCCCGCGTCCAGCACCGCTCGAACCGTGGCCTGGAGTTCTTCGTCTGCGCGTCCGTACCCGGTCTCGATATCCGCGGTCACGGGCAAGCGGGTGGCCTTCGCTATCCGGGCGAGCGCCTCCATTGCGAGGTGCCGCGGAAGGTGGTCCCCGTCCCGGTACCCCAGGCTCCAGGAGACAGCCGAGCTGGAAGTCGCCACCGCCGTCGCGCCCGCTTCCTCGACCATCCGCGCAGACGCGGCATCCCACGCATTAACCAGCACCAACGGCGCATGCGGCACGGCATGGAGCTCGTGGAAGCGGAGGGCCTTGGATTCGAGTTCGGGGTGCGTCGTCATTGCTCTATTCCAGCCTTCCTCTGTCCGGACGTAAAGCGCTTCGCACCGCGAATCCAAAAAATGGGATGAAACATCCGTTGCCCAATTGGCAACTCCGGGGAGTATCCTTTCCATGTGACCCACGAAACATTGGACGCCGGGCCTGAATTGCCCGCGGAAGCAATCGACGCAATAGAGCGAGCAGCAACTGCCGCACACCGCCACGAGGAACTTTTCTCGGAGCGCGCCGCCAACATCAAGCAGTCCGCTGTGCGTGACGTCTTCGACATTTCAATGCGGCCGGGACTCGTGTCCCTCGCTGGCGGAAACCCCTATCTGCAGTCCCTGCCCCTCGAGAAGCTCGGCCAGACCGCGGCCCGCATCATCGCGGAAGAAGGCATGACGGCACTGCAGTACGGCGGCGGCCAAGGCACCGAGGAACTGCGTACCCAGATCTGCGAGATCATGGCCGCGGAGGGCATCATGGACGCCCGCCCGGAGAACGTGGTGATCACCGCCGGTTCCCAGTCGGCCCAGGATGTCGCCACGAAAGTCTTCTGCAATCCTGGCGACGTCGTCCTCGTGGAAAACCCCACCTACGTGGGTGCCCTGAACACCTTCGAGGCCTACCAGGTCCAGGTTGAGACCGTGGACATGGACGACGACGGTTTGGTTCCGGAGCTCCTCGAAGCCAAGATCGCTGAGCTTCAGGCCGAAGGCAAGACCATCAAGTTCCTCTACACGATCCCCAACTTCAACAACCCCTCCGGCATCACGCTTGCTCCGGCGAGGCGTCAGCGCATTGTCGATATATGCCGCAATGCGAATATTCTGGTGCTCGAAGACAACCCTTACGGTCTTTTGCGCTTCGACGGCAAGCCGTTGGAACCAATGCGTGCCGCGAATGAGCACGACGTCATCTACATGGGCTCGTTCTCCAAGATCTTTGCCCCGGGACTGCGCATCGGGTGGGCCCTTGTACCCGAGCACTTGCAGCGGCGCTTCTACCTGGCTTCGGAAGCCGTGACCCTATGCCCTCCCACCCTGAACCAGATGATCATCTCCGCATATCTTCGGGACTACGACTGGCGCGGGCAGATTGACACCTACCGGGCCCTGTACGAGGAACGCTGCAATGCCCTGCTGGTGGCGCTGGAAGAGCACATGCCATCGGGGCTCAGCTGGACCAGGCCCGAGGGCGGCTTCTTCGTCTGGGTCACTTTGCCCGACGGCGTCGACACGTATCCGCTGCTCAAGAGGGCAATCGCCGCGGGGGTCGTGTTCATCCCCGGCGCGGCGTTCACGCACTCGGACGAACCATCCAACAAACTGAGGTTGGCTTTCAGCGCAGTGCCACCGGAGTCCATCGCCGAAGGTGTCCGCCGATTGGCGCCGGTTTTGCAAGAAGCCATTGATGTCATCAGCAAAGGAGCAGATATATGAGCGGAATAGTCCTCGTCGGAGTCGACGGCAGCGTAACAGCGAGAAGGGCCGCCGATTCGGCAAAGAATTTGGCGACCGCACTGGGCGCGGAACTCCGCGTCATCACCGCTTTTGAAGGCGCCCACGTGGAGGTCGTCGAAAGCGGAGGGGACAAGTGGATTCTCTCCGACGCCGACGCCGCGGAGAAGGTCGCCAGCAAAGTCGCCGCAGAACTCGCCTCCGAGCAATTGACCACCAGCTACGGGGCCGTCTTCGGCAAAGCCGGAGAGGCCTTGGTCAAGGAAGCCGAACGAGTGGGTGCCCAAGTGATCGTGGTCGGCAACCGCCGTATGCAGGGACTGGCAAGGGTTCTCGGCAGCGTTGCGAACACGGTGGCGCACAACGCGCCGTGCGACGTCTACATTGCCAAGACGGACGAACCGTAGGGAACACGCCGACCCCTGGACTTTGACGGGGATCACGCGTTGTGGTGGGCGGTCTCACCCCGATTTTGGCCGTGCGGCTAGGATGCCGCCGATAAAATTGAAGTGGCCCCCAAGGGCGCGAGCCGCCCATCACATCAACCCGTAGGGGATCCCTTTTGCTTACTCTGCAGCCGCGCCAACGCGTCGGACACGACATTCTGCTCGCCCGCCATGGCAACCACATCAGTTCCATGCGCTTCGACCGGGCGAATGACCGCATCGTGGCACTTCTCGACGACGGCTCGGTAGACAGCGCCCCGAACATGATCTCCCCGTTGCTCCAGATGCCGGAGACCTTCCGCAGCATCCTTCGCTCCGACTGGAAATTGTTGCTTGTGGTTGCTTCCGCGATGCTCGCCGTCGGAGCCCTGGCGATGGTGCTGTCATTCGGAATGATCGGCAGCATGAGCGATCAGCAACTGCGCGACCTCGCGCTCAGCTACACGTCCTACTAGCCCGCGGAAATTGCCGAGGCATGGCCGCTGATTTTCCACACGAGGCTGACCGCGGCCAACACCGTGATGCCGCCAATCAGTGCAAGGATCATCGCTGAGACGCTCGTCGGGGCGTGGATGAGATTGAGGGCCACCAGCGCCACGACCACGGACACGAGCGCAAGCATCAGCAACGGCGCCCGCTCCTTGCGATCACTGACGTGGTGGTCGCTGAGTTTGCCGAGCCGCACCATGAGCAGGACGTAGGCCAGCGGCAGCACGCAGACAAAGAGCGCTGCCAGGACACCGAACCATATCGTGCCCGGGAAGCCTGGTTCCACCGCGGGGCTCATGAGCAGCAGGACGGATACGACGGCGGGCGGCTGGAAGACTTCCGTCAGGACCCTGGCAACGCGGTGCCGCTCTCCCCTAACGCCGCGCTGCCCGCGCCGCCCGTCCTTGATGCCGCGATGCTCAGTCAAGCAGCAGGGCAGGCTCTTCGAGGATGGATGCTACGTCGGCCATGAAACGGGCAGAGAGGTCGCCGTCCACCACGCGGTGGTCGAACGAACCGCCAAGCGTTGTGATCCAGCGGGGGATGACCTCGCCGTCGAGCACCCACGGCTTTTGCTTGATGGTGCCGAACGCGACGATTGCCACCTCACCGGGGTTGATAATAGGCGTTCCGGTGTCGATGCCCAGGGCGCCGATGTTCGTGATGGTCAGCGAGCCGCCCTGCATCTGCGACGGCTGGGTCTTGCCGGCGCGTGCCGTGCTGGCAAGCTCATTGAGGGCGAGGGCCAGTTCCTTGAGGGAAAGATCCTGGGCATCCTTGATGTTCGGAACCATAAGCCCTCGCGGCGTCGCCGCGGCAATGCCCAGGTTCATGTAGTGCTTGACGTGGATCTCCGCGTTTCCGTTGCCATCGGCGTTCTCCACCCAGGTCGCGTTAACGCTCGGATTGCGCGCCGCGGCCCAAATCACAGCTTTCGAGAGGATCAGCAGCGGCGATACTTTGATGCCCTCAAAGTCCCTGGAGGCCTTGAGCCGCTTGACGAATTCCATGGTGCGGCTGGCATCCACGTCAACGAAGATACTCACGTGCGGCGCCGTGAACGCCGACTCCACCATGGCCTTGGCAGTGGCCTTGCGGACACCCTTGACCGGGATCCGTTCCACTCGCTGATCCTGCGGCTTCTTGGACGCACCCCAGAACTTGTCTGCTTGGTCCACCTCGGCATCGCGCTGCGACTGGTAGCTGACCAAGTCCTCGCGGGTCACTTCGCCGCGGGCTCCGGTGGGAACGACGTCGGCCAGGTCAATCCCAAGTTCACGGGCGATCTTGCGCACGGGCGGCTTGGCCAGCACCCGGTTGACGAGGCCACTGACCGTTGCACCGATGCCGGTGAGACCCGGCGCCTGGTTTGCGGATGTCTGGCTTGCGGATGTCTGGCTTGCGGTTGCGGGCTGTTGTGCGGCAACGGGCGGCAGGGCCGGAGCGCTGGGCTCTGCCACTCGCTCGACGGCGGTCTCGACGGCGGCGGGTGCCGCGCTCGGCGCCGCGGCGGGTACCGAAGCAGCACCTTCCGGGCGCTTGCGCGGGCGGCGCTTGACCGCGTCGGCCTTGGGACCGGAGCCAACCAGCGGGCCGCCGGCCGGACCGCCGTCGGACGTTCCGGCGTCGGACGTTCCGGCGTCGTCGGGCAACTTGCCGTACATCGAGGCTTCGAAGACCTGTTCCGCTGCAGGCGCGGCGGCGGGCGTCGCGGCGGCGGTCGGAGCCGCAGGCTGCTCGGCGAGCGGCGCACCGGGCGCTGACGCGGGCGCGGTGCCACCCGGCGCATTGTCCGAAATTCCGATAATCGCGGTCCCTACTTCAACCGTGATGCCTTCGGCAACGAGCAATTCCGCCACGGTGCCGGCATACGGGGACGGCAATTCCACGAGGGACTTGGCGGTCTCGATCTCGCAGATGACGTCGTTGATGGCCACGGTATCGCCGGGCTTGACCTTCCAGGAGACGATTTCCGCCTCGGTCAGGCCTTCGCCGACATCCGGCAGGTTGAATTTCTTAACAGTCACTTAGGTCCTCGATCTCGGCTGGCCCGTCCGCGTGGCGGCGGGTGCAATCAGGGGCGGCTAGTAGGCCAGGGAACGGTCCAGGGCTTCGAGGATCTTGTCGATGTCCGGCAAGTAGTCCTCTTCCACCTTCGCCACGGGATATGGCATGTGGAAACCGCCCACGCGGATGACCGGAGCCTCCAGGTGCAGGAAAGCACGCTCACTGATCCGCGCAGCGATCTCGCCGCCGATCCCTCCGAACGTCGGTGCCTCGTGGGCAACGATCAAGCGGCCGGTCTTCTTGACGGAAGCCGTGACGGTGTCGAAGTCGATGGGGGAAATCGAGCGCAGGTCGATCACTTCGATGCTGTGCCCGTCCTCTTCCGCGGCCGCTGCTGCGGCCAGCGCGACCGGTACCAGCGGCCCGTACGCCACGATGGTGGCGTCGGAACCTTCGCGCAGAACGTGCGCTTGGAAGGGGTCCGAAGCCAATCCGGCGCTCTCGGTATCCACCTCGCCCTTGAGCCAGTAGCGGCGCTTGGGCTCGAAGAAGATGACCGGGTCCGTGCAGTCAACGGCCTGCTGGATCATCCAGTAGGCGTCGTGGGCGTTGGACGGGGTGATGATGCGCAAGCCGGCGGTGTGGGCGAACAGTGCTTCCGGTGATTCCGAGTGATGTTCGATCGAGCCGATGCCGCCACCGTAAGGAATGCGGATGACTACGGGGACAGTCAACTTGCCGCCGCTGCGGGAGTGCATCTTGGCCAATTGGGTGGTGATCTGGTTGAACCCGGGGAACACAAAACCGTCGAACTGGATTTCGCAGATGGGACGGTAGCCGCGCAAGGCGAGGCCAATAGCCGTGCCGACGATGCCGGACTCAGCCAGTGGGGTATCCACCACCCGGTCTGCGCCGAACTCCCTGATGAGTCCGTCGGTCACGCGATAGACGCCGCCCAGCGGGCCGATGTCTTCGCCCATGAGCAAGGACTTCGGGTTATTGGTGAGCGAGGCACGCAGGCCTTCGTTGATGGCCTTGGCAATGGTCATAGTGGTCATCAGTTGCCTGCCCCCTCTTCCTCGTTGCCTTCGAATCCGGCGGAGTATTCCTCGAACCAAGCAAGTTCCTCGGCCACCAAGGGGTGCGGCTCGGCATAGACACCCGCGAATGACTCGCGGAAGTTGGGACCCTGCAGGCCTTGCGTGGTGCTGCGGACGTGAGCGGCGAGCTTGTCGCCGTCGACCCTGACTTGCTCAAAGAAAGCTTCGTCGGCGAGGCCCTCGTTGCGGAGGTACTTCTCAAGACGATCCAAGGGATCCTTGCCCCGCCATGAAATCTCCTCGGCGGATTCGCGGTACTTGGTGGGGTCGTCCGCCGTCGTGTGGGCACCAACGCGATACGTGTATGCCTCAATGAGCACCGGGCCGCGGCCTTCCCGTGCGTGCTCAAGCGCCCACTCGGTGACCGCATGGACTGCGATGACATCGTTGCCGTCAACGCGGATGCCCGGGAAGCCGTATCCCTTGGCCCGGTTGAACAGCGGAACCTTGGTCTGGACCTCGGTAGGGACGGAGATGGCCCAGTGGTTGTTCTGGCAGAAGAACACCACGGGAGCATTGTAGGAAGCCGCGAAGACCATGGATTCGTGGACGTCGCCTTCGGAGCTGGCACCGTCGCCGAAGTAGGCCACCACAGCAGCCTTCGGGTCGTTGGAACCATTGGCTTCCGCAAGCTTCTGGTCGCGCTGGATTCCCATGGCGTAACCGACGGAGTGCAGCGTCTGGGCCGCAAGGACGAGGGTATAGAGATGGAAGTTGTTCTCGGTGGGATCCCAGCCACCATTCGAAATTCCGCGGAACAACTTGAGGAGTTCCGCCAGGTCCACATCGCGGGTCAATGCGACGCCGTGTTCCCGGTACGTCGGGAAGATGTAGTCCTGCCGTTGGGTAGCCCGCCCGGAACCGATCTGGGCGGCCTCCTGGCCGGTGAGGGGAACCCAAAGTGCCAGCTCGCCTTGGCGCTGGAGTGCAGTGGCCTCCTGGTCGAAGCGGCGGACCTTGGCCATGTCGGCATAGAAGCCCCGGAGTTGCTCAGGATCAAGGCGCTTGGCGTAGTCCGAGAAGACTGGATCTGTCCCTAGCTTGCCGTCCGGCCCCAGCAGCTGGATCATGTCGGCCGCGGGATCGCTCGAAGCGCCTCCCGCAGGAGACTGCTGATCCAGTCCCGTTCCGTTGATCCCGGGGGTGGGCAATTGAGTTGCGCCCATTCCGTCTCCTTGCCTGCCACAGCCGATGCTGAGCAATATTCGCTGATATATGCCGATTCCGGAATGCATTCCGGAATCGGCATATCTTGGCTTTCGTCCCTTACTTTATCCGCAGTAAGGGACGCAGGGGCATTTGTTAACCGCTAGGAAGGCAGCGGCGCTTTTGTATAGGACGCACAGAGTTCCAGGAATCGAGTATTGGCCTCGACCTCTCCAATGCTGACCCGGACACCTTCGTTGCCGAAGGCCCGCACGGACAACGCCCGCTCGCCTGCCCGTCCGGCAAATTCGGCGCTATTCTCGCCAAGATTCAGCCATACGAAGTTGCCTTGGGCCTCGGGCACGAACCATCCGAGCTCGCGAAGTCCCGCGGTAACCCGGTCCCGCTCGTCCACCAGGCTTTGTACCCTTTCAACAACTTGGTCGAAATTCTCCAACGAAGTAATGGCGGCGCGTTCCGCAATCTGCGAGACAGCAAATGGGGTGGCAGCGACGCGCAGGTGCTGGGTGAGATCCGGACCGGAGACGCTGTATCCAACGCGCAGCCCGGCAAGGCCGTGAGCCTTGGAAAAGGTACGGAGGACCACGACGTTAGGGTACTTGCGGTACAACTTGATGCCGTCCACGGCGTTCTCGTCCCTGACGAACTCCTGGTAGGCCTCATCGATGACCACGACGACGCCCGCCGGAACCGACTGGATGAACCGTTCAGTTTCCTCGGCCGTGAGGATGGGACCCGTGGGATTGTTCGGCGTGCAAAGCAAGATCACCTTGGTGCGGACGGTCACGGCGGCCGCCATGGCCTCGAGATCGTGACGCCCATCGGAAAGCAACGGGATCTGGACGCTCTCGGCACCGGCCAGTCCTACGGAAATGGGGTAGGCCTCGAAGGAACGCCAGGCGTAGATGACCTCATCAGACTTGCCGTCGTGGTTCTGTCCGGCAAAGGTGGACAAGATTTGGTTGAGGGCCCCGAGGCTTCCGGCTCCGGTGACGACGTCGTCAGCGGGAATTCCCAGGAAGTCAGCGAGCGCCGTGCGCAGCTTGGTGGACAGCGGGTCCGGATACCGGTTGATGTCCGACTGATCAGCGATCGCCTCGAGTACGGCGGGGATCGGGGGTAGCGGGTTTTCATTGGACGACAGTTTGTAACTGGTCAGGCCCTCAATCGCGGCGGGCGGCTTGCCTGCGGCATATTTGGGGAGCCTGTCCACCACCGGGCGGGGACGCACGCCCTCCGGTGCGTTGTCAGAAGAATTCATGGCACCAGCCTACTTGCAGGGCTTCGGGCCATGCTCGAAGCCCCTTGGCCTGTGCACATGAAAACCGGCGCATGTGAAAACGATCGCGTGTGAAACCGGCGCGTGTGAAAGCATGGGCGTATGGGTTCATTCATTGTGCGTGTCCTGATCAACGGACTGGCCCTCTGGGTTGCCAGTTGGATTCTGCCTGGGATGGATATTTCCACGTCGGCAACTACCAATGCGGTAAGCAACGCGGGGGTCACTCAAGGGGGCGACACTTTGGGCGTGGTTCTTGCCTATCTCTTCATAGGGCTCATTTTTGGCATCGTCAACGCCTTCGTGCGGCCTCTGGTCAAGCTACTCTCCCTTCCGATCACGATCCTCACCCTCGGCTTGTTCACGATTGTCATCAACGCGGCCATGCTGTCCCTGACAGCCTGGCTCAGTAGCTACACGCCGGTACACCTCACCATCGACCGTTTCTTCTGGACCGCAGTTCTCGCGGCGATCATCATCAGCCTGATCTCCATGGTGGCCAGCTGGATTCCAGGCGGTAGGCGGTAACAGGCCGTGAGAGGCCGTAAGTGGCCTTCGCCAGCATGTTCCTCGGCTTTCCTCACCGCCCTCCCCGAGGGGCCGGGGGCGCTTCGCGGTTCAGCTTGAACCGGCTCACCTTGGCCACTCCTCCGGCGCCCAGTATCCCGCCCAGAGCGGCCGTGGAAGCGGCCAGTGAAGGATCGGAACTGAGCTGCACCAGCTTCGCCCCTTCCTCATAGCGTGAGAGCTTGTGTGCCGGCCCAATGCCTGGGTCCTCACCGGGTTCCAGGATCACCGGACTGGTCATGGTGACCGTGACTCTGTCCTTGGTGTCCGGATTCGCTTTGCCTTCCGCGCCGGGTACCCAATCCTGTTCGTGCTCCAAGTGCAGGCTCCCGATGCCGGCCTGCGGGGTAATCCCGCCGACGGGTGATCCAGCTGTCACCACAAACTTGAGGTCATACTCGGCGAGGAACGCTTTGTCCTTGCTCAGGTTCATGGCGTGGATTCCGCCTTGGCTGTGGCCGACTGCCACCACCGTTTCGCCGGCCGCGGCGCCAGCCTCGAGCAACGCCTGACGGATGGCCTTGCTGGTTTCCATCGAGTTGTAACCCAGCGCTTCGGCAATCCCGGCCTCGTCCAATGGATTTCCCCCTCCCGGCGGGTTGCCTGGCTGGGTGCCCGGAATCAGCACCACCCACGCCTGTTCGCCGCCCTTATCTACCTGCATCACTTCAATTTCGCCCTCCGACGTGGCGCCGACGTGATCCAGTTCCCTGAGCATTCCTGCTGCCGACAGGTCCACGCTCTTGGTGGTTGCCTCTCCCCGGCTGACCGTAATGGGACGTGGCTTGAGGAAAGCCAATGCGGGAATCGCGACGATCGCTCTCAGGACTGCACCGACATCAGTGGGCCCGACGATTGCCCCTGCAAGGTTGGCCGCGGCCGGCGGTATCCCCACCAGCAGCTCCAATATCCGGGTCAGGTCCCGCACGGCTCCTTCGGTGGCGCCCCTCAAGCCAACGTCGAGGGGAGCAGGACCAGTCGCAGGACCTGGCATTCCCAATCCCATCCGCAACCTGATCGCCGCATGTGATTCCGCAAACTCGTATTCACGATGGCTCGCCCTGACCCCGTTGCCGATCCGCTGAAGCTGTTCGCGGACGCGTCCAATGTCCCGGCCGCTCTCACCAACGGCGATGATTGCGTTGCTGCCGCTCGCGTAGGACGAGGCCTGGTGCGGGAAGAGAGCCACCCTCACCGCTTCAGCCTCCACTTCAATGGCCTGCAGTTGGAGCACCAGTGCGTCCAGCGCGGCGGCGCCAGCAAGCAGCTCTTCGAATTGGAAATGGATTCCCCCGACTCCGCCGCGTATCCGCAATGTGCCATCCGGCTCGGGTGCTCGGGGGTGGGGTGTTCCGCCCGCGCCGATAGGAGCGACCTCGGCCATCAGAAGCCAGGCTGGAGTTTCGTAGCCACATTTTGGGCATGGCGAAGGGTCGCTTCAGCTGCCTCATGCAAGGCATCACGCCCCCTTCGAAGGGAGGCGGCCTGAAAAGCCAGCGTGGTCCGGTAGGCACGGCCGGCCGGCGACTCCCATTGCTCGAGTTGCAACTGAGCAAGCCTTGCAAGAACGGCATCGGCTTGGTCGGCGCAGATCCTCATCCGCCATCCGAGCCTCTGGATCTCCGCGCCTCGTGAAATACACTGCTGCGAATCCAGATCCGTTCCTCCGGCCGCCATAAGAATGCCGCTCAAGACGTTGCCCTCCTCCGTGTCCATTGATGTTGTGGCACCGACGCTACGTTGTGCCCCGACAGCTCGGAACCGCCGTGATGGGCTATGTGGATAACCTGTAGGAAACGTGGTCGGGGAGGGCAAGCTGCGACGTTATTCACATAGAGAAGTCCGGCTTAAGGGCGCGAGCCGAGTTCATGAAAGAATTGCCCCATGCCTGAAACCGTCGCCGCCGCTGTTACCCGTACGCCCTCTGGACGCCTGGCCCTCGCCGCGTCGCCGGAGCCGATCGCCCTGGGCCCGCTGGACGGCCGGTACCAGTCCGCCGTCGCTCCCCTGGTCGACTACTTGTCCGAGGCCGCGCTGAACCGCGACCGCGTTGCCGTCGAGGTCGAGTGGCTCATCCACCTGACCAGCAACAACGTACTTCCCGGCGCCGGGCCCCTCACCGCCGAGCAGCAGGAGAAGCTGCGCGCCATCGTCACCGAGTTCGACGCCGCTTCGGTCACGGAACTCGCTGAAATCGAAGCCGTCACGGTCCACGACGTCAAGGCAGTCGAGTACTACATCGGCCGCCGCCTCCCGGCGATCGGTATCGAGAAGCTGACCGCGATGGTGCACTTCGGCTGCACATCGGAAGACATCAACAACCTTTCCTACGCCCTGGGCGTCAAGGGCGCAGTGGAAGATGTCTGGCTCCCTGCAGCCCGCGCCTTGGTGAAGCAGATCGAGGCAATGGCCGAGGAGAACCGCGCCGTCCCGATGCTTTCCCGCACCCATGGCCAGCCGGCCACTCCCACTACCCTCGGCAAGGAACTGGCCGTCATCACGCATCGCCTGAGCCGCCAGCTGGACCGCGTTTCCAAGACCCAGTACCTGGGCAAGATCAACGGCGCTACCGGCACGTATGCTGCGCATGTCGCTTCCGTTCCCGGCGCCGATTGGCAGGCCGTAGCGCAGTCCTTCGTTGAGGGACTGGGGCTGACGTGGAACCCGCTGACCACCCAGATCGAGAGCCACGACTGGCAGGCCGAGCTCTACGCGGACGTCGCCCGCTTCAACCGCATCCTGCACAACGTCTGCACGGATATCTGGAGCTACATCTCGATTGGCTACTTCCGCCAGATCCCGGTAGCAGGCGCCACCGGCTCCTCCACCATGCCGCACAAGGTCAACCCGATCCGCTTCGAAAATGCCGAGGCCAACCTGGAGATTTCCAACGGCCTGTTGGACACCCTGGGCGCCACGCTGGTTACCTCCCGCTGGCAGCGAGACCTGACCGACTCTTCCTCGCAACGCAACATCGGCGTCGCATTCGGACACTCGCTCCTTGCGATCTCGAATGTCGCCAAGGGGCTGAAGGCCCTGGACGTTGCCGAGGACGTACTGGCGGCCGACCTCGACACCAACTGGGAAGTCCTGGGCGAAGCGATCCAGATGGTCATGCGCGCCGAGGCCATCGCCGGGGTCGCTGGAATGGAAAACCCGTACGAGCGGCTCAAGGATCTCACCCGCGGCCAGCGCGTCGATGCCGTCCGCATGCAGGAGTTCGTCTCGAGCCTGGGATTGTCTCCCGAAGCCGAGGCACGCCTCCTGGCGCTTACTCCAGGCAAGTACACGGGCATCGCGGACCAGTTGGTGGACCACCTGAAGTAGCGGCCACATGGGCCCTGCGTTTCCGAATCGACGTAAGGAATTGTGTCAGCATGAGGCTCTTGCTTATCCGCCACGGGCAGACCCCTGGAAACGTCTTGGGGCAGTTGGACACGGCGTTTCCCGGTCCGGGACTGACTGAACTTGGCGAACGCCAGGCCGCTGCGCTCCCGGAGTCCCTCGCCAACGAAGACATCACGGCCATCTATGCATCCACGCTGGTCCGCACCCAGCTGACCGCCGCCCCGCTTGCAAAAGCCCTCGGACTCGAGGCCACTGTATTGGACGGCCTGCAGGAGATTGAGGCCGGGGCCCTGGAGAAACTCACCGACCACGAGTCGCACCACCGGTACATGAGCACCGTTTTCGACTGGACCGACGGGGAACTCGACGTCCGCATGCCGGGAGCTGGTGATGGACACGAGTTCTTCGCCCGCTACGACGCTGCCATTGCCAAAGTGGCAGCGTCGGGCGACGAAACCGCCGTCGTAGTCAGCCATGGTGCCGCGATCCGCTGTTGGGCAGGCCGCCGTGCCGTGGATGTTGGCCGTGAGTTCGCCGCCACCCACCAACTGCAGAACACCGGAATCGTGGTGCTCGAAGGCGATCCGGAGACCGGGTGGCGGCTGCTGCACTGGGACCAAAGCCCCGTAGGCGGACTTGCCTTGGCCGACCGGACGGTCGAGGATCCCACCGGCGACGCCGTCGAATAAGGGCTGATTGGCGTCAGTTCCGCCTCACCGGTATTTCTCCGGACGCTTACGCGGAGGAAACACCGCGGTAACCCCCGCTTCTTAGGCTTGATAGGCATAACCCCCTTCGGCGAAAGAGGTTCCGATGCAGACAAATCCGCGGCTCAACATCAGACAGGTCACCTGGGCAAACCCGGTGGGTGCGGACCTCCGCGCAGCGCAGCAAGCGGAACTGGACGCACGTTTCGGCAACTCGGACCACGAGCCCGGACCCGCGCCGTCGGAAGCAGATACCGCCGTCTTCGTTGTAGCCTACGAAAAGTGTTCCGGCCAGCCCCTGGGTTGCGGAGGGCTAAGGATCCTGGATGCCGAGACGGCCGAAATCAAGCGGCTATACGTCGTCCCGTACGCCAGGGGCTCAGGAGTGGCCAGTTCAATCCTTGCCGCGTTGGAGGCGCAGGCACATGCCCACGGTTTCAGCATGATCACCGCGGAAGCGGGCTCGGCCCAATCGGACGGCCGCAGCTTCTACGAAAGCGCCGGCTTCGCTGCGGTGCCAAATTTCGGCCCCTACATCGGTGTCACCCACTCGCAGTGCTACGCCAAGCCGATCGATTCGCACAGCGCATCGCACACGGCAATGGCGTGAGGCACAGGGGGATGGCCTAAGGACGGGACCGGATCAATCCAGGCTGCGTCCGCCTTGGCCCAGATGTGCCCGATTCAGAGCTTCGATTTCTTCGTCGCTCAGGTCGTCGAAGCTCTTGGCCTCGTGTTTGTCGCTCCGGGAGAAGCGGACAAACATCAGGATGATAAGGGGAAGATCCACAATCTCTGCGAGGAACCACATCAGGTCTCCCGCGAGTTGCTGGTCGCGCAAGGGTGAGGGGAACCAGCCTGGCTGATTGCCCAAAACTGACGTGGCGCCGTCGAGAATTTCCGGGCTGAGCCGCATCAGGACCCCAGGCACTGCGTCGGCAAGCAGCTCAATGAATACAAAGATGAACTCGACCACAATGAGCGATGAGGTGCGTCCTGCGCCGTCTTCCATGATCGGTACGGTCATGAGGAGGCCCATGACGGGCACGAGCAACGTAAGGATGACGTCGGCGGCGGGGTTGGTCCGCAGCACGTAGAAAAACGGGGTCAGGAACACTGTGAACATTGCGAGCCCCAGAAGCGCCGCCACGAGCGTGTTGCTGAGCATGCGAACGAGCCGGTGCCCAAGCACAGCTTCCACCCTCGCCGCACCCGCGGGGCCAAGGGTCTGCCTGGCAAGGGTTAGCGGCTTGCCCAGGCCAACCAACAGCGGGACCACAAACAGATAGGACGTCACTTTGAGGGTGAATGCCCACCTCAGGTCGTGGCTGTAGGTTCCCGGGAATCCAAAGCTCAGTGCCGCGAAGCTCCCCAGGCCAAGGGCGAAGAAGGCAAAGGAGTTCCACAGGGGCCAGCGGATATCACGGCGCTTGGCAGCAATCAGGCCCTTTGAATACAGGGCGACTGCGGCAATAAGAATGACCAGGGCAGGCCAGTTCATGGACCAGGCGCCCAATACAGCGTCCAACGGTGGCATGGTCAGTGATCCAAGCCGGAAGGCCGGGCGCTCAGCCAGGCGCTACGGCGGGTTTTGTCGATCTTCATGGTGTTCCTCCAGCGCGTTCCCGGTGTACCGCATGGTGCGCGAATCGGCGTGTCGTTTTGTGCCCTGAACCGGGTGCACCGTATCCATGTTACGGAGTCGCGCCAAGCATGGCACGCCGCAGGAGACGCAGGCGCCCGGCCTCGGCTAATCTCGCATTATGGAAAAGGCTGACATCACGTTCCGGACGCGCAAGTGGATACGCCCGGAGGACCTCAACGCCAACGGCACGCTGTTCGGTGGAAGCCTGCTGAAATGGATCGACGAGGAAGCGGCAATCTACGCAATCCTCCAGCTTGGAAACGGCCGCGCCGTCACCAAGTACATCTCCGAAATCAACTTCGTCAGCTCGGCCGTCCAAGGCGACCTGGTGGAGATGGGCCTGACGGCGGTCCGTTTCGGCCGGACGTCTCTGACCATGCGCGCGGAGGTGCGCAACATGATCACCCGCGACAGCATCCTGACCATCGAGGAAATCGTGTTCGTCAATCTCGGCCACGACGGCCGCCCGGAACCGCACGGCTACACGGAAATCACCTATGACCGTGACCGCATCCCGACACACCACCTGACGCAAGCCCTCCACGAGGACTGAGCGCCCGACGTCGGGCCCTCCCTAAGCGGCGGGCCCGCACCAAAGCTCCTTTCCCCGGAAACGGGTGCTGGCGGCCGCGAAATTCGCGGCCGCCAGCTTGTATTTCCAGCAACGGGAGTGATGTCACTGGAACTTCGGGGCGCCCAGACGGGCGCGGCGCCTCAAGGGAGGCGGGGGTCAGCGCCTGTCGAAGGTGAGACCACCGGGGACCTGGAACGTCGGCATAAGTTCCAGCATGCCCACATTGACGTGGCGCGGGGTTTCGATGGCGTAATCGAGCGCGTTGACGATGTCGTCAGTGGTCAACGACTCGTAGCCTTCGTAGTACGTCTTCCATGCTTCTTCCATGGCTTCAGGCGTGCCGCCCATGTTCCGGCCGAAGATCTCGGTTTCCACACGCCCCGGGCAGATCTCGGTCACGCGGATGCGCTTGCCGACCGTATCGTTCCTGAGCTGGCGGGAGATCTGGTGCACGGCGGCTTTCGTGGCGTGGTACACCGTATGGCCATAGAAGTTGTAGACGCCTGCGATCGAGCTGATGTTGATGACGTGGCCAAGGTCGCGCTCCACCATGCCCGGCAGGACCAGCCGCGTGAGCTGAAGCAGGCCGCGAAGGTTGACGTCGATGAGCTCGTCGATGTCCTGCTCGGACGAGTCCAGGAGGTTCCCGGGCCGGGAAACTCCGGCGCAGTTGACCAGGACGTCGACCTTCAGCTCGCTCACGACGGCGGTCAGGGCAGCTGTGTCGGTCAGGTCAACTACGTGCGGGATGGCACCCGTACGATCGGCCAGTTCGCTGAGGCGTTCCTCGTTGCGGGCCACGGCGTGAACGGTCAGGCCCCTTTTGGCCAGCCGCTCCGTGATCGCGGCACCCATACCGGTTGACGCTCCGGTGACGAGGGCGGTGGTGTAGTCGGAAAAAGACATCGGTTCTCCAAAGAGTGGAAATGGAAGGCACGAACTGTGCCCGGAGGTCAGCGGCGCCTAAGCGTCGCGCAGGGGTTCGTGTGCCCGGTCCTTGACCGTGCTCACGGCTGCGAGCGTGCCGAGTGCCGTGATCACTGCGTAGAAGGCCGGCATGTAGATGTTGCCGGTGCTGCTGATAAGCCAGGTCATCAGCAACGGAGCGGTTCCGCCGAAGAGCGCGGAGGAGATGTTGTAGCCGAGGCCGTAGGCGGAGTAGCGAACCCGGGTGGGGAACAGCTCAACGATCAGGATGTGGATGACGGCCGTGTGGCCGGCGAAGACGATGGCCATGATCGAGGCGCCAAGGATAGCCAGGCCCATGTTTCCCGTTGCGATGAGGGCGTAGGACGGAATGCCCAGGATGGTCATGGCGATGGCGGAGCCGGCGATGACTTTCTTGCGGCCGATGCGGTCGGAGAGGGCACCCATGAAAGGAATGGCGATGCAGATGACAACCAGGCTGCAGGCGGTGATGAACAGTGCCTCGCCGATGGTGAAGTTGAGCTGCTTGCCTTTGAGGAACGTAGGCATGTAGGAGAACAGGACGTAGTAGCCGGAGCCGTTCATGAGCGGGATGAAGAGGGCAAGAACCATGGCCCGGCGGTGCTCAGCGGACTGGAAGGCTTCCTTGAGCGGGTTCTTGGAAAGGCCGCCTTCTTCCTTGAGCTTGGTGAAGTTGGGGGTGTCCGCGATGGCCTTGCGGATGTACCAGCCGATGACGCCCATGGGAATGGCGACCAGGAAAGGAATGCGCCATGCGAAGGAGCCGAAGCCACCGCCGTCGATCGCGGCCTGGGTGAGCCACGGAGACATGGAGAACGCCACAAGGGTGCCGGTGAGGAGGGCTGCGAACGAAGCGATCTGCGCGTAGGAAGTGATGATGCCGCGCTTGCCCTCGGGGGCATGTTCAGCGAGGAAGGTCATGGCGCCGGCGGCTTCGCCGCCGACCGAGAAGCCCTGCAGGAGCCGCAGTAGGACGAGCAGGATGGGAGCCGCAATGCCGATGGCCGCGTACGTGGGCAGGATTCCGATACCGGCTGTGGCGACGCTGATCAGCAGAATGACGAAGACCAGTAGCTTTTGCCTGCCGATCCGGTCGCCCAGGTAGCCGCAAACAACCGCGCCGAGGGGCCGGACGAAGAACGAGACTGCGTAGCCGGCGAAGACGAACAACAAGGCGTTGTCCGGGTTACCGGGGGCGAGGAATACCAAGGCAAGTGTTCCGGCCATAAACGCGAAGATGCCGTTGTCATAAAGTTCCACGAAGATGCCAACGCAGCCTGCGGTGACAACCTTGCGCGTTTGACGGCCTGTGAGCCGTTCATGCTGCACTTGTGCAGCGTTGGTGTTAGCGGTCATGACATTTCCTTCTTGATGTTGAGCGTAGCAACGCCTATTGGTTTTGACGACAGGTTTTTAGCTGCATGCCGCAACCGGGAGGTCCTGCCACTGGGGTCGGCATCCAATGCCAAGTAGTCCGAAGACTGTGTTGACGGATTCGCGGAGGGTTTCAAGCTGCGCCCGCGAGCGCCGGTGGGCGGAAGTTGCCTCCGCCACTGTTGTTTTCCTGAAGCGGACCTTGTCGCCCGGGCGGGCTTGGGCAAGGACGTCCAGGCCATTACTGGTGACCACGGCGAGGACTGGATATCCGGCGGTGACGCCGCGTCCCCGGTGCAGTACCAGCAACTCTTCCCGGGAGGGAACCTCGACGGCGCCCACCGGTACCCCGCGTGAAAGCACTTCGCCACTCGAGGTTCTTTCCGGAAGTTCACCCCCGAGCCTCAGGCCGATGTGATTGCTCCGGCCACTTACGGCGTATTCCGAGGTGAAGAGCAGCTCGGCGGAATCGCCAAACTCGGCGACATCCGGACCGTCAGTCACATCGACCATCAATTCCTGCCCCATGTCCGGCCGTTCAAGACCAAGCCGGAAGAGCGGAAGGTCGAAGTACGGTTGGCGAATAGGGCCCACGCTGCGGCGGGTCAGGAGGGTGGTTCCTTCCTTGAGCTGCAGGCCGAAGCCCACAACGGTGTCCGGGGCACAACTACCCAGCAGCGTCGGCGCCTCCACGGAACCGTGGACGGCCAGGTAGGCACGGAGGCCCCGGTTGATTCCCCGGACGGCCACCGTCTCGCCAGCACGGACCGAAACCGGTTCCCACTGGCTGCACGGACGCCCTCCGACGGTGAGGTTCAACGGAGCCCCCGTGACTGCGATCAGGATGTCTGACTGCGCTTTCATCCTGAAGTCGAGGGCCGTGATCTCCACCAGGGGATCGTTGTCCGCGTTGCCGGCAAGGATGTTGGCGGCCCGGGCCGAGTACTGGTCCAGGGCGCCGTTGACCGGAAGCCCAAAGCGGGGTCCACGGAACCGGCCAAGGTCTGTGACCACGGCGTTACCGGGTTGCTGGATGAGGATGTGCCCGCTCATGGCCTTGGTTCCAGTTCCTTGCCGACGTAAGAGCCGAATTCTCCGGCCTCGATGCGACGGAAACGGAGAATGTCCCCTGGCTTGTAAGGGACAAGTGGTTCACGGCGAATGTTCAGGACAGTCAAAGGGGTCTGACCGATGACGCACCAGCCACCCGGTGCGGACGCGGGAGCGATGACGGCTTGGCGTCCGGCCACAGCCACTGCCCCGGCCGGGACGCTGAGCCGCGGATCCTTGAGGCGCGGCACGGGCTTGGGGAAAGCCGGACCGTCCATCATGGGCGAGCCGGCAGGAGCACCCAGGCAGCGGACGGTGTAAGTCTTCTCGGTGTGGACGCGGATGACTTCCTCGGTGGAGATGCCCTGGTATTCGGCTACTTTCTCCAAGTCGGGACCGTATTCGCCGCCATAGACCACCGGAACATCAAATTCACGGGGTGCCTTTGCTGCGCCGGCGGACCGGCCCATTTCGAGGAGTCCCAGCTTGACGAACGCGCGCACCTGACGGGCCGACACCAGGACGGGGTCGAATTCCACCAGCACGGAATCGTAGGTGGGTACCGCGCCGTGAAGGCCCTCGGCGCCACAGCTCTCCAGCCAGTCGGCAAGACGGTGGACCGTGAGCCAGTTGTCCTCGCTTGCTTCGGCAAGGGCGACGACGCGCAATGCGGAGTCTCCTGATTCGTAGATCTCGGTGGGAGCCGCCATGAGAACGGACATGTCAGGCCGCCTTCCTCTTGGCATCCATGACTTCGGTCAACGGGGCAATACGGACGCCGGCCGAAATGAGCTCCGAACGGATCAGCCGGGCGAGCTCGACGGCGCCGGGGTTGTCCCCGTGAAGCAGGACGGTGTCCGCGGAGATGTCGATGTCAGTGCCGTTGGCGCATCGGATCTTGCCCTCGCACACCATGCGGACGGTTCGCTCGACAATAGCCGAGGGATCGTGCAGCACAGCGCCCGGCTGGCTGCGCGGGACCAGGGTCCCGTCTTCCTGGTAGGCACGATCGACGATGCCCACAATCGCCACGTCCAGGCCGGCGGAACGTGCCGCCTTGGCCAACTCGCCCTCCTGCGCGACCACGATCAGTTCGTTGTCCACGCGGGCAGCGGCCTCAGCCACGGCCTCCGCGTAATCCGCCCGGACGGCGACGAGATTTCCCAGCCGGCCGTGCGGCGCGATGTGGGTCACCTTGGTTCCGTGGAAGGCAGCGAAGCCGTTCAGGGCGCCCAGTTGGTAGAGCACATCCGCACGCACTTCGTTGGCAGTCAGGCCCATGTCCCGGCGGCCGAAACCACGCAGGTCCGGGAAGCTCGGGTGGGCTCCGATTCCCACTCCGCGGCGAACGCATTCGGCGACCGTGGCGTCCATGATGTCCGGATCGCCCGCGTGGAACCCGCAAGCGATATTGGCACTTGAAACGATCTCCAGAAGATCGGTGTCGCTGCCTATGGTGTAGGCACCGAATCCCTCTCCAAGATCCGCTACAAGATCAATTGTCGGGTTCACGTGGTTCTCTTTCCGTGGTTCTGCATTGGGGTCCGGCAATTCCGCTCGAACGGCTGGAATATCCGGTAAACTCAGTCGCCTTTTCGATTGAAAGTGTTTAGCTAAAATTCTTCAATCCGGGGAACTGTCGGTAATTCTTTGGTGATAGAAGTCTCGCACCCACGAACTTCGGGCACAAAGACCTATTCCCTATCACGGGATAGCTCCCGGTTATGACCTACGGCACACATGCTGGTGGCGGAGACGGCATGCTGCCGGGCCGCCGTCGTCGTCCTCCGTGCTGAAGGTCGACGACGGCGGGCGGCGGCGCGCGCGGTGGACCTGCCGCTGTTGCCGGAGGGCGATGTGCCCGAAAGTCTCATAGGGTGCTCTTTACGTGACGATCGATTTGTGAGGCAGCGTCCCGAATGCGTCTATATTTGGGTATCGGGACAATTCGGTCGATGGGGAGTCAACGAACTGTCAGTAAATGGTTGGGAAACGCCACCATGGGGATGTGGATCTCAAATTAGTCGCTGAGAGACAGGTCACACAAAGACGGATTGTGTGTCCCTACATAGAATTTCCTTATGGCATCCAGGCCCCAAGTGGACTTGGAGGAAGGCAGACCGATGGATACGCGGAAGCTCTCATATTTTGTAAAGATCGTCGATTCGGGGAGCATCACCAAGGCCGCTGCAGCGCTCCACGTCGCCCAGCCTGCCCTCAGCCAGCAGGTGTCGGCACTGGAAAGCGATTTGAAGCAGCGCCTGCTGATCCGCAGTAAGCAAGGTGTCGAGCCGACCGCCGCGGGGCACACACTCTACCGCCATGCCCAGACCATCCTGCGGCTTGTTGAACAAGCGCGGCAGGACGTAGCGACATCCGGGGCCGCACCATCGGGCAGGGTGTCCATCGCCATCGCACCGTACAGCATGGCCTCCAGCCTCACACCGCAGATCATCCGGGAGGTCGGCCGGCGATACCCGGACATCGTGGTGCATTTGACCGAGATCTTCGGGGGCGTGCTGAGCGAAGCAATTAAGAACGGGCGCCTCGACATGGCCCTGATCTACGAGCCGGGGAAGATCCGCGGGGTTCAGTTCACCACCATGATCGTGGAAGACCTGCACCTGGTCACCCACGAAGACGTCGATGTTGCCCAGGGCCGCACTACTGTCACTCTTGAAGAAGCCAGCACCCTTGGACTGTTCCTCCCCGAAAAGAACCACACCCTGCGCCAGATCATCGAAAAGGGACTGGCCGAGCACGGGTTGCCCCTGCGGCTCGTAGGAGAAGTGGAGTCGGTTCCGTCGCTTGTCCGGCTCATCCGCGCAAACCTCGGGGCCACCGTGCTGCCGAAATCGGCTGCCGATGCGCTCTTCCCTGATGAGAACTTCAAGGTCCTGCGGATCGTCGAACCGGCCCTGCAGAGCAAGATCGCCCTGTGCACCCCCGACCACGAACCGCTGTCAGAGGCCGCCTCGGCCGTGCTCATCCTGGTCAAGGAGATGCTGCAGCAACAGTTGATCAGCAAGTACGCGGCCGATCCATCCTAGGGTTGATCCATCCATAACATTGCCTTATCCGGACAGACATCTTTGGTCTTATTCACGGGCATTTTTATTTCCTATTATCGAATTAGCAAGTAATTCGAAAGCGGCTCGCGGATTCCGTGAACCCAATCAAAGGAAACAGCGGTGAAAAAGATCAGCCAGACCCGGTGGGTTTCGAATCCAACCCTCGGAACGATCAGCGCACGGACCGGATTCCACTGCCCTAGGAACGGTTTCTGGCGTCCTTTGGGCGGCGTGGGCGAGCCCCTCTTCGTCTTCGAAGGAAGCCTCATGCCGCCCCATGCCGGACAAAGCATCGAGTGGTACCTGGTCGACGCACGGCCAGGACGCCCCGGACTGGACTGACTCGACTAACCACCCAAGGCGCCTTGCCCCAGGCAAGGCGCCTTCTTCGTGCCCGGAAACGGGCGCGCAAAAGGCCGGCCACCGCATTCGGTGACCGGCCCCAGCGTGACAATCAGTCCTCGACCAGCAGTCCCTTGGCCTTCAGCTTTTCCGTTAGTCCGCACAACTCGATGGTTGTGCCGCCGGCGTGGTAGGCCTTGATGAGCTCGCGTTCGGCGTCGTCCCGGGCCTGGGAGAGCGCGATGACCTCCTCCGCTTCCTCACGGCGGACGACAACGACGCCGTCAGCGTCACCGCGGAGGATGTCTCCGGGGTAGATGATCTCATCGCCGAACACCAGGGGGTGGTTGATGGGTCCGAGGGTTTCCTTGACCGTGCCTTTGATGCAGACGCTGCCCGAGAATACCGGCAGGCCCAATTCAATGAGGTCCTGGGTGTCCCGCACGCCGGAATCCGTCACCATCGCCGCAATGCCCTTGGCTTTCATGGCATTGCCCAAGACGTCGCCGAACGTTCCGGCGTCGGAAAATTCCTGGGCACCGACCAGGACCACGTCGCCGGCCTGGGCGTAGTGGATGGCCACCTGCAGCATGAGGTTGTCCTGCGGGGCACAGGCCACGGTCACGGCCGGGCCGCAGAAGGACATCGAGCGGTCGATCGGCTTGATCTTGGAGCTCAGGGCGCCGCGGCGGCCCTGGGCTTCGTGGATGGTCGCGGAGGAGAACGCCGCGAGGCGGCTGACGACGTCGGCGTCCGGCCTCTGGATCTTGGTCTTGACGTGGATCATTTCCTGAATCTTTCTCTTGGCTGGCTTCTGGGGTGCCCGTGGGGCTTAGTTGAGGGCGCTGACTGCCTTGCGGATCGAGTCCACGCCGGCATTGATGGTCTCCAGCGATGTGGCGAAGGAGATCCGGAAGTAGGGGCCAAGGCCATAGGCCGAACCCTGGATGACGGCGACCGCAGCCGCGTTGAGGAGGTACAGCGTGAAGTCCTGGTCGTTCTCAATGACCGTGCCGTCCGGAGCGGTCTTGCCGATGACGCCGCTGCAATTCACGTAAGCGTAGAAGGCACCCTCGGCCGGCGCGACGGAAAGTCCGTCTATGGCGTTGAGGCCCTCGACGGCGACGTCCCGGCGCTTGCGGTACACCTCCACGCTGTCCCGGACGAACGACTGGTCGCCGTTCAGGGCGGCCGCCGCAGCTGCCTGGCTGACCGACGACGGGCAGGAGGAAGTCTGCGACTGCAGCTTGTTCATGGCCGCGATCAAAGGCGCTGGACCCACGCCGTAGCCAAGGCGCCAACCGGTCATTGCGTAGGCCTTGGAGACTCCGTTGACCAGGAGGATGCGGTCGCGGAGGGTCGGAACCGCCGTGACGAGGCTGGTCACCCGGCCGTCGCCGAAGTGGATTTCGTCGTAGATCTCGTCCGTGAGGATGTAGACATGCGGGAATTCCTCAAGGACGGCACCCAGGGCCTGGAGTTCTTCGCGTGTGTACACGGCTCCCGTCGGGTTGGACGGAGCGTTGAGGATGAGCCATTTCGTCTTGGGCGTGATGGCTTCGCGGAGGGCGGCCGGTGTGAGCTTGAAGCCGGTGTCTTCTCCGCAAGCGACGATCACGGGCGTGCCGTCGTTGGCGAGGACCATGTCCGGGTAGGACACCCAGTACGGTGCGGGGACGATGACTTCATCGCCCTCGTTGAGCGAAGCCATGAGTGCTACGTAGAGGACTTGCTTGGCACCGCCGCCGATGGTCAGCTGGTTCGCTGCGTAATGCACGCCGGTGTGGCTTTCAATCCGGCGGAGGATGGCGGTCTGCAGTTCCGGCGTTCCAGTCACCGAGGTGTACTTGGTCTGGCCGGCGTTGATCGCTTCGATCGCTGCCGCCTTGATGTGGTCAGGGGTGTCGAAGTCCGGCTCGCCGACGGTCAGGTCGATGATCGGGATGCCTTCGGCTCGTAGTTCACGGACGCGGGCGGCGGCCGCAACGCTCGCTGAGGACTTGATGCGTGTGACCCTCGACGCCGGCAGGTACTCGGACATTTGTCTTCTCCAGAATCGTGAAACTCAGGATTCGGGTGTCGAATCCCCAATTTCGAGACTAGGCACTGCCGGGCGCCGTGGATAAGACCTAATGTGCGTGGATCAATAAGAGGCCCTTATGACCACCTGACCTATATAGGGATTCTGTGGTCGTTTAGGGACATTTCAACCCTATATGGGAATCTTCCATGCACTTCGCTTATGGGTTCACGCGGTATTGGTATTTCCGCGGCGCTGCAAGCACCGCCTAGATTTCATAGATCAGAAGTTCGCGAAGAGTCCGAAAGGGATCCAATGCCAGCCCAATCCGGGTCCCTTCCGGGCCCGTCAACCACCGGCAGGTATACCTACCGGGCCAAGGTTCCAGCCCGGTCCCAAACCGTGGCCAAAGGAGAGCGTGCCAAGCTCACGCACGCCCTCGCGGCGCACAGGCAACTCCTGTCCCATGCTTCGAGCGCCATCCGCACATTGACCGCTGCCCGCAACGAGATGATCGCCCAGGCCCTTGAAGACGGGCTCACGTTGGCCACAATTTCGGCGGTGACCGGGGAAAACATTCGGGCTGTCCGAACCATCGGTTTGGCTTATGACGACCTTCACCCGAGCGGGCTCACGCGAGGCGCGCATGTGGATGGCCTGAGGGCGAAAAGCGAGCAACTCAAAGCAGCCGAAAGGCATCGCGACCGGATCGTTAATCAGCGGGAAGCGTTGATTGTCACGGCGCTCCGCACCCAAGCCTGCGATGACCTTGAACTTGCCTCGCTGACCGGTCTCACACCCGAGCATATCCGCCGGTCAACGCGGGGCATCGCGCGCTCCGCCTAGCTTACTTCGTTGCGTCTTTCTTTTCCGGGGGCGTCCTGCAGCTAAACAGTTCCTGTGTTCCCGTTTTCCTCGCGATGAGCACCGTCAATGCGCGGGCCGACGTCGAGATCGGTTCAAAATGCTGGATCGACCGCGCACCAACGTTCCAAATGCGCTTCACGCCCAGCACCCGGTCGTGCTCATCCGTGGCAACCAGGGGCGGACTTCCCTGCCCTGCCATGGGCCTGCGTTTCCAGCACAGACTGACTACCGTCGCGTGCTCCCAGAATTCCACGGCGGTTACAAAGAATTCGCGCCCCTCATCATCCAGGAACAGCCCGGACTGCGGGACGTAAACAGCCCGCAGATCGTACTCCACGGGGCCTGGACGCCGTGCAGCCGGCGATTCGGCGATGGCTGCGGCTTGTTGAGGATTGAGATCTGGTTGCGGGACCACGGCATGCTCCATTGAAATTGCGGCCGACCCCCTCCTCGACCGCCCCCGAGCGGCCTCGGGATATCCAATGTAGCTCCGTCCAAGGACCTCCGGAAGAGTACCGACTACCTACCTAGTTCAGTAGCTCGACGGGGCGTCACCTGTCCCGCCTAAGGGCGCTCCGCCGTCGGGGTTTGTTGGGATGAACTTGTCGGCGAGGGCTTCGGTGCCGCGCGCCAGCAGCGCGACGTCGGCGCCGACCAGCAGGAACGAGGCACCGGCGTCCATGTAAGCACGGGCCGTGGCCTCGCCGAAGGCGTTGACGCCGGCCGGTTTGCCCGCGGTCTTTGCCGCGGCGAGGCAGTGCTCGACGGCGGCGCGCACCGTGGGGTGTTCCTGTTCGCCGAGGAGGCCCATGGACGCCGCGAGGTCCGAGGGGCCGAGGAAGATGGCATCGACGCCGTCGACCGCGAGGATCTCCTCGACGGCGGCGACGGCGGCCCCGGTTTCGATCTGGACGGTGACGCTGATGGTTTCGGCGGCGCGGGCGAGGTAGTCCGGGATGCGGTTCCAGCGCGACGCCCGGGCCAGGGCGGAGCCGACGCCGCGGACCCCGTGCGGCGGGTAGCGGACGGCGGCGATGGCGGCCTGTGCCTCCGCGGCGGAGTTGACCATGGGGATGAGCAGGTCCTGCACGCCCAGGTCCAGGTATTGCTTGAGGAGCACGGTGTCGTTGACCGGCGGGCGGACCACGGCCTGGACCGGGTAGCCGCGGACGGCCTGGAGCTGGGCGAGGATGGATTCGAGGCCGTTGGGGCTGTGTTCGGCGTCGATCAGGAGCCAGTCCAGCCCGGCCCCGGCGCATAGTTCGGCGATGAGCGGGCTGCCGGAACATACCCACATGCCGGCGAGTGGCCTGTCCGCGGCGGCCAGGGCTTGGCGGAACGTGCGGTCTGGTTCTACTCGAACCGGCATGTGACAACTCCCAAGGGTCCGTAGTCGGCGTGGACGGTATCGCCTTTGTATACCCAGAGGGGGCGGGTGAAGGAGCCGGCGAGGATGATCTCCCCGGCCTTCAGCCCGTCGCCATGCGGGGCGATCTTGTTAACGAGCCAGTGCACGCCGTTGGCGGGGTGGTCCAGGACGCCGGCGGCGACGCCGGTTTCTTCCACCACCTGGTTTTTGTACAGGATCGCCGAGACCCAGCGGAGGTCGACGGCGTCCGGGCGGACCGGGCGTCCGCCGACCACCATGGCACCCATGGCCGCGTTGTCCGAGATGGTGTCCACGATGGTCCGGCCCTCCATCTCGATCCTGGAATCCAGGATCTCGAGGGCCGGAACCACGTAGTCGGTGGCGTTCAGGACGTCGAAGATGCTGCAGCCGGGCCCGGAGAGGTCCTTCTTGAGCACGAACGCCAGTTCCACCTCGACCCGGGGGTGGGTGTACTGGTCCCAGGCCACGGAGCAGCCGGTGTCCAGGACCATGTCATCGAAAATCGCGCCGTAGTCCGGTTCGGTGATGCCGGTGGCGTCCTGCATGGCCTTGGACGTCAGCCCGATCTTGCGGCCCACCAGTTTCCGGCCGGCGTCCTCGTTCCGGCGCCGCCATAACTGCTGGACGGCGTAGGAATCCTCCACCGTCATCTCCGGGTAGCGGGCGGTCAGGCGCGGAACCGGGGTCCGGTTCCGGCCTGCTTCTACTAGTTCGTCGGCAATGGTTTCTATCGTCTTCGGGTCAAGCATCTCCACACTCCGTTCGGCTCGGCCATCCTGCGGTCAGCATACGTTGAGGGCCGCCGGCCTAGAGCTGCGAGCCGACCTTGAAGCCCTTCTTTTCCCCCGAGGGGCCGTCCTCGGGCTGGCGCGTGTACGAGAAGCCGTCGGCACCCACGGTGACCGCCATTTCGCTCTTTTCCTCGCGGACGACGACCGGCTGCGGGTTGCCGTCCAGGTCCAGGACGAGGGAGGCCTCGGTGTACCAGGACGGGACCACGGGGTTGCCCCACCAGTCGCGGCGCTGGTTGTCGTGGACGTCCCAGGTGACCGTGGGGTTGTCCGGGTCACCGGTGTAGTAGTCCTGGGTGTAGATCTCGATGCGGTGCCCGTCCGGGTCCAGGATGTACAGGTAGAACGCGTTGGACACGCCGTGCCGGCCCGGGCCTCGTTCGATCCGGTCGCTGATGCGCAGGGCGCCCATCTTGTCGCAGATCTGGATGATGTTGTGCTTCTCGTGCGTGGAGAAGGCGATGTGGTGCAGGCGCGGGCCGTTGCCCCCGGTCAGGGCGGTGTCGTGCACGGTCTGCTTGCGGTGCATCCACGCGGCGTACGTGACGCCGTCGGAATCCTTGATGTCCTCGGACACGCGGAAGCCCAGGTCCTCCAGGTAGGCCCGGCCGCGGGGAACGTCCGGGGTGACCTGGTTGAAGTGGTCCAGGCGGACCAGCTCACCGGCGGAGTACAGGTCGTAGCGCTGGGTGAGGCGTTCGACGTGCTCCACGTCGTAGAAGAACTCGTACGGGAAGCCCAAAGGGTCCTCGACGCGGACCGAGTCCCCGATGCCCTTGGTGAAGCCGTTCTTGCGGCGCTCCACCCGGCAGCCGAGCTCGCGGTAGTAGGCCTCGGCGGCGTCGACCTCGGCCGGGGACTTCACCCGGTACGCGAACGCTGCCGCGGCGGCGACCGGTCCCTTGCGCAGGACCAGGTTGTGGTGGATGAACTCCTCGAAGGAACGCAGGTAGATGGTGTTCTCGTCTTCCTCGGTGACGTGCAGGCCGAGCAGGTCAACGTAGAACTCGCGGGACTTGGCGAGGTCCGTGACCACGAGTTCAAGGTAGGCGCAGCGGACGATATCCGGCGCCGGGACGGTGGGGGTCGGGACGAAGTTGCTCATGGGGTTCTCTCTTCTTTGAAAGGGTCTGTGGTGTTCGACGGCGGGATGCTCGCCTTTGGTGCCGGGTGCCGCCCAACTGACTCGCAGTAAGTGTCGTTTTGGAGCCCCATAACGACAACAAGTGCGAGGTAGTTGGGCTGGGCGGGGTCAGGCGCCGAACTTCGGGGTGTGCACAGCGCCGAGGGTGATGTGCACGGCCTGCTGGTCGGTGTAGAAATCGATGGAGCGGTAGCCGCCTTCGTGGCCCAGGCCCGAGGCCTTGACCCCGCCAAAGGGGGTGCGCAGGTCCCGGACGTTGTGGCTGTTGAGCCACACCATGCCAGCCTCGACGTTCTGCGCGAAGTTGTGCGCGCGGGTCAGGTTCTGGGTCCAGATGTAGGCCGCCAGGCCGTATTTGGTGTTGTTCGCCAGGGCGAGGGCTTCGTCGTCGTTCTCGAACGGGGTGATCGCGACAACCGGGCCAAAAATCTCCTCCTGGAAGATCCGGGCGTCGGGCGCGACGTCGGCGAACACCGTCGGCGCGATGTAGTTGCTGTTGTTGAGCCCTGCGGGCAAGTCTTCCGGGCGGCCTCCGCCGGCGAGCAGCCGGCCTTCGGACTTGCCGATCTCCACGTACGAGGCGACCTTTTCGTAGTGCTCGGGGTGGACGAGTGCGCCGACCTGGGTCTTGGGGTCGTGCGGGTCGCCGACGACGATATTCTTCGCGCGGGCGGCGTACTTCTCGCAGAACTCGTCATAGATCGCGCGTTCGACGAGGATCCGCGAACCGGCGGTGCAGCGTTCTCCGTTGAGGGAGAAGACCCCGAATAGTGCCGAATCGATCGCGGCGTCCAGGTCGGCGTCGGCGAACACGACGCACGGGGACTTCCCGCCCAGCTCCATGGACAGGCCCTTGAGGTTGGCGGCGGCGTTGCGGAAGATCGTCTGGCCCGTTGTGGTCTCGCCCGTGAAGGAAATCAGCGGCACGTCCGGGTGCTTGACGAGGGCGTCACCGGCTTCCTCGCCGAGGCCGTTGACGAGGTTGAACACGCCGTCGGGCAGGCCTGCGTCCTTGAAGATCTGCGCCCAGAGCGAGGCCGAGAGCGGGGTGAACTCGGCCGGCTTCAGGACCACGGTGTTGCCGGTGGCCAGGGCGGGGGCGAGTTTCCAGGACTCGAGCATGAACGGGGTGTTCCACGGCGTGATCAGGCCCGCGACGCCGATCGGCTTGCGGTTCACGTAGTTGATCTGGGAGCCCGGGACCTTCATGGCGTCGTCGAACTGGGCCACGATCAGGTCCGCGAAGAAGCGGAAGTTCTCCGCCGCACGCAACGCCTGGCCCTTGGCCTGGGTGATCGGCAGGCCGGTGTCGAAGGTCTCCAGTTCGGCGAGGCGCTCCTCCTGGGCTTCGACGGCGTCGGCGATCCTGTTCAGGACGCGGGCACGTTCGCGCGGCTTCATCTTCGGCCACGGGCCGTTCACGAAGGCTTCGCGGGCCGCGGCAACGGCGAGGTCGATGTCTTCCTTCTGCCCGGCCGCTGCGGTGGCGTAGTTGGTGTTGGAGACCGGGTCCAGGACGTCGAAGGTCTTCCCGCTGACCGAGTCAACGAATTCGCCGTTGATGAAGTGCTGGATGTGGGTGGGAAGGTCCTTCGGGACGTAATGGGTGGTTTCTGGTGCAGTGAACGTCATTGTTTTCTCCTTTGCTATTGGAACGCGGGGTCACTTACGGCCCATGTTGGGCCCTCTAATGGGCGCTAAGTGACCCCGCGTTGGTCTGTGCGAGGTATGCGTCGAGGGTGGCGCTGCGGTGGCGGCGGGCGGCTTGTTCGATGGTGTCGGCGTCGGCGTTGCTTTCGATGAGCTGAAGCAGCGCCTCGTGCTCTTTGACGGATTCCTGCGCGCGGCCGGGGACGAAGCGGAACGTCGAGGCCCTGATCGAGGCGAGGCGGTTCCAGCCCCGGTGCACGAGGTCCAGGATGTGCGGGTTGGGGCAGTGTTCGAAGAGCACGCTGTGGAAGTCCTGGTTCAGCGCCGTGAAGCGGACCGGATCGAAATGCTCCAGGCAGTCGCGCATCTCGGCATTGACCGCACGGGCCCGGGCAATCGCCACAGAATCGATCAGGGGGGCCGACAATGCCGTGGCCGCTCCCTCGATGATGCTCAGGGTCTGCATCGTGTACAGGTACTCCGTCGGATCGATCCCGGAGACCGTGGCGCCGACGTTGCGCTCGAACGTCACGAGCCCCTCGGCCTCCAGGCGGCGGATCGCCTCCCGGACCGGGACCACGCTCACGCCGAGGTCCTCGGCGATCTTGGCCAGCACCAGCCGGTATCCCGGCGTGTACGTGCCCTCCACGATGCGCGCCTTCACGGCCGCGTAAGCCTGCTCGGACTTGCTCCCGACGGCGGTGCTGCTTACGGCGGTTTCAGTCACCTTGGGCTCCTTCCCACTCCTCGTAACGGGCACGCCACTGCGCGTTCATCGGATACAAACCGTCCACGCTGTTGCCCTGCTTGACCATCTCGAAGATGAAGGCCTCTTCCTTCTCCTGCTCGATGCACTCATCCACCAGCTCCTCCGCGATGGCCGGCGGGATCACCAGGATCCCGTCCGAATCGGCCACGATGATGTCCCCGGGCTGGACCGTGGCCCCGCCGCAGGCGATGGTGATGTCCGTGTCCCACGGGATGTGGCGCCGGCCCAGCACGGCGGGGTGCGGGTTGGCGAAGTAGGTGGGCATGTCCAGTCCTGCCACGGCGGAAAAGTCCCGCACGCCGCCGTCGGTGATGATGGCCGCGGCACCGCGCATCTGGGCACGCAGCGCCAGGATGTCTCCCACGGTCCCTGTGCCCTTTTCTCCCCGGGCCTCCATGACCAGGATCTCGCCTTCGTTCACGGAGTCGATCGCCCGTTTTTGGGCGTTGAACCCTCCGCCGTGGGTCGTGAAGAGGTCCTCACGGTTGGGGACATAGCGCAGCGTCCGGGCGAGCCCGACGACGCGGCGGTCCGGGCGGGTGGCCTGCAGGCCGTCGATGCTCACGTTGTTCAGCCCGCGCTTGCGCAACTGGCTGGACAACGTCGCGGTCGCCACGCTTTCGAGCTTCTTCTTCAGCTCCGGGCTCAGGACGGGCGCCGGATTTTCCAGCCGCGGCAACCCGGCCGCTTCGCGGGAACCGTACGCTTCCTCCCGCTGCGTGTCGTCGGATTTGGGCCGGGCACCAAAGTCCGCGAACGGCGTCGTACCCTCCGCGACTGTGGTGGCCAGGCGGCCACTGCTGAGCCCGCCGCCGGTGACTTCAACCTCGACGACGTCGCCGGGCCGGGCGACGGAGGCGCCGGCCGGGGTGCCGGTCAGGATGATGTCGCCGGGTTCGAGGGTGAGGAGCTGGGAAAGGTCGGCGACGAGGCGCGCAAAGGGGAACAGCAGCTCTTCGGTGGTGTCGTCCTGGACGAGTTCGCCGTTGTGCCAGGTGCGGATCCGCAGCCCGGAGGGGTCGACGTCGGCGGCCGGAATGAGCGCGGGGCCTACCGGGGTGAAGCCGTCGCCACCCTTGGACCGGAGGTTGGAACCCTTGTCCGCGTAGCGCAGGTCATAGACGCCCAGGTCGTTGCTGGCCGTGACCCACCCGACGTGGTCCCAGGCGTCCTCCAGACCCACGCGGCGGGCGGGCGTGCCGATCACCAGCGCGATCTCGCCCTCGTACCCGAGGAGTTCACAGCCAGCCGGACGCTCCACCGTTGAGCCGCTGAGGGCAAGGGACGACGAAGGCTTCAGGAAGTACGACGGCTGCTCCGGCATCCGGCCCCGCTGCGCTGCCCGGCTGGGGTAGTTGATATGCACCGCGATGACCTTGCGGGCCGCGGCCAGGGTGTGGTCGGTGACCTGTTCCAAGTTTCACTCCTCATCGAGTACGAAATCGTATACGATAACTATGACCCTGGAGTTTCGGGACGTCAACCCCCTGCATCCCCGGACGGATCGTGAGGCCCTTGTAGCCCCCGTCACGCCTGCCGTACAGTATGAATCCAAACAAAGGTTCAAATAAAGAATTCACAGTTCTATAATTGAACAACCGCACAATGAAGTGAGGAAAGCCCATGCAGTTCCACCACAACGGTTATGTATCCGGCGACCCGCGTGTCCAGGCGGCCGCCGGCGTCGGCATCAACAGACCCACTGATCTTCCCGACGAGGTCGACGTACTCATCGTCGGCAGCGGGCCCGCCGGCATGCTCGCCGCCGCGCAGTTGTCCCAGTTCTCGGGCGTCACAACCCGTATCGTGGAGCGTCGCCCCGGCAGGCTCGCGATCGGGCAGGCCGACGGGATCCAGGCCCGGAGCGTGGAGACATTCCAAGCCTTCGGATTCGCCGAGCGGATCATTGCCGAGGCGTACCGGATCACCGAGATGGCGTTCTGGAAGCCGGACCCGTCAGACCCTTCACGCATCATCCGTACCGCGCGGGCCCTCGACGATCCGACCGGGGATATCAGCGAATTCCCGCACCTGATCGTCAACCAGGCGCGCGTGCTGGACTACTTCGCCGAGTACATGGCGAACTCCCCCACCCGCATGACCCCCGACTACGGCTACGAGTTCCGCGGCCTCGAAGTCACCAATGACGGTGACTACCCAGTCACCGTCACGCTCCTCCACACCGCCGGACCAAACGAGGGCCAGGAACGCATTGTCCGGGCCAAATACGTCGTGGGCGCGGATGGCGCGCGGAGCAAGGTGCGCGAGTCGATCGGCTGCACCCTCGCCGGCGACCAGGCCAACCACGCTTGGGGCGTCATGGACGTCCTTGCCGTCACGGACTTCCCCGACATCCGCACGAAGTGCGCCATCCAGTCCGGCACGGGCGGCAGCATCCTCCTGATCCCGCGCGAAGGCGGCCATCTCTTCCGCATGTACGTCGACCTTGGCGAGGTGGATCGGAACGACAACCGCTCCGTGCGGAACACCACCATCGAGGAGATCATCTCCAAGGCCAACGACATCCTCCATCCCTACACGCTCGATGTGCGTAACGTCGCCTGGCACAGCGTGTACGAAGTGGGCCACCGCCTCACGGACAGGTTCGACGACGTCCTGCCGGACCAGCGCGGCACCCGCACACCGCGTGTGTTCATTGCCGGCGACGCATGCCATACGCACAGCGCCAAGGCCGGCCAAGGCATGAACGTCTCCATGCAGGACGGCTTCAACCTGGCCTGGAAGCTCGGGCACGTACTCGAAGGACGCAGCCCGGAGAGCCTGCTGTCCACATACTCCGCCGAGCGCCAAGTGGTTGCCAAGAACCTCATCGACTTCGACAAAGAGTGGTCCACGCTCATGGCGAAGAAGCCCGAAGAATTCGAGGACCCCACCGAGCTGGAGAACTTCTACGTGAGCACCGCGGAGTTTCCGGCCGGCTTCATGACCCACTACGCCCCCTCGCCGCTCATCGCCGAGCCTGCGCACCAAGACCTGGCCAAGGGATTCACGATCGGCAAGCGTTTCAAGTCGGCGCCCGTGGTGCGCGTCTGCGATACCAACCCGCTGCAACTCGGCCACCAGGCCAAGGCTGACGGACGGTGGCGCATCTACGTGTTCGCGGACGCAGGCAAGGCCGGGACGGCACAAGGGGGGTCGTCGCCCATCTCGGACTTTGCCGAGTGGATCGCGAACTCGCCGGACTCGCCGCTGGCCGCAACGCCGTCGGGCGCTGACCGGGACGCGTGGTTCGACGTGAAGGTGATCTATCAGCAGGAGCACACGAGCGTCGACATCGGAGCGGTGCCGGAAGCATTCAAGCCGGAGGTCGGACCGTTCAAGCTCACCTACCTTGAGAACGTCTACGGCACCGATCCTTCGGCAGACATCTTCGAGTTGCGCGGCGTTGACCGCGGCGGCGTCGTGGTGGTGGTGCGGCCGGACCAGTACGTGGCGAACGTCTTGCCCTTGACCGCGACGGCGGAACTCGCCGCGTTCTTCGCGCCCCTCCTGCGATCGGGACGGACCGCAGCGGTCTGAGCTGTTGGCGCGTTCCGGCGTGCGGGACCAACGCAAGGGTTCATTCTGTCGGTGGCCCGTCGTAGGGTACCGGCATGGACATCATCATGGTTCCCGGATTCTGGTTGGACGCTTCTTCGTGGTCGGAGGTCACGCCGCCGCTCGTTGCTGCGGGCCACACGGTCCACCCGCTCACGCTGCCTGGGCTGGAGGCAATTGACGCCCCGAGGTCCGGTATCGGCCTCAGGGATCACATCGAGGCAGTAGTGGCAGCCGTCGACGCCGTTGGCAGTCCTGTTGTACTGGTCGGCCACTCCGGTGGAGGTGCCATCATCCACGGCGCCGTCGACGCCCGCCCGGACCGGGTGGTCCGGGCGGTCTACGTGGACAGCGGACCGCTTGGCGAGGGCGGCGTCATCAACGACGAACTGCCTGTCGAGGGCGATGCCGTGCCCTTGCCGCCATGGGAGCTGTTCGAAAACGAGGACCTCGTGGACCTCAACGAGGAGCTGCGGGCCGCGTTCCGGGCACGCGCCATCCCGGAGCCAAAGAACGTGACCACGGATAAGCAGCGCTTGCACGATGTGCGCCGCTACGACGTCCCCGCCACCATCATCGCGTGCGAGTTCCCCTCCAGCCTGCTCGGCGAGTGGATCGAATCCGGCCACCCCTTCGTAGCTGAGCTCGCGCGCATCAACGACGTGGAATTCATGGATCTGCCCACCGGACACTGGCCCCAGTTCACGAAGCCCCATGAACTCGGCGAGGCCATTCTTGCGGCGGTTGAGCGGACGGGTTAGTCACCGCACCGAATGGCTCGTTTCGGGCTTACGGTAGCTGTCCACAGTGACCTCCAGTGCTTGGTCCCACGATGTTGCCTTAACACCCAGCATCTTCCGCGTCTCCTCGGAGTCGATCACGAAGGGCATCGTGAATTGGTAGCTGGAAGCTGAGATCTCGCGCATGATCGGAATGACGGTGCCGAGGGCTTTAAGTGACCACTGCGGGATCGGGGCCACCCGGCCCTTCACGCCCCACCGCTCATTCACCTGCCGCGCGATTTCCGAGCGCGGGACGGATGCACTCGGCACATGCCAGGCCCGTCCCCATTCGCCCGGGTGGTCTGCGGCCGCGATAAGTGTCGCGGCGATATCGGGCAGGAAGCTCCAACTGTGCTCCAGTACGGGGTCCCCCACGACACGCGCCGTTTTGGAGGCCAGGAGTGGTTGAAAAAAGCCGCCGCCAAGATGAGTCGACATCCCCGCCGCCCCAGGACCGAAGTAGTCGCTCGCCCGAACCTCCACGGCCCGGATTTCACCGCGTTCGTGCGCGGCAAGGACTTTCTCCCAACCCGCTTTGCGCACAAGGCCCTTCTTCTCGGTGGTGGCGAGCTGTGAATGCTCGGTCATCGGACCGTCCGGCGGGCCGTACGCATAGAGGTTGCCCATGAGCACAAGACCGGCCCCGGAGTCACGCGCCGACTTGATCACAGCGTCGAAGATCGGAGGCCAATCGGCTACCCAATTGGTGTAGGGCGGATTGGTGCAAACGAAGATCGTGTCGGCTCCACGCGCAGCCCCTGTCACGTCGGCCGGGCTGCTCGCGTCCAGTTTCACGGGAGTCGCCCCGGGGACCGTAGTGCCGCTGCGCGTGCCGAGAGTTACCTGGTCTCCACGGGCGGAGAGCTGCCTCGCGAGCGTCCCGCCTACGAGTCCGGCGCCGAGGATAAGATGGCGTGCCACGATGGTTACTCCCTAACTCTCCGGCGATGCTTTGCTAGTGACGTCGCACCGAAGTACGGCGCAGCCGCTTACCCTTGACAAGATCCGAGGGTGGAATGAATGATACGAGCCTCATCAGCTTTGTACCTACCGGTGGTCAATAGCTGAATTGGTGTCTAACAATGTCGAAAGAGCACATTGACTGTATTCGTGTGGGCATGTTTTTCAGTCGGGTTGCTTGCGTTGCTCCTGAACTGGATGAGCGTGATCGGAACGCTGATCGTGCCACGTCCGCTGCACAGCAACCTTTCACGGATGACCCATTTGGTCACTGCGAAAATCTTCTTTGTCATCACTAAGCCCGTCTCCTCGTACGAAGTACGTGATCGGATCCTTGCCTGGCAGTCCCCCATGGCGCTGTTCGTCCGTCTGCTGGTTTGGGTGATCGTGTTCGACTTGTCGTTCAGTCTCCTGCTTCTTCCCTTCGTCGACGGTGACCTCTGGCAAGCCGCAAGCGAGGCTGGCTCCGCGATGTTCACGCTTGGCTATGCTGCTCCATCGAATGTCGGCAACACCGTGTTGGTTTACGTCGCCGCCTATACCGGGTTGATCGTGATCGCTCTGCAGATCGGTTATCTGCCAACGCTCTATGCAGCCTTCAACAGGCGGGAGGCGGAAGTAACGCTCCTCGTATCGAGGGCAGGCTCACCCTCATGGGGACCCGAGCTTCTGGTGCGCACACGGTTTGGGATGGCCGCCCAAACCAGCACCAGCGAGCTCAGCGAGCTTTACCAAAGGTGGGAGCGATGGGCCGCGGATGTCGCCGAATCACACAGCACCTACCTGACGCTGGTATGGTTCCGTTCGCCTTCACCGCAATCGAACTGGCTCAACTCCCTCCTCAGCGTCATGGACGCGGCCGCGTTGCAGCTTGCCCTGAGTCCGGGGTCCGCCCCGAGCACCCGGGCTCGGCTGGTCATTCGGATGGGATTCACCTGCCTGAACCAAGTGGCCCGGGCCATTCGTATCCCGGTCGAGGAAGACCCCGATCCCGATTCCGAACTAGATGTGACCTTTGAAGATTTTCAAGCGGCCGTGGAACTCCTGAGGACTGTCGATTACCCGATTGAGGTGACGGCGGAGCAAGCATGGCCACATTTCAGGGGCTGGCGCGTCAACTACGAAAGGGTCGCATACGCCCTTGCCTACGCGATCGATGCCCCGCCATCAATGTGGAGCGGCCCACGACGCTTCGCATCCGAACCGGTCATGCCGCACAGGCCGAAGAACCGCACTTCCAAGGACGTCAAGCCGGACGATCCGCAAATGATTGCCCAGAGGAAGACACGGTGACAGCAAGGTGCAAGGATGGCAACGCACATGACGGTTGAACTGCATCGAAGAGGAGAAGCATCATGCCCATGATCGACGTGTACGCCACCGCAGGGACTTTCGCAGACAAACACCAGCTCGCGATTGACCTGGCGTCGACGGTGATGCGTGTGGAGCAGGTGCCGGATATCCCGATGTTCCGCAAGAACACGGCGGCATTCATCCATGAATTCCCGGCGGGGGATCTGTCGAATGTCGACGGCGACAGCAATTACGTGCGCGTCCAGGTGCTCACGAACGCGGGCGCGCTGAACCGCGAAAAGCAGCTCGCCGTTGTCGAACAACTCACCGCGCTCGTCGCGACGGCGGCCGCGGACCCGACGCTGCCTGATCGAACCTGGGTCCTGCTCACAGAAGCGCCCGACGGCGGCTGGGGCCTCAACGGCCACGCCAACACTAACGAGGAACTCATCGCAGCCGCGCGTGCACAGATTGCCTCACTCCAGGGGCACACCCCGCAGGCCTGACTTCCGGCAGCAAGCCGGGCTAGGGGCGCCAAGCGCCCCTGACGCGGACTTGGCTACTCGCGCGGACTTGGCTACTCGGCAAACACCTGCTTGGCGACCGCCATGGCGGACATCGCCTTGGGCCAGCCCGCATAGAACGCCAGGTGCGTAATAGCCTCGCTCAATTCGGTTTCGCTGAGTCCGTTTGCCTTCGCGAGACGCAGGTGGCCAAAAAGCTGTTCAGTGCTGCCGCTTGTCACGAGACAGGCAACGGTAATGAGGCTCCGGTCCCGCTTGGCCAATTCGGGGCGTTCCCAGACGTCAGCGAAGAGAACGTCGTCGGTGAGTGAGGCAAGTTTGGGCGAGATGTCTCCGACGAGTTGCTGGGCACGGGATGGTTCGGTCATGGGGTTCTCCTTGTTAGTGAAAGCTTGTCGACTTGCTTTCAATCCTAGGAATGGCCACCGGAATGAGGCAGGGTCCGCTATTACCTGTTTCCCGATGAACTCCGCGGGCCGGGGGTTAGAGCGGCGGATATCTTCTGAGGCCTACCACTCCGCCTGCGGCGATGAGGGTTCCGCCGAAGGCCAACAGGATTCCAGCCACTGAAACGCTTGGAGCAATGGGATGGTCACTCTGGGCGGGGGCGCCCGGGTCAATCCGGGTAGCGGTCGCCGCAGAGGTTGAATTTTGCGTCGAGGGGCTCAGGCTGGAAACGATCGGCGAAGGCACTGTAGCTGTGGTTGCCGCCGGTGGCGCGGCCTGAGTTGGGTCCGCCCGCACGGTCACCGCCGTCGAAGGCGTTGAAGCGCCACCGGACGGAACCGCGACGCCGGGATCCGGCTGGGGCTGCGGTTGTACAGGCGGGATAGCCGTGGCCGACGGAGTGGGTTTTTCCGATGGCCGGGGAGATGGGGAGTTGGCGGGAGAGCACATGCCAACCACCCCCAGAAGCCCTTGCGAATCGCAGTTTGCGGCCCCCGCTCTCTCTGCTGGCGCAAGTGCGATCAGGCACAACGCGAAAGGGAGCGCGACGAGGGCAACTGGAACCTTCCGGCGAGTCATGGCTTCGACTCTACCTACTCTGCGGCAACTTGGCAGGCGGGCGGCGTTCGCTTCAGTCCCCGAGCTGACCCAGAATCCGGGCCAATTCGGCGCGATCTTCTGCGCTGAGCCGGGCAAAGTACTCGGAAGACTTGCCACGCCTTTCAGCGCTGATCTTCGCAAAGAGTTGCTGCCCGTCCCTGGTGGCGGCGACGAGGGTGGCGCGCCGGTCCGTGGGGTCCGGATCGCGGCGGACGAGGCCTTTGACCTCGAGCTGGTCCACCACTTCCGTGGCCGATCGTGGCGCAATGCGCAGCCGTTCCGCCAAGTCTTTCAGCCGAATCGGGTCCCCTGGCGCCGGGCGCATAAGAGTCATCAGCGCCCGCCATTGGTGCGGCGTCAGCTCCCACGGAGACAGCTGCTCGGCCCAGGTCCGGCGCAGCCCCCGGAAGGCGGCATGGAAGAGATCGCCAAGGTCGGCAGAATCTGAGGGCTGTGACTGCATTCTGTCAGTCTAGCAATTTGACCTGTAGCCACATAGTGAGGTAACCTCTGTATTAGTAGGCGCGATTCCCGCGCCCCGCTCGCCACTGGAGGTGGTGCTTATGACGGAGAACATCCTCACCCAAAATCCCCATCGACCGGGCGTCGGAGCCCGAAGTCCCGGCCGCGGCCCCGCCCGCCTCAATCCCGCGGACCGTACCCAGTTGAAACAGCACCCCGTGAGCCTCAAACGGATCGCCGGGCTGTTCACCCCGCACAAGGCGACCATCGCCGTCGTCGTGCTTCTCATCAGCGCTTCCAGCATCATCGGCCTGGCGCAGCCGTTCCTGGTCCGCCACATCATCGACGTCGCGCTGCCCGGCAAGGATCTGCCACTGCTCGCGTGGCTGGCCGCCGGATTGATCGCCGTGGCCGCCGCAACTGCGCTGATCGGCGTGCTGCAGACGTGGATGACCACGGGCATGGGCCAGAAGATCATGCACACCTTGCGCACGCGCCTGTTCACCCACTTGCAAAAGCAATCGCTCGGATTCTTTACCCGGACCCGCAGTGGCGAGGTGCAGTCGCGGCTGAACAACGACATTTCCGGCCTGCAGCAAGTCATCACCTCCACCGCGACCGGTGTTGCGTCCAACCTGACCACGGCCATTGCCACCGCCATCGCCATGGTGGCCATTTCGCCCGGGCTCTCGCTCTTGTCCCTGATAGTGATACCGCCGGCTGTTTGGTTCACGCGCCGGGTGGCCCTGCTCCGGCGCAACATCACGTCAACGCTGCAAAGCGAGCTGGCCACCATGAACACCCAGGTCGAGGAAGGGCTGTCAGTCTCCGGCGTCAGGCTCTCCAAAACCCTCGGAACCACCAAACGCGACGCCCACCGCTACACGGAAAGCTCCAAAAGGCTGATCGGCCTGGAGATGCGCTCCCAGTTGGCCGGCCGCTGGCGCATGTCCACCATGGGCATAATCTTCTCGGCCATTCCGGCGCTGATCTACCTCGCCGCCGGACTGCCCGTCACCAGCGGCGGCATGACCATCGGCACGCTCGTGGCGTTCACCGCGCTGCAAGGCGCCATCTTCCGCCCGGTCATGAGCTTGCTGGATCTCGGCGTCCAATGGGTCACCGCAATGGCCCTGTTCAGCCGCATCTTTGAGTACCTGGACTTGGCTCCCGAGATCACTCCCCCGGCGCGGCCCGTCCCGCTGGACCCGGCCGCAGTGCGCGGCGAGGTCCGCTTTGAGGGCGTCCGTTTCGCGTACGACGGCGGCACGGACGTTCTGCTCGACGTCGACCTCACGCTTCCGGCCGGCACCAGCACCGCAATCGTGGGCCCCACGGGCTCCGGCAAATCGACGCTGGGCTCGCTGGTCCCGCGCCTGCATGACGCCACCGCCGGGCGGATCACCATTGACGGCGTCGACGTGCGCGACATCGCCCCTGAGGACCTGACGAAAATCGTTGGCGTGGTGTCCCAGGAGACGTACTTGATTCACGACACCATCCGGGAAAACCTGCTGCTGGCTGCACCCGGCGCGGACGACGCAGTGCTGTGGAGCGCGCTGGCCTCGGCACAGATCGCGGACCTGATCGCAAGCTTGCCCGACGGCCTGGACACCATGGTCGGCGCTCGGGGCCACCGCTTCTCCGGAGGAGAACAGCAGCGCTTGGCGATTGCCCGAACCATCCTGCGCAATCCGAAAGTGCTGGTCCTCGACGAAGCTACCTCCGCCCTGGACAACGCAACCGAGGCCCATGTCCAGGCGGCGCTCGACCGGCTGGCCGTCGGCCGGACTACGCTCACCATCGCCCACAGGCTCTCCACCGTGGAGAAAGCCGATCAGCTCGCAGTGCTCTCGCGCGGTGCCATCGTGGAGTTCGGAACGCCCGGAAACCTTCGCGATTCAGGCGGCGCGTATGCGCGGCTTGTCGAGGCCGGGGAGACTGTGGAGTTTGCCGGTCATGCTGCCGCAGCCCGCCTCACGGCATGAACCGGTACCCGATCCCTACCTCGGTGATCAGGTGGCGCGGGTTCCCGGGCTCCGGTTCCAGTTTCCGGCGGAGCTGGGCCATGTACACGCGCAGGTAATTGGCCTCCTTGGCGTAGGCCGGGCCCCACACCTCGCTGAGGAGCTGCTGTTGGGTGATCAGCTTCTCGGGATTGCGCACGAAAAGATCCAGGATCCTCCACTCCGTCGGCGTGAGGCGGACGTCTTCGCCGTCGCGCGTCACGCGTCTCATGGCAAGGTCCGCAGTGAACGATTCAGTGACCAGCACGGGCGCTTCTTCGCCCGGGTCAGAGGTGCGCCGCAGGATCGCCCGGAGGCGCGCGAGCAGCTCGTCGAGCCCGAACGGTTTGGTGATGTAGTCGTCCGCGCCGGCGTCCAAAGCTTCCACCTTGTCGTCCGAGCCGTGACGTGCGGAGAGGACCAGGATGGGTACGCTACTCCACTCACGCAAGCGGGTGATGACTGTGGTTCCGTCGATGTCTGGCAGCCCCAGGTCGAGGATCAAGACGCCAACCGGGTGCTGGGCGGCAGAGCGCAAGGCCGATTCGCCGTCGGACGCTGTGGCCACAGTGTAACCGTGCGCTTGGAGCGTAATCCGCAAGGCCTTGACGATGTGGGGATCGTCGTCCACCACCAGGACGTGGCTCATCCCGCCTCCCTCGAGGCGCTATCCGGACTGCCCGACGGCGGCATGTGGCGGTGCTGCAAAAGAACGGATTGCGCCTCCAGGGGAGCTTGCGCCTCCTCGTGCGGGAACGCGACCCCTGTGGATAGCGGAAGCCGGATGACCATGGTCAGGCCGCCGCCCGGAGTCTCTTCCGCGGTGAGCGTGCCTCCCATCGCCTCCGTGAATCCCTTGGCCACGGCGAGCCCCAAGCCAACCCCGGTGGTGGAAGGGACGTCGTTGAGCCGCTGGAATGGCTGGAACATCCTGACGACGCTTTCGGCGGGGACTCCTTGGCCGTGGTCGATGATGCGCAGTTCTCCGGACGGCCTCCCGTCCAGGGTGGACGAGCTGAAGCCACCAGCGGCTCCCACCAGCACAACATCGGAATCCGGAGCGTACTTGATGGCATTCTCCACGATGTTTGCGATAACGCGTTCCAGCATCCCGGCGTCGGCGTCGATCTCCGGCATGTTCCCGGGCAGGTCGACGCGCACCCGCCCCGGCGGCATGCCATGGAGGGCCGTGGGGATCACTTCGTACCAGCGCACCGGGCGAATAAGGGCGTTCACCGAGTCCGAGGTAATGCGGGACATGTCCAGGAGGTTCCCCACGAGGACGTCGAGCCTGTCCGAGCATTCCTCGATGGTTGCCAGCAGTTCCTGCTCCTCCTCCGGTGTGTAGTGGACGTTGCTTTGCCGCAAGCCGCCGACGGCCAATTTGATCCCGGCCAGCGGAGTCCGCAAGTCGTGGGAGACGGCGCGCAGGATGGAGGTTCGCATGGTGTTGCTTTCGGCCAAGCGCCTGACTTCACGTCGGCTTGCCGCCAATTGCCGCCGCTCGAGCTGGGCCGAAAGGTGCGCGCCGAAGGCGCTGAGTAGGCGGCGGTCGCTGGCTGGCAGGATGCGGCCGGACAGGACCAGGCGGGTTCCGGCGTCGATCTGTTCGGTGTTTTCGCCCCCGTCGGCAGGGAGGGGTGCGGCCTCTCCGGCCTTGGCGACGAGGCGCCAGCCGCCCGCTGTCCCGCCGCCCGGGCCCGCGGTGCCAGCCCTGTACAACGCAGCCCCGCGCATCTGGAATACGTCCAACGCTTGCTTCAAAAGTCCTTCGACGGTGTCCTCGGCGCTCGATGCCCCGCGCGTGAGGTCACCCAGGGTGGTGGCCTCGGCACGGGCACGGGCGGCTTCCTTGGAGCGCCTGGCCGAGACGTCCACCACGGCCGCAACAGCGGCTGAAACGCCCACGAAAACCAGCAACGCGATGATGTTCTCGGGGTCGCTGATGGTCAGGGTCCCCACAGGCGGTATGGAGAAGAAATTCACCAACAGGCTGCTCCACAAGGCACCGAGCAGAGCGGGCCACAACCCGCCCACCAGGGCGACGGCAACCGAGCCCGTCAACTGGAGGAGCACCGCCGTCGTGATGTTGTGGGAAGGACTCGCCGCCAGCAGGAGCTGCAAAAGAACCGGCAGGACCACCGCCATAGCAAACCCGACGATCACCCTTGTGCGACCAAGGTCCCGCTGCCGTGGACGGTCCACGCCCCGGCCGCCCAAGGGATGCGAAACCATGTGCACGTCAATATCGCCGGAGTCACGCACCACCCGGTTGCCGATCCCCCGCCCGGTCAGCCTGGCGACGAGGCTCCGGCGCCGGGAAATCCCGACGACGATCTGCGTCGCGTTCACGCTGCGGGCAAAGTCAAGCAAGGCCTTCGCTGGGTCCTCCCCTGCCACCGTGTGGTAGCTGCCACCCAAGTCCCGGACCAACAGGCGCTGGGCTTCCAGCGCCCGCGGAGATTCCGAAGCCACACCATCAGCGGCGCGGACGTGCACGGCGAGCAGGTCGCCGCCATTGACGCGCTTGAGGATCCGGGCGGCCCGGCGGACAAGGACCTCCCCTTCCGGCCCGCCTGTGAGGCCGATGACGATGCGTTCGCGGGCGGGCCAGCTCGCCTCGATCCCCTGTTCCGAACGGTACTTCGCGAGCCCTTCGTCCACGCGGTCGGCCAGCCACAGCAGCGCCAGTTCCCGTAATGCCGTCAGGTTGCCCATCCGGAAATAGTTGGACAGGGCAGCGTCGATCTTGTCCGCCGAATAGATCTTGCCGTCGCCCAGCCGTTGCCGCAACAGCTCCGGTGAGATGTCCACAAGATGGATTTGATCGGCACGCCGCACGACGTCGTCGGGCACTGTCTCCGCCTGCCGGACGTCGGTGATGGCACTCACGACGTCACCAAGGGAAGCCAGGTGCTGCACGTTGACGGTGGAGAGGACGTTGATGCCGGCGTCGAGCAGTTCCTCGACGTCTTGCCAGCGCTTTGCGTTGCGGCTTCCGGGGATGTTCGAGTGGGCGTATTCGTCGACGACGGCGATGCGCGGCTTGCGTGCCAAGACCGCGTCGACGTCCATCTCTTCAAAGCTGGTGTCCCGGTACGCAATCGTGTGCGGCGGGATGACTTCCAATCCGTCCATCAAGGCACGGGTGTCGCTGCGCCCATGGTCCATGGCGAAGGCCACCACCACGTCTTCACCGCGGCCGCGCAGCCGGTGAGCCTCCTCAAGCATGGCGTAGGTCTTCCCTACTCCCGGGGCTGCCCCGAGGAAAATGCGCAACGTTGCCCGTGCCATGTGGTCATTCTTTCACTTGTTTAACGCGTCGGTTGCCCGCAAGAAAGCCAGCCTTTTTGACCGGCGCGTCTGCCCGCCGGGGAACTTTCGGAGCGGTAGTCTCACGATCAGCAATACATGTGCCTCGGGGGATGGTTCTCTTTACGGCTGCGTCACCGCGGCCACTGTCCTTACCGACCGTGGCTTCGGTTTGAGCGTGGCGGTAAAGGAGAAAGCAATTACTGGCATACAAGATAGCCCCAGGATGTCCACCGGGCGCGCACGCCTTCAATTCCCCCGTACACAGCGCCTCCATCGATTCGGAGCCGCAATAGCAATTGGCGTTTGCCTGTCCCTGTTGCCCGCCCCGGCCATGGCAAGCCCAACACCTGCACCGTCACCCTCAGCCTCCACGGACTCCGTGGCACCACAGGTTCCCGGGACCGGGGTCCCCGCGCAGGTGCCTGTGACGCCGTCGCCATCATCGACGACGTTACCCGCGCCCGGGCCGACCGGTCCGGCCCCGACGCCGGCTCCCACCGCGACGCCGGTTCCGACACCGGGCGCCACGCCGCCAAAGGCAATCGAACCTTCGCCCACCACGTCAGCCACCCCTGCACCTTCCTCCACAACCGTAAAGGCATCCGGCTTCGCCGTCCCTGGCGCGATCGGCGCCAAGCACGAAAGCCTCGGCGGTGACGCCGGCGGACTCGGCCCGGCGATTGCGGAGCAACAGTGCGATCTCCCCGGAGGGGCTTGCCGGCAGCAATTCCAGAGGGGGTGGATCTACTTCGTCCCGGGATACGGGACGTTCGCAGTTTGGGGCGCGATCAACGGCCGCTACCAACAGCTGTCCGCAGACACGGGCGGTCTGGGGTACCCGAGCAGCGACGAGCAATGCGGACTGTCGGGAGGGGTATGCTCCCAGCAGTTCCAACGCGGATCCATCTACTTCGTCCCGGGATACGGGACGTTCTCCGTTGTGGGCGCCATCAGTGGCCGCTACCAGTCCCTGGGCGGCCTCAGCGGCTACCTCGGAGCCCCGCACGGTGACGAGCAGTGCGGCCTGCGGTTCGGCGGCTGCTCGCAACAGTTCACGCGGGGAAAGATCTACTTTGCGATAGGCGCCGGAACCCAGCCGGTTTGGGGCGGCCTTGGCAGTTTCTACGACTCCCGCCATTCCCAGGACGGCGTCATCGGGTACCCCGTCACGGGCGAAGCCTGCGACGGGGCCGGGAACTGCAGCCAGAGCTTCCAGTTCGGACAGCTTCAGTGGATCAACGGTGGAGGTGTCAGGTACACGATCTCCACCGCAGGGTACTGCCCCGCTTTGAACTCCGGCGCCGTGAAGTACCCGACTAACGGGGCGCAAAGGGTGTCCCTGGCGGTAGCGGACGCGTACCGGGCAACCCAGGTATCGATGATCACCTGCGTCCGCAGGCCCGGTGACGGGCAGTACGTGAAGGAGTGGGGCGCGATCGGCTCCGCCGGGGAGTCGGGGTTCGCCGGTCCCGGCGTGGCAACCGGCCCCACTTGGCAGGCGTTCTCGCCCACTGGTTCGTTCACGGTGACCGAAGCGTTCGGCCTCGGCAACCCGGGAACGGCCCTGTCCTACCGGACGCTGAACCAGTTCTCGCGCTGGGGCGGCAGGCTCAATGCGAACTACAATCAGTACTTCGAATCCAGCTCGGACATCTTCCCGGACGAGAACATGTGGTACTTCGCGACCCGGCCAACGCACGATTATCGTCAGGGAGTGGTGATCAATTACAACCGGCCACCGGACTCGCCCATCGTCATGAACGCCGGATTCGCGATCTTCATGCACGGCAACAACAAACCCACCTGGGGTTGCCTCGCGTTCAACGATCCGGACTTGCTGCAGTTCATGCACACCGCCCAGGCCGGGGACAGGATTGTGATGGGAGTAGGCTATGAAATCTTCTGGTAGGAGCGTCCGCACCTGGGCGGTGCCACTGTCCGTTGCCCTGGCCGGGCTCTTGCTGACTGCTTGCCAGGGCGGCTCGGAGCCAAGTGGCTCAGCGGCGAGCCCGGCACCAGCCAGCGCCCTGGCCTCTCCAAAAACCGATGCCACGGCCTCCCCGGGCACCACGGCCATGGACGGCAGGATCATCGGGACCCCCGACGCGCAGGCCTGCAAAGTGCCTGGCACAGACGAGATCCGGCAAAAGCTTGGAGCCATTGCCGCGCAGATCCAGCCGGGTGTGCAATCAGTCACGGAAACCCAAGGCGTAAAAGAAACGAGTTGCACTTTCAGCTTGGTGGGTGTGCCCAACGGACAGGATCCCGATCCGGGCAACGCCCTGACCATTTCCACAACCGTGTACCCGGACACGGCTGCCTTGGGCAAAGTGGAACTGCCTCGGCTCATGATGTCCCCCAAGTCCGTCGACGGCGCAGGCGAACGGGCTTGGTACGCGCGGAACCAGTTGTCCTCGAGTACCGAGTACGTCCTTGAATCAGCTTCGAAGAACGTCATCACGAGGATCACGCTGGCCGTCCCCGTCCAAGCACCGCCGGTCGAACAGTCCCAGGACAAACTCACCTCACTACTGCAAGCTCCCTGACGCGGGACGGCCAGCCACTTCACATGGCCGGTTTCCTTTAATTGGTTTCCTTTATTTGGCTGCAACTGCCGCCACGTCCAGGTTCAGCTCGGTGACGTTGACGGACGGCTGCCCAAGGAAGGCCTCAAGTCCGGTGACGGTTCGGCGGTCAACCATGGCCTGCACCGTCTCGGGACTCAGCCCGTGCGCCTTTGCCACCCTGGGCACTTGGAGGCGGGCGTAGGCAACCGAGATCTGCGGGTCCAGCCCTGAACCGCTCGCCGTCACGGCGTCCGCGGGGACGTCAGACTCCTTGACACCTTCCGCAGCGGCAACGGCGGCACGGTTGGCTTTGACGGCGTCGAGCAGTTTGGGATCGTTGGGTCCCAGGTTGCTGGCAGTGGATGCCCCCGGGTCCCACTTGGCCGCCGACGGGCGGGCGTGGAACCACAGCGGGTTCTGGGTGCCGGCGTCGTTGGCAGAGACTTGCGCGATCAGGGCAGAAGCGGCGGGCTTACCTGCCGCGTCTTTCACGATGGAGCCATTGGCCTGGAAAGGCGCAACGGCCTGGCCGATACCGAAAATCGCCAATGGGTAGATCAATCCAAGGACCACGGTGGCCAGGAGCAAGAACCGAAGTGCCGTTCCTGCTTGCCGAAAATAGCCGGGAAGGGTGTTCATGGTTGTCTCCTAGCCGATGCCGGGGATGAGGGAAATGAGCAGGTCGATGAGCTTGATCCCGATGAAGGGAGCCACAAGACCGCCGAGGCCATAAATGGCCAGGTTCCGGGCCAGTGCCTGGTTTGCCGAGACAGCGCGGTACTTGACCCCCCGCAAGGCGAGCGGCACCAGGGCAATGATGATCAACGCGTTGAAGATCACCGCGGAGAGGATGGCCGAGGACGGCGAGGCCAGGCCCATGATGTTCAAGAGCCCGAGTCCGGGAAAGGCGCCTGTGAACAGGGCTGGCACGATTGCGAAGTACTTCGCCACGTCGTTGGCGACCGAGAACGTGGTCAAGGCGCCGCGGGTGATGAGCAACTGTTTGCCGATGCCCACGATGTTGATGAGTTTGGTGGGATCCGAGTCCAGATCCACCATGTTGGCAGCTTCCTTGGCAGCCGGAGTACCCGAATTCATGGCGACGCCGACATCCGCCGCTGCCAGCGCGGGGGCATCGTTGGTGCCGTCGCCCGTCATGGCCACCAGCCAGCCGTGCGCCTGTTCTTCCTTGATGACAGCGAGTTTGTCCTCCGGAGTGGCCTCGGCGACGAAATCGTCGACGCCTGCCTCTGCAGCGATTGCCTTGGCCGTGATGGGGTTGTCACCCGTGATCATCACCGTCCGGATGCCCATCCGGCGTAGTTCGGCAAAGCGGGCATGCATGCCCGGCTTGACCACGTCGGCGAGGTGGATCGTGCCGAGGACCCGGGCTCCGCCGTCGTGCCCGACGCCGGCCACCAACAGCGGGGTGCCGCCCTGGGCTGAGATTTCCCGCACCTTGCGGTCCACTTCGGCGGGCGTCTTGCCACCGGCGTCCGCCACGAACTTCGCGACGGCGGTAGCGGCGCCCTTGCGGATCTTCCGCCCGTCGAGGTCCAGGCCGCTCATCCGCGTGCTCGCGCTGAACTCGACAATTGCGAACTCTTCCGTTCCCTTCAGGAGAGCGGCAAGGTCCGGGCCGCCGACGCCCTTTTCCGCTGCGAGATCCACGATCGAGCGTCCCTCCGGCGTCTCGTCGGCAAGGCTGGATAGCCGGGCAGCCTCGATGAGTTCGGTCCGCTCGACGTCGTGGGCGGGGAAGAAGTTGACCGCGCGGCGGTTGCCGTAGGTGATGGTGCCGGTCTTGTCGAGCAGGAGGGTGGTGATGTCTCCCGCGGTCTCCACGGCGCGGCCGGAAGTGGCCAGGACATTGTGCTGCACCAAGCGGTCCATGCCAGCGATGCCGATCGCCGGCACGAGCGCGCCGATCGTCGTCGGGATCAGGCAGACCAGCAGCGCCACCAGCACGATCGGCGATGGCGTTGCCCCCGGCAGGGAAGCGAACGGCGCCAAGCTCATGGTGACCGCAAGGAACACGATGGTGAGCGAGACAAGGAGGACGTGGAGGGCGATTTCGTTGGGCGTCTTTTGCCGAACAGCGCCTTCCACAAGCTTGATCATCCGGTCAATGAACGTTTCGCCCGCCTCAGCCGTAATGCGAACGGCGATGCGGTCCGAAAGGACCTTGGTGCCGCCGGTCACGGAGGAGCGGTCGCCACCGGATTCACGGATCACGGGCGCCGATTCACCCGTGATGGTGGATTCGTCCACGCTCGCCAGGCCCTCGATGATCTCGCCATCGGAGGGGATGACGTCCCCTGCTTCGCACATGACGACGTCGTTCTTCCGCAGTTCCGTTCCCGGCACTTCCTTGAGGGTGCCGTCCTCCAGCCGAAGCCGGGCAACGACACCTTTCCTGCTGGCCCGGAGACTGTCTGCCTGGGCCTTGCCGCGGCCCTCGGCGATGGCTTCCGAGAGGGTTCCGAAGAGCACCGTCAGCCAAAGCCAGATTGTCACCGATATGCCGAACACTGCTGGCTTGAGGATGCAGATGGCCGTGCAGAGAGCCGCCCCTACCAGCACGGTGAACATCACGGGAGAGTGGATCATCTGGCGTGGCCCCAGTTTCCGTACTGCAACCGGCAGCGCAGTCCGGATACTGGCAAGGTCCAGCTTTGCCGGTGCCTTGGTGTGGTGCTTGTGCTCTCCCGGAGTTCCCAGGGGATTTCCGTCTGCGTAGGTCCGGGCGGCGGTGTCCGTTGTGGACGGGGTCATTTGAGGAGTCCTTCTGCGAGGGGGCCCAGGGCGAGGGCAGGGAAGTAGCTCAACGCCGTCATGATCACCGTGACGGCGAGCAAGAGCGAACCGAAGAGCCAGCCATGGGTGGGCACTGTTCCGGCGGATGCCGGGATCCGGGGCTGTTTTGCCAGGGATCCTGCCAGGGCCAACACCAGCACGATGGGGAGATAGCGGCCAAGCAGCATGGCGATTCCCATCATGGTGGACAGGTAGGGGCCGGAGGTGGTGATACCGGCGAACGCGGAGCCGTTGTTGTTGGCTCCGGAGGTGAAGGCGTACAGCACTTCGCTGAATTGGTGCGGTCCGGTGGCAGGGGCATTGGCTACGGCGTCCGGGAGAAGGACGGTGATTCCGGCCGTGGCCAGCACGATGACGGGCGTCACCAGGATGTACATGGCCGTGAGCTTCATCTCGCGTGGCCCGATCTTCTTGCCCAGGAATTCCGGAGTGCGGCCCACCATGAGCCCGGCGATGAACACGGAGACGATCGCGAGCATGAGCAGGCCATAGAGCCCCGACCCCGTGCCGCCCGGAGCCACCTCGCCGAGCATCATGTTGACCATGGCCACGCCGCCGGCCAAGGGCGGAAGCGAATCGTGGGCCACGTTGATCGCTCCCGTTGAAGTCAGGGTGGTGGCCGTGGCAAAGATGGAGCTCTGCGCCGCGCCAAAACGCTGTTCAAAGCCCTCGCCCAAACCGCCGGCTGCCGCCGTTGCCGTTCCCGCAGCGCCGGCAACGGCCCAGCCCATCAGCAAGGTGGACGCCAGCCAGAGCATGCCCATGACACCTACTACTGTGTGCCCCTGCCGCTGGTCCCCCACCATGCGGCCATAGGCGTACGGCAAGGCAGAAGGAATGAGCAGGATCAAGAAGACCTCGAACATGCTGATGAAGACGTTCGGGTTCTCAAACGGGTGCGAGGAATTGGCGTTGAAATAGCCGCCGCCGTTGGTGCCGAGGATCTTGATGGCCTCCTGGGAGGCCACCGGCCCGCCGGGGATGGTCTGGGTGACGCCTGTTGCTTGGTTGACGACGTCGGTGGACCAAAAGTTCTGCACCACACCGCCAATCACCATCACGATGGCCGCGAGCGCAGCCATCGGAAGCAGTACACGGAACGAGGTGCGGGCAAGGTCCACCCAGAAATTCCCCAGCCTGTCAGTCCGGGTGCGAGCGATGCCGCGGATCAGGGCAATCACCACCACGATTCCGACTGCGGCAGAGAGAAAGTTCTGCACGGCCAGCAGGCACATCTGTACGAAGATGCCCATGGTGGTCTCGGGGACGTAAGTCTGCCAATTGGTGTTCGTCGCGAAGGAGATGGCCGTGTTCATGGCCGTCCAGGGATCCACGCCGGCCAGGGAATTATTCCCTGGCAGGACGCCTTGGAGCCGCTGGAGCAAGAACACCACCAGGATGGACACTGCAGAGAAGACCAGGACACTGCGCAGGTAGATCGACCAGCTCTGTTCGGCGCCGGCATCCACTCCCGCGAGGCGGTAGAACAGCTTCTCCGCCCGTGATGACTTCTTGCCGTCAAACACGAGGGCAAGGTAGATGCCCAGGGGCTTGTGCACCAAGACCAACAGCAAGAGCAGGACAACCACCTGGGTGAGGAAGGAGGCAACGCTGAAAACCATCCCGCATCACCACTTTTCCGGGTGGATCAACACGGCCAACAAGTAGCCGAACAGACACAGGCCTGAAATGAACAGGACCAACCACATCACGGCGTCCGCGCTCATTGCCCGCTCACCGGCCCATCGCCGTCGACGATTTTGCCCAGAAAGTGGGCAATCCACATCACGATCCCCATGGACACCACGAAGATCCCCACAACAGCCACGTCGGCCATTGGAACGTCCTTTCATCCGCGCCCCGTTTGCGGGGCTGATGCCAGTCAACTCCCCGGCAGACGGCGAAAATCGGTTCCTGATGGTTCCTTAACACCGTAGGGCCGAATCTTGACGGCTTCTTAACAGGCGCAAAGTGGATTCCGGGAAATCGACGTTAAGGATTCATCAAGATCGGCTTCAACCAGCGAAAACACCTGTGACCGGTGTTATGTTCAGCAATGATCGCGGTGCCTGCGCGTCGCGCGGAAAGGACACCATGACTACCTTGAGCAGGCCCCCGGCTGATCCTTCGGCCCCACGGCCCGGAGGCATGGCCTCCCTTCGGACATGGTTGCTGTTCGGACTGCAAGACTCCAAAGGATCGCACCAAGGACCTGGTGCGGTGGGCGATCCCCATCTGAAGAAGCATTCGTGGTGGCAGGTCATGTGCCTCACCGGCGTCGACTATTTCTCCACCCTCGGCTACCAGCCGGCCATCGCAGCCTTGGCCGCCGGAGTGATTTCGCCGTTGGCCACCATCGTCCTGGTGGCCGTCACGCTGCTGGGTGCCCTGCCTGTGTACCACCGCGTCGCGGGTGAAAGCCACCGTGGCGAGGGATCAATCGCCATGCTTGAGCGCCTCTTGCCACGATGGGGAGGAAAGCTCCTCGTCCTCGTTCTCCTCGGGTTCGCGGCAACGGACTTCATGATCACCATGACCCTCTCGGCCGCGGACGCCACGGCCCACGCAATCCAGAATCCACTCGCCCCGGGCTGGCTGCAGGGACAGAACATCCTGGTCACTTTGTTCCTTCTGGCCCTGCTGGCCGCAGTATTCCTGCGCGGGTTCAAGGAAGCCATCGGCGTGGCGGTGGTTCTGGTCATCGTCTATCTGGGCCTCAACGTCGTGGTCGTGTTCTCAACGTTTGTGGAAGTGTTCGCACATCCGGTCGCAGTGGGTGACTGGTGGCATGCACTTTCCACTTCGCACGGAAACCCATTCATGGTGATCGGCATCGCGCTACTCGTTTTCCCCAAACTCGCCTTGGGCCTGTCCGGTTTCGAGACGGGAGTCGCCGTGATGCCCCAGATCCGCGGACGTGCCTCGGACACGGAGGAAAACCCTGCCGGACGGATCAAGGGAACCCGCCGTCTCCTGACCACGGCCGCGGTCATCATGAGTTCGTTCCTGATCGCCACCAGCTTCACCACCGTTGTGTTGATTCCGGACCAGGAATTCCAAACCGGCGGCCAGGCCAATGGACGGGCCCTGGCATTCCTTGCGCACCAATATCTCGGCGTGGGGTTCGGCACTGTCTACGACCTGAGCACCATCGCCATCCTGTGGTTCGCAGGCGCCTCCGCCATGGCGGGGCTGCTGAACCTGGTCCCGCGGTACCTGCCGCGATATGGAATGGCACCGGGATGGGCCCGGGCAGTGCGCCCCCTCGTGTTGGTATTCACCCTCATCGGGTTCCTGATCACCTTCCTGTTCAACGCCGACGTCGACGCCCAGGGTGGCGCGTACGCCACCGGGGTGTTGGTGCTGATGACGTCGGCCGCCGTGGCGGTGACCCTCTCCGCCCGCCGTTTGAGGCAGCGCAAGCGCACCGTCGGATTCGGCGTCATCGCCCTTGTCTTCATCTATACGACAATTGCCAACATCTTCGAACGTCCCGAAGGCATCCGGATCGCCGCGATCTTTATCGTGGGGATTATCGTGATCTCGCTGCTTTCCCGGATCCGGCGCTCGTTTGAATTGCACGCGACCCACGTCCACCTGGACCGCCAGGCGCTGGAATTCATGTCCACCAACCTAAGTGGCCCGATTGCGCTCATCGCCCACGAACCCCTCCGCCTCACCGCGGAGGCCTACCGGGACAAACTCACCTCAGCGATCGAAGTCAGCCACATTCCGGTGGATTACCAGGCGCTCTTCCTGGAAGTGATTGTGGACGATTCCTCCGACTTCGAAACCGCGCTCGAAGTCCACGGCGTGGTTCGGCACGGACACCAGATCCTCGAAGTCCACGGCCCGGTGGTCCCCAACACCATCGCCTCGGTGCTGCTGCACATCCGCGACGTGACCGGCCTCATGCCGCACATCTACTTCCGCTGGACCGAAGGCAACCCGGTCATCAATCTCCTTCGCTTCCTGTTCCTGGGCGAGGGAGAGATCGCTCCAGTCACCCGGGAAGTGCTGCGTGAAGCCGAACCCGATGTCAGCCGCCGCCCGTGGGTCCACGTGGGCTAAGCGCGGCTACAAGGTGGCCTGACGGCGATGCCGTCAGGGCCGCTCAGGCACCTCGCCGTTCGCTACCGCTTCGATCCAGTCGACCGCCTCGTCCGAGAAATAGAACCCCGAAGGCCCGTTCTCACCAACCCACCAGGCATCGGAAGTAACAACACCTCCAACTTGGGCGATCTCGGCAAGCACCTCGGGGGACACTGCGTCGCCATTGTTCTCGATCAGCCATTCTTGGGTGGACGGCTTCAGCTTCGGCCACCAGTGCTCGATACTCATGGCCGAAGTCTGCCATGCCTGCCCCATTTGCTCGAGCCTTGACCGTTAAGAGAGTGCTAAATCTCCGTCCTGCCGCATATGGAAACCGTAAAGACCACCGTTGGCGGGTCCTTTCGGTGATCTGATCGAGTGAAGAATTCACGGCCACCCGGGCTGTGGACTGGTCCTCCGCAGGAGCTGACGTAAGCATGAAGCGCTTTGGCTTTACCCACGGAACGGCACCCGACACCACGGTTCCCGGCAGCAGCCCGATCGACTATGTTGTGGTCGACGACGTCGGTGATTTCTCGTACTATCCGTCCGAGGCCGCCATGCTCGACAACTTGGAATACGTTGACGAAGCAGCATGCATCCTTGACCGAGCCGGAAACGACTACCGCCTGACCATGGATAAGGACAGGCACCTGCGCCTGGGCCCTTCGTTGGGCACTGTCGAATTCAACTGGCTCCGCCAAGCGTGGACAACCAACCAACGTCGGAATATGCAGACCCACCCCTTACAACGGTTCTCCCCGGAAACGTTAGAAGCCCTCCTTGCCGGATTGTTTGAAATGCTTTACCTCGAACAATCCGGCAGGACCACGGATGCGCCGTGGGTGTTGGAGGTGGATGGCGAAGTAACCCATCCTGCGACGCTCCAAGAAGTCAACGGCCTCCTCACACGCGAGGATCACCTCGAACGAGTCACGGTGCATGACCCATTCGGCCACGACTATCAGCCAATCCGACACGCAGGGCACCGCTTCTCCTTTCCCACCGGGAGGTCCATCTACTACGTCGAGGTTCCTGGGAGATTCAAGTGGGACGGCGTCCACCACTGAGGCCACCCGCACGGCACGCAAATACTTCTCCGCACTTGCGACATGAATCGTCTGCACGCGCCACACAGTAGGCATGAAGATCCAAACAGCGGCTGCGGTGCCCTTCGCGGATGGCATGTGGCTGCTTCTGACCCGGTGGCGGGACCGGAGCCTCGTTGCGCAGCTCAGGACGCGGCAACCGGCACGCGGCGATTTGCTTCGTCAATAGACGCGATCCCCGAACCGATGGAGCCTTCCGAGAACGACGTCGTCGACCAAGTGCCCGTCCGCGGGCGCCACCGGGCCGAACCACTGAGGAACAAATGGCTGATCACCCTTTTCGCGAGAAAAGATTCCAAACCTGCGTCATAAATTCCGGGTCCGGCCACTGTGTCTATATGGTCGGAAATATTTATGCTCGCGGGGAAGCCGGTAATGGCGCCTAGTACTACCTCTTCAATGGCCGACGCTGTTAGCGACAGTGAAATAATCGCCATGGTCCGCGGTGGAAACCTGGATGCGTATGACGGGCTGTACGCTCGCCATGTTTCCATCGCTTCTACCGTTGCCCGCAGGAACGTTGACAACCTCAGCGATGCCGACGACGTCGTCGCCGAAGCATTCCGGTCGGTCCTGCAGAGCCTTGTCGAGGGCAAGGGGCCTGAGCAATTCTTCCGTGGGTACCTGTTGTCCACGGTGACCAGGCTTTCCCATCATAGGAACCGGAATGCCCGCCGCGCCCTGCCGACCGCCGACGAGGCTGTTCTTGACCACAAAATGACACCCGGGGATCCGGTCGTCCAGGCTTTCGAATCCCATACCGTGGCCCGTGCCTTCCGATCACTGCCGGAACGATGGCAATCGGCCCTGTGGTACCTGGACGTGGAACGGATGAAGCCCGCCGTCGTCGCTCCGATCCTCGGGCTCTCGCCCAACGCTGTCTCCGCACTGGGCGTGCGCGCGAGGGAAGGATTGCGCAAACAGTATTTGCAGATGCACGTCAGCGAGATTCCGCAAGGCGCCTGCACGAAAGTCGTACCCCAGCTCGGATCCTATGTTCGCGGGGGCTTGTCCAAACACGCCGAGGCAAAGGTCCGGGATCACCTTGACGAGTGCGCCAAGTGCACGGCCGTGCTGCTGGAGCTCAGGGACGTGCAGGCAACCATGCGGGCCGTGCTCCTGCCATTGATGACAGGCGTCCCGCTGGCAGCATGGGGAAGCGGCGCCTCGGGGCTGGGCATTGCAGGGCAGTTTCCTTCAGCGCCGGTGGCATCCGGGATGACCCGGATCTCACAGCCTCTATTGATGTCTATCCTCGCTGGCCTCGCAGTAGGGCTGGTCGTGGCAGGGGTCGGTTTTGTCCAGGTCCTGGGTGGCCAGCCGGCGCCGCAGGGATATCAGGATGCCCGGATACAAACAACCGGGTCTGCCCGGCCGACGCCCGCGCCGTCCCGAGACCAGTCCCCCACCCGTGTTGCCTCCGAAGCGCTCCCGCCGCTTCCTGCGCTGCCGGACGAAGCGGCGACGCCTGTGATCACCGAACCCCTCTTTGCGACACCGGCGCCGGCACGAGGGCCCGCGCCAGCCAGCACACCATTACCCATTGCCGTTCCCGTGCGGACCCCGGCTCCCACGCCGACGCCGACGCCGACGGCAAATCGCGGGAAGATCAGCGGTACAGCGAGTCGGACAGACACGGGTGCGGACCCCACGACGGCGACGCTCGAGACCGTCTTCACCCTGTCCCGAGGAATCGGGAATGCCACAGCCGACTTCTCGATCAACGCGCCCGGCACAATTTCAGGCGGATCCGTTACTGCCCCCTCGGGCTGGAGTTGCTCGGCGAAGCCACTGGATCCTTCCGGCATCAGTTGCACCACAAATTCGGCACAACCTGGCGAACTGACCTTCCGGCTCAACGTCACCGTCGTGAACCAGGGCGTCCACACCTTGACGTATGGCCTGAGTGGAACCGGGATTGCAACGAGCACATTCCGCTACGACTTCTGACAGATCAATCGGCCCAAATTAGACCCTGACGCGCGGAACACCAAGCTGAGGGAAGGCCACCGCCCCGTCGTCGGGCTCGAAGATGTGAGCTAGCGTCGGCGAAAACACCCCCAAAAGTGAGCGGGGGTCGGGACTACGCCTACGCCGGCGGGGCGGTGGATTCGCGGACCACAAGGTGCGTGGCGAGTTCCACGCGCCGCGAGTCCAATGCGTCACCGCGCATTTGGCGGAGCACGAAGCGCAGGGCGGCACGGCCCATCTCCTGCAGCGGCTGGGAGACGGACGTCAGCGGCGGCACCGATTCCTCTGCTTGGTAGGTTCCGTCGAATCCCACCACGCTGATGTCCTCCGGGATGCGGATCTTTTGCCGCCGCGCCTCGGCGAGCACACCCAGGGCGATGCTGTCGCTTGCGGCAAAGATGGCCGTTGGGCGCTCTTCGAGTTGAAGCAGGGTTTTCATTCCCGCCACCCCGTTCTCGGAGCGGAAGGGCCCTGACAGGATGTAACGCTCCTCGACGGGCACACCATTCGCCATCAGCGCCGCCATGTAGCCGTGGAGACGGGCCTGGTTGCACTCGGCGCCTTCCGGGCCACCCAGGTAGGCGATCCGGCGGTGCCCTAGATCCAACAGGTGCGCCGTGGCGGCCTTGCCCCCGGCCCAGTTGCTGGCACCGACGCTGACCACGTCACCCGGCGGCGGGTTGAGCGGGTCGATGACCACGATGGGTATCTGCCGCCGTCGAAATGGATCCAGCTGGGCCGAACTGAACGCCGAGGTCACCACGATCATGCCGCTGCGGCCTTCGTCGACGATCCGCTGCGCCCGCTGCTCGAGGCTCAGCTTCGACGCCGACTGCTGGCCGGTGATGTTGAGCAGGACTTCGACGTCGGAGGCGGCCGCGTGCTCCAACACGCCGTTGAGCACTTCCACCCCATACGCCGAATTCAAGGTGTCGAACACAACCTCCACCACGGGCCGGCGGCCGGCGGTGTTCTTTCGCTGAAGCGGCGACTTGTATCCCGTCCGCTCCAAGGCGGTCAGAACTTTGGCGCGCGTGTCAGCTGCAACATCCTCGCGCCCATTGACCACCTTCGAGACGGTCGGCATCGAGACGCCCGCTTCCCGGGCAATGGCGGCCAATGTCACCTTGGCGGAACTTTCACTGCTGGCCATGGATCCTCAACTCTTTCGAAATATTTCGCTGACACAAGTGTGGGCGGCGAGGCAAGCAGAGTCAATCGCCATTTCGTAAAAGAGTTGAACTTTATGCCCGAATCGCCTTGACGGTGACCCAGACCACAGCTAAATTTGCCTAACGGACCGAAAAGATTATCGAAATATTTCGAAGATTCGGATCAAGCATATTCAGCGGCAGTGCAGCCTCGCTCCCCGAAGGCCGGACTCCCGAAACCAATAACCGGGCAATCAGCGTCGAGCCCGGAGGACGAATGGAATTGCAAATGGTAAAACTCACGTTGCGCACGGCAGCGATCGCCGTCACTGCCGCGGCCGTATCGATCTCCCTCGCAGCCTGCGGATCAAGTGGACCGGCAAGTTCGGCAGGAAACGCCGATTCGGCCACCATGTGGGGCCTCACGGGCGGTAACCAGCCCGTACTCCAGAAGTCCATCGATGCATGGAACAAAGCCCACCCGGACGAGGCCGTCAAGCTCGACTTCTTCGCGAACGACGCGTACAAGACCAAAGTGCGCACCGCCGTCGGCGCCGGCCAAGGACCCACCTTCATTTACGGTTGGGGCGGTGGCGTGCTGAAGTCCTACGTCGACGCCGGCCAGGTGGCCGACCTGTCGGACTTCGTATCGTCAAACCCGGATGTCAAGAGCCGCTACCTGCCGTCCGTGCTCAAGAACGGCGTGATCGACGGCAAGACGTATGCCCTGCCCAACAACAACGTGCAGCCCGTCGTCCTGTACTACAACAAGGAAGTCTTCGATAAGATCGGCGCCCAGGCCCCCAAGACCTGGGATGAACTCATGGCCCTGGTGCCGAAGTTCAAGGCTGCAGGCATCGCTCCCTTCTCCCTGGGCGGCCAGTCCAAGTGGCCTGACCTGATGTGGCTCGAATACCTGGTGGAGCGCATCGGCGGACCCGAGGTCTTCGCGAACATCGCCGCCAACAAGCCCGGCGCCTGGTCCGACCCCGCCGTCAAGGCAGCCCTCAGCAAGATCCAGGACCTGGTGGACGCCGGCGGATTCGCCAACGGATTCTCCTCCATTGCCGCCGACAGCAACGCGGACCAGGCCCTCCTTTACACCGGCAAGGCCGCCATGATCCTGCAGGGTGGCTGGATCTACCAGAGCATGAAGAAGGACGCCGCGGACTTCGTCAAGAACGGCAAGCTGGGCTACGTCACCTTCCCCACCGTGTCCGGTGGCAAGGGCGATCCTGCCAACGTCGTGGGCAACCCTTCCAACTTCTGGTCGATCTCTTCCAAGGCCACTGACAGCCAGAAGAAGGCGGCGCTCGACTACGTCAAGAGCGGAATGTTCACCGACGCCGACACCCAGTCCTTGATCGACTCCGGAGCGGTTCCCGTGACCACGGGCATCGAAAGCAAGCTGGCCGCATCACCGGACAAGGATTTCCTGAGCTACGTGTACGGCATGGCCAAGAACGCACCGAGCTTCACCCTCTCCTGGGACCAGGCCCTCAGCCCCGCCCAGGGAGACGCCATGTTGGCGAACCTGGACCAGATCTTCCTGAAGAAGATCAGCCCCGATCAGTTCGTCTCAACCATGAACGCCACGATCGGAAAGTAACCAGTGTCTACCTCAACCGGTTCTTCCCGGCGGGTCCTTGAAAAGGGCCCGTCGGGGTGGCTGGCCGCACCAGCCCTTGTCTTCTTCCTCCTCTTCGCCATCATCCCTCTCTTCGGCGTGCTCTTCCTCAGCTTCACCAAATGGGACGGGCTGGGCGAAATCAAACTGGACGGCTTGTCGAGCTGGACCACGGTCCTGACCGATCCCGTCACCGGCAATGCGCTGTGGGTCACGGCCAAGATCATGTTCTTCTCGTTCATCGTGCAAGCCCCCATCAGCTTGCTCCTCGGAGTTTTCACGTCCGCGTCCCAGAAATACCGCGCGGCCCTCGCAGTCCTCTACTTCGTGCCGCTGCTGCTGTCCTCCGCGGCCGTCGCGATCGCATACAAGGCCCTCTTGGACCCGAACTTCGGACTCGGTCCGGGCTTGGGCCTTCCATTCCTCGCCCAGGACTGGCTCGGCAACTCGGATCTGGTGCTGTTCGTCGTCGTCTTCGTCATCGCCTGGCAGTTTGTCCCGTTCCACACACTCATCTACCAAGGCGGCGTGCGCCAGATCCCGGCGTCGCTGTATGAAGCGGCCCAAATCGACGGCGCGGGGCGCGTCCAGCAGTTCTTCGCCATTACCTTGCCCCAGTTGAAATACACCATCATCACGTCCTCGACCCTTATGGTGGTCGGCTCACTGGCCTACTTCGATCTCGTCTTCGTCCTCACCGGCGGAGGCCCCGGCTATTCCACGCGGCTGCTACCGCTGCACATGTACCTGACCGGCTTCAAGGCCAACGACATGGGAGCGGCGAGCGCCCTCGGCGTCATCCTCGTGGTGATCGGCCTTGCCCTGGCCTTGCTCCTGCAAAGACTCGGTGGCAAGAACCGCAACGCAAGCCAATTGGAAGGTGCCTGATGGCTTCCACAACCCAGATTCCCGCACCGCCGGCAAGGCCCAACGCGCCAAGCAACAAGCAAGGCCACAAACATGGCGAGCGAGCAAAAGGCGCCAAGGGCCCCGGCCGGCTCCGTCCCAACTACCTGGGCGGCCTGGGCGGCTGGCTTTGGCTTGCGATCATCATCGTTCCCATCTACTACGTGGTGGTGACCAGCCTGAAGAACCAGGCCGGGTTCTTCACCTCGAACCCGATGATGCCGCCCACCGAGCCGACCCTGGACAACTACAAGCTGGTCCTGGACAACGACTTCGCCATGTACTTCTTCAACAGCCTGATCGTCACAGTGGGCAGTGTTGTACCTGCACTCTTGGTCTCGTTCATGGCCGCCTACGCGATCGTCCGGGGGAAGGGCCGGTTCCTGACGTGGACGAACAACACGTTCCTCTTGGGCCTGGCGATTCCCTTGCACGCCACGATCATTCCCATCTATTGGATGATCACCAAAGCGCATCTCTATGACACCTTGTTGGCGCTGATCTTGCCCTCCATTGCCTTCGCGATTCCCATTTCCGTCCTCATCCTGAGCAACTTCATGCGCGATGTACCCAACGAGTTGTTCGAGTCCATGCGGCTCGATGGTTGCTCGGACTGGGCCATGATGTGGCGGCTCGCGCTGCCCATGACGCGCCCCGCCGTCGTGACCGTGGGCATCTACAACGCGCTCGGCGTCTGGAACGGCTTCCTGTTCCCGCTGATCCTGACCCAGAGCCCGTCCACCCGCGTGCTTCCGCTGTCCTTGTGGACGTTTCAGGGCGAATTCAGCGTGAACATCCCCGCTGTGTTGGCTTCCGTGGTGCTCGCCACCTTGCCGCTGCTGGTCATCTATGTGGTGGCCCGCCGTCAGCTGCTCAGCGGGTTGACCGCAGGATTCAGCAAATAGCCAACGCTCTTTGAAAGCACGAAAGGAAACACAATGACTACCGCAAAGCCCTTGCGGGTCGGCATGGTCGGCTACGCATTCATGGGCGCCGCCCACTCCCACGCTTGGCGGACAGCGCCGCGGTTCTTCGATCTCCCGCTTGACCCCCAGCTCACCGCACTGTGCGGCCGGAACGACGACGGCGTCCGCGCCGCCGCGGGCAAGCTCGGCTGGGGATCGGTGGAGACTGATTGGCGCCGGCTCCTCGAGCGGGACGACATCGACCTGATCGACATCTGCACCCCGGGCAATACGCACGCCGAGATCGCGATCGCAGCCCTCGAAGCGGGCAAGCACGTGCTCTGCGAGAAACCCCTCGCCAATTCTGTGGCGGAGGCGGAGCGCATGACCGAAGCCGCCCAGGCCGCGGCAGAACGCGGAGTGTTCTCGATGTGCGGCTTCAGCTACCGCCGCACCCCTGCTTTGGCGCTGGCCAAGCGGATGGTCGAAGAGGGCCGTTTGGGAACCATCCGGCACGTGCGGGCGCAGTACCTGCAGGACTGGCTTAGCGACGAAAACGCGCCCATGACCTGGCGGCTGGACAAGTCCAAGTCCGGATCGGGCTCCTTGGGCGACATCGGAGCGCACAGCATCGACGCTGCGCAGTGGGTCACCGGGCAGCAGATCACGGGCGTTTCCGCACTCCTGGAAACCTTCGTCCACGAACGTCCGCTGGCCGGTGACCTCGTCGGGTTGGGCGGCCATGGCGACGTCGGCGCGGATGCGCCGCGCGGCGCGGTCACGGTCGACGACGCCGCCATTTTCACCGCGAGGTTTGACGGCGGCGCTACTTCCGCGGGCGCCGTCGGGGTCTTCGAGGCCACGCGGTTCGCGCTGGGACGCAAGAACGCCATGCGACTGGAAGTCAACGGGACCAAGGCCTCCCTCGCGTTCGACTTCGAAGAGATGAACGTCCTGTCCTTCTACGACGCCGCGGAATCCCCCGACGCCGGATTCCGCCGGATCTTCGTGACGGAGCCCGAACACCCCTACGTCGGCAACTGGTGGCCCACCGGGCATGGCCTCGGATACGAGCACGGCTTCACGCACCAAGTGGTGGACCTCGTGACCGCGATCGGCGCAGGCGAGCAGCCCTCGCCGTCGTTCGCTGATGCCCTGCAGGTGCAAAAGGTGCTGGCTGCCGTGGAAGGCAGCGCCGCAGAGTCCAGCCGCTGGCAGGAAGTCTAGGAGGGAATCCCGATGACAAGACCCATCACACTGTTCACCGGCCAATGGGCCGATCTGCCCTTCGAAGAGGTCGCCCGGCTCGCGGGCGAATGGGGCTTCGACGGGCTCGAAATCGCCTGCTGGGGCGACCACCTGGACCCCCACCGGGCCTCCGTGGACGACAGCTATGTCCAGGAACGCCTCGACATCCTTGAGAAGAACGGCCTCAAGGTCTTTGCGATCGCCAACCATCTCACCGGCCAAGCCGTGTGCGACGACCCCATCGATGAGCGCCACCGGGACATCCTCTCCGACGAGGTTTGGGGCAATGGCGATCCTGAAGGAGTCCGCCAACGCGCTGCCGAGGCCATGAAGGACACGGCACGGGCCGCGGCACGCCTCGGCGTCAAGACCGTCACGGGATTCACGGGCTCCTCCATCTGGAAGGCAGTGGCCATGTTCCCGCCCGCCTCGGAGGCGATGATCGAGCGTGGCTACCAGGATTTCGCGGACCGCTGGAACCCGATCCTCGACGTGTTCGACGAAGTCGGGGTCCGCTTCGCCCTGGAAGTCCACCCCTCCGAGATCGCCTACGACTACTGGACCGCGAAACGTGCCCTGGAAGCCGTGGGGCATCGCGAGAGCTTCGGGCTGAACTTCGATCCATCCCACTTCATCTGGCAGGACCTGGATCCGGTGATGTTCCTCCAGGATTTCGCGCCGAAGATCTTCCACGTGCACGTTAAGGAATCCATCCGCCAGCTCAACGGACGCAACGGCCGGCTCGGCTCCCACTTGCCATGGGCGGATCCGCGCCGGGGCTGGGACTTCGTCACCGCAGGCCATGGCGACGTGAAATGGGAGCCGATCTTCCGCGCCCTCAATGCCATCGGCTACGAGGGGCCAACCAGCGTCGAGTGGGAAGACGCGGGCATGGACCGACTCGTGGGAGCACCGCAATCCTTGGCCATGGTCCGGGAACTCGCCGCCATCGCCCCGCCAGTCGCCGCTTTCGACGCGGCTTTCTCAAGCCGCTAACCATTTCATTTTCGGCTCTCCGGCCGTATTTCTCAGCAAAGGAAACCATGACTGACAAGAAGACTGCCCTGGTGGTCCGTGGCGGCTGGGATGGCCACCAGCCATTCGAAGCCACAGAACTCTTTATCCCCTTCCTCAAGGAGAACGGCTACGACGTCCGGGTGGAGGAATCCCCGAAGGTATATGCCGATTCGGCATATATGTCCGGCGTGGACCTGATCGTGCAATGCATGACCATGTCCACCATCGAGAAGGACGAATTCGAGGGGCTCCGTACCGCCGTCGAAAACGGCACGGGACTTGCCGGCTGGCACGGCGGCATCGCCGATTCCTACCGGAACAACTCGGACTACCTGCACATGATCGGCGGCCAGTTCGCCTGCCACCCCGGCAAACATCCGGACGAACGCATCGGCGAACAGCCGGACAACTACGTGCCGTACACCGTCAACATGGTCCCGGCTGCCGCGAGCCACCCCATCACCCAGGGAATCGGCGACTTCGATTTGGTCACCGAGCAGTACTGGGTCCTGTCTGACGACTACATCGACGTCCTCGCCACCACCACCCAGAAGGTCCGCGACTGGGACCAATGGAACCGGGAGGTCACCTCCCCTGCGATCTGGACCCGGCAGTGGGCCGAAGGACGGATCTTCGTCTGCACCCCGGGACACAGCGTGGAAATCCTCCAGGACAGCAACGTCCGCACCATCATCGAAAGGGGCATGCTGTGGGCAAGCCGCTAAGAGTAGGCATCATCGGCTGTGGCGCCATCATCGCCCAGTACCTCAAGAACTTCCGCCGGCTGGACGACATTGACCTGGTAGCCGTCGCGGACCTCGATCCCGCGCGCGCACAAGCGGTCGCGGATTCTTACGACGGCGTCCGCGCGGTGACCGTCGACGAGCTCCTGGCGGCGGACGACATCGAGCTCGTACTCAACCTCACCATTCCGGCCGCGCATGCGCCGATCGCATTGAGGGCCATCGCCGCCGGCAAGAGTGTCTATGGTGAGAAGCCGCTCGCTGCGACAACCGCCGAGGCACGGCAAGTGCTCGACGCGGCGCGGGAGGCCGGCGTCGTGGTCGGCTGCGCGCCGGATACGGTGCTCGGCACCGGGATCCAGACTGCCCGCAAAGCGATCGACGACGGCCTGATCGGTGCGCCGATCTCGGCCACGGCAACCATGGTGACACCGGGACACGAGCGCTGGCATCCCAACCCGGACTTCTACTACCAGCCCGGCGGCGGACCGCTGCTGGACATGGGTCCCTACTACGTGAGCGCCCTGGTCACGCTATTGGGCCCGGTGGTCTCGGTCATTGGTGCCGCAAGCCACACACGGGACACGCGCACCATTGGTTCAGGACCGCGGGAGGGCGAGGTGATTCCGGTGACCATCGATTCGCACGTGACCGGGGTCCTGGTCCACGCCTCCGGCGCCCTGTCCACGCTGGTGATGAGCTTCGACGCGGTGAAGACCAAGTCGGCCAACATCGAGATCCACGGTTCGGCGGGATCTCTTGTTGTTCCTGATCCGAACCACTTCGACGGCGACGTCCAGCTCTTTACGCTTGGCGCCGACTCCTGGCAGACCCTTCCGATCTCGGCCGGCTACATCGATTCGGGCAGGGGCTTCGGCATCGCCGACCTCGCCGCAACCCCGGCCGGGGTCGAACCACGCGCTGGCGGCCAATTGGCGTTCCATGCGCTTGAGGTCATGGAATCTGTGCTGGCATCTGCCCACAGTGGTTCAGCGGTCTCGATCGAAAGCACGGTTGCGCGGCCGGCCCTCGTGGAACTGACAGCCTTGGCGGCCCCGCTCGCGGAAGTTCAGGGAATCAGTTCGTAGGCCTGGCTCAATATTCTCCGGACTGCGGTTGCTGCGGCGCCCCTGAGGGCCCCCGTCTGCCCCAGTCCGGAGAACGCCAGGTTTCCTTCCGGGATCAGTCCCGGTGCGTGGTGGTCCAAGCTCCGGCGCAGCGCAGGAGCGATCCACTCCTCGAGTACGGCGAAATGACCGCCCAGCACGACGGCGGAAATGTTCGCCACCCGCGCCGTCGAGGCAATCGCGATTCCTAGGTAGTGCCCGGCCTGTTCCACCGCTGAAACCGCGCTCCTATCTCCGTCGGCAAGGCGGCTCAGCAGGTATTCCATGTGCTTTGGAGTCGCATCCTGATGTATTCCACCTGCAGAATATATGGCGTCTTGGCCCGCGAACGTCTCAAGGCAACCGTGGCCGCCGCAGGCGCACAACGGGCCGTCGGGATGCACCACCACATGCCCGATCTCACCGGCATGGCCGTGCGGGCCGGCGAAAAGCCGGGAATCTATGACCAGCCCTCCACCGACGCCCACTTCGCCGGAAATGTAGAGGAAGTCAGGGAAGCGGTCGCCGTGGCCAAACCAGAGTTCCGCGAGCGCGGCGCTATTGGCCTCGTTGGAGAGGGTCACTCCGAAGGGGGCTGCGGGCAGGAGCCTGGGCAGCTCTTCGGAGAGTCCGACGTCGGCCCAGCCCAGGTTCGGCGCGGCCAGCACCACGTTGCGTTCCGTATCCACCAAGCCGGGCACGGTCAATTCCCCACCAAGAAGTTCGACGCCGTCGCCCGCCGCCTGTGTTGCCGCCCGCTGCGCCATGGCGACGAGGAGCGGCAGGATGTCGGAGGGCAGGCTTCCGCGGTTATGCCGTTCAAGGGTCTCGTGGAAGACCAGTTCCCCTGCGAAGTCCAGGACTCCCACCGCGAGGTAGTCCACATTGATTTCCGCGGCCAAAGCGCCGCGGGCCGGATTGAGGACGAGACCGGTTCCGGGCCGTCCGCGTTCGCCGTCGCGGGTGACACTTGTTTCCCGCACCAGGCCGGATTCGAGCAAGTCGGTGACCAGGCTCGAAACGGAGGCCTTCGTCAGGCCGCTTTCCACGGCAAGCTGCGCGCGCGTGGCCCCGCCGTTCCCCTGGATGCCTGCGAGGACAAGCGCAAGGTTCTGCCTGCGGACATCGCCCACTCTTCCCGGCGACGGCGTGGCGGGCATGTTTCCTCCAGGATCCTGTTTTGACTGCGTGACTTACATCATCATTCAGGGATCGGAGGTTGCTGGCTATTTCGACCGGGCCGTGCCGCGCTGGTCACTTGCCGAGGCGCTGCCCTGCCCCTAGTCCCCCGGGTAGCTGATTCCCGCTTGCCTGCGTGCTTCATCCAGCAGGGACATGGTGGTCAGGGTATCCGCCAACGGCATCGTGGGGCACTCGAGCAGGCCCAGCTGCAGGCAACGAATCACTTCGCGCAACTGGTAGGTGTAGCCATGGCCGACCGGGGTGAATTTCTCCAGCCGTTGCTCGCCGGAGCTGGAGGTGATGGTCAACTCCGTCGGATTGAACAGCGGTGCGTTGGATCGGAGCATCCCCTTCGTGCCGCATATGGTGGCCGTTTGGGGGGTGGCCGAGGTCAAAGAGGTCATGGCCTGGACCTGCGCCCCGGAAGGATAGGACAGTGTCAGTGCGGTCTCGGAATCCACTCCGCCGTCAGTCAGATGCGCCGTGGCCGTCAACGATTCCGGGCGTCCTAGGCTGATCAGCGCCCATGTCAGGGGATAGACACCAACGTCCATCAGGGCACCTCCCCCGTCGTCGAGCCTCCACAGCCGGGATTCTGGATTGTACGGCGCCGGAAACCCGAGGTCAGCTTGCAGCCACCGGATCTCGCCGAGTTCGCCGGATGCGATGATTTCCGCCGCCCGTTGCACGCTGGGCAGGAACCGGGTCCACACTGCTTCCATCAGGAACAGGCTTTTCTCCCGGGCCAGCCGAACCAGGACCTCTGCTTCACGGGCGTTGATGGTCAGCGGCTTCTCGCACAACACGTGCTTCCCCGCTTCGAGGGCCGCCTTCGCCGCCGAGAAATGACTCGTGTGAGGGGTTGCCACATACACGACGTCCACCGCGGGATCCTGGAGGAGCCGCTGGTACCCCGGAAGCCCGCCGTCGTCGCCGTAGGCGCTCTGGAAGCCGTGCTCGGAAGCAAACGCGTCCGCGTTTTCCTGGGTCCGGGAACTGACGGACTGCAAAACGGCGTCGGGAAGGAGCGCGAGGTCGCTGACGACCGTGGAGGCGATCCGTCCGGTGGAAATGACTCCCCACCGGACGGGACTGCCCGATGCGGGCACCGGATCCTGGTTCAGGGAATCAAGAAGCGGTGTCCTGATGAGCAGCGATTCAGTTGCCGGCGTCAACGCGGGCACTGACCTTCCTGTAGTTCTGCCCGATCGAATCCCGGAAGTCCGGCTCGGGTGTGGCGTCGAGGGCCACGGGCCAATCCGGGCGGTAGCCTGCGAGCGCCCACGCCGCCTGCACGGCTGCACCGCGGGCAACGTATTCGCCCGGGCTCGGAATCACGACAGGCAGGTCGAATACCTGAGCCGCTATCCGTTGCACGGCAGGATTCTGTACCGCGCCCCCGATCAACTGCAACCGTTCCGCACGGACACCCTGGTCACGCAGCGCGTCCAGGCCTCCGGCGAGTCCACACAGCATGCCTTCGATGGCGGCCCGGGCGATATTCGGCCGGGTGGTGGAGGCGATGCTGAGGCCGTGGAAACTGGCCTTCGCGTGAGGCAGATTGGGAGTCCGTTCCCCTTCGAAATACGGCACCAGCACCACGCCTCCCGAGCCAGGCTCAGCTTCAAGGGCGAGCCTGGACAGCCCGTCGAAGTCGACGCCGAGCACTGCGGCTACCGAGCTGAGCACGCGGGCGGCGTTCAAGGTCACTGCGATGGGCAAATACTCGCCGCTCGCATCGGCGAAGCCCGCCACGGTCCCGCTCGCATCATGTCCGGGTGAAGAGTCGACGGCGAACACGGTGCCGCTGGTGCCCACGGACACGACGACGTCGCCGGGTTTGGCTCCGAGCCCAAGCGCGGCGGCGGCATTGTCCCCCGCCCCGACGCCGAGCAGGATCCCGCCGCCCAACGCTTCGCTTGCGCCACGGCCCCCGAAACACGCCGGGTGCACGCGGCCCGCGGTTTCGCCCGGACCTAGCACCCGGGGAAGAACGACGACGCCGGGCGCCGCCGTCGTCGTCCCGCCCGAGGCTTCCCGGGCGTCCTGGCCGAACGCCAGTTTGAACAAGTCCAGATCGTAGCGTCCGGTCAGCGGGCTCCAATAGCCGGTGCCGCTGGCGTCCGAACGGTCAGTGGTGAGTTCGTCCAGGTCCGGCCCCAGCGGGCTGGAGCCCGCCGGACCGTAACCGCGGAGACGCCACGTGAGCCAGTCGTGGGGGAGCGCGACGGCGGCCACCCGAGCCATGCTTTCGGGTTCGTGGTCCCTAATCCAGCGGATTTTCGTGATCGTGAACGAAGCCACCGGAACCAGGCCGGTCCGCCGGGCGAAGTCCTCCGCCCCCACTTCGGCGGTGAGATCTTCCGCCGACCCGGCCGAGCGAGTGTCATTCCACAGCAGCGCCGGCCGCACCACATTGCCCTCGAGGTCCAGCAGCACCATCCCGTGCTGCTGGCCCCCTACGGACAGTGCGCTGACATCGGCCAGGCCGCCGGCGTCGCCGAACGCTTCGGACAGCGCCCGCCACCACTCGTCCGGATGGACTTCCGTTCCATCCGGGTGGCTCGCGCGGCCCGCACGCACGAGCGCACCGCTTTCCGCGTCCAAGACCACCACTTTGCAGCTTTGGGTAGAGGAATCAACCCCGGCAACCAGTGTCATGAGGTCAGCGCGCTCCGAGGAGGTGCTCGATGAAGAGCTGCTGGAGCTTCACGAACCCAAAGCCCTTGCCGCCGAAGTAGGCATCGGCGTCGAAGTCCTCGTACGCGGACTTGTCCGCACGCAACTGCTCGTAACCTTCGCCCGGGTTCAGGGTGGGTTCGTTGATTTCTGCCACGCGGGACGTCTGGAGGGCCTCCTGGACCTCGGGGTCGGCGCGGAATGCCTTGGCGCGCTCCTTGAGCAGCAGGTAGGTCTGCATGTTCGCGGCCGCAGAGTCCCACACGCCGTCGATGTCCTCGGTGCGGCTGGGCTTGTAGTCGAAGTGGCGCGGACCGTCGTAGGCGGGGCCGCCGTCGGGACCGCCGTTTTCGAGCAAGTCAACCAAGGAGAAAGCGTTCTGCAGGTCACCGTGGCCAAACACCAGGTCCTGGTCGAACTTGATGCTGCGCTGGCCGTTGAGGTCGATGTGGAAGAGCTTGCCCTGGTACAGGGCCTGGGCGATGCCGTGCGTGAAGTTCAGGCCCGCCATCTGCTCGTGGCCGGTCTCGGGGTTGATGCCCACGAGCTCCGGGCGTTCCAGGGTTTCGATGAAGGCTAGGGCGTGGCCCAGGGTGGGGAGCAGGATGTCGCCGCGAGGTTCGTTCGGCTTCGGTTCAATCGCGAAGCGGATGTTGTACCCCTTGTCCGTGACGTAGTCGCCCAACAGGTTCACGGCCTCGCGGTAACGCTCGAGCGCGCCGCGGATGTCCTTGGCGGCGTCGTATTCGCTGCCTTCACGGCCGCCCCACATGACGAACGTTTCGGCGCCGAGTTCTGCGGCGAGATCGATGTTGTCCAGCACCTTGCGCAGGGCAAAGCGGCGGACGCCGCGATCGTTGCTCGTGAAACCGCCGTCCTTGAAGACGGGGTGGCTGAACAGGTTGGTGGTGACCATGGGAACGATCATCCCCGTGGCTTTGAGCGCACCCTGCAAGCGGTCGATTTCGCGCTGGCGATCAGCAGCCGAGCAGCCGAAGGGGAACAGGTCATTGTCGTGGAAAGTGATGCCGTAGGCGCCAAGGTCGCTGAGTCGGTTGACGGCTTCCACGGTGTCCAGGGGAGGGCGGGTGGCCGAACCGAACTGGTCCTGCGCCTCCCAACCGACGGTCCAAAGACCGAACGAGAACTTGTCTTCACGGGTGGGCTGAATCGTCATTGAGTGCTCCGGGTAGTCGAAAGGGGTTTGTTTCGCTATCCAACATATTATGAATTCCTGTGATGTCAACCACGTGAAGCCAACAAAGTTTTTTCATCCCCTCAAGGAAAAGTCAGGAAAAGATCTGGCGCATGGGCCATTCAGCCGTTATGTTGTTGTGGACATCAAATAAGGCCGTCGAGCCCTCGAACGAAGGATTCAACCGTGACTGATCAGCTGGTGGCGGAACGCAACTGGGCAGGAAACTACAGCTACCAGGCACCGCAACTCGCCCATCCCGCCAGCGTGGAGGAGCTACAAGGTCTCGTGGCAGGCGCCCAGAAGGTCCGTGCGCTTGGCTCCAGGCATTCCTTCAACTCCATTGCGGACACGGCCGGTACCCTCGTGGTGCTGGACCAGCTGGATCCGGGCATCAGCGTGGATGCGGCGAACATGACCGTCACCGTGAGCGGTGGCACGCGGTACGGGACCCTGGCGGCAGAACTCCAGCGCCAAGGCTTCGCCCTTCACAACCTCGCCTCGCTCCCCCACATTTCGGTTGCAGGAGCTGTCTCCACCGCCACGCACGGCTCCGGTGATGCCAATGGCAACCTTGCCAGCGCCGTCGCGGGCCTTGAACTGGTCACCGCGGACGGCAGCATTCTCAGCGTGCGCCGCGGCGACGAGGATTTCGACGGAATGGTGGTGGGACTCGGCGCACTCGGCATCGTCACCAAACTGACCCTGGACATCCAGCCAACCTTCGACGTCGCCCAGAACGTGTTCGAAAACCTCAACTGGGACCTCGTCCTGGAAAACTTCGACCAGATAACCTCCTCCGCGTATAGCGTCAGCCTGTTCACCGATTGGAGCGGAGAGACGGTGGGCCAAGCGTGGCTCAAGAGGCGCGGCGGCGATGCGGCCGCGGAAACGTCGGATTTCTTCGGCGGAACCCCGGCAACAGAAGCCCGGCACCCCCTTCCCGGCGTGTCAGGCAGCAACTGCACGCAGCAGCTCGGCATGGCCGGGCCGTGGTCCGACCGGCTGGCCCATTTCAGGATGGAATTCACACCGAGCCAAGGCGACGAGTTGCAGAGCGAGTACCTCATCCCCCGTGAACACGCCGTGGACGCCCTCCGCACCATGCGCCGGCTCTCCGACGTCGTGACTCCCCTGCTGCTGGTTGGCGAAATCCGCACGGTGGCCGCCGACCAGCTCTGGCTGAGCGCCAACTACGGCCGCGACGGCATCGGCTTGCACTTCACGTGGCGCCAGGACCAGCCGGCCGTCGAAGCCATCCTGCCGCTGCTTGAGGCGGAACTGGGTCCGTTCGCGGCGAGGCCGCACTGGGGCAAGCTGTTCGACGCCGGTGCTGCCGTCGTCGCGCCCTTGTACCCTCGCTTCAACGACTTCATCGCCCTGGCTGAACGCCTCGATCCGTCCGGAAAGTTCCGCAACGACTTCCTGGACCGAACGGTGTTTGGGAGCTGATATTGTCGCGATGATGCCCTCCCCCACCCGAAATCCCGTCACCGCCAGCGAGCCCGATCCGTCACGGCGAAACAACCTGGCGCTGCTGACCTCCCTTGTCCACCACAACGGTGTACTCAGTCGTGCCCAGCTGACCAAGCGGACAGGCCTGAACCGGTCCACGGTAGGGGCGTTGATAGGGCAACTCGTGAACTTGGAAGTGGTGTATGAGACGGCGCCCTCCGGCGAAGCGCAGGTGGGCAGGCCCAGCCCGATCGTCCATCCCCGGCCGTCCATAGCTGCCCTTGCGGTCAACCCGGAGATCGATGCTGTCACCATCGGTCTTGTGGGCCTCGGGGGGAAGGTCCAGAAGAAGATCCGTTTCGACACCGAGCGGATCCCGACGGCCAAAGAAGCCGTGAACATCGCGGCGGCCGTCATCGAGGGAATGCGGTCGGAGCTCGACACGTCGTACCAGGTCATGGGCGTGGGCATCGCAGTGCCCGGGCTCGTCAACCGGGGCGACGGCGTGGTCCGGCACGCCCCGCATCTGGGCTGGCGCGATGAACCCATAGCCCGAATGCTCGGCGAAGCTACCGGATACCCCTGCCACGCGGCCAACGACGCATCGCTCGGCGCCGAGGGTGAACTCCTTTTCGGCGCCGGCGCGGGCCAAAGGAACCTGATCTTCCTCAACGGTGGCGCCAGCGGCATCGGCGGCGGAATCATCGCTGACGGGGAATTGCTTCGCGGGACATCCGGCTACGCCGGGGAACTTGGACATACCTTTGTCCGCTCGACCGGCAAACCTTGCCATTGCGGGGCCGCAGGCTGCCTCGAGACCGAAGTCTCGCAGTCCTCGCTTTTTGAACTGGCCGGGATCGGCGGTGGGGATGCGGGTGAACTCGAGCAAGCGCTTCGCCGGAACAGCAGCGAAGCGGTGGGCGCCGAAGTGGCACGCCAGCTTGAGTATCTTGGCATCGCCTTGCGGAATGCGGTGAACATTTTCAACCCTGAAGCGATCGTCCTGGATGGCTTCCTCGGCGTCTTGCACGCCCTGTCTCCCGGGACATTGGACAGCTCGCTGCGATCCCAGGCGATGGACGGACCGGCTGGCCAGGTAAAGATCTACCGGGCCGCCCTCGGCTCGGATCTCATGATGATCGGAGCCGCGGAACTGGCCTTCGCACAGTTCCTCGCGGATCCGGCCGGCGCCTTAGCTGCGCTTCCTCTTAGCAAGGTCGACTATGTCTACTGACAATTCGCCCATGGGCGAACATTTCGAACTCACGGCCAGCATCGGCGGCCGCATCCAGCGCGCCGTCGTCACGGAAATCGCCGCCAGCCTGCGGGAGCTCGACGTCGACGGCGTGGCCCTGGTCCAGGACTATCCCGCCGATGCCCAACCGCCATGGTGCGCGGGCTGGGTCCTGGTCCCGTGGCCCAACCGGGTGGCTGGCGGCACATGGAGCTACGACGGCGTCACCCGACAACTCGACATCACCGAGCCGGACAACGGCAATGCTTTGCATGGATTGCTGACGCACACTCCATACGGGGTCAGTGCCCGGACCGCTGACAGCATTACGCTCGACGCCGGCATCTCGCCGCAAGCTGGGTACCCCTTCGAGCTGTCGACGTCGGTCCGTTATCAACTCGTGGAGGACGGGCTGCTTGTCACCCACCGCCTGGAAAACACGGGCCACCGGTCCGCGCCCGTCGCGCTCGGCGCCCATCCTTTCCTCCGGCTGGGCAGCGTGCCGACGGACGAACTCACGCTCTATATCAACGCCGCTACCCACATCGAGGTGGACGAACGCCTGAACCCCAGCGGAATCACCACGGACGTCGCCGGAACCACGAACGACTTCCGCACAGGCCAGCTGGTTGGTTCAGTTGACCTCGACGACGCCTGGAGCGATGTCCACCGCGAGGACGACGGAAGCTCGGTGCACTACCTCGAAGCGCCCGACGGCAGCCAAGTCCAAATGTTCATGGATGCCTCCTTCGGCTACGTCCAGGCCTTCACTACCACGGACTTCGCCACCGACGGCGGTATGGTGACCGCCGTCGCGGTTGAACCGATGACTGCGCCCGCCGATGCCTTCAATAGTGGCGAAGGCCTGCGCTGGCTGGAACCCGGGGAGGCCTGGGAGCCCAGCTGGGGCATCCGGTACGTGACGACGCGCGAGTAGCCAGCCGCGCGTCGCCGGCTACTTCCCCGTCGGCCACCCCGTGTACGACTCCGCAAGGTGGGCACGGGCGTGCCGGGACGAGACCACGGAGTGGAGCTCGCCGAGCTGGCGCGCGCGTCCGAAGTCGTCCGATCCAGGAGCGGTATGCAGCATGGACGTCATCCAGTAGGAGAAGTGCTGGGCTTTCCAGACGCGTTCCAGGGCGCGGTCGCTGTAGGACTCGAGCAGGCCGTTGGAACCGTTCGAGTAGAAGGACTCCAGGCCTTCGAAGAGCACCTTGACGTCATGGAGCGCCAAATTGAGGCCCTTGGCACCGGTCGGCGGGACGGTGTGCGCGGCGTCGCCGGCCAGGAACAGGTTCCCGTGGCGCATCGGAGTGTGGACGAAGCTGCGGAACGGCAGGACCATCTTCTCCAGGACCGGCCCTTCCTTGAGCTCAAAGCCGTTCCCGTTGACGCGTTTGCGGAATTCGGACCAGATGCGCTCATCGTCCCAATCCGCCACGTTTTCCTTGGGATCGCACTGGAAGTACATGCGCTGCACAGTCTCCGTGCGCTGGCTGATCAGGGCGAAGCCGTTCGCTGAGTTGGCGTAGATCAGTTCGTCCGAGCTGCGCGGGGCCTGGGCGAGGATGCCGAACCAGGCGAAGGGGTATTCGTGAAAGTACCATTTCCGGTCGGCCTCGGGGATCTGGAAGCGGCAGTGGCTGCGGGAACCATCCGCGCCCACCAGGAAGTCCGCCTGGATCTCGAATTCCTGGCCCTCGGCGTCGGTGAACCAGACTTTCGGCTTGCCTTCGAAGTCATGGACGGTGGTGTCCGTGACGCTGTACCGGACGTCGCCGCCATCGTCCTTGCGCCGTGCAGCGAGGTCGAGGAAGACGTCCGTCTGCGGGTACAGCCAGACCGATTCCCCCACGAGCCCCTTGAAATCGATCCGGTGGCTTTCACCGTTGAACCGCAGTTCGATCCCGTCATGCCTGTCGCCGTCGCGCAGCACGCGGTCCGAAACCCCGCTGTCCACGAGCAGGTTCACGGAGCCGTGTTCCAGGATGCCCGCACGGACGGTTTCGGCGATCTCCTGATGGCTGCGGACCTCGATGACGGTGGATTCGATCCCCGCTGTGGCCAGCAAGTGGGAGAGCATGAGGCCGGCCGGGCCGGCGCCCATGATGGCCACCTGGGTGGTAATGGGCTTGCGTGCCATGGTGTTCCTCGCTTCATTGCGGAACCGCGCCTAAGGGCCGCGGTGGTTCTGCTGATCAGTGTGACCCCCGCCGCATCGTCGGCGTTAGACGAATTCCGTTCAACGGAAAACCCTTAAGTGTTCCGCTGCTCCCCGAGCTGGCGCCCGATTCCGCGGGCCGCCGTCTGCAGCGCCGGCACCAACGCCTGCAGGCGCATTTCGGCGAGGGGAACCACCACACCGAGCGCCGCCACCGTGCGCCGCTTGCCGTCCGCGACCGGCACCGCGATTCCCCAAGTGTCCGGATCCACGACGCCCGCGAGCTGCGCGTACCCCTGCTGGGCGGTTTCAGCCAAAAGGTGACGGACGACGTCGGCCGTCACCTTTCCAGCTGGGTCGCTGAACTGTTTGAGGTAATCGGCCTGCTTTTCCCGCGGCTGGCTGGCCATTAACGCCAGCCCGGCCGAAGAAATGTGAACGGGCATCCGGCCGGCAACGCGGGCACGGTTGGCCACGGATCCCCGGCGGGACAGCCGCTCCACGAACAACGCTTCCCAACCATCGAGCACGGCAAGGTTCACGTTCTGGTTCAGGACCTGCTGGATATCCTCCATGAACGGCAGGGCCGCTTGCCGGAGGGCCAAGGTGGGTGAATTCCGGTTGACGAGTTCCCATAGCCGCAGGCCCAGGCGGACATCTCCGCCAGCAGCCAGATCCAGGAGACCGTGGTCGGCGAGCTGCCGGACCAGGCGATGGGCACTCGTGAGCGGCAAGCCGGCAGTCTCCGCGAGTTCGGAAAGACGCAGTGACGTGGATCCTTCGGGGAATGCCTCGATAATCCGGACGATGCGGTCCACGACGGAATCACCGGATGCCGAGTTGGCCACTGCGCTTTCCCCATTTCCCACGGATTCCATTCAATGGTGGGCTCAAGTTTACTGCGGTTCAGCGGGATCCGCAGGGGCATGCTTGGTTTCCCGGCGCGAAATCTCCAAGCCGATCGCGTCGTAGTGCGCCAGCACTACCGGCGAGGCGGATGTACCGGGCTGGTCCAGCAGGCCAAACGCGAAATCGCTGGCAGCAAGAAGTTCTTCATCGGAGCATTTGTCCAGCGGTTGGAGTCCCGCCGCGTCGATTGAGGCTGCGAATTCGCCGGTGATTTCAATCGATTTCGTTCCCGCCGCGGCCCCGAAACCGGGACTGGCAGGCTTGTCCGTGAATTCCAGGGAAACGCCGGATCCGGTGGGCAGGCCAACTTCGGTGGCTCCGCCGTCGATCGCATTGAGATCGTTGCGGAGTCCCGCTAGTGCCTGCGATTCGACAATCGCGGCGTGCGAAAAGCCGACTCTGATGTGGGAGGTGATGCCCATTCGGCGAATCCGGCGAACAATGTGAACCAGCGCGGAGCGGGAGTCCTGATTCAGGCTCCCCCGCACGTCGATCTCGACAGCGTCGGTGGAAACATCAAACTTTACAAGGGCGTGCAATCTACGGTCCATAGGTACTCCAAAAGAGGCGTCTATGGCCGACGGCTCAACCTCAAGAAGCCTATCCTCCGGAACCCTCGTTGTACACCCCGCGAGTCGACCGACGAGCGGGCCCGCCTCACCCGGCCCGGCTGCGGCCCGGCTCCTGGGCGGGCTCTTCGAAGTGGGTCAGGGTGCCCGCTGCGTCAACGGAGTCCACCAAGGACGTGGCGATATCGCGCAATTTCACGTTGCGATTGCTCGAGGCCTCCGTGAGAATCCGGACAGCGTCCTCCTGGCTGCAGCGGCTCTGTGCCATGACAATTCCAACGGCGATATCGATCACTGTGCGGGACTCCATGGCCGCCCGGAGATTCTTTGCGCTGTCTGCATGGAGGGCGAACCTGATAGCGAGACGCAAGGCCTGCGACACCTCACGGGTATATCCGCGGGCCCGATCAGCAGCCCGTTCGTCGAACTTGTACGGGGCCTCGGAGTACAGGTTGAGCGCTGCTTTGGCCTCTCCCTCCAGATTGAAGGGCAACGACAACACCGACCTCAGTCCGTGCGACGCAACGGCACTCGCATAGTCGGGACCCCAGCGGTTCTCTTCAAGAAGATCCGGGACGTGGACTTCCCTTTCCTCTTCGGCAGCCGTCAAACATGGCCCCTGGGCCAAGGAATACTGGATCTCGTCCACTTCGCGGGCCGCATCACTGCTCCAACCAATCGTGAGTGCCTTCCGCTCGCGCAGCAGCGTGATCCCACAGAGCGCGTCATCGCCGTCGCCCGCCATCTGGTGGGCAGAAAACCGCGCCAGCTCGTTGAGGAATTCCTCGAAGTCGGCACTCTCCAGGATCAGGTTCTGGATTCGGTCGATGGTGGTCAAAGTGTTATCTGCAGGAAGCATGGCGCGTTCTCCCGGTGAATATGCTGATTGGGGCATGTGGAAACAATAAGTCCCTTTACATAAGGTCCCACACGGTCGCCAATTGGGAAACGCCTAGCCGGAAGTGAGTTCCCTGACCCGGGACCATGCCGCAGGCGCCAATACCACCGCGACGCCGACGGCGGCCCCGATCACGGTCTCCACAATGCGGTCCCGCAGCAGGAGCGCGGGCGGAACGTTGGCAACCAGCAAAGTGGAAATGAGCGCGAGCGGTGTGACGAATATCTGCGCCACGAGATATTGGCGCGTAATGAAGAGCTCTGCTCCGAACTGGCATGCGGCAATCACCAACACCATCTGCCATGGCGCCGGGCCGAGCCAGAGGATTCCGGCCAACACCAGCAAACCGAGCAATGTCCCCACGATCCTCTGGATTCCCCGTTGCACCCGATGCCGGGTACTGCGCCCAACCAGGGGAACTACTGCCGCCACCATGGCCCAATAGCCGTGTCCGAATCCGAGCCACTGCCCAACCAAAGTAGCAAGCGTTCCGGCTAGCCCGGCAGCCACGAAGTAGCCCAGGCCTTCCAGCCAAGCTGCCCGGATTTCCTGGGGCAGCAACCGGTCCGCAGCCGGTCGCTTCCATGGTGTCCGGTGGCTCGGGACTACCCGCGCCGACATTCCGATCAGCAACGCCAACACGGCAGTCAAAACCGCCGCCAACATCCCTTCCCAGAGCGGGGGCTGCTGGGGAACGGAGGCGATCGCGGCGAAAGCGAAAATATGGAAGAGCGAACCTGCCGGGCGAAGCCTCCACAGCGCGGTCACCACGGAGCAAAATGCGGCAACCAATGTGGTGCCTAGCGTGAGGATCCACAGGTACGCGTCCGAGCCCTGGCCAACCCGGGCGGTCAGGGTGGCGAGCAGGATGATGCCGAGGAGCAACGAACCGGCACGGAGCTGGCTTCGAAAACGGTGGCTGTGGGGCTCGTTACGGCCGTAGATATTCGTGAACGCCGCAAAGCTGGCGAAGACCACAAGGTCCAGCCGTCCGAACAACACGAGGGTGATCAACGGCAGGAAGACGCCCACCGCGCAGCGCACAGCCGGGTGATGGTCCTTGTTGCCGGGACCGATCCTGAACATCTCTGCCAGGGCGTTCAATGGCTTGCCTGCCTCTTTGCTTCTCTTGAGCGCCGAACTGCTCAACTAATCCCCACCGCCACCCTCGCCTCGCAAGCTCGGCCAGGGAACCCTGGCGGCGTGGGCCCACGACGGCGGCACTGGCATCCGCTACGAGCTTACGCCGGGAGGCTCCAGGCAGCCGGACCGCCTTCCGTTGAATGGTAGATCGTGAAGCGAAGTAAGACGGCGGCACGTCTTCGATTGATAGTCTCATGTCGGTTGTTACCAGCCGGGCCGGGGCTATTCCGGCCACATCACCTGTACCCATTCACCGGAGGTCAATCCATGCTCAAAGGTTTCAAGGACTTCGTTCTTCGCGGCAACATCATCGAGTTGTCCATCGCCGTCGTCATCGGCACCGCGTTCACAGCCCTGGTCGCAGCGTTCACCACCAACATCATCAACCCGGTCATCGCCGCCGCCGGCGGAGTCAATGCCCAGGGGCTCGGCTTCGCGATTTGGCCCGACAACGCGAAGACCTTCGTCAACTTCGGCGCCGTCATCACCGCGTTCGTAACTTTCCTGATCACGGCCGCCGTGGTGTACTTCATTTTCGTTGCGCCCATGAACAAGATCAACGAACTGACCAAGCGCCGTGCCTCCATCGAAGAGCCCGAGGACGAGCCACTGCCGGCTGATACCGCCCTGCTTGTTGAAATCCGCGACCTCCTGACCGAGCTCGCCGCTGCCAACAAGAGCAACGAGAACGCCCGCTAGGTTTCGTGAATCACGGCCAGTTCGGCGCGTCCGGTCGGCGCCGAACTGGCCCCATGAATACCGCCCCAGATCGTGACGCAGGCGCAATCCGCCTGAAACAGGGTTCGGGCACGATAGTGCCATGAAGCCGAAGAAGAGGTCTTCCGTTACCGCTGAGCTCTCCTGCGAAGTGTGCGGGCAGATGCCCGAGGCTCCGAAGGCAAGGGTCACCGTGGCCCAAATCGCGGTGATGCTTCCCATCGAACTTCTTGTCCACGCCATTGTGGTTGAAACGCAACTCCCTTACCTGGCCAAGGTGCTCCTCCTGACCGTGACCGCAACGGTCCTGGTGATTTGGGTTGCCGAGCCCTCCGCGGCCAGGATCCTGCGGCGCTGGATCCACGCACCTGCCCTCCGCCACCGCAGGAAGCTCCATTCGGCCCCGGCGCTTTGGCGGGCGAGGACTGTGCTCCGCGACCAGCCAGGCTCCCTCCAACGCATGACCCACTCGCTCGCCCGGACGAACATCAACATCCTCAGCATCCATGTCCACCCCATGGATGGAGCCGTCATGGACGAATTCGTGGTGTCTGCCCCGGGCCACCTCGGCGAGCATGAGCTACTGACAGCGCTCGACGACGGCGGTGGCCGGGATTCGCACGTGTGGCCTACCACTGCACTCGCCATGGCGGACGGCCAGACAAAGGCCCTGAGCCTGGCTGCCCGGATCGCCGACAACCCGGACGAATTACCGCTGGCGGTAGCAGAACTGCTGTCGGCGAAAATCGTCACCCCTGAACCTGAAGGGCCGGCCGCCGAGGCAGGCGCCGCCGTCGGGCCCTCCACGACCGTCCTCAAGATTCCGACCGCATGGCACGGGCCGCTCCTGTTCTCCCGACCGGACGAACCGTTCACGCCGGCGGAATCGGCACGCGCACATCGGCTTGCCGAGCTGGCGGAAATCCTGGCGCACACCCGGAGCGCCGACGCCAAAGACCGGGACTAGGCCGGCCGACAACTGGAAGGTGGTGGCGGGATGAGCGCCATGGACATGAGGGAGATGGATTCCGGAGGAGTGTCCGTTCCCGGCCAGCCCAGCGCCGAGGCGGTGGCCACGAGCCGGGAGCCCCAGCACTGGGGCCGGGCGATGGCCGTTGCCATCAGCAAACTCGCCGACCAGCTGGCAAGCGAGGACGCGCATGAAGCCCTGATGGGCCGGGAACTGCGGCTCCGCGTCACCGCGGATCCGGACGGCGCACGCATCTCCGTGTGGTGTTTCCCGGAGGAGTAGCGAGGGCGGAGGGCCGATCCGGATTTCACATCATGAACCCGACGCCGGCGTCCACAAACTCCGCCGGTACAGTTTGTCGGGTGACTACCAAGATTGATCTCGAGCGTGCTGCCGATACCCTCCGCGCGTGGGCTTTGGATGAAGACCTGAAGCAACGCGTCATGTCCACGCCAGCCTTGGCAACAATGGCTTCGCGCGTGGCAAGGCGATACTCAGCCGGGGACACCACCGCCGATGCCATCGAGGTAGCCGCAGCGGCGGTGGCGCGCGGGCATGCCGCCAGCATCGAGTATGCCGGCGAGAGCGTGCGCAACGCCGAGCTCGCACGCTCGGAAGCCGGGGTCTTCCTTGAGCTGGGCGCTGCCCTCGGGAAGTCCGGCCTGCCGGGCACCATCTCTTTCGACCTCTCCCATCTCGGCGCACTCGTGGACCGCGATCTGGCCCTCAACCATGTACGCCAGCTCGCCGCGATAACTGAACCGTACGGAACGGGACTGATGATCTCGGCCGAAGGCTCCGACCGGACCGATTTGGTCCTCGACCTGTACGACGAGCTCGCAGCAGAGATCCCCCGCGTCGGCATCACGCTCCAAGCCCGCCTGCACCGCACCCCCGGAGACCTCGAGCGGGTCCTTCTCCACCCGGGTACCGTTCGCTTGGTCAAAGGCGCGTTCCTCGAGCCCGAGTCCGTCGCCTACCCTCGCAACAGCGCCGAACTGACGGCTGCCTACCTCGACCTCGCGAGCCAGCTCATCCGCTCGGGCCACTCCCTGTCCCTCGCAACCCACGACGACGAGCTCGTCAACACGCTCATCTCCAGGCACGGCGAGGCACTGAAGACAGACGCGATCGAATTCGAGATGCTCCTCGGACTCGGGACCGAACTTCTCGACCGGCTCCACAGGGCCGGGTACAGGACCCGTGAATACGTCATCTTCGGTGGCGAATGGTGGTTGTACGTCCTGAATCGCATCGCGGAACATCCCGAGCGGGCGCTGACGGCTCTCGCCGACCTCAACCCGAGCTAAGCCCTCCCCGATCCCGGCTGCCCTGCGACGCGGAAAATACCCTGCGATACCGGTATTCCAGCGTCGCAGGGTATTTTCCGCGTCGCGTAGCCAGCTGCGCATCGCGAGGTAGGAAGCGCGTCGGCAGGCCATTTGCGTGTCGCCATAGCAACGCCCCAGCGCCGGGTTGCCCGGTATCCCATGCAATACCCGGCAGACCTAGCGTGCGGCCTGCTAATATCCACTGTCAGATCTCTGAGGTAGGTTCCCGGTCCGCGGCCTCGTCTTCCTAGATCTTGACGGTGTCGGCCTTGAGTACGCTCCCGCCTACGAACTTTGGAGCCGCTGAACAGCCTTCGCAATCATGCCTGCTGCCTCGTCGATTTCCTCCGTGGTAGTGAAGCGCCCGAATCCTACGCGAATACTGGACCTGGCCATGGCGCCGTCAAGGCCAATGGCCATGAGAACATGTGAGGGATTCTGGTCGCTGCTGTTGCAGGCGGACCCAGTCGACATGGCTATTTTCGGTAGGGCTGATAGCAGGTCCACCGAATCGATGTCCGGAATCCTGAAATTCAGGCAATTCGGAAGAGCGTCATCGAGCGGCGAGTTGGCGGTGACCGTTTGGATGCGCTTGGACAACTGGTTCCAGAATCTGCTTCTCAGGTCGAGAACTCTTTGCTTTTCGCTGGCGGAGATCTCGTTGGAAATTTTTATTGCTTCCGCGAATCCGACGATGCCGGTGATGTTTTGCGTCCCAGGCCGGCGCCCTCCCTCTTGGCCGCCGCCGAACAACATGTTTTCGAACCCCCCATGCAGGGTCTGGGTTTCCTTGTCGATGTAGAGGGCTCCGATGCCTTTGGGCCCGTAAATTTTGTGCCCTGAGAAGCTGATCAGGTTTGGGCCCAGGGATTTGAAGTCCGGAGCGAGATAGCCGATGGCTTGCGTGGCGTCGCAGTGAAACCGAACCCCTGCCTCACGAGTGATGGCGGCGATGTCCGTGACCGGTTGTATGGTGCCGATCTCGTTATTAGCCAGCATTATCGACACGAGGCTGGTGTTGGGCCTGATCGCGTCGGCAATGTCATTGGGTGAGACGATCCCTTGTGCGTCCATGGGCAGAAAGGTGACTTCACCGCCCCGCTTTTGAAAGGCGAGGCAGGCATCCAGGACGGATTTGTGCTCGATGACAGAGGTAATGATGTGGTTGCTGCTGGACCCAGCTGCAGTTGCGATTGCCCAGTTGTTGGACTCCGTCGCCCCGGAGGTGAAGAAGAGCTCACCCGGGCGGCAATTCAGCACTCTAGAGATGCTGCGGCGGGCCTTTTCGATTCCGTGAGGTTCGCGGTGTTGGCACCGTCCAAGACTGTGCCAAGGCTGAGCCCTGCCATCATCGAACTCCGCGAAAAATCATCGATCCCGGTTGGTGCATCGAAATATCCGCATGAGATCAGGGCTTGCGTGTCGCCGGTAACCTCAACCGACAAATCCAAGCCGTCCAGAAGTCGATCAATATCCATGGCGGGTGCTGTCTTCATTGCACACTGACCTTCTTTTGTGAAGTTGATGATTCAGCAAAAACGGCAACGCCGGCGCAGACCGTGAGAATCGCGATACCTGCCATCTGCCGAAAGTCCAGGCTTTGATGTAGAACCACGGCACCTACGGTGGAAGCCAACGCAGGGTCAAGGGCAGCGACGAGCGCGAATACCAAAGCTCGAAGGCGTTTCATTGCAAATAGCTCCAGCGCAAACGGAGCCAGCAAGGTCAATATGGAAACAATGAGCGCATGGAGCGCCAATTCAGGAGTGAATAGAACAGCGGGCGGAGCGTTCACCATGAAGGCAGCCAGCGCAATGGGGAGGGCAACCCATAGCCCCTTACTAAGAGTGAGCATCGGGTGGTTGGCCTGCGGAATGGAAGTCCCGACATGGATGTATGCGGTCAGTAGCAGTCCCGTTGCCGCAGCAAAGAACAGACCTTCGAGTGCAGTCGTCGCGCCATAGGTCGGAATCATGAAGAGCCCCGCAACCGCCAGCCCCGCAGCAACCCGGGCCGTGGTGTTGCGGGACCGGATGCATCCGATAACGAGAGGCAGTGTGAACTCTATGGAGACGGCCAGGGATAGATCAATGGTGGATATCGCCCGGTAGAAGGTGACCTGCATCAGCCCCAGCACCAACCCGTACTTGAGGATGAATCGGACCGGCGCTCGACTCGATGATTTCATCATGAAAATCACTGGAAGAGTCAGGATCGCGGCAATCCCGATTCGCAAAACCGTCGCACTCGCGGCGCCCATCGAGCTAATCAACCCGACCGCGACGGCGTTACCGATTTGAAGGAGCGAGAGGCTCGCTACGGACGCCAGAATGCCGGCCCTGTGTCGGGATGACTCTGGCCTATTTGCTTGAAAAGTCAATTGCTGACCCGTTCCGAGTCGGCATGGTGCAAACACGCGGAGCCAGCGTCGGCCGTTTCCGCCGAAGGTATACGCGCTATTTTCACGAGAGGATCCCAATTATCCAGAAGTGAGTCGTGCATTTGCGCTTGTATGCGACGCCTGAAAATCCTCACACAAACCTTGTGACAGGGCCAAATAGTTTGTGACAGCAACGTGACACACAAATTCGGATGCGGTTGGCAGTGATTATCCCCACGTGAAACACCACCCCAGCCGATATGGCATCGTCCCCCTTGTCGACCTCCGCCGGCCGGCAGACCCCGAAAGGCGAATCGAGCAAGTGCCCTGAACCGGACGGGGATCCTCCGACCGTCGGGATCATCGTAGGTGCGACGCCTACCTTGAGGAAGGCGCAACGGGTGCGAGTGAACCCCTCCACGCCTCCGGTATCCCATCTGCGCACCCGCGTTTCAATAACAAGCCACCCTCCTCGCCGACCTCAACCCGAGCTGAGCCCTCCCCGACCCTACCCGCCTCGCGACGCCCCAAACGCCTCGTGACACCCTAAACGCGTCGTGACCCGGAAAATCCCTATCGACACCGGCATTCGGGCGTCGCCAGACTTTCTCCTCGTCGCATAACCAGTTGCGTGTCGTGAGGTAGACAGCGTGTCGTGGGGTCGGGAGCGCGTCGGCAGGCAGGAACACGCGAACACGCCGGTATCCCATGCCCCACCCGGGCAAGCCTAGGAATCGTGTCGGTATCCCATTTCCCGCACCGCTCGGGTGGGTGAACCCATATTCCGCCAAATCTCACCTCCGGTCACATTCTGTTTCTTCACTTTGTATACCAAAAGCCTTGACAGTGCCCCCGGTCACATCTACTTTTGATTTTGGGATCCCAAAGCGGGATCCCAAAACGGACCCAGCGAACCGGCAGCGTCCCTCCTCCCAGAAAGAGGACCGGGCCGCGACAGTTGCCGCCAGCGCGAGTCCAGCTGCCGCGGCAACCCGCACCCAGCTCAACAATTCAAGACTTTCCCCGCTCCTCAAACTCCCCCTGAAGGAGAAACTGTGTCTCTCCAAAACACTGAAGCAATAGCCTCGGAAGGCGAAGAAAAAGCCGGCAAGGACGGCGTGCAGCGACGCACGAGTGTCCGTTGGAGGCTCTTCGTCCTGCTGCTGATCCTGGTAGCCGTCAACTACATCGACCGCGGCTCCATCTCCGTGGCACTGCCCATCATCCAAAAGGAATTCAACCTCGCACCGGAGCTCGTCGGGCTCCTGCTTTCGGCATTCTTCTGGACCTATGCCCTCATGCAGATCCCGGTCGGCTTGCTCATCGACAAGTTCGGTCCCCGTAAGGTCGTCACGGCGTCGTGCATCGGCTGGGGTGCCGCAACGGCAGCATCCGGCCTGGCCGGCGGCTTCCTCAGCATGTTCATCGCCCGCTTGGGTATCGGCGTCGCCGAAGCAGGCGTCATGCCGGCCGGCGGCAAGCTCAACGCCATCTGGATGCACAAGAAAGAGCGTGGCCGCGGCGCCACGATCCTTGACGCAGGCGCCCCGCTCGGAGCCGGCCTGGGCGGTATCCTCATCACCTGGCTCATCGCCTCAACAGGCAGCTGGCGCTACTCGTTCATCATCGCCGGTGCCGCCACCGTCCTCATGGGCCTGGCTGTCTGGTGGTACGTCCGGGACAATCCCCGCAACCACAAAGCCGTCAACGACGCCGAGGCCGAATACATCGAGTCCTCCCACGCCGAAGAAGACGCCGAGGCCACGAAAGACGGCGTAAAGGGCAAGCGCGCACTTCTCCCCTACCTGAAGTTCCGCTCTTTCTGGGCCATGTGCTTTGGCTGGCTGGGATTCAACGGCGTGTTCTACGGCCTGCTGACGTGGGGCCCGCTCTACCTCGCCCAGGCCAAGCACTTCAACTTGAACACCATCGGCTGGTCCACGTTCGTGATCTTCGGCGCAGGCTTCGTCGGCGAGATCCTCGGCGGCGCTATCGCCGACAAGTGGCGCGCAGCTGGCGCCTCGGCCAACCTGGTCATGCGTACCCTGCTGGGCATCTCCAGCGTCGTGGTAGTCGGCGGCCTGGTTGGCGTGACGGTCGTCGCAGACCCGATCACCGCCGTCGTGCTCCTCTCAGTGGTCTTGTTCTTCCTCCGCTGGGTGGGCCTGTTCTGGAGCATCCCGTCAATCCTCGGCGGCCGCACCAACGCTGGCGTCCTGGGCGGTGCAATGAACTTCAGCGGCAACATCGCAGGGTTCGTCACCCCGATTGTGGTAGGCCTGATTGTCGGGGCCACGGGCTCCTACACCTGGGCGCTGCTGTACTTTGTAGGATCCGCCGTGATCATGGGCGTCTCCGTCCTGACCCTTAACTACAACAAGCGGCTTCCGGTCTAACTCGCCTGACCGGGCCGGCCGTGCGGTCCTGAACCGCCGCACGGCTGGACGCCTCCGGGTTGCCGGGCGCATTGACCCAAGAGAACACGAATGGAGCAAGAATGCTGATTGCAGAAGCCCCCACCACAGACCGTCCCCTCCGGGAATCCGTGCGGGACGCCATCCGTTCGCGAATCTTCGAGGGTCACTACGCGCCCGGCACCCGGCTGGTGGAGCGGGACCTCGCCGCCGAATTCAACGTCTCGCGACTCCCCATCCGCGAAGCCCTCCGCATGCTGCGGCAGGAAGGCCTCATCCAGGACCGGGCCTCCCGCGGTTCCGAAGTGGCAGGGTTGAGCCCCAAAGACGTCGAAGACCTCTTCGACGTCCGCCAGTCACTCGAAGTCCTCGCCTGCCGTCTGGCAGCGGCCCGCGCCACGGACAAGGACCTCAAGCACCTGGCCGGGCTCCTCGATGAGGCCGATCGCTTCCTTGCGAAAGGCTCAATTCTCGAGGCGCACCGCGCCAATAGCGAATTCCACGATGCCATCACGGCCATCGCCAACAACGATTTTCTCCGCACCGCGCTGGAACCGCTCCAAGGCCGCATGCACTGGCTCTTCCGCCACGTGGACGACCTGCCGGAGCTGATCCAGGAGCACCGCGATCTCTACGCCGCCATCGCCAGCGGCGATGCCGAGCGCGCCGCAACCCAATCGGCGTCGCACATTGGAAAGTACCGCGAGCAGTTCCCCCAGAACGAGCCCGCCACCGAACTCAAGTTGCAAGGCAAACGACCATGAAATTGCTAGTCATCAATCCCAACATCAGCGCGGATGTCACCGCGCTGATCGACGCCGAAGCCCGCCGCTCGGCGGGGACTGACACCGAGCTGATCGTCAGGACCGCCGGACATGGCGTCGAATACATCGAGACCCGCTTCGAATCCCTCATCGCAGCCGGAGCCGTCGCCGAAATCATCGCCGAGCACTGCGGCGGCGATCCGGCTGCGGACCGCATAGACGGCGTCGTCGTGGCCGCATTCGGCGACCCCGGGATGCCTGCGCTCAAGGAACTGACCGACGTGCCGGTCATCGGGATCACGGAGGCCGCCCTCTGCGCCGCGGCCCTGCAGGGCCAACGCTTCTCCATCATCGCCATTTCGGACCGCATCACCGCCTGGTACCGGGACTGCGTGGAGCATTTCGGACTTGGCAGCCGCCTTGCCTCGATCCGTTCCATCAACCAGAGCCTCAACGGCATCGGCACTGTGCAACAGGATTTCAAGGAGACCCTCCTGGCACTGAGCCGTCAAGCGGTCAACGAGGACGGCGCCGACGTCGTCATCCTGGCAGGTGCCCCGCTTGCCGGACTCGCGCGCGAGCTTGAAGGACAAATCCCCGTGCCCGTGGTGGACGGAATCTCCGCCGGGATCCGCATGACCGAAGCGGTTGTGGCCCTGCAATCCGGCTTCCACCGCCAAGGCGCTTTTGCGCCGCCCGTCAAGCACCGCCGGGGACTGTCCGAAAACCTCGACGCCGCCCTGACCGCCATCCAGTCCGCCGCCGGCACCTCCGTTGCCGGCACCGCCGTTCCAGCAGGAAAGTAGGAACCACCGTGACCATTCCCGATCTCGTCATCGCCCACGGCACCGTGGTCAACAGCTTCGGCCGGCAAGCCGCGCACGTCGTGGTCGACGGCGGCCGCATCATCCAGCTCATCGACGCCGCAGAACCGGTCCCCGCGGCCGCGCGTATCATCGACGCTTCGGGCAAGTTGGTCATCCCGGGCGGTGTGGACGGCCATTGCCACGTGGCCCAAGTGACCGGCCGCTTCCGCACCCTGGATGACTACCGCACCACCTCCACCGCAGCCCTGTGGGGCGGCACCACAACCATCATCGACTTTGGTATTCCGCGTGACGCCCAGGAATCCCCGCTGGACGCCGTCCTGAACAAGAAGCGCTTGGCCGCCGAATCCCGCTGCGACGTCGCGCTGCACGGCTCCGTGGTCAGTTGGGACGAGACCGTGCCCTGGCAGCTGGAGCAACTCGCCGCCGAGGGCGTCCGTTCGGTGAAGATGTACACCACCAACCGCGGCTCCACCATGGCCGACGGCGACACCATCCTGAAAGTCATGCGCGAAATGGTGCGCCTGGACGGACTCACGTACATCCATGCCGAACACGATCCCATCATCGCCGACTGCACCGAACAGCACGCTGCGGACGGCCGGATCGGCATCGAGCACCTGCATTCCACACGGCCCGAGCTCGCCGAGGAAATCTCTGTCAAAGAGACCCTCGCCATGGCCGAGTACACCGGTGCGCCGGTCTACTTCGTGCACCAGTCGACCCCCGGCGCGGTGGATCTGGTCACCGAGGCCCGCGGGCGCGGCCAGGTGGCCTACTCCGAGACGTGTCCGCACTACCTGACGCTGGATGACACCGTCTACGGCTCAAAATTCCCCGAATGGTATGCCTGCTGCCCGCCGATGCGCAGCGCTGAAACCGTCGCCGCGCTGAAGGAACGGCTCGCGGACGGAGCGATCCACACCGTCTCCTCGGACCACTCCTGCTACGACCTCTCGCAAAAGCGGGAGCGCACCGACGACGTCCGCTTCATGCCGCACGGGCTGCCCGGCGTCGAAACCCGAATGCCCGTCACATTCACCGCAATGGCGCCCAACAGCACAGTGGAGGACTTCGTCGAGGTCTTCTCGGCCGGTCCCGCGCGGATCAACGCCGTGCCCGGCAAGGGCACCATCGCGGCAGGGTTCGACGCCGATCTGGTCATCTTCGATCCCGCCGAAGAACGCGAGGTCGACGGCGGCGCGCTCCACATGGGTACTGACTTCTCGCCTTTCGAAGGGAAGACGCTGAACGGCTGGCCCGCCGTCGTCGTCTCCGCCGGACGCGTCGTGGTCGACGACGGCGGTTTCCACGATCCCGGACCGGTGGGCCGTTTCGTCGCCCGCAACGGCTTCGCCGCCCACCACGACGCCCTGTCCGTTCGAAAATTGCCGTCCGTTCCCGCCACCGTTTCTGCTTAGGAGAACCATGCCTTCCGAACACCGCCCCACCCGCATCGGCATGATCGTGCCGTCATCCAACACGTGCCTTGAACCGCAGAGCTACCGGATCCTGGGTGACCGCGAGGACGTCACCATCCACTTCACGCGCATTCCGGTCACACGCATTGCACTGGATGATTCCTCGGACAAACAATTCGATTCGGCCGTCATGAGGGAGGCCGCCGCATTGCTCGCGACGGCGGATGTAGACGTCATCGCATGGAACGGAACCTCAGGCTCCTGGCTCGGTTCCGCCCATGACGAAGCGCTGGTCCAGGAAATCACGGAGGCCACCGGGATCCCGGCCACGACCTCTACGTTGGCCTACCTGGAGGCCTTCAAGGCGTTCGGCACGGAAAGGATCAGCATGTTCACGCCCTATACAGGGGACGTGAACCATGCCGTCATTGAGTCATATGGGCGCGAAGGAATCAGGACGGTTGACCACCGCCACCTGGACCTCAGCAACAACGAATCCTTCGCCCGGGTCACGGACGCGGAGATGCTGCCCTGGTCCTTGGAACTTGCCGCCTCGAACCCGGACGCGCTCATTTATTTGTGCACGAACCTTTACGGCGCCAACATCACCGCGGAAGTGGAGGAAACCACCGGAGTACCGGTGCTTGATTCCGTGGCGGTGACGCTATGGCACTGCCTCAAGCTTGCCGGAGCGCCCTTACTGGCACCCAAGTGGGGCCGGCTGCTTGCCGAACTAGCCTGATTCGTCAGTGGTGCCCTCTTTAAAGAGGCTGGATGTTCTCCGCCTGGGGGCCTTTCGGGCCTTGGACGACGTCGAACTGGACCCGCTGATTCTCGTCCAGTGATCGGTACCCGCTTGAGGCGATCGCTGAGTAGTGGGCAAAAACGTCCGCCGAACCGTCGTCGGGGGCAATGAAGCCGAAACCCTTTTCGGCGTTGAACCACTTGACAATACCTGTTGCCACGGCCATGTTCCTTCTCTGAATCTGACTGGCCACCGGCTTCAAACCCGATGCCCCCGGACGCATACGTCCGCTTCCTCAAAGCTACGTGGCGGGGTTCGGGGGCGCAAGGATCTTCGGGGGTCTCGGTGTTCCCTGGGGCCCGAATCTTGAGGATTTCTTGTTCCTCTGCAGGGCGGGATCTTGAAACTGGGACGGCAGAGTGGTTGGCGATTAGCGTCGTCGGCCATGAAGGAGAACACCAGGTGGGGTTGTTCCGGCGCCGGTTCGAAACGGCCGGATTGTCGCCTTGACGAGCGACCACACTGTTCACAACCTGACGTATGGCGCGAGCAAGGGGGCCCTCGACCGGATCGTCACAGCGTCCGCCGTCGAGCTGGCAGGCCGGGGCGTGCGGGCGAACGTGGTGAACCCGGGCCCGATCGACACCGGATGGATGGACGACACGACGCGCAGCCGGGGCATTGGGGCGACCCCGGCCGGCCGGCTCGGCACGGCCGAGGACACCGCGGACCTCGTCAGATTCCTGTTTTCCGGGCAGGGCTCGTGGATGAATGGCCAGATTCTTTATAGCAACGGGGGCTTCAAGGTCGGCTGACCCGTTAGAGAAGCCCGACCTTGGTCATCAACTCGGTAACCTTTTCGCTGTTGAGCTTGGCGGGGTCCACCGAAGGTGCCTGAAGGTCCTTGAGGGGCACAAGCTTGGAGTTCGCCGGTACGTCGGAGCCAACGGTGTATTCAAAGGAGTCACCGTTCTGGAGGACCTGCTGACCCGCTTTGCCCGTGATGAACTTCAGGAACTGCTGGGCTTGGGCCTGCTTCTTGCTGGATGCCAGAACAGCGCCGCCGGAGACGCTGACGAACGCACCCGGGTCCTGGTTCTTGAAGTAGTGGAGATCAACGTTCTTGCTGTTTTCTCCGGTCTGGGCCTGGTCCACGAAGGAGTAGTAGTGGTACAGGACTCCCGCGTCGACCTCGCCTGCGTTCACAGCTGCGAGCACCGGGGTGTCGTCCTTGTAGGACTTGAAGTTGGTTTTAGCCGCCTCCAGCCATTTCTGGGTGGCGTCTTCTCCCTTGAGCGCAAGCATCGCGCTGACAATGGCCTGGAAATCGGCTCCACCCGTGGACGCACCGATGCGTCCCTTCCATGACGGGTCCGCAAGGTCCATCAAGGACTTGGGAAGCTTGTCTGCACTGAGCTTGGTCTTGTTGTAGGCCAACACGGTGGAGCGGGCCGCGATGCCCGTCCAGTCGCCGGTGGAGGGCCGGTACTGCGTAGGGACTTGGCTAAGGGTTGCCTGATCGACGGGGGCGAGCAACCCGGCACTCGCGATGCGGACCATCGCCGGGGAGTTTTCCGTGAGGAAGACGTCCGCCGGAGAGTTCTTGCCTTCCTCACTGAGCTGGTTGCTCATTTCAAGGTCGTCACCATTACGGAGCGTAACCTTGATTCCCGTCTCCTTGGTGAAGGCGTCCACCCATGCGCCGGTGAGGTTTTCATGCTGCGCGTTGTATACGACGATGCCGTCACCGGACGCCCCGGCCGTGGAACCACCGCTCGCAGTACCGCTTGGTGCGCCGCTACACGCAGAAAGTGCCAGCAGCGTGGCCGTGGCGGCGGCAAGGGCCGTAGCGGGTTTGATGCCGAATTTCATGGGGGGCCTTTCAAGGGTTCCGGCTGGGACCGGAATGGCTGGGGGTTGCCCTACCCTTCGGGCACGGCAGCCCGACGAGTCGGGAGGAACGGCAACGAGATAGGCAAGGCAATCCTTACTGTAATAACAACATGCTGCTGTTGCGTAATTCTGGGCACACTGAGGTCGACTGTTACAAACGGGAGCCTTGGCGCTAAATCTGTTCCGGTCCGCGTAAGGAAACCATTAAGGACCGACGACGGCCGCTCGGTTTGGTGGTCTGATGAAGAAAGGACGCACGGCCTATTCGGGCTTTGGGCCAACCTCGGTAGGAGCTGAATCCACCATGAAACGCAGTCCCCTCAACCAAGGAGCGGCACACGCTTCCGAGCTTGCCGGCGCGGCTCCGGAAGACTACGTCGTTGTCGATGAGCTCGGCGATTTCACGTACTACCCGTCCAAGACCGCCATGCTGGAAGACCTTGAGTACGTTGAGGAAGCGGCCAGCATCCTCGACCGGGCGGGGAACAACTTCCACTTGACCTTGGAGGAAGGCCGGAAGCTGACTCTTGGGTCCTCGTTCGGTCGGGTCGAATTCACGTGGCTCCGCCAAACCTGGATCAGCGACCGCCGCCGCGAACCGCAAGCGCATCGTTTGCTCCGCCTCTACCCCACAACGCTCGATGCCCTTCTGGCTGGAATATTTGAAACCTTGAGCCTGGAACTTGCCAGCGGCGCCACCGGTTCGCCCTGGGTATTGGATGTAGCGGGAGAAGAGACCCACTGCGCGACGCTCAGGGAGGTCGATGGCCTCCTCGCGCGGATGGACCACCTTGAACGAATAGCAGTGCGGGACCCCTTCGGACACGACTATCGGCCGATACGTCATGCGACCCACCGCCTTCACGCCCCGGGTGCAGGCGCGATCTACTACGTGGAGATTGAACCCCAGAGTGAAGAGGCCCAGCAGCGCCCCGAAGAATCTGAGCATCTGCCATGAGTTCCTTCAATGGGGGTTACCGCCCGCTAGGCGCGTTCTGCGATAGTTAGGGACACGGTGGACGTCCAGACCGAAATACTGATCCAGCGGCCCCGCGAGATCGTGGCAAGTTATGCTTCCAACCCGGACAACGCGCCGGTCTGGTATGTGAACATACGATCTGCACAGTGGCAGACGCCGAAGCCCCTCGCGGTCGGATCCCGGGTTGCCTTCACCGCACGGTTCCTGGGCCGAAATCTGGACTATGTCTACGAATTCACCGAGCTTGTCCCCGGCGAGAAACTCACTATGCGCACAAGCCAAGGTCCTTTCCCGATGCGCACCACTTACACCTGGTCCGATGAGAATGGCGCCACCCGCATGACCCTCCGCAACACAGGTGAACCCTCCGGGTTCTCCGCGCTTGCGGGCATCCTCATGGCGCCAATGATGCGCACCGCCATGCGCAAGGACCTGGAGAACCTCAAGAAGATCCTCGAAGCCGGCTAGTCCACGAGCCCCAGGCTCTCCCCACAGCGTCGAATCGCCGACACATTTATTCGCCGCAATTGCTGGCGAATTTCCTCTGTCGCGTGCAAGGATGACCCATACGATCGCCGCGGTCCACATTGGGGGAAACATGACCGAAAGCACCAACCTGCCGGAAAACACGCAGCCCGGCAGCAACGAATACGGCGCATCGCAGCGTCCCAAGCCTGAGTTCGGAATGAGCGCTCCGGATGCCCCGGGCCCCCACATTCCCTCTTGGCATCCGGAAGCCAACCAATCTCAGGCACCAGCATGGCCGCCCGCCCGCCCAGTTCGAACTGCCGAAAACGTGGGCCGAGGCGCGCTGTTCGCCCTCCCTGCCCTCCCGATCGGCGTCGTTCTGTGGCTCGTCATCTGGAATTTTGGCTGGATGTCCTCGCTCGTCACCTTCGCCGCTGCCGCGATGGCGGCCCGTTTCTATGTCATGGGAGCCGGCGGGCTGAGCAGAAAAGGCGTGTGGGTGATAGCAACCATCACAGCTGCCACTGCGATTTTGTCTTTCGTCGCTGGAGTCTGGCTGGACGCCGCCAAGTACATCAATAGCCAGCCCTTGTCTTTGATCACCAGCTCCGAGCCGTGGGACCTGATGAACTACAACCTGGCGAACAACCCGAATTTCGTGAAGAGTTACATGGGCGACTTCTTCATGGCGCTGCTCTTCGGCGCCTTGGGTTGCTTCTTCACGCTTCGACGCATGTTCGCAGCCACAAGGAACGGCTGAACGGCCACTAGGAGGTCGATCAACCCCCTACCTGTTGGTGAGGGTGATGTCGTCGAGGTACATCCAGGTGTCGTCGGCGGGGCTGGAGCCGTCGAGGTGGACGTTGTACCAGAGGGTGATGGTTTGGCCTTTGTAGGCGGTGAGGTCGGCGGTGAGCTGGGTCCAGGTGCCGTTGTTGTTGCAGAGTTTGAAGAGGCTGCCCAGGGTGGTGCCGGTGGTGGTGCGGACTTGTGCTTCCATCCAGTCGTACGGGCAGGCGTTGCCGGTGCAGGGGTCTTCCTGGCTGTGGGGCTGGTACCAGAAGGACAGGGTGGTGGTTCCGGTGGCGGGGATGGTGATGGTCTGGGACAGGCTGCTGTCACCCAAAGGTTCGGTTCCTGAGGCCAGGCCCAGGAGCGCGGAGCCGGTGCCGGTGTGGGCGGTGGTGGAGGCCACGGGTGCCCTGACCCCGCCGGTGGTCCAGGCGGTGAGCCCGGATTCGAAGCCGCCATTGGTGATGGCCGAGCTGGTGGTTCCCGTGGGGGTGACCGGTGCGGAGGCTGCCGACGCCGGGGAGGTGCCGATCGCGTTCGTGGCGGTGACGGTGAAGGTGTAGGCCGTGCCGTTA